>DASRCT010000026.1:0-11286 GCA_035652975.1 Bryobacteraceae bacterium | reverse complement strand
CAGCGGCTCGAAATACAACCCGTTCTCTTCGGCGCGCTGCCGCAACAGCTCCCAGTTGCGCGCCCGCGTCTCCAGCATCCGCTCACGCTCCTTCCGCCAGGCCTCCTCAGCGCACCGCGCGTCCACTAATCCGCCGAGCATGCGCCCGGAAAGCAGCAAACGCCCCTGGATCAGGTCCAGATCCCGCGCCGAAAGCGGCGAAACCCGCCCGGCCGCTGAATCGGCCGACAGCACGCTCATCGCATTCCACACGTGCATCATCCGGTACTCGCTCGAGCGCCCGCGGTAGGCCCGCGTCGAAGCGCGCCAGGGCATTCCCAGCGGATCCAGCACGATGGATTGCAGCAGCGCCCCCGCTACTCGCTGCCACGTGCCGCGCGCCGGCGCCGCCAGATCAATCACCACCGGCGGCGTCGTCTTTTCCGATACGTCCTTCCACCCCGCCCGGTGGTACAGGAACGGAACCCCTGCCGCCAGCCGCTTCCAGATCGAAGGACGGCTGTAAGTGAATGCCCACACCTGACGCAACCGGTCGTTGCTTGGATCCGAATCGCCCAGCGTGTCCCGAAGAATGCTCAGAAACGGAATGTCCGCGTTGCCCGAGCCGCCCGATTCGCTGCCGAAATAGGTGTATAGCTCGCCGCCGCCCGGTACGTCGCGGCGCTCCACGCGAATGCTCGCCGGTTCGATCAGCGGCGCCGGATCCGGCCCCGCAATCGCCGGCCCCCAGGCTGCGCCTGCCCACATCACTGCGGCCAGCCGCAGCCAGCCGTTGCGCCCGCCTGAGACCCCACGCTGGTTTAACGTCCGCATCGTGACATCCGCATCGCCCCTTGCGCTTATCCCCGGCCCTGAGCTGCACTTGAGACGCGCCTCCGCCCGCCGCGGTTGCCTTGAAGGTCCTGTACGCGCCCCTTCCATTGCCCGCCGCAGCCGCGCCAGTAACGCACCGCCGAACACGCCGTTGCGCCCATGTAAAACGCCGCCGCCGCTGGCAGACTCATCGCCCACAAGGGCCTCAGCCGGTAAAAGCGCACCGCCGGGGCGTACATCGCGCTCATGAGCGCCCATGCCGCCAAACCGCATGTCGCCGCGGCGCGATCCCCCGTAAACCACGCCGCAATGGGCGCAACATACAGCGCCATCATGCCTATTATCGTCCCAATCAGTATCGGAGTTGAATGTTTCAACTGCGTAAACGCCGTGCGCGCAATCATGTTCCAGATTTCGCCAAAGCCGCGATACGCCCGCGCGCTCCTGGTCTCCGACGCCACCCCCATCCAGATCCGGCCGCCCGCCCCCTTCACGCGCTTCGCAAGCGCGCAGTCATCGATGATTTCGCCCCGAATCGCCCCAATGCCTCCTGCGCCGTCCAGCGCTTGAGGACGAATCAGAATACAGCCGCCCGCCGCCGCCGCAGCAGCGCGGCCCGGATCGTTGATCCGCTCCGGCGGGTACAGCTTGAAAAAAAAGAATACAAATGCGGGAATCAGCGCGCGCTCAGCGAAACTCTCGCAGTGCAGCCGGACCATATAGGACGCCAGATCGAGACCGCCAGCCTCGCAGCGGGCGACAAGAGATCGCACGTTTCCCCGCGCGTGCTCGATATCGGCATCCGTCAGCAACAGCCAGTCGGGCTGAAAACCGCGCGCCGCTTCAATCCCCTGCGATAACGCCCACAGCTTCCCGGTCCAGCCCGCCGCGAGCTCCGAGGCGGCAAGCACCGTGACACGGTCCTGCGCCCCACACTGCTCCGCCGCCTCCCTCGCCCGCACGCCCGTGCCGTCCTCGCTGTGATCGTCCACCACCCAGATCCGCAGCTCCCCCTCGATGTCCTGGTCGAGCAGCGTGGTCACGCTCCTGGCAATCAGCGCCGCCTCATTGCGGGCCGGCACAATCGCGGCGATGCGCCGCCGTTCACCGACCGCGCCCTCACCAACCCCCTCCGCCGCCCGGATCCTCCAAAACCGTTGCCGGAACAGCAACAGATAAATCCATGCCAGCAGCGCCCCGCCGCTCAATACCCGACTGAACACAAGCACCTGCTATAACAGTATCCGTGGATCGAAGCGCGCCGCTCGTTTTCCTTCTGGTCGCCGCCGCATGCTGCCTCGCGGGTCAGGGCCGCGGTCAACGGCAGCCAGGCGCGCCGCCCGCAACCGAAGCCGCGCGCGAGCAGCCGTCCGCCCAGCCGCCTGTCGGTCCGCAGCCCCCTTCGCAAACGCCGCCAGCTGCCCAGCAGTTCCCCGCCCCGCCTGCCGTCGAGCGCCTGTCCAAAACGCAGCACTCCATCGTGGTCAAGGGTCAGACCATACCCTATACCGCCACCGCCGGAACCCTCGTGCTCAGGCGCGAGGATGAAAAACCGCTGGCCAGCATCTTCTTTGTCGCCTATACGCGCGACGGCGTGCCGGATAAATCCAAACGGCCCATCACCTTCACCTTCAACGGCGGCCCCGGATCATCGTCCGTCTGGCTCCACCTCGGCGCCTTCGGCCCCAGGCGCGTCGCCATGCCGCCGGATGGAACCCAGCCCGCCCCGCCCTACCAGCTCACCGACAATGAGAATACCCCGCTCGTCTTTACCGACCTGGTCTTCATCGACCCCGTCACCACCGGCTTCAGCCGCCACGCCCCCGGCGAAAATCCCGCCCAGTTTCACAGCGTCGAAGGCGACCTGGATTCCGTCGCCGATTTCATTCGCCTCTACACCACGCGTTTCGAGCGCTGGGCATCGCCGAAGTTCCTCGCCGGCGAAAGCTATGGAACCACGCGCGCCGCCGGCCTCTCCCAGGTGCTGCTCCAGCGCGGCATTTACCTCAACGGCATCACCCTCATCTCCTCCATTCTCAACTTCGCCACCACGCGCTTCGAAATCGGAAACGACCTGCCCTACGTTCTCTTCCTGCCCACCTACACCGCCACCGCCTGGTATCACAAAAAGCTCGCGCCCGATCTCGGCGACTTGCAAAAAGCGATCAACGAATCGCGCCGGTTCGCCGCCAGCGAATACGCCCTTGCCCTGATGAAAGGCGACAAGATCACGCCCCAGGAAAGGGCCGCTGTCGCCCGCCAGCTTGCTCATCTGACCGGCTTATCCCAGAAGTACGTCGAGGAGGCCAATCTGCGCGTCTCCATCGCGCGCTTCACCAAGGAGCTGCTGCGCGACCAGCGCCGCACCGTGGGCCGCTACGACAGCCGCCTCGAGGGCATCGACCTCGATGCCGCCGGCGAGCGCGCCGAGTACGATCCAAGCTACGCCGCCGTCCAGGGCGCCTTTACCGCCATGTTCAATCAATACGTCCGCGCCGATCTGAAGTATGAAAGCGACCTGCCCTACGAAATCCTCACCGGCAAGGTGCAGCCCTGGAATTACGGCCGCTATCAAAACCAATACCTGAACGTCGCCGAAGGCCTGCGCCAGGCCATGACCCAGAATCCCAATCTGCGCGTGCTGATCGTCAACGGCTACTACGACCTCGCCACGCCCTTCTTCGCCACCGAGTACACCGTGAATCACCTGGGGCTCGACCCCACCCTCGCCGGACACGTCAGCCTCGCCTACTGCGACGCCGGCCATATGCTCTACACAAAGAAGGTTTGTCTGGATAAACTCAGCAGCTCCATGGCGGCGCTCTACCAGGCCGCGCTCGGCCCCGCCCCCGCCGAAGCCCGCGCCAGCCGGCGGGAGCCCGTCGGCAGCCACTAGGAAGCTGTCCCCCTCGGCCTGCCCCCCTTGACCGTCCTCATGCGGCGCCCCCCGACCGCCCCTTCGGGCGCGAGATTCAAGCGCGGATCGACGCGAGATTCGAGCGCGGATAGACGATCGCGCTCCGAATCTGCTATTCTGATCGTTGCGCCCCAACGCAAGTTAGCCCCAATGGGAGGCCCGCCTCTGAGCGGCCGTTCGCACCAGTGAGGTTCCATGGCAAGGAAAACCGGAAAGAAATACGCTGCCGCTGCGCAGCAGGTCCAACCCAAACCGTATACCCTCGAAGAGGCGGTGCCCCTCGTTCAGAAAATCAAGTTCACCAGGTTTGATGAAACCGTCGAGGTGCACATGCGGCTCGGCGTCGATCCCAAACACGCCGATCAGATGGTCCGCGGCACCATCGTCCTGCCGCACGGCTTGGGGAAATCCAAAACAGTGCTGGTGATCGCCTCCGGAGAGAAGCAGCGCGAAGCCGCCGAAGCCGGCGCCGATTTCGTGGGCGGCGAGGAAATCGTCCAGCGCATCCAGACCGAAAACTGGATCGGTTACGACGCCGTGATCGCTACGCCCGACATGATGCGCTCCGTCGGACGCCTCGGAAAAATTCTCGGCCCCCGCGGCCTCATGCCCAATCCCAAAACCGGTACCGTGACCCAGGATGTCGCGCAGGCGGTCCGCGAGGTCAAGGCCGGCAAGGTCGAATTTCGCGTCGACAAGACCGGCGTGATTCACGCCCCGGTCGGCAAGGTCAGCTTCGCGACCGACAAACTGGTCGAAAATGCGAGCACGCTCATCCAGGCCGTTGTGCGCGCTAAGCCCGCCGCGGCCAAGGGCAAGTACGTCAGGACCGTCACCCTCTGCTCCACCATGGGGCCCGGCGTGCGCCTCGACGTCACCCCGTTTAATACCAAAACTGCATAGGCATCTCGCGCCAGAGTAGGAACCATGAAAAAGAAGGAAGACAAGAAAAGGGATCTGGAGGCGCTCCACAGCGAATTGCAAAAGGCCAGGCACGTGTTCCTCAACGGATACGAAAAGCTGACCGTGCAACAGGATTTTGAGTTGCGCAAGGCCATTCGCGGCGCGGGCGGAAATTATAAGGTCATCAAGAACAATATCGCCGCCAAAGCGGCCGAGGGCACCCCGGCGCGCGATCTCATGAAAAATCTCGCCGGCATGACCTCCATGGCCTACACTTCCGGCGATCCCGTGGCGCTCGCTAAGGCGCTCACCGCCTATGCCAGGGCCAACCCCACGTTCACCTTCAAGGCCGGAATGGTGGAAGGACGCGTCGTCGATGTCAACTCCATCCACGACCTCGCCAACCTGCCCTCCAAGGAGGAACTGATCGGAAAAATCATGTGGCTCATCAACGCCGGCGCCCAGCGCATGGCCGTCGCGCTGAACGGACTCGCGCGCAATCTCGCCGTGGTCCTCAGCGAGGCTCACAAGCAGAACAGGTTTCAAAGCTAGTTGTCAGCTCGTAGCGACTGACAACCCACAACTGACAAGAATACGGAGTTCAACAGCGACAATGGCGGACATCAACGCGATTCTCGAACAAATCAAAGGACTGACGCTGCTCGAAGCGGCGGAGCTGGTGAAGAAAATGGAAGAGGCTTTCGGCGTGTCGGCCGCCGCCGCGGCCGTGGCCGCTGCGCCCGCTGCCGGCGGCGCCGCCGCAGCCGCCGCCCCAGCCGAAGAAAAGACCGAATTCTCGGTCATTCTCACTTCGGCCGGCGCAAACAAGATCAATGTCATTAAGGCGGTGCGCGAGGTCACCAATCTCGGCCTCAAAGAGGCCAAAGATCTTGTCGACAGCGCTCCTAAGCCCATCAAAGAGGGCGTCAACAAGGAAGAGGCGGAGGCGATTCGCAAGAAATTCACCGACGCCGGCGCAACCGTCGAAGTGAAGTAAAACGCAGAGCCCAAGACAAACTCTTGAAAGCAAAGCTGTTGGTTGAAATGGTTTGCTTTCGCCCCCCTGGCCCCTTGGGCCAGGCGTCTTCGGCATTTGACTTGCTCAAACGCCGTCTGCTAATCTGAGAGAGATTCTACCGGAGACAGCCCGGACCTTGCTCTTGTGATTTTCGCACCCTGCGATTTCAGGCGCCCCGGACCGGCGGGGGCGCTAGGCTTTGCCCTGCGCATTTTTGAAAAACCAGTGGTGTACCCGCACGCGGAACGCCCCCTTTCCGCTGGTGGGGGCTGCTCACGTCCAGATTTGCCCGGTCTTATTTCCCCGGTCCCGGCTTGGCTGTCCCCGGACCTGAAAAATACGTCGGATTTCTGTGCGGAAGTAGGGCCGCCGCCGAACTTGCCGCCGCCAGAGACCAGCGCCAGATTGTGTCCGGTGTGCGGCGGGCGATGATTCGGCGCGCGGCTTTTGTCGCCGTTTGATCCTGAGGAGTGGAAATGCAAAATACGGCCAATGGCGCCACCCGCGAACGAGTTGATTTCTCGAAAATTAAAACCTCGATCCCCATCCCCAATCTCATCGAGGTCCAGAAGAACTCCTATGAGCGCTTTCTTCAGATGGACCTCCTTCCGAGTGAGCGCGAGGACACCGGACTCCAGAGCGTCTTCAATTCGGTGTTCCCCATCTCCGATTTCCGCGGCCTGAGCCAGTTGGAGTTCGTCGATTACTCCATCGGCAACTGGGAGTGCAAATGCGGCAACCTCAAAGGACTGCACCACCTGCGCTCCACCTGCCGCAACCCCGCCTGCGGCGCAACCATTCAGACCGATCCGTTCCACGCCGGAGACGTGCTCTGCCCGCGCTGCGGAACGTTCAATAAAAATATCGTGACCTTCTGCAACCGCTGCGGCGATCCCGTCGCCCTCCAGCTGAAATACGACGTCCAGGAATGCGAAGAGCGCGGCATGACCTACGCCGCTCCGCTCAAGGTCACCATCCGGCTCACCGTCTTTGACAAAGACCCTGAATCGGGCCAGAAAACCATCCGCGACATCAAAGAACAAGAGGTCTTCTTCGGCGAAATCCCGCTGATGACCGACAACGGCACCTTCATCATCAATGGCACCGAGCGCGTCATCGTCAGCCAGCTGCATCGCTCCCCCGGAGTCTTCTTCGAAAAGGTGCCCGCCCAGGGATATTTTCTCGGCAAGATCATCCCCTACCGCGGAAGCTGGGTCGAATTTGAATACGACAACAAAAATCTCCTCTACGTCCGCATCGACCGCAAGCGGAAATTCTACGGCACGGTCTTCATGCGCGCCCTCGGCCTGAAGTCCGATTCCGAAATCCTGCACGCCTTCTACACCATCAACAACATCGTCATCAAGGACAAAAAGCTGTTCTGGAAGGTCGGCCAGGGCCTCAAGGGCCTGAAGCTCTCGCACGCCATCAACGCCAAGGGCGGCGAAACCATCGTCCCCCAAGGCCGCAAAATCACCGAGTCCGTCTACCGCGAAATCCAGAAAAATAAGATTGAGCAGGTCGAGGTCGCCCCCAACGATCTCGCCGGCGCCTTCGCCGCCTCCGACGTCATCGACATGGAAACCGGCGAGGTCCTGGTGGAAGCCAACCAGGAGTTGAGCGAAGTCGCCATCGCCAGGCTCATCGAGGCCGGCATCCCCGGCTTCGACGTCTTCTTCCCTGAGCGCGACGACGTCGGCAACGTCATCTCCGCCACTCTCAAAAAGGATCCGGTCAAAACCCAGAACGACGCGCTGCTGGAAATCTACCGCAAGCTGCGCCCCGGCGATCCCCCTACCGTCGACACCGCCACCCAGCTTTTCCAGGGCATGTTCTTCGACCCCCGCAAGTACGACTTCTCGCGCGTGGGCCGCATGAAATTCAACATCAAACTCTACGATAAGGCCGACGAAACCCCGCTCGATAAGCGTACGCTCGACCAGCGCGATTTCGTCGACACCATCAAGTACCTGCTCAAGCTCCGCAAGGGCCTCGGCGCCGTCGACGACATCGATCACCTCGGCAACCGCCGCGTCCGCGCCGTCGGCGAGCTGCTCGAAAACCAGTTCCGCATCGGCCTGGTCCGCATGGAACGCGCCATCAAAGAAAAAATGTCGGTCTACCAGGAAATGTCCACCGCCATGCCCCACGACCTGGTGAACGCCAAACCGGTGATGGCCGCCATCCGCGAGTTCTTCGGCTCCAGCCAGCTCTCGCAATTCATGGATCAGACCAACCCCCTGTCGGAGATCACCCATAAGCGGCGCCTCTCCGCCCTCGGACCCGGCGGACTTTCCCGCGAGCGCGCCGGCTTCGAAGTCCGCGACGTGCACCCGACCCACTACGGCCGCATCTGCCCCATCGAAACCCCCGAGGGCCCCAATATCGGCCTCATCTCCTCGCTCTCCTGCTTTGCCCGCATCAACGAGTACGGCTTCATCGAAAGCCCCTACCGCCGCGTCAAGGACGGCGTCGTCGTCGACGAGGTCAAAATCCTCAACCCCGGCGACTCCAATTACAAGGTCAACGATGTCGCCCTGCGCGCCGACGTCGAAAAGGAAAACGCCGCCCTCGCCGCCAAAAAGAAGCAGACCATCGAGTTCGAAGCCCACTGCGACTATCTGTCCGCCTGGGAGGAAGACAAGTACATCATCGCCCAGGCCAACGTTCAGCTCGATCAGAACGGCCGCATCGTCAATGACCTGGTCAACGCCCGCAAACAGGGCAACTTCGTCCTCGTCCACCGCGATGAAGTCGAGTACATGGACGTCAGCCCCAAACAGCTCGTCTCCGTGGCCGCCAGCCTCATCCCCTTCCTCGAAAACGACGACGCCAACCGCGCCCTGATGGGCTCCAATATGCAGCGCCAGGCGGTCCCCCTGCTGCGCGCCGAAGCGCCGCTCGTCGGAACCGGCATGGAGCGCGTCACCGCCCGCGACTCCGGCGCGGTCGTCATCTGCCGCCGCTCCGGCGTCGTCGACTCCGTCGATTCCGAGCGCATCATCGTCCGCGTCGAAGGCGGCGCCCACGAAGGTCAGCTCTCCCGCGAAGTCGGCGCCGACATCTACCAGCTCACCAAGTTCAAGCGCTCCAACCAGAACACCTGCATCAACCAGAAGCCAATCGTCTCGGCCGGTCAGCGCGTCAAAAAGGGCGACGTGCTCGCCGACGGCCCCTGCACCCAGGCCGGCGAACTCGCCCTCGGCCGCAATGTCCTGGTCGCCTTCATGCCCTGGCGCGGCTATAACTTCGAAGACGCCATCGTCGTCAGCGAAAAGCTCGTCAAGGACGATTACTACACCTCGATCCACATCGAAGAGTTCGAAATCGAGGCCCGCGACACCAAGCTCGGCCCCGAAGAGATCACCCGCGACATCCCCAATATCGCGGAATCCTTCCTCCGCAATCTCGACGAAAGCGGCATCATCCGCATCGGCGCCAGCGTCAAACCCGGCGATATCCTCGTCGGCAAAGTCACCCCCAAGGGCGAAACCCAGCTCACCCCGGAGGAAAAACTCCTGCGCGCCATCTTCGGCGAAAAGGCCGGAGACGTCAAGGACGCTTCCCTCTATTGCCCCCCCGGCATCGAAGGCACCGTCGTCGACGCCAAGGTGTTCTCCCGCAAGGGCGCCGAGCTCGATGAGCGCTCCAAGGCCATTCTCGAAGCCCAGATCGAGCGCCTCCACCGCAACCTCGAGGACGAAAAGAGAATCCTCAACGACGAGCGCGCCAAACGCCTCGCCTCCCTGTTTGAAGGCAAGCAGCTGCTCGCCGACCTGCACGACGAAAAAACCAATAAGAAACTCCTCTCCAAAGGCCAGGAGCTCACCCGCGACGTCATCGAAAAGCTCCGCGCGCGCGACCTCAAGCGCATGAAGCTCTCCAGCCGGGACCTGCGCCTCAATGAGCAAATCGACGAAATCGAGGAAATGACCTCGCGCCAGATCGCCGTGCTCGAAAAAATCACCGAGGAGAAGATCGCCAAACTCAAAAAAGGCGACGAGCTTCCGCCCGGCGTCATCAAGCTGGTCAAAATCTATATCGCCATGAAACGCAAACTGAGCGTCGGCGATAAAATGGCCGGCCGCCACGGCAACAAGGGCGTCATCGCCCGCATCGTCCCCGAAGAGGATATGCCCTATCTGCCCGACGGCACCCCGGTCGAGATCGTTCTCAATCCGCTCGGCGTTCCCTCCCGCATGAACGTCGGCCAGATTCTTGAGACCCACCTCGGCTGGGCCGCCCACGCCCTCGGTCTGAAATTCGCAACGCCCGTCTTCGACGGCGCCACGGAAAAGGACATCAAGGAGCAGCTCGCCCGGTCCAATCTTCCGACCTCCGGCAAAGTCAAGCTGTATGACGGCATCACCGGCCAGTTGTTCGAACAGCCGGTAACCGTCGGCTATATCTACATGCTCAAGTTGTCGCACCTGGTCGACGACAAAATCCACGCCCGCTCCATCGGACCCTATTCGCTCATCACCCAGCAGCCGCTCGGCGGCAAGGCGCAGTTCGGCGGTCAGCGCTTCGGCGAAATGGAGGTCTGGGCCCTCGAAGCCTACGGCGCTGCCTATGTTCTCCAGGAGCTGCTCACCGCCAAATCCGATGACGTCTACGGCCGGGCGAAAATCTACGAAGCGATTGTCAAGGGCGAAGCGGCCGCCGAACCCGGCGTCCCCGAGTCCTTCAACGTCCTTATCCGCGAGCTGCAAAGCCTGTGCCTGGACGTCGAGTTGATGAAAAAGCCGCGCGAGCTGGCCGACACGGCTCTCGCAGCGGACTGATGAGTTGGCCGCACATCGCCGCATCCCGCCGTGGATCATCGTTTTCTCCGCGCGCAGCGGCGTTGCTCTGCGGCGCCTGATGAGGATTATTGAGGAGATTTCATGTATCGTTCCTCTCCGTACGATCGAGCAAACTTAATCGCGGATTTCGATTCCATCCGGATCAGTCTCGCCTCCCCGGAAAAGATCCGGAGCTGGTCTCATGGCGAGGTCACCAAGCCCGAGACCATCAACTACCGGACCTTCAAGCCGGAGCGCGATGGACTCTTCTGCGCCCGCATCTTCGGCCCCATCGCCGACTGGGAGTGCCTCTGCGGCAAGTACAAGCGCATGAAGCACCGCGGCGTCATCTGCGACAAGTGCGGCGTCGAAGTCACCCTCTCGCGCGTGCGCCGCGAGCGCCTCGGCCATATCGAGCTCGCCAGCCCCTGCTCCCACGTCTGGTTCTTTAAGGGCCTGCCCAGCCGCATCGGCTACCTGCTCGACATCACCCTGCGCGAACTCGAGCGCGTCCTGTATTTTGAAGCCTACGTCGTCGTCGATCCCGGCGAAGTCGAAGGGCTCTCGAAGGGTGAAGTCATCACCGACGAACGCAAGCGCCAACTCGACCAGGAGTACCCCGGCAAGTTCGTCGCCATGATGGGCGCCGAGGGCATCAAAGAGCTTCTGAAAAAGATCGATATCGAAGCTCTGAGCCAGGAAATCCGCGAGCGGATGAAGACCGAATCGTCGGTTCAGAAGAAGCTCAAGTTCGCCAAGCGGCTGCGCGTTGTGGAGTCCTTCCGCAAATCGGGCAATAAGCCGGAGTGGATGATTCTGGACGTGATTCCGGTGATTCCGCCGGAACTCCG
>DASRCT010000025.1:0-9394 GCA_035652975.1 Bryobacteraceae bacterium | reverse complement strand
TGCGGAACTTCACCTTGGGGTTGTGCTTGGCCAGCACCTTGGTGATCGCCGCCGTCAACGTCGTCTTGCCGTGATCAATGTGCCCGATCGTGCCGATGTTCACGTGCGGTTTGCTGCGGTCAAACTTCTCTTTCGCCATGTATTACCTTCTCAAATCCTGATTCTGGGAGTAAGTGGGATCGTTCGAAGCGCGATCGATCCGACCTTGCGTCAACCCGCGGCCGAACTGGAGCCGATGACCAGGATTGAACTGGTGACCTCGTCCTTACCAAGGACGCGCTCTACCAACTGAGCTACATCGGCTCTCTGAACCTGCTGATCGTTCAATCTGAACAGGACCGATCGGACCCGGAGCATCCGCGGGCAAACGTTTTGGCGCTCAGCCGATCAGTCTCATTGTAGAGGATGGGGCCAGGGGGCGCAAATCGGCCGCGCCCCGCACCCCATTGTTACACGCCGGGTTAGGCGCCGCCCTCCGGCGCTGCTGCTTCCTTAAGCCGGCAGGCGGCGCTCTCCAGTCCGTGACTCCTTCGCGACCCCCCTCAGGAGATAATGCCCTTGCGCACCGCATATAGAATCAGCTCAGGCAGGCTGTGCAGGTTGAGTTTTTGCAGGATGTTGCTGCGGTGCGTCTCCACCGTGTACAGGCTCAGGTTGAGCGCCGAGGAGATCTCTTTATTGCTTCTGCCCTCGGCCAGCATCTGCAGGATCTCGCGCTCGCGCGCGGTCAGCAGTTCGTAGCTGTCCTCCACCCCGCGCTGCTGCATCTGGCGCATATAATCTTCGGCCAGCATTTTGCTGATTTCGGGACTGAAATATGCTTTGCCCTCATTCACCGCTCGAATGGAATTGAGAATGTCGGACTCGGCGGAATCCTTCAGCAGGTAGCCGCGGGCGCCGGACTTCAGAGCCCTGAGAACGTAGCTCTCGTCCGCATGCATGCTGAGCACCACGACCCGCGTGCGCGGGAGCTTCTGCACGATGTGCCGGGTCGCCTCGATTCCGTTCAGATTGGGCATGCCGATGTCGAGCACGGCTACGTCCGGCTTCAGGGATTCGGCAAGCTCAATCGCCTGGCGCCCGTCGGAAGCTTCCGCGACAACTTCGAATCCCGGCTCCCGCTCGAGCAGCATGCGCAGTCCGCTGCGAATCATGGTGTGGTCGTCAGCCACAAGGACGCGGATGCTCATAGAGTGCGCGCCGCGGCGGGAGTCTCGGCGAGCGGCAGGCGGATTTCCAGCAGGGCGCCGCGCCCCGGCTCGGATTCCACCCGAACTCTCCCGTGCAGATTCTCTACCCGCTCGTTGATCCCGATCAGACCCAGACCCTTCTGCTCGCCCACGCGGAAACCTTTTCCATCGTCCTGCACCGCCAGAAGCAGGTGGTCGCGCTCCCGGTTCAGCGAAATGCGCACAGTGCGGGCCTCGGCGTGCTTGGCGATGTTGTTCAGGGCTTCCTGGACAACACGGAAGATGCAGGTCTTGTGCTCCTCGGGAAGGTCGTCGGGAAGCTCTCCGGCGGCGACATTCACAAGCATGCCCGTGCGTCTCGATACGTCCCGCGCCTGCCACTCCAGCGCGGGCAGCAGGCCCAGGTCGTCGAGCATGGACGGCCGCAGCAGCAGCGCCATGTTGCGGACCATGGATACCGAAGACTCCACCAGCCGGCGCGTCGTTTCAAGATGCGATTTGAGCGCCGGATCCGGCGGCAGCGCGGCCGCTAGGTTGCGCAGCTCGAACAGCACCGCCGACAACGATTGCCCCACGGCGTCGTGCAGTTCGCGCGAGATCGCCTTGCGCTCGCTCTCCTGCGTTTCGACCAGGCGCGCGGAAAGCTCCTTCAATTCCGTGCGGGCGCGCGTGACCTCCTCGAGGTGGCGCGCGGCGGCCCGCTCCAGGCGCAGCGTCTGGCGGATGCTGACGGCGGCCTGCATGATCCCCAACAACAGCGTCACCGCAAATACAATCAGCAGACGGCCGCGCATATTCGCAAACATCTGCGAAAGCTTACGGTCCCCGGCCGTGAGTTCGCGCGCGTTCACCGCCGCGATCCGGTCCGCGATCGTCAGCATCTCCATCCGGCGCGGAAACACCTGTTCGCGAAAGAAGCGGTATCCCTGCTCGCGCCGCTCCCGGAAGTTCCAGGCGAAAATGGGATCAAGAGAGCGCCAGTAATCCGCCAGCTCTTTCTGGAGCGCCTCGAGCGCCGCCCGGTCCTCGCCGTGCGTGGCCCCCTCGTAGGCCGCTAGCTCCGCCTCGATCTCGCGGCGCGTCTCGTTGAGCGCCGCGCGGTGCTGCTCGGCCCGCTCCGGCTCGGGTTCGAGCAGGTAATCGCGCGCGTAGGTCCCCGACAGATATACCGCGGTGCGAATTCGCTCCAGGCGCGCCGCCCGCTCCAGGAATTCCCGGCGGATGGCTTCGTTGCTCTTGCGCATGCTGGAGAGAACCTGTACGGAGTCGACGCCGGATAAGACCAGCAGGATGAGGAGGCCGCCAAAGCCGGCAAGCAGCGCATTTCGCGAGCTGAAGAGAGCAGGCTTTCGCGGCAACATGAGAAAATAGAGTTGTTTCTACTCATAGTTTCGCATGGCGGAAATTTATTCCAGGGCGCAATTGCTCGAAATTCGCAAGCGCTGGCGGGATGAAGGCCGCGCCGTTGTGTTCACCAACGGCTGTTATGATCTGCTCCATCCCGGCCACGTTCGCCTGCTGGAAGCCGCCAGGTCGCTCGGCGATGTGCTGGTGCTCGCCCTCAACACGGACGCCAGCATCGCGCGCCTCAAGGGGCCTTCGCGGCCGCTGATGCCGCAAACCGAGCGCGCCGATCTGGCGGCCTCCCTCGAAGCGGTGGATGCCGTCACGCTCTTTGATGAGGACACGCCGCGCGAACTGATCGCACAGCTCGCCCCGGATGTGCTCGTGAAAGGCGCCGACTGGTCCCACTGTATCGCCGGCCGCGAGGAGGTGGAAGCGGCGGGCGGCAAGGTCCTGGCGCTCCCGCTCGAGCCCGGCTATTCGAGCACCAGCATTGTCGCCAAATTGCTGGAGAGGCAGCCGCAGTAGACCTTGACCCATCCCGCTGTCCGCGATCTCTTTCAGGCCCTCACGCGCAATCCGGCGTTCCAGGAGCTCGTCCGGGAAATTCTGCGCCGCGAGCGCCGGCGCATCTCGCTCTCCGGCCTGACGACAACGGCCAAGGCCGCTTATCTGACGCTGCTGTGGCAGGCGACCGAGCGCCCCTTGATCATCCTCGCCGCCGGCAACAAGCAGGCCGAAGCGCTTTCCGAGCTGATCGAGACCTTCTTCGACCTGCTCGTCGAGCGGCCTGATCTGCCGCGGCCGCAGTTCATTCCGGCCCTCGATGTCCTGCCGCACCAGCGTCTGTCGCCTCATTCTGAAATCACCGAACAACGCGCCATCGGCCTGTGGCGGCTGGCCGTGCAAAACGTCCCCCTCACCGTTGCGCCCGTCGCCTCCGCCCTGTTGCGAACCGAGCCGCCCGAGTTCTACCGCCAGCTTGCGCTCACGCTCCGCGTGGGCGAAGAGCTCCCGCTGGACGACGTCATGGCGCATCTGGAGAGCATCGGCTACGAGCGGCGGGAACCGGTTGAAATGGTCGGCGAGTATTCGGTCCGCGGCGGCATCCTCGACGTTTTTTCAGCCGAATCCAGCCGTCCGGTGCGCGTCGAGTTCTTCGGCGACGAAGTGGAGTCGATCCGGCGCTTCGATATCGAGACGCAGCGCTCGGTCGTCAAGGTTGCCGAAACCGTCATTCTGCCGCTGGTCGAGTATCCCCGATCGCGACCCCTGTTCCACGAACTGGCCGCGCGGATCCACTTCGAAGGCGTCGCGAGCCCGGGAGATGCATTCCCCGGCTGGGAGTTTGTCGCCCCGATGGTCCGTCCCCGCACCCATTCCCTGTTGTCCTTCTCGCCCGACGCCATCGTGGTCCTCGATGAGCCCGAGCCGATCGCCGCCTCCGCCGAGCGGATGTGGAAACGGCTCGAAGATCCCGAACGGCCCAGTCCCATTTCTGCCGAAGCAAATTACTTCCGCTGGGGCGAGCTCCAGGCCCAGGCCGCCGACCGCTTCGAACTGCACCTCCGCGAACTCGAACTCGGCGCCTTCTCGCGCGAGTCGCTGCACATCGCCACGCGGCCCGCAATGTCCTTCCACGGCAGCATGCAGGTGGCCGTGGCTGAGGCCAAAACGCTGGTCGAGCAGGGCTATCGCGTGGCGTTTCTTGCGCCCTCGCTCGGCGAACTCGAGCGGCTCGCCGACATCTTTCAGGAATACTCGATCCCCTTTCAGCTCGGCGTGGATCCCGACGGATCCCGCACTACGCTCACGGAACGCGCGTACCTGGCCGGTTCGGTTGCCAGCACCTACCTGATTCGCGGCGCCGTGCGCAAGGGCGCGGTGTTCCCGGATGCGCGGCTGGCCCTGTTCGGCGCCGAGGACCTGTTCGATGCGTCGGATCTGATCGCCAGACCGTCGCTCACCAAGGGCCAGCTGGCCGCCTTTGCCGCCGATATCGCGGACCTGAAGCCGGGCGACTACGTGGTCCATGCCACCCACGGCATCGGTCGTTTCGTCGGTCTCCGCGAGATTGCCCAGGGCGATCAGAAGGGCGACTTCATGCTGCTCGAGTACGCCGGCGACTCGAAGCTCTATGTGCCCCTGACGCGCCTGGATCTGGTGCAGAAATATCGCGGCGCCGGCGACGTGAAACCGCAGCTCGACAAGCTTGGCGGCGCCACCTGGAACCGCACCAAGTCCCGCGTTAAGGCCAAAATGCGCGACATGGCGGAAGAGCTCCTGAAGCTGTATGCGCAGCGCCGCCTGGCTGAGGGATTCGCCTTTTCGCCCGACAGCAACTGGCAGCGCGAGTTCGAGGACGCTTTCGAATTTGCCCCCACCAAGGACCAGTTGACGGCGGTCCAGCAGATCAAGCGCGACATGGAAAGCCCCCATCCAATGGACCGGCTGCTGTGCGGCGATGTTGGTTACGGCAAGACGGAAGTCGCCATGCGGGCGGCTTTCAAGGCCCTTGGCGACGGCAAGCAGGTGGCGGTGCTGGCCCCCACCACCGTCCTCGCCTTTCAGCATTTTGAAACCTTCAAGCGGCGGTTCGCGCCCTTTCCCGTCCGGGTCGAGCTCCTCAGCCGGTTCCGGTCTCCCAAGGAGGTGAAGGCCGTGATCGAGGACATCGCCCAAGGCAAAGTGGACATCGCCATCGGCACGCACCGCCTGCTTTCAAAAGACGTCGAATTTCGCGACCTGGGACTACTGGTGATCGATGAGGAACAGCGTTTCGGGGTTCGGCATAAGGAGCGGCTCAAGCAGCTCAAACAGAATATCGACGTGCTCACAATGAGCGCCACGCCGATTCCGCGGACGCTGCACATGTCGATGCTCGGCATTCGCGACATGAGCGTCATCGAGACGCCGCCCAAGGACCGGCTCGCCATCCACACCGTGGTTGCGCACTTCGATCCGGAATTGATCCGCGCGGCGATCGAGCAGGAGCTCGGCCGCGGCGGGCAGGCGTACTACATCCACAATCGCGTGGAAACCATCTTTGAGCGCGCGGCCATGATCCGCGAACTGCTGCCGGAATGCCGCATCGGCGTGGGTCACGGGCAGATGGGCGAGGCGGAGCTCGAAAGGGTCCTGCTCGGATTCATGCGGCACGAATTTGACGTCTTTGTGTCGACCACCATCGTGGAGAACGGTCTCGACATCCCCCTGGCGAACACGATCATCATCGAGAATGCCGAGCGCTACGGGCTTTCGGAGCTCTATCAGCTGCGCGGCAGGGTGGGGCGTTCAAACCGCAGGGCCTATGCCTACCTCCTGACCCCCGCCGATACGGAGCTGAGCGAGATCGCGCGCAAGAGGCTGGCGGCTCTCAAGGAGTTTTCGGATCTGGGCGCCGGGTTCAAGATCGCAGCCCTCGATCTTGAACTGCGCGGCGCCGGGAACATCCTGGGCGGCGAACAGCACGGCCACATTGAAGCGGTCGGGTTCGATATGTACGTCCGGATGCTCGAGGAGACCGTGCAGGAGCTCCGGGGCGAGAAGCCGCCGGTCGAAATTCAGTCCTCGCTCAATCTCGGACTCGACATCCGCATTCCCGCCGAATACATTTCTGACGAGCATCAGCGGCTTCGCGCCTATAAGCGCATCGCCGATGTCTCGACGCCGGAAGAGGCGGAAAAAGTGCTGGCTGAATTGTCCGATCGCTACGGCCCGGCGCCGGACGCCGTCAGAAGTCTGCTCGACTTCTCGTTGTTAAAGAGCGCGGCGCAGCGGCTGGGAATTGAGGCGGTGGACCGGCGCGGCGGCGCCCTGAATTTGAAGTTTCACGAAACCGCCAGGATTGATCCGTCGCGGCTGATGAATCTGGTGCGCGAGACCAAGGGCGCGCAGTTTACTCCCGCGGGCGTGTTGCGGCTCCCGGTGGATGGAGCCGGGAACGCAGCGGCGCTGCTCGCGTATTTAAAGGAACAGCTCAGCCAGCTCTCGGCGCCGTAGCAGCTGCGCAAGCGCCCTGGCGCTGCGTGGACCTCAGGCGCCATCCGCGCCGCCCCCGCCGCCCTATCGCCCGCGACCTGGGAATGCCGCTGACCGCAGCGCCGGCTGCCAGCGCTCTACTGATACGTGACGCAGTTGCACCACTTGCCCTCTTCATCGTAGTGCGGCCACGGCCCGCCCGGACGGAAGCCGGAGACGATCGGATCGTCGAACATCGGCGTCGGCTCGAAATATCCCGGCCGGCGCAGGTGCTGCTGGACCACCTCGTCATTCAGCTCCAGTCCGAGCCCGGGCCGCTCGGGAACGGCGACGTAGCCCTGGTCAATGATCGGCTTCGGAACGCCGGTCACCAGATCCTGCCACCACGGCATGTCGAGCGCGTGATTTTCCATCGCGAGAAAATTGGGGCCGAACGTGGCGGCGCAATGGTAGCCTGCATAGCCGCCGACGGGCGACCCGGCATGGTGCATAGCAACCAGAATCCCGGCCGCCTCCGCCGCATCCGCGATCCTCTTGGTTTCATACAGCCCTCCTGAGGTTTCGATGTCCGGATGGATCGCGTCCACGGCGCGGTGTTCGATCAGCGGCCGGAAACCGTCATCCAGTCCGAAAATGTCCTCGCCCGTCAGGATCGGAGTTGTCGTCGCATCGGCGATCGTTTTATACGCCTGCCAGTTCTGCCACGCCCAACGATCCCCTTCGCGCGCCTGCAACATATCTTCAGCCCAGGCGAGTTGGTATTTCTCAAAGGCTCGAGCGTAGCGGATAGAGTCGTTGATGTTGAGCGGGCCGAAATGGTCTGCTGCGAGCGGCGTTCCTTCGCCGATCACGTCCCGGATCGCCGCGATGTATTCGCACAGATAGCCAAGTCCCTTTTCAGTGCAGACGCCGCGCTCGTTCAGGGCGCCTGCGCGATCGGCGACAAGGTTTGAGTGCAGATCCATTTTGAAGAACGTGAGGCCCATCTGCTTGCGCTTGCGCATCCGCTCGGCATAGACCTTGGGGTCCTTGTGGTCCGTCGTATCGGCGTAAATGCGAATGCGGTCTCTGCGTTTTTCGCCGATAAGCCGGTAGGCCGGCACGCCATAGACCTTGCCGGCGATATCGTGCAGGGCCATATCGACCGCGCTGTAGCCGCCGCCCATCCGGCCGTGCCCGGCGAACTGTCGCAGCAGCCGCAAATTGCCTCGAATGTCGAGCGGATTCCGGCCGACCAGATAGGGCTTGAGCACGAGCGCGATGCCCTCCACGCCCGCATCGCGAACTTCGCCCAGGCCGTATACGTCCTGGTTGGTGTAGATTTTGATGATCGGGTAGTCGTAGTTTGCCGCGACGCGGCAAGCCCGCATGTCCGTGATTCTCAACGCGCTCGGAGCAGAGTTGCGGTTGAGCTGCGCGCTGACCGAACCTTCAGTGGCTTTAAACAAGGGCCCCAGCGCGCTGGCCGCCACAGCGCTCCGCAATACGGACCGGCGCGTCCGCAATCGTTTTCGCAACGGATCGACCATAATTTTCTCCGAACGAAGCTATCACGGGCTGCGCGGTTGTACAACTAACGCTTGCGCCCGGAGCCGCGGCGTCAAATGACGTCGGCGAAGCTCTTTCGCAGCTTGTGGAACCACGCATATCCCAGAACGAAGGCGAGCGCTCCTGCCGCCCACAGCTTCCATAAGGCTCTGAATTCCGGCGGGTGGCCGTCGAGCAGCGCGGCGCGATAGCCGCGCGCCAGAGTAAACAGCGGATTCTTGCCAAGAATGGGAAGCGCCGCGGAAGGCAGGCTCGTTTCCGGATAACAAATCGGCGTCAGAAAGAACCACAGCGTCAGCGCAAATCCCATGATCTGGCCGAGGTCGCGGATATAGGCGCCTGAGGCGGCCAGAAACCAGCACACGCCAGTTGTAAACAGCAGCTGCGGAATCAGCAGCGCAGGCAGCCAGACGGCGCTCTCCGGGATCCGGCCGCGCGCGACCAGCAGGAAAGCCAGAAACACGGCGAGCGCGAAGAGCTCTGTGACGAATCCTGACGCGACTTGCGCGACCGGCAGAATGTCGAGCGGGAACACGAGTTTCTTGACGAAGTTGCGATGCTCGATGACCACCGACGGGGCGCGGCCGCAGGGCTCGCTGAAGGCCAGCCACGGCAGCATGCCCGCAAGAAAGTACAGCGCAAATCCGGTCTTGCTCTGGTCGGCGCCGAAGCGCGCCCCCAGCACGACGCCGAACACGAAAAAGTACGTGGACATGAGCAGCAGAGGATTCAGCGCCGTCCACAGCGCCCCGCCGAACGATCCGCGGTAGCGCGCGAGGATGTCGCGTCGCGCCATGGACCGGATCAGGGCGCGGTTGCGCCACAGGCTCTGCGCCGGATAGACGAAAGCTTTGGGGATCGCGCCGAGCAGGCTGCGCCGGCGCAACTGGCCGAGCGTTGTGACGCGCGCTGCGCCCACCTCCGCGCGTCCGTCGTTCACGCTGGCGTCGATGACGATCAGCTCGCCGCCGCGCGGATAGAACCAGCCGTGCTCCTCGTGCAGGGGCGATACATACACGCGATACGGGCCGCTTTGGGGCGGCAGCGTCAGACGCAGCTCGACGGGCCGGCTCGCGCCCGGCGCGAGCTCCCCCTCCAGCGGCGTCCACTCGCCTTCGGTAAGGAAGCGCGCCGTCTTGGGATCATAAACCTGCCAGCCGAGATGATAGCCGGCCGCGGCGCGCCAGACTGCATGCGAGCGGTTCTCCAGGCGGAAACGCACGCGAATCGACTGGGGCCGTTCGTCGAGCCCGGTTTGGACCTCATGGAATCGCGCGCGCACGGCTAGCTGTACAGCCACCCAGGATAGCGCTCGCGCACGGGGCCGATTT
>DASRCT010000024.1:0-14015 GCA_035652975.1 Bryobacteraceae bacterium | reverse complement strand
TGCGGAACTTCACCTTGGGGTTGTGCTTGGCCAGCACCTTGGTGATCGCCGCCGTCAACGTCGTCTTGCCGTGATCAATGTGCCCGATCGTGCCGATGTTCACGTGCGGTTTGCTGCGGTCAAACTTCTCTTTCGCCATGTGTCACTCTCCTCGATAACTGCCTTACGGGCCTCAGCCCCTATTTGGTCACCCTGCCCTGTACGCGCGTGATAATTTCTTCCGCGATGTTCTTCGGCACTTCCTCGTACTGGCCGAAGTGCATCGTAAACGTACCGCGGCCCTGCGTTCTCGAACGCAGATCCGTGGCGTAGCCGAACATTTCCGACAGCGGAACCATCGCCTTGATAATGTGCGTTGTCCCGCGGATCTCCGTCCCTTCCAGCCTCCCGCGGCGTGAAATCAGATCGCCGTTGACGGCGCCCATGTATTCTTCAGGCACCACCACCTCGACCCGCATCACCGGCTCAAGCAGCACCGGATTGGCCTTCTGCGCGGCCTGTTTCACCGCCATGGAGCCCGCGATCTTAAACGCCATTTCCGAAGAGTCCACTTCGTGGTACGAGCCGTCGAACAGCGTCACTTTGACGTCGGCGACCGGATAGCCCGCAAGAATTCCGCCTTCGAGCGCTTCCTGCACGCCCTTCTCAACGGCCGGCACATACTCTTTCGGAACCACGCCGCCCACGATCGCATTGACAAATTCGAAGCCCTTGCCGGGGTCCGGTTCAATGCGCAGCTTGACGTGTCCATACTGACCGCGTCCGCCCGTCTGCTTGGCGTGTTTGTATTCCGCCTCCGCCGACTTACGGATTGTTTCGCGATAGGCCACCTGCGGCTTGCCGACATTCGCGCCGACGCCGAATTCGCGCTGCATGCGGTCGACGATGATTTCCAGATGCAGTTCCCCCATGCCGGCAAGAATCGTCTGGCCCGTTTCAGGGTCCGTGGAGACTTGCAGCGTGGGATCTTCCTGCACCAGCTTTTGTATGGCGAGCCCCAGCTTCTCCTGGTCCGCTTTCGTTTTCGGCTCGATAGCAAGCTGGATGACGGGAGTGGGAAAATCGATGGACTCGAGCAGAATGGGCGCTTTTTCGTCGCAGATCGTGTCGCCCGTCACAACGTTCTTCAAACCGACCGCCGCGCAGATGTCTCCAGCGTAAACTTCCGAGATCTCCTCACGCTTGTTGGCGTGCATCTTCACCAGACGTCCCACCCGCTCGCGGCGCTGCTTGGAGACGTTATAAATGCTTTCGCCCGCCGACAACTTGCCGGAATACACCCGGATAAAGGCGAGCTGTCCCACGAAGGGGTCCGTCATGATCTTGAACACCAGCGCCGCAAACGGCGCATCGTCGCTCGTCGGACGCTCCAGGATCTCGTCCGGATTGTCGATCGCCGTCCCCTGCACCGGGGGCACGTCGAGGGGCGAGGGGAGGTAATCGACCACCGCGTCCAGCAGATTTTGTACGCCCTTGTTCTTGAAGGCGGAGCCGCAAATGACAGGGAAGATCTTCTGCGCGATCGTCGCCTTGCGGATGCCCGCCACGATCTCTTCGTTCGAGATCTGCTCGCCTTCAACGAACTTGGCAAACAGAGTATCGTCGAACTCGGAAATCGCCTCAATCATCTGCTCGCGATAGGCCTGCGCCTTCGCCCGCAGATCTTCCGGAATTTCGACGTCATCAAACTTGGCGCCCAGAGTCTCATCCCGCCAGATGCGCGCCTTCATGGTCACCAGGTCGATGACGCCCTTGAACTGATCTTCCGCCCCCACCGGGATCTGAATCGCAACCGGCCGCGCGTTCAGACGCTCGACGATGGTATCCATGGCGTGGAAGAAGTCCGCGCCCATACGGTCCATCTTGTTGATGAAGCAAATGCGCGGAACGCCGTACTTATCCGCCTGCCGCCACACTGTCTCCGATTGCGGCTGCACCCCCGCTACGGCGTCGAACACCGCCACGGCGCCATCCAGCACCCGCAGGCTGCGCTCCACTTCCGCCGTGAAATCGACGTGACCGGGCGTATCGATGATGTTGATCGTGATGTCCCGCCACGCGCAGGTGGTCGCCGCGGAAGTGATTGTGATGCCGCGCTCCTGCTCCTGCTCCATCCAGTCCATCGTCGCGGTGCCTTCGTGAACCTCGCCGATTTTGTGGGTGCGGCCGGTGTAATACAGGATGCGTTCGGTTGTGGTTGTCTTACCGGCATCAATGTGCGCCATGATGCCGATATTTCTCATTCGTTCAAGCGGCGCCGTACGTGGCATAACTACTCTCAGTCGCTAGTAACCAGTGGCCAGTAACTAGCAAATCCGTCCTTTTCGTCCTCCCCTTGCGCTGGCGACTCGCCACTGGCGACCAGCGCTCACCAGCGATAATGCGCAAAAGCCTTGTTGGCCTCGGCCATGCGGTGAACGTCATCTTTTTTCTTGATCGCTCCGCCGCGCATGTTCGCTGCGTCGTTCAGTTCGTTAGCGAGCTTCTCCGCCATGCCCTTCTCCGGACGGGAGCGGGCGTTGCCGATGATCCAGCGCAGCGCCAGGCTGGTCCTGCGGTTCTGCGGAACCTCGACGGGAACCTGGTAGTTCGCTCCCCCTACCCGCCGCGTCTTCACCTCAAGCAGCGGCTTCGCATTCTCGACGGCCTTCTTGAATACCTTCAGCGGGTCGTCATTTGTGCGCTCGCGCAACAAGTCCATCGCAGCGTAGAAGATCTTTTGCGCTGTGCTCTTCTTGCCGTCCCACATCATTGAGTTCACGAATTTCTCTGCGAGCGTCGAATTGTAAATCGGGTCCGGCAGGATCTCGCGCGGCTCAGGTCGTCTTCTGCGTGGCATACTGGTCCCTTACTTTCCACCGCCCTTGGGGCGCTTGGCGCCGTACTTGGAGCGGCCCTGCTGGCGGCCGGTGACGCCGGCCGCGTCCAGCGTACCGCGGATCACGTGATATCGCACGCCGGGCAAGTCCTTCACGCGCCCGCCGCGGATCAGCACAATCGAGTGCTCTTGAAGGTTGTGCCCCACGCCCGGAATGTAGGTGGTCACCTCAATGCCATTGGTCAAGCGCACGCGCGCGACCTTACGCAGAGCCGAATTCGGCTTCTTCGGCGTCGTCGTGTACACGCGAGTGCAGACTCCGCGCCGCTGCGGACACCCTTGCAGCGCCGGACTCGCGGTCTTGTAACGGGGCGCTTTCCGCCCTTTCCGCACGAGTTGGTTGAACGTCGGCACGAACTTCCTTCCTGAAACTGTTTCCTGTTACTTGCGGTCGCGATGCGACCGCGACTCGATCCCGATTGATCCAGCGCACAGGCGCATAACAGCCGCCTTTGCCTGACTCACACTTAACTTAACGAAGCCGCGCTATCCGTCGCCGCAGCTTCCCACAAATTGAGGATTGTTGTTCGGACTCGCCCATGCCCTGAAGGCTTTAGATCCTTTCAGCACAGCGGGGCTGACCCCTGGCCGGCCCGATCGCACGATCGGGGGTAGCGCAGGAGCAGAATCAACTCACCAAACCTTCTCAGAATAACGGAAGCGGAAATTCTCTGTCAACTTACGGTGAATTCCGAGAAATTCCGCGCAAACGCTCAGGGATTGTTTCCATCGTACCGAACCATGCGGGATAACGTCAAATCCCCGGCTTGCAGCAATGGTCGTCGCGGCGAAACACAGAACGGATTCCCAGCCGGCGCAGCAATTCAGAACCGAAGCGGAGTGAACAGGGCGGGCGCAGCGCTGCTCTCCGCTGCGCATCATACCCCCGCTCCAGCGCCACAATGGCGGCAGGATGGCGTCACTGGCCAGACCGCGCCGGGCGCGGTTCGCTGGACGGCGGCACGAGACCCTTCAATCGCATGTACGTCACCATGTTGCCGTAATGCTCGTAATCGTGGCCGACGTTGAACGACAGAATGCTCAGCTTGGGAAACTCCCGTCCGAAAAACTTCGCCTTCTCCAGCCCAGCCGCGTCCGTCATGCCGTCATACGCCTGGTCGCAATAGGCAAAAGCGTCGTGTAACGCCTTGACCAGCTCAGCCTTTGAGGTCATGCTCTTTTCGATGCCGGAGGACGGATTTTTGCCCCCGGACGCCAGCGAGCAGAACATATAGCTGGCGTCGGCGACGTGCCCAACCAATTGCCCGAAACTGCGAACCTCCGGGGTCGGCCGAAATGAGTAGCTCTCTTCCGGCATTTTCTCGGCGGCCTTGGCAATATTGCCCTTGATCATCATATAGAAAGCCTTGTTGGCCGCGCTCAGCGGATTGTCCGAGGACTGCGCCTCCAGCGACAATCCGCAAAAAATAAAAGCGGTAACGGTGAGTGTACGCATGGGGCCGATCATCGCACGCCGGCCTGCCAATAGGAAGCCCCACCTCGGGGTTGTTATCAAAAAACGTAGACGCGCCCCACGCAGATATGGGAGATGGAAAAGAGCTGCATACGACGATTAAATTTTCAACAACCTATCAGCATTCTTTTCTGGCACGCAGCGTGCGATCACTACGCGCGGCTGTCGCGAGCAGTGGGAATTTCCCGCGCGCGTCTGTCGCGCGCCGGGAGTTCGTTTTGCGCGGGAGTCTGAAATTCGACGGCTGCCGCTTGGCGCCGCGGCCGGTCGCCCGCTGCCGCTAGCGCCAAGTGGACGTTTCCAGGTTGTGTCGTCGCCATCGGGCCGGCGCGCCGCAGTGATTCGAAACCAAAACGGCCCAGGAAATCAGTATGACCAAACTACTCAAGCTTTTCTCGATTCTGCCGATTATTGCGGGAATACAGTTGTGCGCTCAAACGGAGACTGGACAAATTACGGGAACCGTAACGGATCCGACTGGCGCGGGCATTCCGAACGCCACTGTCACAGCAACATCGGTCAGCACCGGCGTCGTTCGTACGGTAACGACATCCGGCGATGGGGCATACAACATCACCAACCTGCTGCCCGGCGACTACACTCTGTCGGTCAGCGCCATGGGATTCACCCGCTCCGAGCGGCGGGTAACGGTGACGGTCGGCGCACGAGTCGGCCAGGACGTCCGGCTCGAGGTCGCGGCAGCTGCAACCACGGTGGAGGTCACCGAGAGCGCGGCCCAGATCAACACGGAGACGCAGACGCTCGGGGCTGTCATCACGCAGAATCAGCTCCGGGAGCTGCCGAATCTGACGCGCAATCCCTATCAGCTGGTGGCGATCGCGGGAAATGTATCTGACGCCGGCATGGGCACGCGCGGCGCCGGTTTTGCGATCAACGGCCAACGCGAGTCCTCGACCAACATTCTTCTTGATGGCGCAAGCAACAATGACGAGTTTTCCGGCTCCATCGGCCAGCAGATCCCGCTGGACGCGGTGCAGGAATTCTCGGTTCTGACCAGTAACTTCACGGCCGAGTACGGGCGCGCTTCCGGTGGAATTGTGAATGTCGCCACCAAAGCCGGATCCAACGAGTTCCACGGAACGGCGTACGAGTTCAACCGGGTGTCGCGGTTTTCTTCCAACAGTTTCCAGAACAACGCCAACGGACAGCCCGCATCGCCCTTCGTCCGCAACCAGTTCGGGTATTCGGCTGGCGGGCCGGTCAAGAAGAACAAACTGTTCTTTTTCAGCAGCACAGAGTGGATTCGTGTTCGCAGCTCGGCGACCAACTTCGCCTGGGTTCCCACGCCGCAGTTGATCGCCTTGACTCCCTCCAACACACAAAACTTCTTCGCCACGCTGGGGCAGCTCAGACCGAGCGCGAACATTATCGGGACAGTTTCGCGCGCCACGCTGCCCTCGGATCCCTGCGCAGGCCAGCCGTGCGCCTCAATTCCGATGGATCTGCCGATTTTCAGCCATGTCGCCTACAATGTCCCCACCGACGCCGGCGGCGGCTATCCGCAGAACACCTACATGACCGTGAACCGGATCGACTACAACATTTCCGACAGAACCCAGCTGTATGGCCGCTATGCGTTATATAGTGAGGATGATCAGGTCGGCGTATTGTCCAACAGCCCGTATGACAACTACGATCTGGGGCAGACCTATTTCAACCACAACGGTCTGATTTCGGTCATCCACACCTTCTCTCCGTCACTCGTTTCGCAGAGCAAAGCGGTGTTCAACCGGCTGACGAACTTGCAGCAGGGCATCACCAGCCGCGGCGTGGTGCCAACCATGTACGCCAATCGCAGCGGACCTGTGACCATCGGCAGCGATGATATCGCGTTCCCCGGCTACAACCCGTTTACGCCGGGCAATGGCGGCGCATTTGGCGGGCCACAGAACCTGTTGCAGTTATATCAGGATATGAGCTACACGCACGGCGCTCACGCGTTCCGGTTCGGCGGCACCTACACCTACCAGCGCGACAACCGCACGTACGCCGCCTATCAGACGGCGGTCGACTCGCTCGCCTCACGCAGCGGTCTTGCCCCCGCCCTCAACGGTCTGCTTTCGGGCCAATTCGCGGAAATTCGCGTAGCGGTCGACCCCCAGGGCAAGTTTCCGTGCGCGGTCAACCCGACCGACTGCAACGTCACGCTGCCTGTACGCTCGCCGAGTTTCAGCCGCAGCAACCGTTACCACGAGTTCGCGCTGTATGCGCAGGACTCCTGGAAGGTGCGGCCGCGCTTCACGATCAACCTGGGCCTCCGCTGGGAATACTTTGGCGTTCAGCACAACAAGAATGCCAACCTGGACGCCAACTGGTATGCTCCCGGGGTCGGGTTTGCGGATGACAACCTTGCGAAGTACATCAGCACGGGCGGAATTCAGATCGCTCCAAAGAGCCCGATCGGGGGACTCTGGCGCCCGGACTGGCATAACTTTGGCCCCCGGGTTGGCTTCGCCTGGGATGTGTTCGGCGATGGCAAAACCAGCTTCCGGGCGGGATACGGGATCGGTTATGAGCGAAATTTCGGCAACGTGACCTTTAATATTATTCAGAACCCGCCGAATTACGCCGTGCTGGCCGCCCCGGGGCCGATCACGACCAACAATTTCGGCCCGCTCGGCGCGAGCAGCGGCTCCTTACCTCTCCCCAAGGTGGGCGCGCGAATTGTCGATCCGGACATTAAAACCGCTTATGCCCATATGTGGAACGCGTCGCTTGAGCACCAGTTCGGGAACCACTTGGTCTGGGCGATCGAATACAGCGGCAGCAAAGGCGTAAATCTGTACAGCATCGCCTATCCGAACCAAAGCGGATTCGGCAACTACGCTCTGGGACTCCCTTGCACGGGAATCCAGCCCGATGGCACAACGGATTGCGCCGATCCGCTGAATTCCGCATGGGCCGCCAGCGTCGGATATCGCGGCAACCAGGGCTTCTCACACTACAACGGCCTGAATAACCGTCTCCGTATCAGTAATTTTATGAACTCGGGCGTCGATTTGTCGGTGAACTACACCTGGTCGCACGCAATTGACAACCTCAGTTCCACCTTCTTCGAGGCCGCTGGCGTTGCCAGTCAGTACGGCAACGCGAATATCACGATCAACAATGGCAACTTCGTCACAGGGCTTATGGATCCATTCCATCCCAACCTCGACCGCGGCGACGCCGAGTTTGATATCCGACATCGCGTCACCGTTGCGGGCGTATGGAAGATACCGACAGCATCCAGAAGCGGGCTGTTCCGGACGCTGCTCGGCGGCTGGAGCCTTAACCCGCTCTTTGTGGCGCGAACCGGCCAGCCGTTCAGCATTTTTGACAGCTCGGTCCAGATGACCGATCTCAACACCCCCCGCGCGATTTTCAGCGGAGCAGTTCCGCGCGATGGCAACGGACTAATTGCGACCTCAACCCCGAATACATACCAGTATCTGACCTTCACGGACGCCCAGATACTGCACATTCCGATGTCCTTCCAGCCCGGCGCCAAATGGCCGCCCATGTCGGGACGGGATGCATTTCGGGCGCCCGGCTGGTGGAACCTGGACGTCGGCCTGTATAAAGACACCCGGATCACCGAGCGCGTCAGCCTCCAGCTCCGCGCTGAGACGTTTAATATTTTCAATCACGCCAACCTGTACGTGGTCGGCAACAGCGCCGACCTCGGCGTCGGCAATGCGGTGAATGCATGCTACGGGTGCACCGGCTCAACCTATGACCGGCGCAATCTGCAATTGGCCGCAAAGCTCATCTGGTAGCGTTTATAAATGGCGCCGGGAGCGCGATGGTTCCCGGCGCCGCACTTTTTCCTCCCTAAACGCGCGCGCCGTTCGGCGCGTCATACTATCAGTTAAGGCTATGCAGTCCATTCCCCGAAGAAGGCGGGATCGGCGCGGATTCTCGCTGATCGAGCTGCTGATTGTTATCGCGATCATCCTGATTATCGCCGCCATTGCTGTTCCCAAGCTGAACAATCAGCGCATGGCGGCGCAGGAGATGGCGGCGGTGCGGCAAATACACACCATCCATACGGCGCAAATCCAGTATTATTCACAGTTTGGACGCTACGCCACCAGCTTGGCCGAGCTTGGGCCGCCGACGTCCGGCGCGCCTGGACCCGCTGGCGCGGATTTGATCCCGAAGACGCTGGCCGACGGCAAGAACACGGGATATATCTTTATCGTTCAGAAGACCCCCACCGGTTACTCGATCAACGCCAACCCGGAGGCATATAACAGCTCCGGCCGCCGTACGTTCTACTCGGACGAGACGCAGGTCATCCGCCAAAATTGGGGCCAGGAACCGGCCACCGTCAATAGTCCGGAATTCAAACAGTAAGGCTCAGCCGAGATAGTGCGTTTCCGGCGCTGCGCGGAGCCGCTCCGCTGCTGACTCGGGCGTAATGTCGCGCTGCGGCATCGCAAGCATTTCGAAACCCACCATGAATTTTCGTATCGTTGCGGAGCGCAGCAGCGGGGGGTAATAGTGCGCATGGAAGTGGAAATACGGATGCGGCTGTCCATCGGTGGGGCGCTGGTGAAAGCCCATTGTGTACGGGAATGAGACCTCGAACAGATTGTCGTAGCGCACCGTCAACCGTCTCATGATGTCAGCGAGTCCGGTCCTTTCGCGATCGTCCAGCTCATCCATTCCCGTGATGTGCCGTTTGGAGATGAGCATGGTTTCAAAGGGCCACACCGCCCAGAATGGGGCCAGCGCCGTAAACGAGTCGTTTTCGAGCACGATCCGCTCGCGGCCGCTCTGCTCAAGTGCCAGGTAGTCGCACATCAGGCAGGCGCGCCGCTCTGCGCCGTATGCAGCCTGCGCCGCGCGCTCTTTGCCAAGTTCATTCGGAACATGCTCGCTCGCCCAGATCTGGCAATGCGGGTGAGGGTTGCTCGCGCCCATCATCTCGCCGCGGTTTTCGAAGATTTGAACCGAGCGGATGAAGCTGAGCGAGCCGAGCTCGGCGTATTGCGCCGCCCACTGATCGACCACAAGGCGGATGTCGGCGACGCTCATTCGAGGAATGGTGAGACCATGGTTCGGCGAGAAGCACAGGACGCGGCAGACGCCCCGTTCAGACTCGGCCATCAGTAAGCCGTGCTCGTCGATGCGGACGGGCGGGATATCCGATCGGAGCGCGGCGAAATCATTATCGAAAACGAAAGTCGATGTATAGTTCGGATTCCGCAGGCCGCCCGCGCGCTCATTGCCGGGACAGAGATAGCATCTTGGATCGTACTCGATCAGCTCCGGTTGCGGGGGGCGTTCCACCTGGCCGAGCCAGGGGCGCTGGGTGCGATGCGGCGAAACGAGAACCCATTCGCCAGTAAGAATGTTCTGGCGGCGGTGGGACTGGTCAGTTAGCATCAAGCGGCTGATTGGGTTCGAACGTCATTGCGGCGAAGGCTGACGGTGAACGCCGGCGCTCGTGAAGTTCGGCGCAAAAAGTCGACCGCTGGTACAGGCGCGCCGCATTGACGCGCCTGTATGCGATTGGCCTCCATGAGAGCGCTTAACTGCAGCCGCTTGTACCTCCGCAGTTTTCGCACTTGTAGCATGAGCCGTTGCGAGTCATCAATCCGCCGCATTCCGAGCACAGCGGGGCGTCGCTGACGGCGGGCTCAAACGGCAAGGCCTGCTGCGGCTCCGGCTCGGTCGGCCGGAGCTTTGCCGCATTGCCGGCCTCGCTGAGGGCGTATTCTGGTCCGAGGAACTTGGCGCCGAGCCAGCGGAAAATATAGTCCATGATGGACTTGGCGTAGGGTACGTGCGGGTTGCCGGTCCAGCCGCTGGGCTCGAAACGTACATGACTGAACTTGTCCACAAAAAACTTCAGCGGCACGCCGTACTGCAAGGCGTAGCTGACTGCTGTAGCGAAGCTGTCCATGAGGCCTGAAATGGTCGATCCTTCCTTGGCCATGGTGATGAACAGTTCGCCGGGCGTCCCGTCCTCGAAAAGTCCAACGGTGATATAACCTTCGTGGCCGCCGATTGAGAACTTGTGTGTGATGGACTGCCGTTCGTCGGGCAACTTGCGCCGAACCGGACGGTAGACGATCTTTTCCACCGGGGCTGGGGCGGGCGCGGCGGCAGCCTGTTTCGCCCCCTTACTCGTTCCCGCGCTGAGCGGCTGAACGCGCTTTGAACCATCGCGATAGATGGCCACAGCTTTAAGTCCAAGACGCCAGCTCTCGATGTAGGCGTTCATAATATCTTCCACGCTCGATTCTTCGGGCATGTTGATGGTTTTTGAGATCGCGCCGGAAATGAACGGCTGGACAGCGGCCATCATGCGCACGTGGCCCATGTAATGGATGGAGCGCGTTCCGTTTTGCGGCCGGAAGCTGCAATCGAACACGGGCAGATGCTCAGGCCGGATTCCCGGCGCGCCTTCGATGGCCCCGGTCGCATCGATATGCTCGACGATCTGATTCATCTGCTCCGGCGTATAACCGAGCTTTGCCAGCGCCTGGGGAACGGTGTTGTTGACGATCTTAATGACGCCGCCCCCGACCAGCTTTTTATATTTGACGAGCGCAAGATCCGGCTCAATGCCGGTGGTATCGCAGTCCATCATGAATCCGATGGTTCCGGTTGGGGCGATCACTGTGGTTTGGGCGTTGCGGAATCCGGCGCGCCGTCCCATCTCATATGCATTGCGCCAGCACTCCTCGGCCGCCTTGTACATGGCTGTCGGAACACGGCGGCTGTCGATGCGGCTCACGGCCTCCCAGTGCATGCGGATGACTTCGAGAAAGGATTGCTCATTCGGCGCATATCCAGGGCAGGGGCCCGTCGCTTCCGCGGCGATCCTGGCGCTGGTCAAATATGCCTGTCCGCACATGATCGCCGTAATGGCCGCCGCCCAGTCGCGACCCTGGTCGCTGTCGTAAGGAATGCCCATAGCCATTAGCAGCGCACCGAGGTTGGCGTAGCCCAGTCCAAGCGGGCGGAAATCGTGGGAGTTCCTCGCAATCTTCTCGGTCGGGTAACTGGCGTTATCCACCAGAATCTCCTGGGCGAGAATCATCGTGTCGACAGCATGACGGAAGGCTTCGACATCGAACTGGCCGTCCGGTCCGACAAACTTCATCAAGTTCAGCGACGAAAGATTGCAGGCCGAGTCATCGAGGAACATGTATTCGCTGCACGGATTAGAGGCGTTGATTCGCCCGGAAGCCTTGGACGTGTGCCAGCGGTTGATGGTGGTATCAAACTGCATGCCTGGATCGCCGCATTGATGCGTGGCTTCGGCAATCTGCCGGAGCAGGTCGCGGGCCTTATAGCGTTTGACCGGCTGGCCGCTGAGCCGCGAGCGCGTCCACCACTCGCCATCCTCCAGCACGGCCTGCATGAAGTCGTCGGTGACGCGGACAGAGTTGTTCGCGTTTTGGAAAAAGATGGAGCTGTAGGCCTCGCCATCGAGCGACGCATCATAGCCGTTATCAATGAGGACGTGGGCCTTTTTTTCCTCCTTGGCTTTGCACCAGATGAAGGACTCAATATCCGGGTGGTCGATGTTGAGAATGACCATCTTAGCGGCGCGTCGCGTTTTGCCGCCGCTCTTGATGACGCCCGCAAAGGCGTCAAAGCCCTTCATGAAGCTGAGCGGACCCGAAGCCCGGCCGCCTCCGGAAAGGATGGCGTCCTCCTCGCGGAGCGTCGACAGGTTGGTTCCGGTTCCCGAACCCCACTTAAACAGCATGCCTTCGGTCTTGGCGAGATCCAGAATGGATTCCAGCGTGTCGCCAACTGAGTTGATGAAGCAGGCCGAACACTGAGGATGCTGCTCAGCCCCGGTCAGTTTGCGGACCTCATCCGTTTCGAGGTCGTAATACCAGCCGTAGCCCCGCGCCTCCTTTACGCCGACGTTGAACCAGACCGGCGAATTGAAGCACGCCTTTTGAGTCAGCATGAGATGGGCCAGCTCGTTGCGGAAATTTTCTCCGTCTTCGACTGAGTGAAAATAGCCTTGCGCCTGGCCCCAGTCGGCGATGGTGTCGACCACGCGATGCACCAGTTGCGCCACGCTGCGTTCGCGATCCGGCGACCCGATTTTGCCGTGGAAATACTTGCTGGCCACGATGTTGGTCGCCGTTTGCGACCAGTCCGCCGGCACTTCCACATCGCGCTGCTCAAAGATGATCGCTCCTTTATCGTTTCCGATAGCGGCGGTCCGCAACTCCCATTGGATCTGGTCGTAGGGCGTTTTCCCGGGTTCCAGTTTGCTGGTGAAGTAACGCGGGAATTTCACGCCTCGCCGCGCCGACGGCGGCTTTGGCTCCAGCGGCAAGTCTTTGACGCGAGCACTGAGATCGACGCTGAGCTGTCCCATTTTTCGTGGATTCCTTTCAATGGTCCTCCAGAACTCGCACCCGCCGGACTCTCCAGGGCGCGGCCCCGTTTCCGGTCTGAGGCCCTCCGCCACATTCCGACAGGCTCGAAGAGAACCTCGGTCATTGTGACCCTATATATAGTGTACCGTCAAGAATTATTTCTATTAGTGGTACAGTCGGTTACGGATCGCTCGCTTTTTGGAAAGAGCAAACGGAGCCGGCTGGACACTGCAATGGTCTGAGGTTTCGCTCCGAACCGGATGGAAACTGGCCGGCGGGCGTGATCGCTGCTATGGCCGCGGCTCCGATTTGGGTTTGGCCGGGTCCGGGAGAATGAACGAGGTTTCGCCGGGACGGAGCAGCTTCAACTGTCTGCGAATCTCCATCTCTTGCTCGCTAGGGCTTGTCTTGAGCCGCTCGATCCGCTGGCGCTTACGCTGAATCTCGCGCTCCAGGTTTGCGTTTTGCTCTTCGAGCTCGCGAATCTGCCGCCGCTTTTCCAAGAGGGCGGGCACGCCGCGGGGGCCTCGCAGCGCCACAATCGCGTAAGCTCCAACGATAACGAGCGCGGCGACAATTCCGATCCGGCGAAGCCAGTTGCCCATGTCTGTATATCAGGACCTTTCTTATGTTTATAATCCGGTTTCATGGATTTGGCCAGCGGAGAAAACAATGACAGATAAAATTGTTGTATTCAGCACATGTGAAACCGAGGAGGAAGCCGCCCGGGTCGGCCGGTCTCTGGTGGAAAAGGGCCTGGCGGCTTGCGTCAACATTCTGCCCGGTATGCGCAGCATTTATCGATGGAAGGATGCGGTTGAGGAGGCTTCCGAGACGCTGCTGATTATCAAAACGGGGCGGCCGCTGGTGGGCGCGGTGGAGGCCGAAATCGAGCGTCTGCATTCCTACGAGCTTCCGGAGGTCGTGGCCCTTCAGATCGTGGACGGTTCGGACCGCTATCTGGACTGGCTTGCCGCGGGGTTGAAGCAGACGGACGCAGAGCCACGATAAGATGGACAGGCAGTTATGCCCAGCTCCCGTCCGGCGCCGGAATCCACGACCGCGCACGCGATAACTGGGCGAGCGACCCGCGCGCGCTACATTGTCGTCGTATTCGCGCTGACGCTGGCGATCCTTTCTTATATCGATCGGGTTGCGCTGTCGAAGGCCGCTCCCCGCGTGCAGCAGGCGCTGGGGCTGAGCGAGCAACAGATGGGCGCCGTGTTCTCCGCCTTTGGCCTGGCGTATGCGCTGTTTGAAATTCCCGGCGGATTTATGGGCGACTGGCTGGGCCCAAAGC
>DASRCT010000023.1:0-82260 GCA_035652975.1 Bryobacteraceae bacterium | reverse complement strand
GCGATTCGCGCGCGGCGCTATGTTGTCGGGGAGCGCGATGTGCGGACCATGACACGCCGTCTGGTGGAGAGTTATCGCGAGTGTGTCTTCCGCATGAGATCGGTTTCCAATCACAGCGATGGAACGGCGCCGGCGGAAGAGCACAGTGCGACGGAGTTGCCGGCGCGCCGGTAAACCGGCGCGTTATTTTTCCTTCCGGTCCCTTTGCAGATCCTTCTGAAGCTTCCGCGCTATCTCCGAGGCGCGGCGATCGATATCTTCCGGGCGGGTCCGGCCGACGGGCGAATAGATTGACCAGATCACGTTGCGGTTTTGGCGATCCACCAGAAACACTGTACCGCGGCCCTTGGAGGCCGAGCTGAGTTTCTGGACGGGTTGCCCCCAGGGGTCTTTTTCGGCGCTGTTTTCTTCCGCTTTGGGCGGCGCCGGCGGCGGATACAGCTCCTCCATCTTCTCCTCGAAGGATTGTCCGATCTTGTCGGTGAAGATCGCGTCGGCTTTGTGCGGGTCAGTGACGACCTGCAACAAGCCCGATTGGGTCAGCCGGTTGGCCAAGTACTGATCGAGGTTGTTGCTCATGGGCAGGAGGTAGACGGTCCGGATTTGTTTAAGGTCCGGATTTGCGGCCCCGAGCGCGACGAGCGTCGTGCAGGCAGCCAGGGTCAGGGAACGCCGCATAGTTTCATGATAGCGGCTGCCGGGGCGGTTGGATCCGACGGCGCGCAACGCACTGATACCATCGAGCTTTGATGCCTGAAGCACGCTCGCCGCAACCCTCGCCCCCGGAAATGACCGTCAAGGCCGTGGCTCTCGGCCTGTTTCTTGCGCTAGTGTTCGGCGCGGCCAATGCGTATCTCGGGATGCGGGCGGGGCAGACTGTCGCCGCTACAATTCCCGCGGCGGTGATCGCGATGGCGCTGTTCCGGCTCCCTGCATTGCGCGGCACGATCCTTGAGCAGAACATAGCGCGGACGGCCGCATCGGTCGGGGAAGCCCTGGTCGCTGGTGCGATCTTCACCATCCCTGCGTTCCTGATGGTCGACCTGAACGGGCGACGGCTGTGGGCCGATCTGCGCGCGCACTACTGGCAGGCCTCGCTGGTGCTCCTTGTTGGCGGGCTGATCGGCGTCTTCTTCATCATCCTGCTGCGCCGGCCGCTGTGCGTCGAGGCCGGCCTGCCGTTTCCCGAAAGCGTGGCCAGCGCCGAAATCGTGCGCGCCGGCGAACAGGCCGGCGAGGCCCCGAAATACATTTTTGGAGCGATGGGATTCGGCGGTCTCATGCAGTTGCTCAAAGATGATCGCGCGCTGCCGGTTTTCCGCGAATTCAGCGAAGGCTTCCTGCGCTTTCCCCGCTCCGTGATCCAGCATCAGGCCGGCCAGAAGCAACTTGGCGCCGTGACGCACTTCGGCGGCGTCCAGTGGACCACGCCGGATCTCTCGCCCGCGCTGCTGGGCATCGGCTACATCATCGGACCGGAGCTTGCGGCCATCAACTTCTCAGGCGGCGTGCTCGCCTGGTGGATTCTTATTCCGCTGCTGCTGTTCTTCGACCCCGATCTGCCGCGCCGCATCGGAGACGCCGACCCGTCCGTCGCCGCCCGCAGTGTGTGGTTCAGCGTGGTGCGTCCGATCGCGGTCGGGGCCATGCTGGTCGCCGCGGCGAACACGATGTGGTCCATGCGGCGGTCGCTGATTGAATCGCTGCGCGGCGCCTTCGCCGCATCGGCGCGCGCATCACGCGAAGACGCGCGCCGCGAACGGACCGAGCGCGACATCGCGCCGAGATACGTCGCCGCCGGCGTGATCGCGCTGCTCATTCCCATCTCGTTCATCTATTTCTACTTCACCGGCGGCTGGCTTCCGGCGATCGCTGCGGCGCTGATCATGAGCGTTACGGGCTTCCTGTTGTCCGCCGTGGGCGGCTACCTGGTTGGGCTCGTCGGCAGCTCGAACCAGCCGTTGTCGGGCTTGACTCTCTCCGCGTTGTTGCTCTCGGCGCTTCTCATGCTCGCGATCCATGTCACCGGAATCGCCGGAATCGCAGCGGTGCTCGGCGTCGCGGCAGTGGTGTGCGTCGCCTGTTCGGTCTCCGGGTCCCTGATTCAGGACCTCGCGGCCGGGCGCCTGCTGGGCGGCACGCCCTGGAAGATGCAGCTTGTCGAGATGATCGCCGTCGCAATGCTCGCGTTCTTTCTGATGTGGCCCATCATGACGCTGCATGAGGCGTATTTGGCCGATGGCGGAATCGGCGGCCGGTCGTTGCCTGCGCCGCAGGCGGGACTGATGGCGCAGCTTGCGAAGGGCATGGTGAGCGGCCAGATGGCGTGGGGACTGCTCGTTATCGGCGCGGCGTTCGGCGTCATGCTGATCCTCTGCGGAGCGCGCGCGCCGATGCTGATCGCCGTGGGCATGTATCTTCCGTTTGAAACATCCTGCGCCATTTTTGTCGGGGGCGCGATGAAGTGGGCCGTGAACCTGGTCTCGGCGCGGTACTGCGCGGCGCGAAAGGCGGACGTTGAAGAAAAAGGCACGCTCCTTGCGTCCGGCCTTATCGCCGGCGAAGCGATCCTTGGCATCCTACTGGCGGCGATGGCGAACGCGGGCGCGCCTTCGATTCCACGCCTGCTCACCGGTCGCGACGAGTTCTCGTGGTTCGCCGCCTGGGGCGGATGGCTCTCGCTGGTCGCCTTTGCAGCGCTCGGGTATGTATTAATTGGCATTCCGCTGCGCGCGCGAAACCCGAAAGCGTCACCGCCTGTCCAACAGGCATGAGGCTTGGTACGTTACTGTTGCTGTTGAGCAGCTCGGCTTTTGCCCAATTATTTTCGGTAGGCGTTCGCGGGGGCGTCCCGATCACGGATTTTTTCGACATCGCGAGCGGCGGGGGCGCGGTCAGGTATATTTCCAAGACGGATCGCTACATAATCGGGCCCACGGCGGCGCTGCATCTTCCACTCGGGCTCTCGATTCAGGTTGATGCGCTGTACCGAAGCATTGGCTACCAGCTCAACGCAGCCGCGCCTCCGGGAACGCTGAACGCCAGCGCCGGCGCATGGCAATTTCCGCTGCTGGCGCAATGGGCCTTCACGCCCGGACCCATTAAGCCATTCGTAGACATCGGTCCAACCTTTCAGAAAATCACGGGATTTAAACGGGTCGGAACGCTGGTCACCAACCCTTCGCAATTCCCTTCCGAGTTGAACAACGACGCGACCGTGGGGTTCACGTTCGGCGGCGGCGTCCAGCTCAAGCTGGGCCATCTGCGCATCGAGCCAGAGTTTCGCTATACGCGCTGGGGGTCTCCCGCGTTCGGAGATATCCCAGGCGCGATCCTGGGAACCAATCTGAACCAGGGCGACTTCCTCATCGGCATTACTTTTTGAGGGCGCAAAGCGGACGCGCGCAGGTGTTCTATCCTGAAATTTAGATTTCCATGCGGCGCTTGCGGTGGCTGATTCTTGCCGCCATCTCCGTAATTCTCGTTGCTGTCGGGGCGACCTACTACGGTCGGATGACGCGCATGAGGGAGGACGCGCCCCGGCGTCCGGAACCTCTCCAATCCGGAATCGATCTGGCGGCGGAGGGCTGGCACATCCGCAAGACCGACCACGGCCGGCCGATCGTTGAAGTGAAGGCGAGAAGCTTCCGGCAGGTGAAGGAGCCGCTCAGCTTCGAACTGGAAGGCGTCGAGCTCAAACTCTTTCATGACGACGGCGAGAGTTATGACCAGGTGGAAACGGCGCGAGCCACCTACGACGAAAGCGCCGGCACGCTGTACTCGGAAGGCCAGGTTCAGATCACGAAGGGCGTCACCGAGGGTGAGCCAACGGACCGGCTCGTGAAGATTGTCTCCTCTGGCGTTCATTTCGAGACCAAGACCGGCAAGGCGTATACGGACCGGCCCGCGGCCTTCACGTTCGCAAACGGCGACGGCAAATCCGTGGGCGCCGATTACGATCCGACTACGCGCGAGCTGCACATGAAGAGCGGCGTGGAGTTGAACTGGCGCGGCAAGAGCCCGAATGCGCCGCCAACCAGGATCCAGGCCGGATATCTCGTGTACCTGGAGCGCGATTCCAAGGTCCTGCTGTCTCCGTGGGCTCGTCTGATCCGCGGGCCGCTCACCATGGACAGCGAGAACGCCGTGGTCACGCTCAAGGATGGAGTGATGCGGCAGGTCGACGCCGAGAAGACGCGGGGCGTGCGTGATGAGCCGGGGCGGAGGGTGGAATACTCAGCCGAGCATGTCCACATGGATCTGAACGATGACGGCGTGGTGGAGAACATCAATGGCGAACGCAGCGCGCGGCTGGTCTCGATCACGGACGCGGGCCGGACCGAAGTCAACTCGGACCGCATAAACCTGACATTCGCGCCCGCCGACAAGGACAGCGTGCTTCAGAAGGCGGTGGCGACGGGCCGCGCCGTTGTGGACTCGCAGCCGGCGGCGAAGCCCGGAGCGCAGCACGGCGAAACGCGCATCCTCCGCTCGGAAATTGTCGAATTGCGGATGCGCCCCGATGGCCGCGAGATCGACAATGTGGAGACGCAGGCGCCCGGAACTCTAGAATTTCTTCCGAACCGGCCCGGGCAGCCGCGCCGCTTCGTGAGCGGAGACCACTTCTGGATCGCGTATGGCCCCGACAACACAATCGAGTCATTCCGCGCCATCAACGCGAAAACGCGGACCGAGAATGCGCCGAAGCCGGGGAGTCCCGCGCCTTTGCCGGTGGTCACCTCCAGCAATGAGCTGGTAGCGCACTTCGACCCCAAAACGCACCAGCTCACTACCCTCGAGCAGACCCGCAATTTTCACTACGAGGAAGGCGACCGCCGCGCGCAGTCCGATAAGGCCCTCCTGGATCAGTCGCAGAACCTGATGGTCCTCACCGGGCGCGCGCGGGTCGTGGATCCGACCGGATCGGCTGCCGCCGACGTCATCACCATGAATCAGAAGACCGGCGATTTCCAGGCGGACGGTCATGTGGCGTCGACCCGCATGCCCGACCAAAAGGGCCAGTCCTCGGCCATGCTCGCAAGCGATGAGCCGCTGCAAGCCACCGCCGATCACATGATCGCCGCGGATCATCATCAAAAGATCCGCTACAGCGGGCGCGCGGTCGTCTGGCAAGGCGGGAACCGGCTGGCCGCGGAGAATATCTGGATCGACCGCGATGCGCAGACGGTAAAGGCGAGCGGCGGCGTGCTGAGCCAGTTCGTGGACAAGCCGAAGAGGGACAAAAACGGCAGACCGCTGCCCGCAGCGCAGCAGCAGACGGCGTTCACCGTGGTGCGCGCGCCGGAAATGACATACACGGACGAGGACCGCCTGGCCTATTATCGCGGCGGAGTCGCCCTGAGCCGGCCCAACATGTCCGTGAAGGCGCGCGAGATCAAGGCGTATCTGAAGGACGCGAATTCCGATTCTGCGCTCGATCACGCGTACGCAAACGGCCAGGTGGTGATTGTGCAAGCGGCGCCGGACCGCACGCGGACGGGTACGGCTGAGCACGCCGAATACTATGTGGCCGATGACAAAATCATCCTGGAGGGAGGACAGCCGAAATTGGTCGACAGTCTCAAGGGAACAACGACTGGCAAACAATTGACGTATTTTTCCAAGAATGATAGGCTGCTCGTTAACGGCGTTGAACAGGAGCTCGCCTCGGGCGTGATCCGTCGAAAGTAATCCCACCTGAATGGCCAAGATCCGCACCCTCAGCACCCTGGAGATTTCGAAAGCGTATCACGGCCGCAGAGTGGTCGACGACGTGTCGCTGTGGGTGAAGCAGGGGGAGGTTGTCGGGCTTTTGGGGCCTAACGGCGCCGGGAAGACGACCTCATTCTACATGATTGTCGGCCTGATCTCACCCGATTCCGGAAGCGTGATGCTCGATGACGAGCCCGTGACGGACCTGCCCATGTATCTGCGGGCGCAGCGCGGCATCAGCTACCTTCCGCAGGAGCCATCCGTGTTCCGGAAGCTGAGCGTCGAAAACAATTTGATGGCGATTTTGCAGACGCTGCCGCTCTCGCGCCATGAGCGGCGCGAGCGCATGAACCGGCTCATTGAGCAACTGGGTCTTGAAACCGTGCGCCACAACAAAGGATATGCGCTTTCAGGCGGCGAGCGGCGCCGCGTGGAGATCGCGCGCTCTCTGGTTATCGAGCCGAGTTTCCTGCTGCTCGATGAGCCGTTCTCGGGAATCGATCCGATCCAGGTGCTCGAGCTACAGCGAATTATTTTTGATTTGAAGAATTCCGGGATCGGGATTCTGGTCACCGATCACAACGTGCGTGAGACGCTCGCAGTCACCGACCGGGCCTACATCATCAACAACGGAAAAATTTTCCGGTCCGGATCGCCGGAAGCGCTGGGACGCGATCCCGAGGTCAAGCGCGTATACCTTGGCGAGAATTTCAGCCTGGAAGTGCAGAGCGGGAGGTGGTCAGCTTAGCGCGGCCTCCGTATGATCGCGGCTGTCTGACCAGGCTGCGACCATACGAAGGAATCCGGCAAACGAGAGCTTACCAGCGCGAGCGGCCGCGGCTGTAACCGCCCCGATGGCCGCTGTTACCCCCGTTACTGGGCTTCGGCCGCGCCTCATTGACGTTTAATGCGCGACCATTCAGCTCGGCGCCGTTCAGTTGAGAAATCGCGGTTTCCGCATCGCGCCGCTCGCTCATTTCGACGAAGGCGAAGCCTCGGGGCTGCCCGGTGTCGCGATCGGTGATGATGTTGACGCGTTCGACATTTCCATACTGCGCAAAAGCAGCGTGAAGATCTTCCTGGGTGGTCTGATAGCTCAGATTACCGACAAAGATATTGGTCATTGAAAAGGGTTCCTATTCGTGTGAAAAATTGTCTCTGTCGGACTGCGCTCGGACTCTGATTCGTTGAGAAACTCGGCGGCGGTCGAAAGCACTCGCGGGTTTGAAAGCGGATGCGGGCAAAGACTCTTTGAGTATAGCAGCTTATTCGCTAAAACAACAGAAAATTATTGGACCGCTGCCGGGGCCGGGCGGATAATCATCAGCAGATCTTTGGCGTCCACGTTTTCGCCCACCGTGGCCAGCTTCTCAGCGACGATGCCGGAAATCGGCGCGTAGATCGTGGTCTGCATTTTCATGGCCTCCATGACCATGAGCCGATCGCCCTTGGAGACGGGCTGGTTGAGATCGACGCTGATGCTGGTAATTGCGCCGGGAATGGGCGCGCCCACCTGGCCGGGGTCATTGGGATCCGCCTTGGCGCGGACGGTGACGCTGGCCTGCAGCGATTTGTCGCGCACCGTCACTTCGCGGGGTTGACCGTTCAGCTCATAGAAGACGGTGCGCGTGCCGTCGGGGTGCGGTTCGCTGACCGTGAGAAATTTGATGATCAAGGTCTTGCCCGGCTCGATCTCGATGGCTGATTCCTTGCCCTTCTCCAGTCCGTAAAAGAATTCCGGCGTCGGCAACACGTCGACGTCGCCGTAAGCGGAACGCGCCTTTGCAAATTTCAGAAACACGTCCGGATACATGAGGTAGCTCATGAGGTCCGTCCGTGAAATCTTGTGGCCGACCTTCTTCTCGACGATGGCTTTGGTCTCATCAAAGTCCACCGGCGGAAGATGCTCGCCCGGGCGCCCCGGCTTTGGCTCGGCGCCGCGCAGGATGATTTTCCGAAGCTGCGGCGGCCAGCCGCCCTCCGGCTCGCCGAGCGATCCCGAGAACATTTCCACCACAGAGTTTGGCAGTTGCAGGTTGTGGTGAACGGGCAGCCGCTCGAGATCGCGCACGGTCATGTTATGACTCACCAAAAACAGCGCCAGGTCGCCCACGACCTTGCTGGAGGGCGTCACCTTGACGATATCCCCAAAGGCCATGTTCACATCGGCATACATTCGCGCGATCTCGCGCCACCGTGAGCCAAGCCCCATGGCCTCGGCCTGTTCCTTGAGGTTCGTGTACTGCCCGCCGGGCATCTCGTGCAGGTACACCTCAGCCGTGCCGGAAGGCGGCGCATTGTCGAAGGGGGCGTAGTAGGTCCGGACGGTTTCCCAGTAATCCGAGCAAAGGTTCAGCGCGTCGAGATCCAGACAGGAGTCGCGCTCGGTATTTTTGAGGGCCGCTACCAGCGAATTCAGATTTGGCTGGCTGGTTGTGCCGCTCATCGCGGCGATCGCGCCGTCGGCGATATCGACGCCGGCCTCGGCGGCCTTCAGAACCGACGCGGCGTTCACCCCGCTGGTGTCATGCGTGTGAAAGTGGATCGGCAGGGCGATCTCTTCGCGCAGCGTCTTGACCAGCTTGTAAGCTGCGTAGGGCTTGCACAGACCGGCCATGTCCTTGATGGCCAGTATGTGAGCGCCCATTTTTTCCAGCTCCTTGGCCAGGCGAACGTAATAGTTGAGCGAGTACTTTTCGCGTGAAGGATCGAGAATGTCGCCGGTATAGCAGATTGCCGCTTCGCACACGCCCGACGTGCGGTTGCGCACGGTTTCCATGGCGACCTTCATATTGGGCAGCCAGTTCAGCGAATCAAAGATGCGGAAGATGTCGATGCCCTGCTGGCCCGCCTCGTAGACGAATTCGGCGACCACATTGTCCGGATAAGCCGTATAGCCGACCGCGTTCGAGGCGCGGAACAGCATCTGAAAGCAGATGTTCGGAATCGCTTCGCGCAGCTTCCGCAGACGCATCCATGGATCTTCGAGCAGGAATCGCAACGAGACATCGAAGGTTGCGCCGCCCCACATCTCCAGGCTGTACAGGTGGTGCAACCGGTGCGCGACAAAGTTCGCGATCTGCAGCATGTCATACGTGCGGACCCGCGTCGCCATGAGCGACTGGTGAGCATCGCGAAATGTCGTGTCTGTAAAGAGCAGGCGGGTCTGATTGCGGGTCCACTCGGCGAATTTTTCGGGCCCGAGTTCCGCAAGCAACTGCCTGGCGCCGGGCGGCGGGGCCGAGCGATCGGCTTTGGGAACGGGGGCGGGGCGGATCGTCCTGGGCCGCGGCTTGTTGGCGACCTCTGGGTTGCCGTTGACAATGACGTCGCCAAGATAGGTGAGCAGCTTGGTCGCGCGATCGCGGCGCGGGGTGAATTTGAACAGCTGCGGATTTTCGGACAGGAAGGACGTGGTCGGCTGGCCCGCCTGGAACGTAGGATCGTTGACCACGTTTTCAAGGAAGGGAATGTTGGTTTTGACGCCGCGCACGCGGAATTCGCGTAAGGCGCGATCCATGCGCTGGCAGGCGTCTTCGAATCGGCGTCCCCAGGCGGTTACCTTCACCAGCAGGGAATCGTAGTAGGGAGTGATGACCGCTCCGCTGTACGCCGAGGCCCCGTCCAGCCGGATGCCGAAGCCGGCCGGCGACCGGTAGGTAATGATGCGTCCGTAGTCGGGAACAAAGTTGTTGGCCGGATCTTCCGTGGTGACGCGGCATTGCAGAGCGTACCCGTGCAGAGGAATCTGGTCCTGCGGCGGAAACGCCATCACCGGGCCGTACAGATTATGGCCCTGCGCGATGAGGATCTGGCTGCGCACGATATCGATGCCGGTGACCATCTCGGTCACGGTGTGTTCCACCTGGACGCGCGGATTGACCTCGATAAAGAACCACTCGCCGGACTCCATGTCCACAAGGAACTCGACCGTGCCTGCGTTGTAGTAGTTCGCCGTTTTGGCGAGCGCAACGGCGGCGTCAGCGAGGGCCTTACGGATCTTCGGATCCACGGCAAAGGCGGGCGCGACTTCGACCACCTTCTGATGCCGGCGCTGGACGGAGCAGTCGCGTTCGTAGAGGTGCACGATATTGCCGTGCCGGTCGCCCAGAATCTGGACTTCGACGTGCTTCGCGCGGCGGATATACCGCTCCAGGAATACGGCGTCGTTGCCGAAGGCCGCGCCCGCCTCTTGGCGCGCTTCATGCAGCCGCGCCAGGAGGTCTTCGGCCTTGTCGACGACGCGCATGCCGCGGCCCCCGCCTCCAAATGCGGCCTTGATAATCAGCGGGTAGCCGATCGCCTGGGCAATCTCCTGGGCCCGCGCGTCATCGGTGATCGGCTCTTCGACTCCGGGCACGACGGGGATGCCCGCCTTTTCCGCCAGCCGCCGCGCGGCCGTCTTGTCGCCCAGCAATTCCAGCAGCTCCGCGCTGGGTCCGACAAAGGTGATTCCGGCGCGCTCGCAAGCGCGCGGCAGGGCTGGATTCTCGGAGAGAAATCCGTAGCCGGGGTGGATGGCATCGACGCCCTTCTCGCGGGCGAGCGCCACAATGCCCTCCACATTCAGATACGCCTGAATGGGGCCTTGCCCTTCTCCGATCAGATACGCCTCGTCGGCCTTGAAGCGGTGCAAACTCAAACGGTCTTCCTGCGAATAAACTGCGACCGTTCTAAGCCTCAGCTCGTTTGCAGCGCGTAAAATGCGGATCGCGATTTCGCCGCGATTTAATGCCAGAAGTTTTCGCATCAGGGAACAAACAGGGGGAATGCGAGGTGGAGCCCGGCGAGGCAAGCTGCCAGACCCGGCGCCAAACCCAACTTTCAAGGTAACACGGAACTTTGAGGCCGGCCGGAGCGTAATTCTCCCCGAGGGTGAACTATGCGCCTGCTGCTTGGATCTACGGCGTTGTTGCTGCCGGTCTTGTTTCTGGCATCCTGCGACGAATTCATGGAATTCGGGGATTCCGAACGGTACAAGGAAGATTTCCACTACGAGTATCCGCTCGCCGCCGGCGGCCGGCTCAGCGTGGAGAACCGAAACGGCTCGATCGAAATCACGCCCTGGGAAAAGGACGCGCTAGAGATCAACGGCACGAAGTACGCCAGCACGCAGCAGGCGTTGAAGGACATTCGGATTGAAGTGAGCCAGTCCCCCACCGAGATCCAGGTGCGGACGGACGCGCCGCTGGGGTTCCGCAACATGGGCGCCCGCTACTCGATTCGAGTCCCCCGCAAGGTGGTCCTCGATCGCATTGTCAGTTCGAACGGCAGTATCCGGGCGGACGGCTTGCAGGGCTTGGCGCGGCTGCGGACCTCAAACGGGAGAATTACAGTGTACGGCCACAACGGTGAGATCGACGCGGAGACCTCAAATGGCGGCATCGAAGCGACGGATCAGACCGGAAATGCCAGGCTGCATACTTCAAACGGCGCGATCCGGGTGGAGATGAACCAGGGATCGCTGGATGCCGTCACGAGCAATGGATCGATTACGGCGCGGCTCACGAAGCCGGATGCAAACGCGCCCGTGCGCTTGACCAGCTCGAATGGCCGGATCGAGCTGACCATGGATGCAGTGCGGGATGTGCGCGCGAGCACATCCAATTCGTCGATTCAGGTTCGCATCCCCTCGGATGCGAATGCGCGAGTTCGGGCGCGGACCTCCAACTCGTCGATTACGACTGAATTTGACGTGCGCGGCGAGCGGTCGAAGCATACGCTTGACGGGACGATCGGAAACGGCGGACCGCTGATTGATCTGTCGACGAGCAACGGGGGCATCCGGCTGCTGAGGCTTTGAGAAGGGACCCGCTGGCCGAGCGACGGCGTGGGCGGCAATCGGGGACGGCCGGCTGCGCCAGCTATTCGCGCCCATGCGCCAGCCCGAAATCCGGACTATCCGATTTTCCCTCCACCTTAATATGCAGCAGCGTCCCCGCGCCTGCCTTTGAGAAGAACGGATCCATCGGCTTCAGCGCCCACCGCTTCCATCCCGTCATGGTCTGCGAGATCTTCGCCTTCAATCGCAGAATTCCGCGAAAATCGAGGCTATCGGACTTCAGATTGTATGCGCCATGAAGAGAGACATGCGCGCCGGGGAGATCGTAGTGCAGCGTGCTGAAGCGCGCGATCTCGTCGTCGAGTACGAAATCGCCATACATTTCGGACTCCACGCGCTGAATGGCCGGATTCTCCGGCTGCCCTTGCGCGCGGCGGCTGAAATTATCGACCGCCTCCTGGATTTTGGGACGCAGAAACTTGACGTCTTCTATCGTGAAGCGGCCCGCCAGATTCAATCTTTGACGCACGTTGCCGCCGAGCGGCGGGATGTCGATGAGCGTGTTCAGTCGAATGCGGCCGTCCATCAGCGGCGGATCCTTCATGGCGAGCGTCAGCAGGTCCCGCATGTTGCCGCGGGGCATCGAAACCCTGAGCCGGATCGCACGCCGCCTGTCGCCCTCGTGCTTGATGATGGCGCCGCTGGTGGTGAAATCGGTTGAGCCGAGCCTTGCGCTGACGGGCTTCAGCACCGTGTTTCCGTTGGTGCCATCGACCAGGACTTCGAAGTTCGTGCGCAGAGGCACGGGATGTCCGGCCATCGTCAGGCGGAAATCGGGCACATACGCCTGGCCGCGTGCGGTAATGGAGGCCAGCGCGCCCTCAAAGCGACCCTGCGATTGAAGGATTCCCGCGATGCCGCGGAATACGCCCAGGTCGGCATTCCGGAACTGGTAATCGCCCTGAAGCGGCGTGTCGCCCGGCTCGCCGGTGGACCACGGACCGAAGACGCCCGTGCTATGGATTTGGCCGGGCGGCTTGGGGTTGGTCATGTCGGCGGTGTATTGCATGGCCGTCTTCAGGCCAGCGGAGTCCAATTGCAAACGGGCGATATCGAATTGCAGCGGAATTTTGGACGGGTCCCGAGGCAGGATAGTGAGCCGGGCGCTGTGGACCATGACCCGATCGATGACGACGCTGGACCGGGCGGCGTCGCCCTGGCTCGCCGCGCCGAGGTCGGGCCGCTCGCCTTTGGGAGGCACATGAATTTCGAGCCCGTCGAGGGTGACCAGGGGGACATGTTTAGGAGTCGCAAAAAGGGTTCCGAGATCGATGCTAAAGCTGAACTTCTTCATCGAAAACAGCGGCGGGCCGGGGCGCCCGCGCTGTCGCATGACAATATCGTGGCCTTCGACGCGGCCGATGGCGCCGCGCCCCCGCGTGAGCAGGAGTTGGAGGGGCGACGCCTGGGGCAGCCGGAAGTGCAAGGCGCCGATGTTGACGTCGCAATTAAACCGCTTCTGAAGATATTCAACCGCCTGCTGCCGAACATAGGGCTCCATTCTCCGGGCCATGATCGCAGCGGCGATCACGAGCCCAATGAGCGCCAGGCCGGCAGCGGCCCCGATCCCGACAAGCCATCTTTTTTTGCGCGTGGTCATGCGAAAGCAAGAAAGGCCGGAACATCAGTTCCGGCCTTGATGTCAACTATTAGACGGCGTGTGGGTCAGAACAAATACAGGGGTGTACCGGCGGGTTGCAGTTCCGCTTCGGTCGGGGCGCCGGCGCCCACCGGCTGCTCCTGCAACTCCTTTACGGGGCGGCAGTAGATGCCGGAATCGCCGAGATACACCTCCAGCTCTGCGGGTCGAGGTAAAGAGCCCTGGATGAGCGCCTCCGACAGCGGGTCTTCGATATACTTCTGAAGGGCCCGACGCAGCGGACGCGCGCCGTAACTGCGGTCCGTGAGGGTCTTTTCCAGGATGTAGCGGGCTGCATCGTCGGCCAACCGGATCTTGATCTGCTTGCCCTCCAGGTTCTGGTTGATCTGGGCGACCAGCAGGTGAATGATCTTCAGCAGGTCGTCGTCGGTGAGCGAAGTAAACAGGATGATCTCGTCCAGGCGGTTGAGGAACTCGGGATTGAACGCCCGTTTGACCTCGCCCATCACCATATCCTCGACCTTGGGGGGAATCGCCGATGTCGATGGCGCCGCAAACCCCATTTGCGCCTTCTTGTCGAGGAAGCGCGCCCCCAGGTTCGAAGTCATGATGATGATGGTGTTCTTAAAGTCGACCGTATTGCCGAGCCCGTCGGTCAACTGGCCGTCTTCAAAGACCTGGAGCAGGATGTTGTAGACATCCGGGTGGGCCTTTTCGATTTCGTCGAGAAGAATAATCGAATACGGCTGGCGTTTGACGCGTTCGGTCAACTGGCCGCCCTCCTCGTAACCGACATAGCCCGGAGGCGAGCCGATCAGCTTCGAAACCGAGTGCTTTTCCATGAACTCCGACATATCGAAGCGGACCAGTGATTTTTCGCTGCCGAACAGAAATTCGGCGAGGGCGCGGGCGACTTCCGTTTTGCCGACGCCGGTGGGGCCGAGGAACAGGAAGGAGCCAGCCGGGCGCTTGGGCGACTTCAATCCGGCGCGCGAGCGGCGGATGGCGCGGGCCAGCGCGCTGATCGCCTTCTCCTGGCTGATCACCCGCTTGTGCAGTTCCTCCTCGATCCGCAGGAGTTTCGTAACCTCCTCCTCCTTGATGGCGGTCATGGGAACGCCGGTCCAGCGGGCGACCACCTCCTCGATGTCGTCCTTGCTGACCACGCCCGTGGAGGTGTCGTCAAGGTTGTATTTCTCGCGGAGCTGCCGCAGGTTTTCGCGCTCTTTCCGCTCCTCATCGGAGTAAAAGCGCGCCTTTTCGAATTCGTGATTGGCGATCGCGTTCTCCATGCGGTGCACGATAAACTTGATCCGCTTCTGGATGTCGGCGACCTCGCTCGGCAGCGTCGTCTGCCGCAGCTTCACGCGCGCGCCGGCTTCATCGATCAGATCAATGGCCTTGTCCGGCAGGAAGCGGTCCGGGATGAATCGCGTCGAGGTGTAGACGGCGGATTCGATGGCTTCATCGGTGTACGCCACCGCGTGGAACTTCTCGTACCGTTCCTTGATTCCGAACAGAATGCGAATGGCGTCGGTCTCATTCGGCGGAGGAACTTTGACGGCCTGGAAGCGGCGCTCAAGGGACCGGTCCTTTTCAATGGATTTACGGTACTCGCCGGGCGTGGTTGCGCCGATGCACTGGATTTCGCCGCGCGAAAGGGCAGGTTTCAGGATGTTGGCTGCGTCCAGCGAGCCTTCTGCGGAGCCGGCGCCTACCAGCGTATGGAGCTCATCGATGAAGATGATGGCGTTCTGATTCTCCATCAATTCCTTCATGATGGTTTTCAGGCGCTCCTCGAACTGGCCGCGGTACTTCGTACCCGCTACGATCAGGGACAGGTCAAGCGCCAGAATGCGCTTGTCGGCGAGGAACGAAGGCACGTCGCCGTCGGCGATGCGCTGCGCCAGGCCCTCGACGATGGCGGTCTTGCCCACGCCGGGCTCTCCGATGAGGACAGGATTGTTCTTCGTCCGGCGGCACAGAATCTGAATCACGCGCTCCAGCTCGTAATCCCGGCCAATGAGCGGATCGAGCAGGCCGTCCATGGCCGCCTGGGTGAGGTCGCGGCTAAACTCCGCAAGCAGCGAACTCTCCTTGGGCCGGTTCGAGGCCATCTTTTCGGAGGAGGAGCGTGCAATCTCCTCGCGCACCTGCGAGAGGCGCAGCCCGCGCTCATGCAGGATTTCCGCCGCAAACGACTTCTCTTCGCGCAACAGACCCAGCAGCAGGTGTTCGGTGCCGATGTGCTTATGGTTGAGCCGCTCCGCTTCCTCGGCCCCGTACGCCAGCACGCGTTTGCACTCATGGCTGAGCGGGAGATCGACAGACGTGGAAACCTTCTCGCGGATGGTGGTGTGCGCTTCGATCTGCTTCCGGATCGAGTCGATGGCGGCGTGCGACCGCAGGAACCGGTTGGCGAGCGCCTTGTCTTCGCGAAGCAGGCCGAGCAGGAGATGCTCCGTTTCGATGTAGGGGCTTCCGAACTGGCTGGCTTCGTACCGGGCGAAGAAAATGACGCGGCGCGCCTTCTCCGTATAACGTTCAAACATAATTACCTGCCCTCTTTAGATGATGCGATATCCGGTAAAGAATCCGGGACCTGAAGCCCGCCCTGTTCGAGCAGCAGCACGCGATCGGCGCGGCGGGCGAACGCAAGATTGTGAGTGACGTAAATCGATGTCAACTGGTGGGTATGATGCAGGCCTTCCAAAAGCGCCATGATCATCTCCCCGGTGCGGTGGTCAAGATTGCCGGTGGGCTCGTCGGCGAGAAGCAACTTTGGGTTGCCCGCGAGGGCCCGGGCGAGCGCAACGCGCTGCTGTTCGCCGCCGGAGAGTTCACCGGCGCGGTGCGAGGCCCGGTTTTTCAGACCGACCTCCTCCAACCTGGCCATCGATCTGGCGGCGGCTTCCTGGTAGCTGACGCCCCGAATCAGCAGCGGCATCATCACATTCTCCTGAGCCGTAAACTCCGGCAGCAGCGAATGATTCTGCCAGACAAATCCAATGTCCCGGTTTCGCAGGTCCGCTAAATCCGAATCCGAGAAGCGGGAAATGTCCTTATGCTCGAAGTATATCGCGCCCTCGGAGGCCCTGTCGAGAGCGCCTAGCAGATGGAGTAAAGTGCTCTTACCGGCGCCGGACTCTCCGATGATCGCCAGCCGTTCTCCCCGCTGAACGCTGAGCTCGAGGCCGGCAAACACGACCAGATCGGCGTCGCCGGATCGATAGATCTTGGCGAGATTCTCGGCCCGAATCAGGCTGTCATCGAACTGCGACAACCATGCGCTCCTGTCCCGTTACAAACCCCATCTCTACGCTATCACGACCCGCCCGGGTGACCCGGCAGAACAAACGTCGCAAGCCGTACGCGCCGGGCGCATCGCTGCGCGCAGTCCAGGCGAAAGGGTGCGGTTCTGACTGCGGCATCCCAATTGCGGCCTACGTTACGGTTAGACGTACCTGTTTTCTGAGGAGCGTACAAAAGTGTTGAGCCGATTGACTTGCCTAGCGGCGTCCGTTTTGATCCTGACGGGTTATTCGGACACAGCCAGGGCCCAAACGAACTCATTTGTAATCTCACCGACCTCGCTGACGTTCAGCACGCAGCCGGGGTTCAGTCCTTTCCCGCAGACGCTCAGCGTCGATACGAGCACGCATGCCGCCGTCACCTTCACCATCACGACGAGCTCTGGCAGCGGCTGCAATACGATCGCGACATCCGTCCAGTCGCCGCAGACGCCGGCGCAAGTGAGTGTCGCCGTGCAGGGCGGATCGCTCGCGGCGGGTTCCTACAGTTGCTCGCTGAAGTTTAGTGCGACGGGCTTGGCCGACGTTACGATTCCGGTGACGATTCAGGTGGGTGGAACGAGCGGCGCAGGTCAAGTCTCGGTGACGCCGACTTCGCTGACGTTCTCCGCACAGACGGGCGCGAATCCGCCTGGAGCGCAGATTCTTACGCTTTCCAACAACGGGGCGCAGGTGAACTTCACCGCGACTCCGGATTCGACCTGGCTGCAAGTTTCGCCCACCAATGGGCAGGTCCCGCCGGCGACGCAGATATCGGTGACCGTGAATCCGGCGGGTCTGCAACCCGGAACCTATAACGGCAATGTCATTATTTCGCCGGCCGGTCTAGCGAACATCACCGTTCCCGTCTCGCTGACCGTGTCCGGGAATCCGACTTTAGAGATCACGCAGAATTCAGCGCCCGTCAATACCACGACCGGGCTTCAGTTTTACTATCAGACCGGGACATCGTTGCCGGGTCCGCAGATTCTGAATTTCGCGAGCAGCAATGCGAGCACGCCCATTCAATTTTCGATCTCGGCGACCGGGGCTCAGGCCGGCGTTTTCGTGCTGAGCCCCTCGGGAGCGCTGGCAACTCCGGCGGGAGTTGCGGTGTCGGTGGCCTCGACGGCGGCGAGTCTGCCGCCGGGCGCCTACCAAGCCACGATTAACATCTCGGCGCCTGGCGCCGCCAACCCGACTCTGGCGATTCCAGTAACGTTGACGGTGAGCAACAGTCCGCTGCTGACGACGGGCGCTCCGCCGGCTCCCTTCAACTTCCAGATTGGCGGCGCGGCTCCGGCCAATCAGACCGTTCAGATCGCGACCACCTCTAGCGCGCTGACGTTCAACGTTGCAACGAATCTACCTTCGGGCCAGAGCTGGCTTCTCGTGGGTCCGCTGACCGGCCAGGCGAGCGCGGCGTCGCCGGCAACGCTGACCATCAGCGTGAATCCGACCGGCCTGGCGGCGGGTACGTATAGCGGTTCGGTGACGGTAACCGGGGTCGGCGCGGCCAATCAGCTTTCAATTCCGGTGACGCTGAACGTGAGCAACAGCACGCTGCTCAGCGCAGCGCCGAGCGCGCTGACGTTCAGCTATCAAACCGGGCAGACAGCGCCGGGACCGCAGGTGTTGACGGTGACCAGCAGCGGAGCGCCTCTGGCGTTCAATGTGGCGGTGAACGCGGGCAGCAACTCCAACTGCCCGGCTGGATGGCTTTCGGTAAATCAGACCAGCGGCAACACCGGCGCGACCGGAAGCCAGTTGCAGATTTCTGTAAATCCGACAGGCGTCACGTCGCCTCCACAGGCCTGCACCGGAACGATCTCAATTACGTCAACAGGGGCGCCGAACACCGTACAGATTCCGGTGACGCTCATCGTGAGCTCCGCGCCGGTGGTGGCGGTGAGCCCGCCATCCATTTCCTTGACCGGTCAGTTGAACAACGGCCTCACGCAAGCGGTGACATTGCAGTTGACGAGCAGCGACCTGACTACAGCGTTGGACTTCACGATCCTCAATCCCGCGCCGTGGCTGATCGTGACTCCTACAACGGGAAAGACCCCGGCAAACGTCACCGTTCAAGCAAACACCGCCATTACGGGACTGACGATCGGGCAAAACACGACAACCTTGACGATTACTTCGCCATCGCTGCCTTCAGGCGCCACGATCAGCATTCCGGTCACGCTGACCATCACGTCGAATTCGACGCTGTCGGTGAGCCCGACATCGCTGACGTTTACGCAGGCGTCGGGCGGGGCGCCTCCCGCGGGGCAGACCGTACAGATTGCGCTATCGAACAACGGTACGGGTCAGTTCACGGCGGTTGCAAGCAGCGGCAGCATCGGCAACTGGCTGACCGTCTCTCCAACGAGCGGCGCGGCGCCAGGCGCGATCACGGTTTCGGTGAATGGCGCGAATCTCTCGCCCGGCGCCTATAACGGCAGCGTTGTCGTGACTGTTCCAGGAGTAGCGGGCAGCCCGATCACGATTCCCGTAACGCTGACGGTGGGATCGGCTCAAGCGCTGATGGCTTCGCCGGCGGCGGTTACGTTCAACGCCAGCGCGGGCGGGTCGACAGCGACGCAGACGATAAGCATTACCAGCTCCGGCGGCCAGGTGAACTTTACCATTACCAAACCCTCCACCGGATGCGATTTCCTGACGGTATCGCCGGCGAGCGGCACAGCCAGCGCGACAGCCGTTCCGGTCACGCTCACTCTGAATCCGGCGAACCTGCCTGTTGGGACGGCGACCTGCGCGCTGACGCTGAGCGCGCCGGGACTGCAATCGCAGACCATCAACGTGACGGTGAACGTCACGGCCGCCATTCCGTCGATCACCAGCGTGTTGAACGGCGCAAGCTACGTTCCCGGACCGATCGCCCCGGGCGAGGTCGTCGTGATCTTCGGCGCGAATATCGGACCGGCGACGTTGACCCCTTACCAGCTGATCAATAACAACACTGCGTTTGCCACCACGCTCGCCGATACGCAGGTGTTCTTCGATAACATTCCGGCGCCGCTGCTGTATGTCAGCGCGAACCAGATCGGCGCGGTGGTGCCATTCGAGGTGGCCGGGCGGCCGAACACGACGGTAACTGTCAAGCGCGCAGGCCAGACCTCGACGGCCATTGCGATGCGAGTGGTCGATCAGGCGCCGGCGATCTTCACGCTCAACCAGCAGGGCTTCGGTCAAGGCGCGATCGTGAATCAGGACGGCAGGGTGAACGGGGCGTCGGCGCCAGCGGCGAAGGGTTCGGTCGTCTCCATCTACATGACTGGAGCAGGGCTCACGTTTCCGCTGGTCCCCACTGGAGGGGTCACGCCGGGCAGCGCTCCGCTGCCGACTCTGCCGGCGGGCAGCGTGACGGTGACCATTGGAGGCCAGGCTGCACAGGTACAGTATGCTGGCGCGGCGCCGCTGGCGATCGCCGGTCTGTATCAGATCAATGTGGTGGTGCCGCCCACGGCCGCTTCCGGAAATCAGCCCGTGAGCGTTACTGTGGCTGGCGCCCAGACGCCCTCCAATGTAACCCTGGCGATACAGTAACCGGAAATTCATGGAAAAAAGGCCGGCGTTTCATTTCAATCGCCGGCCTGTTCTTTGCATTTCGGTTCCGGTGATGAGAGAATGACCCTTCCAGATCTGCAGTTGTAGCGATTCGGGAGGGCGAGATGCAACGGCTATTCTTCCTCGCGTTTTCTGCGCTCTTTATACTTTCCTCTGCTTCATCCGCCCGCGCCCAGAGCATACAAGTCGGCCCTGCTTCCGTCACCCTGACGGCGCCCTCCGGCGGGACTTCTCAGAGCGTAAATGTATCGGCGGCGGTGACCAGCGGCACGCTGGCTTTCACCACCAGCGTCAACTACGCGGCGGGAGGCGGGTGGCTGCAAGTCAGCCCGTCCTCAGGTACGTTGACGACGACGCCGATCCAGATTTCGATCAGCGCTAATGCGCTGGCGCTCACGCCGGGCAGTTACACCGCGTATTTGGTGATCGCCGGACCTTCCGGCAACCCGTCCAACACCGTTCGCGTGGACCTGACGGTCGCCAGCGGATCCGGACCGCAGGGAACGTTAGGCGTCTCGCCCACAGCTTTATCGCTGTCCGACACGTCCGGTCTGTCGGCGTATATCTCGGTGACGGGCCCAGCCAGCAACCCGGTGATGAATTTCACCGCCACAGCCAGCACCACGACCGGTTCCGGGTGGCTTCAGGTGTCCCCAGTTGTCACACAAACGCCGGCGAGCCTGCTGGTTACAGCGATCACTTCGGGTCTTGCGAACGGGACCTACCAGGGTTCGATTACGATTACTCCGACCAGCGGTACGCCGACTACGGTGCCCGTTACGCTGACGGTCGGCGCAAGCTCCGGCGGGGGAACGGTGTCGCCGTCGTCCTTTCAGTTCTATGGCCAGCCCGGCGGTTCCATTCCACCGGCGCAGTATCTGAACATCGCAAGCGCCGGCGCCGTCACGCTGACTCCGACAACGACTTCGGGCGGGAACTGGCTGACGGTGTCGCAAACCACTACGGCGACGCCAGCGACCATCGCAGTGACGGTAAATCCGTCGACTCTCGCCGCAGGGACCTATTTCGGAAATATCGCGGTGGCGCTTCAAAGCACCGCAGCAGTCATTGCGAACATCCCGGTGACGTTCAGCGTTGGCACGGGAACGCTGTTGACGCTGGGGGCCGCGCCGGCGCCGTTCACGTATCAATCGGGCGGTCCACTTCCTCCCGCCCAAACCGTGGCGGTCGGCAGCTCCAGCGGAACGCCGCTGAGCTTCAGCGTCGCGGTCAGCACGTCTACGGGAGTGAACTGGCTCGCGGTCTCGCCGACAACGGGCGCTACTCCGGCGACGCTGACGGTCAGCGTGTTCCCGACGAATCTTCCGACAGGCGTCTATACCGGCACAGTGACCGTCACGGCGAGTGGAGCGGCCAACAGCCCCCAATCGTTCCAGGTCACATTGAACGTCAACAACGCCGCAGTTGTCTCCGGCCTCCAGGCATCCCCATCCGCTTTGTATTTCGCATATCAGATTGGAGGCGCAAATCCGGTCACGGCGCAGAGCGTTTCCATTACGACGCCGAATACCACATCTTCGATCACAGCCACGCCTGTTACATCGACGTGCGGTTCGAGCTGGCTTCAGGTCACGTCGTTTGCGACGACCACGCCGACTACATTGATCGTCAGCATCAACACGGCCGGCCTCACCGCGCCGCAGACCTGCACGGGGGCGATCAATATCTCGGCGGCGTCGCTCGGGGCGACGGTGCAGATCCCGGTGACGCTGACGGCGGCCACTACCCCCTTACTCAACGTCAGTCCGGCGGGGATCAATTTTACGGCCGCGTATGGCACGACATCGCTTGCGCCGACCAGCATTTCGCTGAGCAGCACTGACAACTCGCCGCTTGCGTTCACGGCTGCGCCGTCCAGCTCAGGGTGGTTGTTCGTAAGTCCGACGTCGGGTACGACGCCGGGTTCGGTAACGGTATCGGCGACGCCGGGCGCGCTCGCTCCCGGCACATACTCCGGCTCGATAACCATTCAAAGTTCGGGGCTGCCATCGCCCTTGGTCGTGCCGGTTACGCTGACGATCACGTCGAGCGCCACCCTCACGGTCACGCCGACTTCCCTGAGCTTCACGCAAGTGCAAGGCGGCGCTGCGCCGGCGGGGCAGCAGCTTTCGGTCAGCGCCAGCGTGGGTTCCGTCTCATTCACGGCCGCGAGCTCGGCAGCGTGGCTGACAGTCTCGCCGACCTTCGCCAGCACGCCGACCGCTATTACCGTCACAGCCAACGGGGCGGGCCTTAGCGCCGGCGTCTACAATGGGTCGGTAACCGTCACGCTGCTGGGCACAAATACAACCGCCACCATTCCGGTCACGCTGACGGTCACGGCGCCGGTGGCGGTATCCGCGACGCCGACGTCGCTGTCCTTCACGTACCAAACCGGCGGCGCGACGCCGGCGAACCAGACTGTTTCGGTGTCGGCGACTCCGGCGACGGCCGTCAATTTCACAACGGCGGTAACAATGACGAGCGGCAGTGGATGGTTGAGCGCAACGCCGGCCTCGGGCGCGACTCCCGGGACCGTTACGGTCTCGGTCAGCCCGGCCAGTCTGGCCGCCGGCACGTACAACGGGACTGTGATCATTACGGCGACCGGCGCATCCGGCAGCCCGATTTCGATCCCGGTGACCTTGACGGTTCAGTCCGGGCCGGCGGTGACGAGCGTCGTCAATGCAGCGAGTTTTCAGAGTGGCGCGGTCTCGCCGGGCGAAATAATCACGATCCGGGGGACCCAGATGGGTCCGGCGACAGGTCTGAATTTCACCATCAACAGCGCCGGAAGAATCGACACGACGCTTGGAGGCGTGCAGGTGTTGTTCGACAACACGCCCGCGCCCCTGCTGTATGTGTCTGCCGCGCAGATTAACGCGATTGTGCCGTACGAAGTGGCGGGGCGCTCCAGCACTGTGCTGAAGGTGTCATATGCGGGCGGAACTTCCACGGGCTCGACGCTCCAGGTAGCCGCTTCGGCGCCGGGCATCTTCACATTGAACCAGACAGGCGCCGGCCAGGCGGCGGTCCTGAACCAGGACAACAGCATCAACACGGCTTCGAACCCGGCGGCGCGCGGCAGCATCTTGCAGGTGTTTGCAACGGGCGAAGGGCAGACTGTTCCTGCGGGAATCACGGGTGGAATCACAGGATCGACGCTGGCGAAGCCGATCAGTCCGGTGAGCGTCACTATCGGCGGCGTCTCGGCGCAGGTGCTGTACGCCGGCTCAGCGCCGGCGTCTGTTGCAGGGCTATTCCAAGTAAATGTAATGGTGCCGAACGGCGTCCAGTCGGGTAATGCGCCGATTGTCATTACGGTGGGCTCGGTTTCGAGCCAGAGCGGCGCTACAGTCGCTATTCAGTAAAACGCTGCGGAAGGAACGCCAGCCAGGCCGCATTGGCCTGGCGTCAGATCTACACAGTTAATTTCCAAGGCTTGCGATATTCGCGCGTCAAATATTTGCGCGCTTCCGCCTGCGCGACGGTCCATTTGTCGGGGTCAAAGTCCAGCCGGAGGCGGCTTCGCAGCGCGACGTTGCCCAGCAGACAGGTAGTGGTTGAGCGCTGGCACTTCTCAATGTCGCTGGTGGGTTTTTCGCGGGTGCGGATGCAGTGGAGAAAATTGGCCCAGTGCTCCTTGTTTCCGCTGCTGGAAGCCTTCACGGTCGCCGGCTCCAGGTCCGATCCGCGTTCCGGGACGATGCGATATTCGCTGCGGTCGACAAACAGCGTTCCTTTTGTCCCGTGGAACAGGATGCCGCCGCCCTTCTGGAACATTGACTGGGCGTTGCTGTTCCGGTTTTCGTAGGTTGCGATCATGCCGGAGGGGTATTCGTAGACCACTTCAAGGGTATCCGGCGTCTCGCGATTATCTTTCAGCCAGAACTTGCCGCCGAGCGCGGTGATGGTTGACGGCATCTCCTCGTTGAAGGCAAGTTGAACGATATCGAGCCAGTGAACGCCCCAGTCGGTCATCATGCCGCCGGCGTAATCCCAGAACCAGCGGAAGTGGGAAAACCACTTATCATTGGGGTCAATGCCCCAGCGGTTCTCATTGAAAGGCCGTTTCGGCGCCGGACCGAGCCACATGTCCCAGTCCAGTCCGGCGGGCGGATCGGAATCCGGCGGATTGCCAATGCCTTCCTGCGGCATGTTGCCATAATTCCAAGTTCTGACAAAGGCGACCTTGCCGAGCTGGCCGCTGCGGACAATGTCGGCGGCCTTCTGGAAGTGTTCGGCGGAGCGCTGCATCGTACCGGCTTGCACCACGCGCCCGTACTTACGCGCCGCCTGCACCATCTTCACGCCTTCGTCCACGACGACACAAATCGGCTTTTCGACGTAAACGTCCTTGCCCGCCTTACAGGCTTCTACCGTCATGTAGGCGTGCCAATGGTCTGGCGTTGAAATGCAAACGGCATCGATGGACTTATCCGCAAGGACTTCGCGGAAGTCGCGCAATCCCTTGGCCTGGCCTTTGGTCAGCTCGACGGCCCAGTTCAGGTTGCGGTCATAGACGTCGCAGACCGAAACGACGTTGACGTTCTCCTGTCCGAGGGCGTATCGCAGATTGGCCCGGCCCATCTTGCCCATGCCGATAAAACCCAGGCTGATCCGGTCGTTGGCGCCGCGGACGCGGCCCGTGAAAACGGCGGTGGTGAACGCCCCCGACGCGGCGTACTTCAGGAAGTCTCTACGATCGTTCTTTTCCATGTCGCCCTACTTTTCTTCGATCGTAACCTTATTCAGCCTGTCTCCCTGTTGAATCGCGTTGACCACCTCCTGGCCGCTTTTCACCTGCCCGAAGACGGTGTGCTTGCCATCCAGCCAGTCAGTCACGATGTGGGTGATGAAGAACTGGCTGCCGTTGGTATTGGGGCCGGCATTGGCCATGGACAGCGATCCCACCTGGTGTTTGTGCGGGTTATCCTTGACCTCATCCTCGAACCGGTAGCCGGGTCCGCCGCGACCCGTTCCGGTGGGGTCGCCGCCCTGGATCATAAAGTTTTGAATCACGCGGTGGAAGGTGGTGCCGTCGTAGAAGCCGTCGCGAGCCAGGAACACGAAGTTGTTCACGGTTTTAGGGGCCTCTTTGGGGAACAGGTCGCACACGATGGGGCCTTTGGACGTATCGAAAGTGGCTGTGTACGATTTCGCGGTGTCGATCTGCATCGCCGGAGGTTGGGGATATTGCTTGGCCATGTTCTCCAGTGTGCCACAGGCGCTGCATGCGGCTCGCGACGGTTCGGCCTGCGTTTCGGCGCGCAAGTGATTGGGATATCATTGATGTAACCAATCGGACAACCGGTGGCTAAAACAAATGAACACTCGCCCGCGAGGCCGAAGGAAAAACAAATGGAAAAGCTAGCTCAGAATATCCAGGAAGCTTTTCTAAACAACGCCCGCAAGGATAAGACGTTCCTCACGATTTACTTGATGAGCGGCGTTAAACTCTCGGGCCGGATCAAGAGTTTCGACAAATATTCGGTCATTCTCGAAACCAACAATCAGGAGCAGCTCATTTTCAAGCACGCCATTTCAACGGTTGTGGTCTCGAAACCCTTCCATTCACAGGTCGGCCAGCACGCTCCGGCGGCCGGCGCCAATGCGGGGGCGCATCCTTCGCCGGGAGCGCCGGTAACAGAGAGCCGCGAACAGTAGGTCCCGGGTTTGCCGCTGGAGCACGAGGAGCGCGCGGTCCTCATCGGGGTTGACGTCACAGGGACGGTTGCGAACCGGCGCAGGCCGGAGGGTGAACTCTCATTTCGCCTCGAAGAATCAATGCAGGAGCTGGCCATGCTGGCGCGCAGCGCGGGCGCGGTCGTGGTCGATCAATCCATCCAACGGCGCGAGCGGCCAAACGCCGCAACTCTGATCGGAGCCGGTAAAGTCGAAGACCTGCGATTGAGCGTGCAGCGACACGAGGCGGATCTCGTCATTTTCGATAACGAACTGACGCCCACGCAGCAGCGCAATCTCGAGCGCGCCGTGGAAACGCGCGTGATCGACCGGACGCAGTTGATTCTGGACATCTTCGCCCGGCGCGCGCGGACCCGTGAAGGACAGTTGCAGGTGGAGCTGGCGCAGCTTACGTATCTATTGCCGCGGCTCACCGGCCGGGGCATCGAAATGTCGCGCCTGGGCGGGGGGATCGGCACGCGCGGTCCTGGCGAGACGCAGCTTGAGACCGACCGGAGGAAGATACAGCGCCGCATCAAAGTTATCGAGCGCGATCTGGAGCGTGTTCGCGCGGGACGGTCAATTCAGCGGCGACAACGGCAGGGGGTTCCGCTGGCCACGATAGCCTTGGTGGGCTATACGAACGCCGGCAAGTCGACGCTCTTTAACCGGCTTACGGGCGCCGGCGTGCTGGCCGACGCGAAAATGTTCGCCACGCTGGATCCCACGGTGCGTCTGATCACCTTGCCGTCGCGCCGGCGCGCGCTGCTGAGCGACACGGTGGGATTTATTCGCAATCTCCCGACGACGCTGGTGCGGGCGTTCCGGGCGACGCTCGAGGAGGTCGTCGAAGCTGAGCTGCTGCTGCACGTAGTGGACAGTTCCTCTGCGCACGCCGCCGAGGAGACGGCGCACGTACTGCGTGTACTGGCGGAAATCGGCGCCGGACGCACGCCGCAAGTGCTCGTACTGAATAAGATCGATCAGGCGCCGGGCGGCAAACTGGAAGCGCAGAGGGAAGCGAAGCGCTGGCTGGGCGCGGGCAGCCACGGACCGGCGCAGGCCGTGGCGATATCGGCGCGAACCGGGGAGGGCATGGATGAGCTGCTGCTGGCGATGGATGCTGCCCTGGGTCTGGATCCGGTCGCCCCGGTCATGCTCCGCATTCCGCTCGCCGAGGCTGGCGCCATCAGTCTGGTACATGAGCGCGCGCGGGTGAACGCGGAAAGGTACACGGGCGAGTATTGCGAGATCCAGGCGGATGCGGCCGAATCGGTGAGGCGGAAGCTCAGAAATTACGTGGCAGACGAATGACGCCTATCGTCATTTATGCCCAGTGCGGCCGCCTTCGCGACAGAATCGGTCCGCCGCGGGCGCTGCGGACATAAGCGCCTAGTATCATTTGAATATCGGGATGAACCTGCCGAACCTGCTCACCATCCTGCGCATCTTCTTCGTACCGTTGCTGGTCGCAGCGCTGGTGCAGGAGGATCTGGGGCTGAAGACCACGATCCTCGGACTGAATCGGGAGTTCTGGGCGCTGCTGATTTTCCTGGCGGCGGCGGCAACCGATCTGCTGGATGGCTATCTCGCCCGCCGCTGGGGGCAGGTGACGACCGTTGGAACGCTGCTCGATCCGATTGCCGACAAGCTGCTGATTTCGGCGGCTCTGATTTCTCTGGTGCAGATCCGCCTGGTGCCGGGATGGATGGTGATTCTGATTGTTGGCCGCGAATTCGCCGTCTCGGGGCTGCGCAGCATTGCTTCGGCCGAGGGATACACGATCAAGGCGAGCGACCTGGGCAAATCGAAGATGGTGGCGCAGGTGATCGGCGTCTCCTTAGTCATGCTGAGCATTCACTGGCCGGCGCTCTCGGTCTGGGCGATGCTCGCCATGTGGGGGGTAGTGGTATTTGGGCTGGCGTCGGCCGTGGACTATTTCCGGAAATTCTGGCGGAAAGTCGATGATCGCGTCAAACGCCGGCGTCGGCGCGAACTGCTGTTGCTAGAGCGGGCTAAAAAGCGGGGCGCCATGGTGCGCGCCGCGGGTCCTACAGCGGGCCCCCCGGGGTCAGAATCTGGTACGTCTCAGGCGTAAACAACACATCCCGGACTTGTCCTCTTTCGCCGATGGGGCCGATGACCTTTCCGTTCCAGGTGATTTCGATCGCCCCGGCGTCGCCGACGCGCACGCGGAATGGATCCTTTCCTCCGATGACCTTGGATTCACTGGGCTCCAGAAGTCCGCTGAAGAGCCGCTTGCCCTCGGAGGAAATCGACAACCAGACCTCATCCTTGGCCGAAACATTCAGCACGATCGGCTGCGGGGCGCTTTCAGCAGCGGCCGGGGGGCGCGGCGATCCGGCGGCAGCCTCGGGGGCTCGCGGGGCCTGGCCGGTTAGAGCTGGCTGCGACTGGGCAGGCGCGGAACTGTGCGAGGGCGCGGGCGCGGGGACCGTGGCCTGCCTTTTTGCCCGCGCCGCGTCGAGCGAAGGCGCGCGCATTTTCAAGGCTGCGGAGGCTTCTCGATGCCGCCACCAGCCATACACGCCCGAGCATGCGGCGGCCACCGCGGCCAACAGCACAACGGAGGCCCAGATCCGGCCGGAACCGACGTATCGCCGGTTCGATTCCTCGATGATTGGATCCAGCGGTTTCAGTGGAAATTCGTGCGCTTTCGGAGCAAATCCGGCGGCAGCCTCGGGCATTTCGAGGCTTTCGAGCTCGCCTTCATATTCGCTCGGAGTCAATCCCAAAACGGCGGCGTACTGGCGTACAAAGCTCTTGTAAAAGAAACGCCCGGGAATTTCGTCCATGCGATTTTGTTCGATGGCGGCCAGATAGCGAGCGCGGATGCGAGTGCTCTTTTCAATGGCTTCGAGATCCAGGCCTTGACGTTCGCGTTCACGACGTAATTTCTCGCCGACGCCGATCATACCCGTGCACCTTTGGATCGGTTGTACCGCCATAATACTACAGCTAACCTTACAAATTGAGCTTGATTTATCATCCGCCGGCGGCCTCGGTGGTGATTGTGAACTGGAACCGGGTGAATCTTCTCAGGGCCTGTTTGCAGTCGGTGGCCGCACAGCGCGGGGTCGAATTCGAAGTCATTCTGGTCGACAATGCGTCGAACGATGGCTCGGCGGAGATGGCCGAGGCGGAATTCGGGCGCACCGGGCGTCTTCGTTTGCGAATTATTCGAAATACGACAAACGTGGGCTTCTGTGCGGGGAACAACCGCGGCATCGAAGCGGCGAGCGCGCCCTTTATCGCGCTGTTGAACAATGACGCCGAAGCCGCTCCGGGCTGGCTGAGGGCCCTGCTCAGCGCGTTCGAGGGGCGGCCGGAGGTGGGGATGGCCGCCTCCAAGGTGCTGGCGTACGACGACCCGTCGCGCATCGACAAGGTGGGACACCTGATCTATCCCGACGGGCAAAATCGCGGCAGGGGCGCTGGGGAGCGCGACCGCGGGCAGTATGACCGCGTGGAAGAGGTGTTGTGGCCCGACGGTTGCGCCGCCATGTATCGCCGCGCGATGCTGGATGAGATCGGCGGGTTCGATGAGGATTTTTTCGCCTACGCCGACGACGCCGAACTCGGACTTCGCGCCCGGATCGCCGGCTGGAAATGCTTGTATATCCCTGAAGCGGTCGTACGGCATCACCGCGCTTCGAGTCTGGGCGTGACGTCCGCCCGCAGGCTGGAACTTATCGAGAGAAATCGGATTTTATTGGCGGCGAAACTGTTCCCGTGGAGTCTGCTGTGGCTGAATGGCGTGTACTATGCGGCGAGGATGGCGGCGGGCGTCTGGGCGGCGGTGCGCGGTCGGGGCGAAGCGTCCCGGTTTCCGGGTCTGCGGGGCAAAGTAACAATCGCGTGCGCGCTGCTCAAGGGCGGGGTTTCGGCGATGGCGCTGACCCCGAAGATGCTTCGCAAAAGAAGGGAAATCCGGCGCTTCCGGAAGTTGAGTCCGGCCGAAGTCCGGCGGCTGATTCTGTCGCACCGCATCAGCCTTCGAGAAATATCGGAAAATGCGATTTGAACCGAGCGGCCCAGCCCTGTCCGGCATGCGGAGATCCGAACTATCGCGTTCTCTTCCAGGCCGCTGACCGCCTGTATCACACGACGGCCAAGCGGTTTGAAGTGGTCGAGTGTGGAGCGTGCGGCCTCATGCGACTGCATCCGTGGCCGTCGAACGGCGAGCTCCGGACGTATTATCCCGACGAGTATTGGTTCGCTCCGGCTGGCGGCGCGGTAGAACGTATGGAGGAGCTCTACCGCCGGTTGGTTCTCTGCGACCACATTCGATTTGTTGAAGCTGCCATTCAGCATGCCGGCGGCGGGCTCGTCCTGGACGTCGGCTGCGGCGGGGGCCTGTTTGCGGGCATGCTGGCTGAGCGCGGCGTGCGGGTGGCGGGCCTGGATTCTTCGCTCAGCGCAGCGCGCATCGCCTGGCATCGAAAGCGGGCCCCCGCCGTGTGCGGAGATCTCGCCAGCGCCCCATTTGCGCGCGGGAGCTGCGCTGTCATCACCATGTTCCACGTTGTGGAGCATCTGTATGACCCCGCTGCGTATCTGACCGCAGCGCGCGAGCTTCTCAAGCCGGACGGCCGCCTGGTGGTGCAGGCGCCGAACGCCTCCTGCTGGCAGTTTCGCCTGTTTGGCGAGCGCTGGAATGGGATTGACGCGCCGCGGCATCTTATCGACTTTCGTCAGAGCGATTTGGACCGGCTGCTCGCGCGATGCGGTTTCGAGCCCGTGCGCCACAAGTATTTTTCACTCCGCGATAACCCGGCGGGTTTGGCCACTACGCTTGCGCCGTCTCTGGATCCCATGGCGCGGCGTGTGCGCCAGATGGCGGAATCCGGAGCGGCGCGGCTGTTCAAGGATGTCGCGTATCTGGCTCTCGCGATGGCTTCGGTTCCGTTCGCGGCGCTGGAAGCGGCGTTCCGGGCGGGTTCGACCGTCATGGTGGAAGCGCGGAAGAAGCGCTGATGTTGGAAACCGTTCAGCGCCTGCTGCCGCGTCCGGTGCGGCGCTACATCCTCCATTTTGAGACCGCGATTGAGGAGGCCGTGGCCAGGTTCGCATCCGCAATGCCCGAGGGCGCGTGGGTACTTGACGCCGGCTGCGGGGAGTGTAAATACAAGCGTTGGTTCTCGCGCCAGCGATATGTCGGCATCGATCTCGGGATCGGCGACGCGGCGTGGAATTACGCCACGATTGACGCCGTGGCCGATTTGGGATCCATCCCGTTTCGCTCGGGGTCATTCGAAGCGGCGCTGAACCTGGTGACGCTCGAGCACGTGCGCGAACCGGCCCTGGTTCTGGCGGAGATCTTGCGCGTGCTCAGCCCGGGCGGACGGTTGCTGCTGATCCTGCCGCACGAGTGGGAGGAGCATCAGACTCCGCACGACTACTTTCGATATACGCGCTACGGCGCCGAGTATCTGCTGCGGCGCGTCGGCTTCGAAGACATTCGGATCGAGCCGGTCGGCGGTTTCTTCCGCCTGTTGTCGCGGCGTCTGTTGAACGGTCTTCAATTTTTTCCGCCGCTGCTGCTGCCGCTGGCGGCGATTTTTCTGGGCGGGCCGGCGCTGGTGTTTCCGCTGCTGGACGGCCTGGACCGGCGGCGCAACTTTACACTAGGGTATATATGCACGGCCCGAAAGCCCTCCTGATGACGCTGCTGGCGCTTCCACTGCTGGCGGCCGACTTCAGCGGAGCAGCCGCGCTCGAGTTGACGCGCAAGGTGGTGGCTTTCGGCCCGCGGCCGCCCGGCTCTCCAGCGATCAAAAAATTGCAGGCGTTCATTGAAGCGCACGCGCGCCAGCGCGGCTGTCAGATCATTGAGGACGCCTTTCGCGCGGCGACGCCGGTGGGCCCGATCCCGATGAAAAACATCATCTGCAAGTTTTCCGGGACGAGCGGCCGCGCGGTCGTCCTGACGGGCCACTACGACTCCAAGCTGTTTCCGGGCCGGCGCTTCGTGGGCGCGAACGACAGCGGCTCCTCCACCGGAATACTTCTGGAATTCGCGCGCGCGCTGGCCGGCCGGACGCATCCGGATGACATCTACCTGGTGTGGTTCGACGGCGAGGAGGCGATCGCGGAGTGGACGGCGACCGACAGTCTGTACGGAAGCCGCCATCTGGCCGAGCGCTGGGCGAACGAGGGCATGCTTTCGCGCATCAAAGCGTTCGTGAACCTGGACATGATCGGCGACCGCGATCTCGGGATTATGCAGAATACCGAGGGGTCGCCGCAGCTGAACCAGCTCATCTGGAGGATTGCGAAAGACCTTGGGTACGGCAAATATTTTCTGAACACGGGCGGCGCCGTCGAAGACGATCATGCGCCATTTTTCCGGCGGGGCGTCAACGCAGTGGACTTGATCGATTTCGATTACGGTCCGCAGAACAGCTACTGGCATACGGAACAGGACACGATGGACAAGCTCAGCGCGCACAGTTTCCAGGTTGTTGGCGATATCATGATGGAACTGATCCGGCGTTTGTCGACATAGCTGAAAGGACGTCCACGATGGAACGAAAGAAAGCCTCGGAGTTCCCGCAAGAATTGTTGGATCTGTTCGATCTCTACGTGCATGGCGAAATCGACCGGCGCGCGTTTCTCGACGGAGCCAAGCGATTCGCGACTGGCGGCATGACGGCGATGGCGATTTGGGAGAGCCTGCGGCCGAACTACGCCTGGGCGGAGCAGATCCCAAAAGATGATCCGCGCATCAAGGCTGAGTTTGCAACCGTGCAATCGCCGGAAGGCAACGGGCGCATACGCGGGTATCTGGTTCGTCCCTCCCAGGAGGGCAAAAAGCCCGGCGTGCTGGTTGTGCATGAAAATCGCGGCCTGAATCCCTACATTCAGGATGTGGCGCGACGGCTCGCCGTGGAGGACTACATCGCGTTTGCCCCGGACGGTTTGACGAGCGTCGGCGGATATCCGGGCGACGATGAAAAGGGAGGGCAATTATTCGCGCAGGTAAACCGGCAGAAGATGCTGGAGGACTTCATCGCCGCAGCGCGGTGGCTCAAGGCGCGGCCGGATTGCGCGGGCAAAATCGGGGTCGTCGGTTTTTGTTTCGGCGGCGGCGTGGCAAACACGCTGGCCGTGCGGATGGGATCCGAGCTTTCCGCCGCCGTCCCATTCTATGGCGGACAACCGCCGGCGGCTGACGTCTCGAAGATCAAAGCGCCTTTGCTGTTGCATTATGCCGGGCTGGACAATCGCGTCAATGCCGGCTGGCCCGCCTACGAGGAGGCGCTCAAAGCGAACCGCGTCACGTACACTGCCTACATCTATGAAGGCGCGAATCACGGCTTTCATAACGATACGACGCCGCGCTATGACGAACAGGCAGCCCGGCTGGCGTGGCGGCGCACTCTGGACTTCTTTGCGAAATATCTTAAATCCTGAGACGTGCGCATTGCTTCTTGTGGCCGCTGCGTCATGCGCGTCGGCGCAGGGCATTCACTTCGGCTTCGAAGCCGGCGTCCCGCTGACCGAGTACTTTGAGACGGGCCGCTCCGCCGATCTGCACGGCAGCCGCGAGTATTCGGCGGCTACGCGCCGCTACACGGTCGGCCCGGTGATCGAGTTCCAATGGACTCCGCATTTCGGTTTTGAAACCGGCGCGCTGTTTCAGCGAATGGGCTACGTCGGCATGATCACAGTTTTCGACAACGGCGTGCTTACGACGACAGCGTTCGACACGAAAGGAGATTCCTGGGACATTCCGGCAACGGCGAAGTATCGTTTCCGCAGGAGCGGGCGACCTTTTGTCGCGGGCGGCGGAATCATCCGGTACATCGGCCCGATTCACGGGACGGGCCAGATCACGGTAAACAACTTGATCGCGCAGACGCAGACTGTCCGGCCGATTGATATTTCGGATCCGTCCGACGTGAGAAAGCGCTGGTATCCGGGCCTCACCTTCGCCGGAGGGCTGGAGTTCGACGCGGGTCGGCTTCGCATCGGTCCGGAGTTTCGATACACGCGCTGGACGGCGAACATCGCGGGACCAGAAGGAGCGCTTCGATTCGAGCCGAACCAGGCCGAGTTCCTGATAAGATTTCTTCTTTGAAACCGCCTCTGCTTTCCGCGCTCGTCGCTGTCGTAATATTGGCGCAGCCGGCGCGCGGCCCATTGCGGCGGCTCGATTCAAATCCGCGCTACTTCACCGACGGGAGCGGCAGGGCGATTTTCCTGACCGGCTCCCACAACTGGCATTCTCTGCAAGATAACGGTCATCGCGCGCCGAGCGAGCAGGATCCGCCGCCGGTCTTCGATTATGCCGCCTATCTTGACTTCCTGAAGAAGCACAATCACAACTTTATCCGGCTGTGGCGCTGGGAGGCGCCGAAATGGACCGATGCGCAGCCGGCGGGCGTGGTCAAGTATTGCCGGCCGCATCCGTGGAAGCGGACGGGCCCTGGCCTCGCCGCTGACGGGAAGCCGAAGTTCAACCTGGAGCAGTTCGACGAGGAATACTTCAGCCGCCTGCGCGATCGCGTACAGCGCGCCGGCGATCGTGGAATTTATGTCTCCATCATGCTATTCGAGGGCTGGGAACTGCAGTTTACGGATGCCTGGAAATACCATCCGTTTCACCAGCCGAATAATGTCAACGGGATTGAGGCGGACGCTTACGGGCGCGGTCTTTTCTACCAGCAGCTTAAGGATGACCCTATGGGCCTGCGCGTGCGCGCGCTGCAAGAGGCGTATGTGCGGAAGGTCGTGGATACAGTGAATGACCTGGACAATGTGCTCTACGAAATTTCGAATGAGGCGGGGGCGTATTCGACCGACTGGCAGTACTACTTCATCAACTTCATCCACCATTACGAGAGCATCAGGCCGAAACAGCATCCGGTGGGAATGACGTTTCCATACCGCGGAGGAACGAATCAGATGCTTTACGACAGCCCCGCAGACTGGATTTCGCCAAATCCAGGGGGTCCGGACGAGGCGTACCGGACGAATCCCTCAGCGCGGTACGCCGGGAAGGTGATTCTGAACGATACGGACCATCTTTGGGGCCATCAGGGAGGCGACAGCGTATGGGTCTGGAAGAGCTTTCTGCGCGGCCTGAACGTGCTGTTTATGGAGGAGCTGCTGCCCAGCCCGACCTGGCAGGATTCGGCGCGCGACGCAATGGGCCAGGCGCGCGCGTGGGCCGAGCGGATCGATCTCGCGCGCATGACGCCCGCGCCGGAGCTGGCCCAGACCGGGTACGTGCTCGCGAATCGCGGCCTCGAGTATCTCGCATATCAGGACGGCAGCCAGGGCGAATTCTGGATCGACCTGACGGGTTCAGATGCGGAGTTCGCTGTGGAGTGGTTCAATCCGGCGAACGCCAGATCGGTCCCGGGCAGACCGGTCCAGGGCGGCGCCCGGCGCACGTTGACTACGCCATTCGGCGGTCCCGCGGCAGTTTATCTCAAGCGCCGGTAAGAGTGCGATGCCATTCCATGAGCCCGTTGCCGAGTACACATGCTATCGCGCGGCTGGTCCCATTCGAATCGATGGCAAGCTGGACGAGCCCTGCTGGGTTGCGGCGCCGCGCTCGACTCCTTTTGTCGACATTGTGACCGGGGCGCCCGCGTGGTTCGACACCCGCGTCGCGATGCTGTGGGATGACGATTTCCTGTACTTCGGCTTCGAAGCTGAAGAGACTGACGTTTGGGCGACGCTGACTGAGCGCGACTCAAAGATCTACGAAGAGAACGATCTCGAGGTGTTCATCGCCGGCCGGGATGCTTACTACGAATTCGAGATCAACGCTCTGAATGTGATCTATGAGGTGTTCTGGATCTGGAAGGATGCGCTAAAGCCTGGATCGCCGTACTACGGCCGCCCCGAGTTCGATCCGTTCCGGCAGCGTACGATGGCGCTTGCGGGCGTCGGCGGCCATGTACACCCTCGCGGCGAGCGTTGGGGATTTTTGGATTGGGATTTTCCGGGGCTGAAGCATGCCGTGCACGTGGCCGGCACGCTGAACCGGCGCGACGACGTGGACCGGGGCTGGAGTGCGGAGCTGGCGTTCCCGTGGAAGGGCATGGAACTGCTGGCGGACGGCCGGTCGTTGCCGCCTGAAGACGGGGACGTGTGGCGCATCGATTGTTCGCGCTTTGAAAAGATCGGACCCCGGGGCGAAGTTCTGAACCCATGCGCCGGGTGGACCTGGAACCGGCACGGGCATTACGATTCGCATATCCCGGAGGTGTTCCCGAAGATCACGTTCAAAAATGCATATCCGCCGCGAAGGGACGGGGAGGAACGCGAATCATGCCCGTCATGCCCGGGGCTTTAGTCCGAGGCCAGGACGATCCGGCAGGATCAGCTTGCCTTTTCGCACGGTAACGCCTTCGTAGGGATCATTGGCGATCAGCAGGTTGCCGTCGAGATCGGCGTAGTCGACGAGCGGTGAAAGATGCGCCGCGGCAGTAATGGAAACGGAGCTCGAAATCATGCACCCTAACATCGTTTTCAATCCCAGCGCCTTTGCGATCTGGATCATGCGGTAGGCTTCCATGATTCCACCGGCTTTATCGAGTTTGACGTTGATGCCGTCGTAGGCGCCCACCAGCTTGGGAATGTGTTCCGGGTGCAGCACGGCCTCGTCCGCGATAATGGGCAGGTGAACGCGGCTGTGGACCCAGCGCATTTCTTCGAGCATCGAGGCCGGCATAGGCTGCTCGACGAATTGCACGCCCATCTTCTCCAGCCAGTTGATCTTCCGGACCGCCTCCTCTTTATCCTTCCAGCCTTCATTGGCGTCCACGCGCAGCGGCTTGTCGGTGGCCTTGCGGACGGCGTCCATGGTGGCCTCGTCGGCGTCCAGCCCGACCTTGATTTTGTAGATGGGATAATCGGCGGCTTCCTCGATTTTCTTCCGCGTCATCTCCGGATTGTCGATGCCGATCGAGTAAGTGGTCACCGGAGCGTCACTGGGGTCCAGGCCAAAATACTTGTAGAGCGGAACGCCCAGCTTCTGCCCCACCCAGTCCATTAAGGCGATGTCGATCGCCGCCTTTCCCGCATATTGCCCTTCAATTTTTCGGAAAAGCGAAGACAGGACCTTCTCGAAGCGAAACGGATCCGCGTGAATGATGTCGTCTCGGACCGACTCGATCGCCTTCTGCGCCGAGATGGCGTTTTCCTTATAACGCGGAATCGGCGCGCCCTCCCCGCGGGCGGTGATGCCATCGCGGGCATAGGTGACAAACAGGTTGTCGCGGTAATCGCTGGACGACATGACCGTGGTCCAGGTATGGCGCAGCTTCAAGCGCACGACTTCCGTACGGAGCGCAGCGCCGCCGCTGCCTGCGGCCAAATGAGGAGCGGCGGGGAGGGCGGCGGCGGTTTTCAACAGGTCGCGGCGGGTCATTTCAGCCTCCGGCACGCCACCAGCAGAGCGGTCCAGTACGGATCGGAAAGACGGCTGATCTGGATGACAGGCGTGATGTGCGCGGTTGCGTGAATGAATTCGTCGTTGCCGATGTACATGCCGGTATGCGTGATTTTCTTATCGGAGCGGCCGAAATAGAGCAGGTCGCCCGGCTGCAATTCTTTGCGTGAGACGGGAACAGCGCCGCTCCAATCTGCCTGCGGCTGCGCATCGCGCGGCATTCGGATGCCGCGCTGCCGCGCCAGCATCTGCGTGAATCCGGAGCAGTCATAGCCGAATGTCGATGTCCCGCCCCAAAGATAGGGCAGGCCCAGAAAGCGCCTGGCGAACTCGACTGTTTCTCTGATGCTGAGCGTTTCCGGATTGAGCGCGACGTCGCCGCGCTGGATGTAAGCCGCGCGGTCGTCCGGCAGACGGACCTGGATCCAGCGCCGCTCTTCGAACTCCGGTTCGGCGACGATCTCCAGCCGCGTTTCGAACGGCACGGTCAGCAGCGGCTGATGTTTGGTGATGCTGGTCTCTTTATAGAGATTCGCGAACAGATTGCTGACTCGCGCGACCCGTCCCTTGTCCGCATAAGCGGCGCCGGACAAAAAACTGGCGTCCGGCATCCAACCGGTATAGTCGTCCGGCGTGCGAACCTTCGCCCAGCCGCCGCTGTTTTCGAGGACAGCCAGATTAGTTCCATAAATGGCTTGAGAAACGACGTCTTTTTCTTCGGACGGTCCAGAATACATATTGGCGACGGGTCGAATGACGACAGCATTCGCCGCCATCGCCAGCATCAACAAAAACGGCATACCTCCAGCCTAACAGGGCGAGGAGCGACGCTCGCGCCGTGATGGCTGGCCGCACTTCAGGTGGCGGCGTTGACCGTGATCTTGACAGGCTGTTCCAGGAGCTTCGGGTCAGGTCCTTTGGTCTTGAGCATCAGCGAATACCGTCCCGGCTTGATTTTCTCCGGGACTTTGAACTTGATCAATGTGTCGCTTTGCTCGACGATTTCGACTTTAAAATCATTTGTTCCATCAGTGAGGTAAAGCTCATCGACTTTTGCTTTATCGATGGATTCGCCGGTCGCGCCAACCACGTCGCCGATTTTCGCCTCATCCGGCTGTACGGAACTGATTCGGCAATTTTGGGCGGCCAGCGCCGGCGCCAGTACTAAAGCCAAAGCGATGCCCAGTACCAGAAACGCGACTCTCATGAGCGCCTCCGGCTAGAAATTTACGCCCAAATGAGCTACAAAGCAAGTGGGCTCCTCGCCGGCGTCCAGCGGCTTCGTGTAAAAACCCCGGAGCGCGGCGCTTGCGGGCTACCGCCCGAAGATAAAGCGGGCCCTGCGCGGATCGGCGGCGCCGTTCAGCACGCCATCGCGTTTGAGAATGACCGTGGGCGCGGACGAATTGCTCCATTCAGTCGTAATTTGCACTTTATGGCCGAGCGCGGCCAGCGCATCGGCGGTTGCTTTCGGAATCCGGCCCTCGAGGTTCACTCTGCCTGGCGTGAATTCGTGAAAGGCGAATGAGCTGTAAAAGTGTTCGGTTTGAAATCGCGGCGACTCGACGGCCTCCTGGGGAGTCATGCCGAAGTCAATGATGTTCAGCAGGACCTGCAACAGGGCCTGATCCTGATTGTCTCCGCCCGGCGTCGAGAGCTCCATAAAGAATTCGCCGTCTTTTGTAATGAGCGTGGGACTCAAGGTGACGCGCGGACGCTTGCCTGGCGCAAGCTGGTTGGCGTGGCCGGGCGTCATCACAAAAGACTGCAGGCGGGTGCTGAGCGGAATTCCGGTGTCGCCGGCGATCACGGACGGAAGCCATGCGCCGCTCGGCGTGGCCGAGAATGCGTTGCCTTTGCTGTCGACAACATTGACGCAGGTGGTGTCGTGCACAGTGGCCAGACCGGCCGCACCGGTAGGCATCGACGTGCTCGCCCCGAGATCGCCGGGTCGGCTTTCCATGGACGCATGCAGCGGATCGATGAGCTTTCGTCGCTCCGCCGCGTACGACTTGGACAGCAAAATCTCTTCGGGAATCTTGCTGAACTTCGGGTCGCCGTAGTAGCGGTCGCGATCCGCGAAGGCAAGCTTTACGGCCTCGATCACAGTGTGCAGATACTGCGGGCTGTTGTGGCCCATGGCTCTCAGGTCGTATCCTTCAAGGATATTTAACGCTTCGATCATGACCGGCCCTTGCGTCCAGAAACCGGGTTTGTACACCGTATAGCCGCGGTACGTTCCGGCTCGCGGCTGATCCGTTTCCGCCTTGAAGTTCGCCAGATCCTGATATTCAAGAAGTCCGCCGTTGGCATCCGAAAATGCGGCGATGCGTTTCGCGATGGCGCCGCGATAGAAGAGATCGCGCACGGCCTGGATCTTGCGCGCGCGATTGCCGCGCGCCTTCTTTTCCGCGGCGACAAGTTCACGCAAGGTTTTGGCCAGCGTGGGATAGCGGACCAGGTCGCCGCGATTGGGCGCTTCGCCGGAGGGATAGAAGAACGCCCGCGATGCCGGCCACTGATCCATGATCCTTTTGTAGTTGTGCAGGAACGCGGCAAACTCCTCAGCGATGGGGAAACCGTTCTCGGCGTAGTCGATCGCGGGCGCGGCCACGTCAGCGAACCGCAGGGTCCCGTATTGCTGCAGCGCCAGCATGAGGCCGTCGAACACGCCGGGCGTGATCGCGGCTTTGATCCCTTCCATCGGGACTGGCGGTTTCCGGTTCGGATCCTCCCAAAATTCGGGTGCACGCGCGGCAAAGTACTCCGGGGTCGCGCGGCGCGGAGCGACGCCGACGCCGCTGATGGCGACGACCGGCTGGCCTGCCATTTTGATGAGCAGCGGCATTTCGCCGCCGAGTCCGAACCGACTCTGCTCGGTGACCGCCGCGGCGAGCACGGTCGCGACGCCCGCATCCACCGCATTGCCGCCCTGCTCCAGAATGCGGATGCCGGCAACGACCTCCTGATTGTTCGCCGCGCCGACCATATGATGCGTTCCCCGCACGGGGGGGAACATGGTGGGCGGGTCGGAGTACAGCAGCGGAGCCGCCACGAAAAACGGCGCAAGCAGCGCGGCGCACGTACGAAACATCATAAATTACAGCCATTCTCCAACATCCTGCGGTATTTCCGCAGAAGCTCGTAGATCACAACGCCGCCGGCGGTGGCGACGTTCAGCGAGTGCTTTGCGCCGAGCATCGGGATTCGGACATGGGTGTCGCAGAGCTCAAGGACTTCCGGGCGGATTCCCTCCACCTCGTGGCCGAACACGAGGCACACCGGGAATCGCGGGCGCCAGTCGAACAGGTCTAGCGCGTGAATGTTGGTCTCGATTGCTGCGATTTCGAAATCATTGCGTTGCAATTCGGTGAGAACCGCAACAGCATCCCAGGCGTGGACCCAGGACACGCGATCCTCGGCGCCCAACGCGGTTTTCGACAACGCCTTTTTCGGCGGATGTCCGGTGATGCCGCACAGATAGAGCCGCTCGACGCCTGCCGCGTCCGCGGTTCTGAAAAACGACCCGACGTTGTACAGGCTGCGCAGGTTGTCGAGCAGAACGCATACCGGCAGACGCCGGATCGCGTCATAGGGCGCTGCGGCGGCAGTGGCGGCGAATGGCAGACGTTCCATTGTCCGTGCCTATCATACGATGGCCGTATGGTGACGCTGGACGGCGAACGGCTGACGATCGAAGAGGTGGAGCGCGTCGCCGTCGCCGGCGAGCAGGTGGAGCTTGCAGCGGAAGCGCGCAGCCGCATGCTCGCCTCGCGCGCGACCGTCGAAAGGCTCGCGGCAGGCGACGCCGCCGTTTACGGCGTGAATACCGGCGTCGGATTGCTCGCCGACGTCCGTATTTCGCGCGATGAGCTCAATCAGCTCCAGCGCAATATTGTGCGCTCGCACGCGGCCGGCGTCGGGCCGCCGCTGGACCGCGCGGTTGTGCGCGCAATGATGCTCATTCGCGCAAATGTACTGGCAAAAAGCTGCTCGGGAATCCGGCCCGCCGTCGCCGAGCGGCTGTGCGATCTGCTGAACCGGGGCGTGACGCCGGTGGCGCCATCGCGAGGCAGCGCGGGCGCAAGCGGCGATCTTGCGCCGCTGGCACATATGGCGCTGGTCCTGATTGGGGAGGGCGAAGCCGAACTGGACGGCCAGCGGCTCCCCGGCGCCGAGGCGCTGCGACGCGCCGGTATCGAACCGCTGGCGCTCGAGGCCAAGGAGGGCATTTCTCTGGTGAACGGCACGCAGGCGATGCTGGCCATTGGATGTCTGGCGCTGATCGACGCCGACGTTTTGGCAGAAACCGCCGACTTGGTCTGCGCCATGACCATCGACGCGCTGCGGGGCACGCCGCGCGCCTTCGATCCCCGCCTTCAGGCTGCGCGGCCACATCCGGGCCAGATATCTAGCGCAGCCAATCTGGCGCGCTTTCTCGAAGGCAGCGAGATCCGGAAATCGCACATTGCCTGCCGCCGCGTGCAGGATGCGTACTCGCTGCGGTGCGCCCCGCAGGCGCATGGCGCGGTGCGCGATGCGCTCACCGAAGCGCGTCGCGTGTTTTCCATTGAGCTCAACTCGGCGACGGACAACCCCCTTGTGTTTGGAGAGGAAATCATTTCGGGCGGGAATTTCCATGGAGAACCGCTCGCGCTCCAACTCGACTATCTGGCCATCGCGCTGACGATATTGTCCGGGATTTCGGAACGCCGCATCGACCGGTTGGTCAATCCCTCGCTCAACGAAGGCTTGCCGCCTTTTCTTGCAGGCCACGCCGGGCTGGAGTCGGGATTCATGATGGCGCAGGTGACCGCGGCTGCGCTGGTGGCGGAAAATCGCGTTCTGGCGCATCCCGCCTCGCCGGGCTCCATCACCACCAGCGGCGGTAAGGAAGATTTCGTCAGCATGGGCATGACCGCTGCGCTGAAGCTGCGGGATGTCGTTTTTAACACGCGATGCGTGCTGGCCATCGAGGCGATCACGGCGGCGCGGGCGCTGGACTGCCTTGCGCCGATGCGCTCCAGTCCGGTCATCGAGAAGGCGCGCACGCGACTGCGAGCCGCCGCGCCGGAGTGGAAGCGCGATCAGCCGCTCGCGGGGCAGATCGAAGGCGTGGCGGCCTTGATCGCGGCGCGCGGATTGGTTCCCGACCCAGGCTGAAGAATGGATTCGCGGCGAAGCTTCCCGGACGGGCGCGATCGGCTCAAGAGCGCCGGCGGTCCGGTCCTTGGCTGCGCGCCGGGAGGGCGATCACAATCCTGCGCCGCCCGCAGCGGCCGGTTTCTTTACCTCGATCCCGGCCAGCGATTCAGTGAACTGCACAATCGCCGCGTGATCGAGATCGCCCTTGCCGTTCGTGATGAGGCTGATCAGCATCTGTTGCAGCAGGCCGGTGATCGGCAGCGGCGCTTTCATCGATTCAGCCGCGAGCAGCGCGTTTCGCAGATCCTTTTCGTGGAGCCTGATGCGGAACCCCGGCTTGAAGTTGCGGGAGATTACCATGGGCGCCTTGGCGTTGAGAACGGCGCTGCCTGCAAGTCCGCCCTTCACGGCGTTGAATACAACCTCGGGATCCAGTCCAGCTTTCGCCGCCAGCGTCAAGGCCTCGCCCATCGCGGCGATGTTGGCGGCGACCATGATTTGATTGGCGAGCTTCGTCACGTTCCCGGCGCCGACCGGACCGGTGAGGGTCACGCTGGATCCCATGGCCTCCAGGACCGGTTTAACCTTATCAAAGACCTCAGGCTTTCCGCCCGCCATGATGGCCAGCGTTCCGTCGATGGCTTTCGGCTCGCCGCCGCTCACCGGCGCGTCAAGAAACCCGACGCCCTTGGCCTCGCACGCTGCCCCGACCTTCTGCGAAACGATGGGGCTGATCGAGCTCATATCGATGACGACGGAACCGTTGCGCGCCCCCTCGAGAACGCCGCCGGGGCCAAGAATCACCTGCTCAACGTCGGGGCCGTCCGGCAGCATCGTAATGACGATCTCGGACCGGGCGGCCACGTCGGCCGGCGAGCTGCCGCGCGCGGCGCCCGCTCGAACGAGCTCATCGACGGCGGCCGAACTTCTGTTAAAAACCGTGAGTTTGTGCCCGGCCTTCAAAAGGTTCCGGGACATCGGCTTACCCATGATGCCCAAGCCTATAAATCCGATTTGCGACAAAGGACGCTCCTTTCAAAGCCGTGATTATAGCGAGTGATGGGGGCGCGCCGTCACAAAGTTCGCAGATGAAAGCCGCCGTCGACGTTGATGACTGTACCGGTTGAATAGTCCAGCAGCCCGTCGGCGATGGCCCGGACCGCCTTAGCGACATCGGAGGCCTCGCCCATACGCCGCTGGGGCAAAAGGCCGTCGGCGATCTTTTGTTGGTAGACGGACTCGACCTTCGCGATCATATCCGTGCGCACAATGCCGGGCCGGATCTCGAACACATTGATGCCGTGCTCGGCGAGTCGTGCGGCCCACAAAGCCGCCGCCATGCTGAGGCCGGCTTTTGAGACGCAGTATTCGCCGCGGTTTACGGAGGCGGCGTAGGCCGAAATGGAAGTGATGAACACGATGCGGCCCTCGCCTCCCCGGGCGATCATCTGCCGCGCGATGCGCTGAGTGAGGAAGTACGGCCCCTGGAGATTGGTTCGAATCAGCTCTTCAAAACTTTCTTCGGAGGCATCGAGAAGGTCACGGCGGTCGCGAGGCGCGATTCCGGCGTTGTTCACCAGCAGGTCCACGGCGCCGAACTCTTGATGGACGAAATCGACGAGCGAGGCGCGGTCATCGCGCGAGCCGATGTCGCATGCGATGATCGCAGCGCCGGTTTTCGCGGCGAGCTCCTCGGCGGCGTCGCGCCTGCCGCGGTATGTGGCGATGATGCGATGCGTAGGGGCGAGCTCTTCGGCGATGCCCCGCCCGATGCCGCGGCTGGCGCCGGTGATGAGCGCTACCGGCCGGTTATCGGGCACTCGCAACTGTCTCCCGGCGGGCGGCGCTCATATCCGCAAGGGCTGCTGGAGCGAAAAGGTCAGGCGCGTTTCCGAAGGAATGAACACGCGCTGGCCCTTGGTCATTACCTGAGCGGCAGTCCCCACGCCGGCGCCCGAGACGGCGCCTACGGCGGCCCCCTTTCCGCCGCCGGCGATCCCGCCCACAATGGCGCCGAGCGCCGCAAGCCCGCCGACCACCATTCCGGTGCGCTTGGTGCGCGAATCGCTGGCTTGAGTGACTTCCTGGGTGTCGATATCCACGGTGCGGCCGTTAACGGTAATGGACTGAAGATCCAGCGTCAGCACGGTCCTGCCTTCCAGCTTGCCGGACTGCTTGTCGTCGACGAGCTTGGCGACCACATCAACGCCGCGCGGCAATACGGTTTCGCCGTTAACCATGACCGGCTCATCCAGAGTGGCGCGATAGGTCTGGCCGAGCGTATCCTTCTGTGAGTCCACCGGATCAATCAGGCGCACGGTGAGGGTCGTACCGGCCGGAATCTCAATCTTGCCCGACGATGGCGCGGCTGGCGGGGACGGCGGAGCAGGACTTTCGGGCGCTGTCGCGCTCCTGAGCGTTTCACGCGGCGGCGCCGGGGGCGCCGCAGGAGCCGGCGGCGGAGAAGTTGACGGCGGCGCAGCGGCGCTCGCTGCGGGCATGCTGTCGTTGGATCCGAACTCGATGCGGCTGATGTCGGCGATTGAAAACGTTTGGATCCGGTCGCCGACGGCGATCCGCACCTGGCGCGCGTCGCCGCCCAAGAATGATCCGAAAATGGTGCGGCCGTCCCTGAAGGTGATGGAATCGGCGTACACGATGGAAAGCGCTCCGAGTGCGAGAGTCGCAACGGTACGAATCGACATGACAGACCTCCACTCTACGATCAATCAATTCTACTATGTGGGCCCGGCCGGCTCGCTCGAAACATTTCGACGCAATCTTGAGGCGTCAGGTTCCGAGAACGTGTTTAAAGAACTCCAGGGATTTTTTGGCGCACGCTTCCCAGCGGAAACAGGCCGCTGCGCGCTCGCGGCCGGCCTTGGCTGCGCGCGCTCGCACGGAAGGCGACAGCGCCAGCGTGGAGAGCGCGGCGCGGATCTCGCTTTCGCTCTTCGGGTCGACGAAGAGACCGCCTTCGCCGACGATCTCCGGAAGACACGACGTATTCGAGGCGATGACCGGAACGCCTGCCGCCATCGCCTGCGCCGCCGGAAAGCCGAAGCCCTCATACAGCGACACGTACGCCACAGCGGTCGCGCCCGCGGTCAAGGACGGCAGCTCGGCTTCAGCGACGTAGCCAAGATACCGGACGCTTTTGACGCCCGAACGAAGACGCGCGATTGTGCGCTCCGACCTCCAGCCCGCCGGTCCTGCGATCAGCAGATCGAATTCATCGCGAATTCCCGGGCTCAGGCCCTCCCAGGCGTCGAGCAGCGCGTCGATGTTCTTGCGCGGCTCGATGGTCCCCACGAACAGGAAATAAGGGCGGTCTCGTTTCGCTGGCAGGGCGTTGAAGTAGCGCTCGTCGACGCCGGAGTGAATGGCCTGAATACGCTCGGGGGCGATGCCGAGAATGCGGATCGCGTCCTGTCGGGTGTTTTCCGAGACGGCGATCAGTCCCGCGGCGCGCTTCAGCACCCGATCGGCGAATTCGCGATCGGCGCGGACATTGGCTTCGGTGTGTAGCTCCGGCATGAGCCAGCAGGTGAGGTCGTGGATAGTGGCCGTCGCTTTCGCATACCGCGGAGCTACCCGCACCTGATTGGAGGCGTGAAAAATATCCGCGCCCTGGCATAGCGCATCCAATACCAACCCGCCGCCCCAGTTGGTCGCGAACAGAGCCGCGATGCGAGGCGCCGTCGCAAAGCGGCTGAGGACGGAGCGCTCGTGGTCGAGCGCTCCGACGGTATTGAGAAACGGGTAGGCGCGAATCGCGGCAGATCCGCCGATCCGCCGCAGGGCGCGCAGCCAGTGCCACAGATAGTTCTTCACGCCCGCACTGCGCAGCAGCAGAGGCGAGGCGTCTATCGTGATGCGCACGCGTCAGTGGTTGACAAACAGGTATTTGCCGCCGCTTTCGGCAACCAGGCGCAACGGCGCGCCCGCAAGGCTCGCAATTCTCGCCACTGAGGGTTTTTCGACGAGAATGTAGCACCGCTCCGGCGACGCCCAGAGCCGCCGAAAATCGCGGTCGCCGATGAAGACGTCACGCGGCGCATCGGGATCATTAGACCCATACTCGAGGTTATTCACTCGTCCGTTCAGAAGCAGCGCGGTTCGATTCGTATAGAAAATCACCGACGACCACGTGTAGTACTGGTCATCCAGGATCAGCTTGCCGGCCGGGGCTTTCATGAGCGCGTCGGCAAGGGCGCGCGACGACATGTAGGGATCAAACACCACCATCGCCAGCCGCGCTGCATGAAAGAACAGGGCCATCATGGCTGCGACGCTGAGCGCGGCCCGCACGCCGGACCACTTCCAGCTCGAGATTGCGCCAACGATGAAGGCAACCCCGGCGAGCCCCAGCGGAAGGCGCAGATAGGCGAAGGAGCGGAGCGTGAGATCGCCCATGTGACCGAGCGAGAGGGTGTACAGTTCGGGATTCTGCACCAGCGCATTTGAAATATCGCCCGGCGTTGGCGTTCCACGGACCGCGATCAGGATGGCTGCGACCGCCAGAGCCGCAGCAGCAGCGATGACGGTCAGCGCGCGGCGGCCGTAAGCGATCCATCGGTCCTCGGAATCCAGCGCGGCGCCGATCAGCAATGCAAGGGCCGGATACGCCGGCATCGAGTAGTACTCCTGGGTTGAGGAAAAGGTGAAGAACGCCAGAATAAAGCCGGCCCAGCACAGTGCGAGCAGACGCATCCGCCCGGCGCGATCGCGTATGGAAAGGCCGCGAAGCGAACGGAATGCGGCCGGAAGGAATACGCTCCAGGGAAACAGCCACAGCAGATGAAATAGCCAGAAGTAGGCCCGCGGCACCGTGTTGTAATCGCGCGGGAAGCGCAGATTCAGAAACCGCAACACGTGTTCATTGATGAAATAAAACCAGAAGAAGCCATGATACTGGCCCGGACCGCTGCGCATTGACCAGTAGAAGTACGGCGGATTCCGGATCGTCGCCAGAATATGCCAGGGGGCGGCGATTATCAGCGCAATCGCCGCGCTGCGGAACAGGCGCAGCCTCCTCCACACATTGCGATTCGCGAGCTGGCTGGTGAAAGTCAGGTACAGACCCGCCGCGGCCAGCGGAAAAACAGCGGCGATCAGTCCCTTCAGCAGCAAACCGGTTCCGACCGATGCGCCGAAGATCGCCGACCAGACGGCAGGGCGCGCCTCTTGATCATCGAGCGTGCGCAGGAACGCCCACATCGCCAGCGTTATGGTCAGCGTCAGCACGACATCGGGAATCAGAATGCGCGTGAACAGAAACAAACCGACGCAGGTTGCGAGCGCCAGGCCGGCGTAGAGACCCGCGCGGTCCGAAAATGCCCAGCGCGCCATGCGGGCGACCAGCCAGCACAGCAGGATGGCTGACAGCGCGACCGGTATGCGCGCCACCCAGTCGTGGACGCCAAACAGCTTGAAGCAGATGGCGATCATCCAATATTTGAGCGGCGATTTTTCGAGATACTTGATTCCGTCCAGCCGCGCAGTCACCCAGTCTCCTGAGTGCAGCATGTTCCGGGCAATTTGCGCCTGCACGGCGTCCACATCGTCCATTAACGACGGCGGGCTGACGCTACAGCCGAAGAAAACGATAATTGCGACTGCGATTACGATGACTTCGTAACGGAAACCGCGCTGAATCCTTCGCGACTTTCGAGACCGGACCCCGGCGTCTGGACATTCCAACGCCGCATCCAGAGAAACAGGACGAGCAGACCCCATAGGTGATAACCGAGGTTAGCGCGCCGCTCCATGTGGTCGCGAACCAGGCGGTCAATCTCCCGCCAGCGGAATAGCCCGGACTCCTCAACGTTGCGACGGCTTAAAATATCCATTATCAAGGGTTTCAGAATCGTCCGCAGCCACTGGTGCGCGGGAATGTCAAAGCCCTCCTTGCGCCGCCGTAAAAGGGGCGCCGGAAGCGCGTCCCGCATCAGCTCGCGGAGCACGAACTTTTGCGTTTTTCCGCGGACTTTGAAAGCTTCGGGAAGCCGCGCCGCGAATTCGACGATGCGGTGATCGAGAAATGGCGGGCGGACTTCGAGCGAGTGCGCCATGCTCATCCGGTCGCATTTATAGAGGATGGCATCGGGCAGATAGTAGGTTTGATCGAGCCAGAGATAGCGGTTGAGAGAGCCGGCAGACTTCTGGGCGAGAAACCGTTCCAGCAGCCGCCCCGTGGACTCATAGCCGTTGTTGAGGCGCAGCCGGGCCTTCTCTGCCTCGGAAAAGGCGCCGTTCCAAAAGACATGGGCTTCGACCGGGCTGAGCAGAGAGCCGTGCAAGAAGCGGACGATCTTATAATCGAAGCCAATCTTTTCGTCGGAGACAGGAAGAACGCGCGAAACTCTGGCTGCCAGCCGGCGCGCCGCGTGCGGGATGCGGCGAAACCATTCCGCATAGCGGTCCGCCAGATACGTGACATAACCGCCGAAGATCTCATCGGCCCCCTCGCCGCTGAGCGCCACGGTGGCATGCTCCCGCGTCATCTTCGAAAGAAACCAGACCGGCAGCGCTCCGGCGTCGGCGCTCGGTTCATCCGAGTAATACGCCATCTGCTCGATCGCGTCGGCGATGGGCAACTCCGGGCTCAGATCCAGCTCAAAGTGCTCGGTCCCGTAACAGGCCGCGAGTTGCCGGAAATAAGGGCTCTCATCAAAGCTGCGACCCTGGAAAGAGACAGAAAAAGTCTTCAGCGGCCGCGCCGAGCATTCGGCGGCATAGTGGAGCACCGTCGAAGAATCGAGTCCGCCGCTGGCCCAGACGCCGAGCGGGACATCGGAGATCAGATGTTCACGGACGGACTGGCGCAACAGCCCATCAAGCTCCTCTTTCGCTTCTTCGAGCGAGCAAAACGGACTCGGGGCGAAATTCAACGTCCAGTACGCGTTTGAGCGCACCGATCCGTTGCGCCACTCCAGCCAGTGACCCGGCGGCAATTTCTCAATTCCCTCAATGAGCGTGAACGGACCGGGTACGTAGTTCAGCGACAGAAAATGATGCAGCCCTTGCACGTTCATGCGGCGCTCAATCGCCGGATGGACCAGAATGGCCTTTAACTCCGATCCGAAATAGAGATCATCGCCGCGCCGGCAGATATACAGCGGCTTGATCCCCATCCGGTCGCGCGCGAGCACCAGCCGCCGCTCCGGCTCCACCCAGATCGCAACCGCGAACATGCCGCGCAGTTTTTCGAAGCAGCGCAGATCCCACTGGAGAAAAGCGTGCAGTACGACTTCGGTGTCAGAGCGGGATTGGAACCGGCAGCCCAGAGCTTCGAGTTCAAGCCGCAATTCCGCATGGTTGTAAACCTCGCCGTTGAACACGATGACGGCCTTGCCGTCCGCGCTCTGCATCGGCTGGCTTCCGTGTTCGAGGTCAATAATTTTCAGCCGCACGGCGCCGAGCGACGCGATCTCGGACTCAAACACTCCCTGCTGGTCTGGTCCGCGATGGATCAAAGACTCAGCGGCGCGCCGGATCCGCGCCGGATCGACCCTGTGATGGATATGCGTGAATCCCGCAATGCCGCACACACCCGAAACTCCCCGTTAAACGCTCAGGCTAGAGCGCTTTCTTCTGATACACGACGTGACGATGGAATGACTATAACATATGAATGTTTTGCCGCAATCGAACGTTTCACCGCACGGCCAAAACGCTATTCGTACCGGAGCGCCTCAGCCGGCGCCACGCGCGTGGCGCTCCAGGCCGGGTACAGCGTTGCAACGAAACTGATGAAGACGGCGGCGGCGGCGACCCAAAGCCCGTCAGTCCACTGCGGTTCAAACGGCACATAGCTTAACTGATAGACTTCCTGGTCCAGGCGAAGCCAGCGGTAGTGGCCCGCGAGGTAGCTGATCGCATAGCCCGCCGCGAGGCCGATCGCTGCGCCGACCGCCCCGATCAGCACGCCCTGGTACATGAAGATTTTGCGTATCTGTTCGCGTTTTGCGCCCATAGACATCAGTACAGCGATGTCCCGATACTTCTCCATCACCATCATCACCAGCGTAATCAGGATATTCAACGCGGCTACGAGCTCGATCAACCCGATGGTGACGACCGTAACGGTCCGCTCCATCTTAAACGCGTTTCTAAGCTGGCGGTTCTGCTCCATCCAGGTGGTCGCGGCCAGGCCGGCGCCAATGATTTTATCGGCCGCGGCGGCAACCTCAGGCGCGCGATTCGGATCGTCGAGCTTCAGTTCGATGCTATTGACGACATCGCCCAGCGCAAACAGCTTCTGAGCGGAGCGCAGCGAAGTAAAGGCCCAACTGGCGTCGAGCTGGTTAAATCCCGACTCGAACAGTCCGACCACGCGGAATTTGTAATAGGCGGGGCGCACGCCCAAGGGCGTGATCTCGCCCTGCGGGCTGATGACCGTGACAATGCTTTCGGGAAGCATGCCGATGCTCTGCGCCAGCCCAGCGCCCAGAATGATGCCGGGCGGCGTGCTGGCGTCGCCGATTCGGTCAAGCGATCCCTGTTTGAGATGGCGCAGCACGTCGGCGCCGGCCTGATCCCGCCCGGCCGGGATGCCTTTGACCACGCCGCCGGTTCCTTGCTGAGGCCCGCTGAAGAAGACCGTTCCATAGAGGCCCGGACTTGCCTCGACCACGTGCGGAATCGAGCGCAGCTTGGGAATGAGCTGTTGCCACTTTTCGATCCCATTGCCGGGTTGTTTCTCGAGGATGGTGACGTGCGCGGTTGCGCTCAGAAGATTCTCTTGCAGGGTGCGGCTGAATCCAGTGTTGATCGCCAGCGCAATGATCAGCGCCATGACGCCGGCCGCGACGCCCATCACGGAAATCACGGTGATAACGGAGATCACCGCCTGCTTGCGCTTGGCGCGTAGATACCTGCGCGCCACGAAGAATTCGAAGCGGCCGGCGACCTTCATCAGTCTGCGGCTCGAAGCTTATCGGCCAGCCCGATGGCTCCTTCGGGGCGAAGCAGGGGAAACAGAATGACGTCGCGGATGGACTTTGCTCCTGTCAACACCATGGTGAGCCGGTCGATGCCGATACCCTCGCCGCCGGTGGGAGGCATACCGTAGGACATGGCGCGGAGGTAATCCTCGTCCATCTGATGCGCCTCCTGATCGCCGCGCTCGCGCATGGCGATTTGCATTTCGAAACGGCGTCGCTGCTCCTGGGGGTCATTCAGCTCGGTATAGGCGTTTCCGATCTCCATACAGGCCACGTAGATTTCGAATCGCTCGACGAAGCCCGGATCGTCGGGCTTGCTCTTTGACAGCGGCGAAGTCTCAACGGGGTAGTCGTAAATGATCGTGGGCTCGAAGAGGTGATGCTCCGCCACGCGCTCGAAAATGTCGGCCAGCGCCTCGCCGGGCGACGCCTTGCTCGAATGTTGCGCCAGCCACTCAGGATCGGTCAGATGTTCGAGGCGCGGCTTGTCGGCTTCCGGCCAGAACTCGATCACCGCTTCCCGGAGCGATAGCCGGCGCAGGTTCGCAAAATCGAGCGCGCGCCCATTGTAGGCGATCTTGGCGGATCCCGCGACGTCCTCGGCCGTCTGGCGGAGCAATTCGGCCGACAGGTCCATCAAGCCGCGATAATCCGTGTAGGCCTGATAGAACTCGAGCATCGTAAACTCGGGGTTGTGCTGCGCCGAGACGCCCTCGTTGCGGAAGTTGCGATTGATCTCGTATACGCGCTCCATGCCGCCGACGATCAAGCGCTTCAAATACAATTCGGGCGCGATGCGCAGATAGAGATCGATATCGAGCGCGTTGTGGTGCGTGATGAACGGCCGGGCGGCCGCGCCTCCATAAATGGGCTGCATCATCGGCGTTTCGACTTCGATGAAGCCTCTGGCTTCAAGCTGGCGCCGGAGCGACGCGATCACCCTGGCCCGGCGCACGAATGTGCGCAGCACCTCCGGATTCGCGATCAGATCGAGATAACGCTGCCGATAGCGCGTTTCGATATCTTCCAGCCCGTGCCATTTTTCGGGCATTGACAGCAGCGTCTTCGCCAGAAAGTACAGCTTCTCGACGTGCACGGACAACTCGCCCGTGCGAGTCCGGAACAGATAGCCTTCACAGCCGATGATGTCGCCGATCTCAAGAAGCTGATACAGCTCATAGTCGCGCTCCGAGACGGCGTCCTTGCGGACGTAGATCTGTAGCCGCTCACCCTTTTGCAGCAGGTGGGCGAAGCCGGCCTTGCCCATGCGCCGGATGGTCTGAATGCGGCCGGCTACGCGCACCTCGATGCGGTTCTGGTCGAGCTCCGCAGCGGACTTCTCGCCGAAGCGCTGAACGATCTCTGGAACCGTATGCGAGAACTCGAATGCGTGGCCGTATGGCTTATAGCCTAACGCCTCGATTTGTTTAGCGCGTTCCAGGCGCTGCCGCAACAGATCTTCTTCGAGGGACAATAAAAGCTCCTGAAATTCGATTATTGCAAAGGGGGTTCGAGCCGCGCCGCTAACGCTTCACGATGACTTCGCGCAGCGCATCCCGGGTCAGAAAAAACTTGAGCGATTGAAACCGCGAGAACAGTTTTTCGAGGGCCCGGTTGTTGAAAAACTGGGCGGGCGCGCGCGTCCCGCGCGAAGTCAGCAGGATGGTCTTGGCGTCCGCGATGCGGTAGTTGTAAATCGGGACGGAGCGCGCCTTCTCGTCAGCGTGGAAAAACGCCAGCATGCTGGCGCCGGGCTGGAGGACGTTATACAGCTGCTCCACCGTGTCGTGCAGCAGAGAGGGCGCCAGAAACTGCAGCGTGTCCCACACCAGCGCGCCGCCGAAACTCTGCTCGGGGAAATCAAGCGTGCCGGACATAAATTTCCGCACTCGCTCTGGGTCGGCCTGATTCTCGTAGAAATCGCCGGGACCGCCAAACGCCGCCTCCAGCGTCCGGATAATATCGTCGGAATAGATCCGGTGACCCAGGTTGGTGATGAAGCTGATATTGGCCTGGCTTGCGCCGGCTAGATCCAGAATCGACAGATTTTCCTGATCGCGGATCGACGAGAAAAACTGTTCCAGTCCGGGGCTTTGGCGTTTCTGAACGCCTTCGGAACGCTGGCGGGATTGCGGAGGCGGGCCGACCCCTGGCGTCTTCTGAGCCAAGGATGAGTTGCCGGCCGACCCAGGCGCCTGCCCGGCGCCCAGCAACTCCTTCCAATGCTTGAGCAAATCCCGATCTCCGACTCTGCGTACGCTGGCGCGCGGAGCGCCGCTCCGATCCGTTTACCGCTTGACTTCAGCCGCAGCCGCGACTGTCGCTGGAGGCTGCTCCTGAGCAGGACGCGGCTGCTGCCGCGTCGGTTGCGATTTCGCAACGTCGCCCTTGGTGATGTCAATGCTGCCCTTGAAATACGCGCCGTCTTCGATGACGATGCGGGCGGTCTTGATATCGCCCACCAGCTTTGCGTCCTTGCGGATCTCGATCTTGTCGGTCGCTTCCACATTCCCGTGGACGGCGCCCAAAACCACGATCTCCCGGGCCTTGATGCCGGCCTGCACCTTCCCGTTAGGGCCCACTGTCAGCCGGTGCTCCTGCAACTCGACCGTGCCCTCCACCTCGCCATCGATGGTCAGGTCTTCACGGCTGAAGATCTGGCCCTTGACCATGACCGACTTTCCGAGCGCGGCAACGCCCCTCGGCATTTCGTTGTGTGTCTCTGGACTGCGTTGAGGCATGCTTGCCATTGAAACGGGCTCCTTGGGGGAATTGGCTGCTGCTGGCGGCATGGCGGCCGGCCTGGATGGCGGCTCGTCGTTCTTACGATTCCACATTCGAAAATGAGGCTCCTTACTGTTCAGGACTTCTGACTATCGTACTACTTCGAGGTACTAGCAGGATGCCAGACGAAGCGAAACAGACCCGCTGGTTCTCGAAATGGGTCACAGCCGCCCGAGGCGGCTCTTCTCAGAAAAGACATCTCAAATGTTCATGGTAGGGGAATCGAAAGCAGATGCCAAATGGTTCCTGGCGTACGGCGCCGTCCTCGCGTCTCCAGGACGCTGTTTTCGCGGCGCGAACGCCGCGATTTTCTGACGGCGTCCGCCGGGCGGGCCCAATCACACCCAATGTTACACTCGATACATGGGAAGTAGCGCTTTCCCGATATATCGCGAGGGTCTCGCCACCCTCGAATTCGGGACTACTCCCCGGATTACATCCCTTTTGATCAAGCCGGCGTCAGCCGTCTGTAATCTGGATTGTGCCTACTGCTTTTATCTCGATCGCGACGCTGACCCGTACAAGGCGCTGCCGGCGCGACGGATGACGCTCGAAACCCTGGAGCGGCTGGTCGACACGTATCTCTTTTATTCCTACCCGAACAGCGTTTTTGCATTTCAGGGCGGCGAGCCCACGCTCGCCGGGCTGCCGTTCTTTCAGAAACTGGTCGAGTACCAGAAGCAATACGGGCGGAGCGGTCAGTCGGTAAGCAACGCCTTGCAGACCAACGCGATTCTGCTGACGAAGGACTGGTGCGACCTGTTTCGAGAGTACAACTGGCTTTTGGGCGTATCGCTCGACGGCCCGGAAGACGTACACGATCGCTACCGCTTCAACAAAGGCGGCCAGGCGACCTGGCGCAAGGTTATCGATGCCGTTGAACTGTTACAAGCCAACCAGGTCGAGTTCAACGTCCTATGCGTACTCAGCGATGCGAACGTTGGCCAGCCCCGGGAACTGTACCGGTTTTTCCGGGGCCTGGGCGTCGACAACATCCAATTCATTCCGCTCGCCGAATTTGACGGCGCGGGCCATGCGCTGCCGTTCACCATCACCGCCCAGCAGTACGGGCGGTTTCTCTGCGAGCTGTTCGATGTCTGGTGGCCTGACCGCCGCAAAGTGCGCATCCGATTTTTTGACAATCTGGCGGAAGCGGTGGCGGGTCACAAGCCGGGCAGTTGCACCCTGCATGAGACCTGCGACAGCTATGTCGTCGTTGAGTACAATGGCGATGTTTACCCTTGCGACTTCTTTGTCGAGAGCGACTGGAAGCTGGGCAATATCATGCTGGACTCCTGGGCGGAGATTGCCCGCCGCAGCCGCAGATACGGCTTTGCATCGAAGAAAGCCCTTGCCCATCCGGAGTGCCAGGTCTGCGAGTACCAGTCGATCTGCCACGGGGGGTGTCCCAAGTTCCGCCACGGTCCGTACCGTCGATTTGAGGATCTCGATTATTTCTGCGCAGCGTACAAAATGATTTTCGCTAAGGCGACGGGTCCGCTGCGCAGAGAGGTATCCAAACTCCTCGGAACGGACGCTCTGGCGATGTCCGCGATGAATCCGTATTGACGAGCGGTGCTTTCGGTCGTTCTGGTTGCGCCGCGTAACCCTCTGAACATCGGCGCGGCGGCGCGCGCGATGAGCAATTTCGGGTTCTTTGATCTACGGCTCGTCAATCCCTACCACGTAGCGTTTCGCGAAGCGAAATCGGCCGTGAAAGCGGGGGAGATTCTCGCGCGGGCCCGTGAATATCAGAGCCTCGCCGAGGCGATCGCGGACTGCTCGCTGGTGGTGGGAACCACCTCGATTGGAAACCGCGCGCTGGAGCTTCCTCTCCGCCGCCTGGAATATGGAGGCCGCCTGATCCGCAAGCATATGGCCGGCTCGGGCGCCGCTCTCTTGTTCGGATCCGAAAAGTTCGGGCTCAGCAATGAGGACATGGCGCATTGCCACTGGCTCATGCGCATTCCGACGCGCGAGGAGCACGGATCGATGAACCTCGGTCAGGCGGTCGCCGTGTGCCTCTATGAACTAGCGCGGAATCCGGCCATGGCCAAGCGTGCGCCCGCGCCGAAGCAGCCCGCAGACGCCGGCGATCTGGAGCGCCTGACCGAAGTGTGGCTCGATGTTCTCCGCAAGAGCGGCTATGTGCACGCGCGCGTCGCCGGTTCCACGCAACTGAAAGTGCGGCGCCTGATACGGCGCATGAACCTGTCGGCGCACGACGCCGAGGTCTGGCTGGGAATGGCGCGGCAGATCCGGTGGAAACTCGACGGGTGTTATCCTGAGTCCGAATGACAAAGCTGCAGCTTGAGTACGAGCTCGAGCGGCCTCTGACCGACGATGACGCCGTAGCGATCGCCGACATTCATTCCGTCTACGGCTTTGTCCGCGTGACGCTGGCCCCTTCGATGGATCGCATCACCGTCGAGTACGATGCGTCACGCCTTTCGGAAAGCGATGTCGAGGACTGGCTGATGCGGTTCGGAATCCCGATCCAACGCGAGCCGGTTCCAGTCAGCTAGCCGTTCCGTACGGCAGCGAGTCGCACCAGCTCTGGATTTCTGCCACGCTAGCGGTAGCGATGATCGGTCGGCTGGCATGCCCTCCCCTGGCGGCGCTGATAGCGGCGCCGGAAGGCGCTGCAATAGCGCTCGCCATGCTGCTCGTGTTCGGCGGCGCGAAGCTCATGGCGGAGTTGTTCGAGCGCCTTGGGCAACCCGGCATTGTCGGCGAGATCCTGGTCGGCGTGATCGTCGGACCCGGCCTCCTCGGCTGGATTGCGCCGAACGCTGTCCTGACCGCACTCGCCGATTTGGGCGTCATGTTTCTGCTGTTCCGGGTCGGGCTCGAAGTGAAGCCCAGGGAACTGATGCGCGTTGGGCCAACCGCCACACTGGTTGCCACTCTCGGCGTGATCGTGCCGTTCGCGCTCGGGTGGGCGATCCTTGCGCTGTGGGGAGCGCCGCGGATCGAAGCGATATTTGTCGGCGCTGCGATGGTCGCCACAAGCGTGGGCATCACGGCCCAGGTGCTCGCTTCAAAGGGCCTCCTGCATCATATAGCGAGCCAGACGATCCTGGCGGCGGCTGTGATCGATGACGTGCTCGGATTGCTGGTCCTCGCGGTGGTGAGCAGCATGGCCAAAGGCAAGGTGAACGTGCTCGAACTGGCTGGCGCCGCGGTTGTGGCCGTCGCGTTTACCGTCACAATCGCCAAATGGGGAACCGGCGCGATGATGCGCGTGATGCCGCGCGTGGAGGCGCGTCTGCGGGCCGGCAACGTACAGTTCAACATCGCGATGATTCTGCTGTTCGGGCTTGCGCTGCTTGCGACTTACGCGGGCGTTGCGGCGATCATTGGCGCTTTTCTCGCCGGCATGGCGCTGAGCGAAAGCCTTGATCGACGCGTGTATCAACTGGTTGACGGCGTGACGGAGCTGCTGCTGCCATTCTTTCTGGTTGGCATCGGCCTGCATCTGAACTTGTCGCCATTTGCGCATGCGTCGACGCTGATGTTGGCTGCGGTCATTATCGTTGCGGCCGTGCTCTCCAAGCTGATCGGGTGCGGTCTGGGCGCGCTGCCCATGGGCTTTCTCAACGCGGTGCGCGTGGGATGCGGCATGGCGCCGCGAGGCGAAGTCGGGATGGTGGTGGCGCAGATCGGTCTGGGTCTGGGCGTTATCGCGCAGAGCATTTATGGAATCGTCGTGTTCATGGCGGTTGCAACGACGCTCATCGCGCCGCCACTGATTCATGCAAGCTTCCGCAACGCGGTGCGCGAGCCGGCCGTGGAAGAATTTAAAGTGCAGTAGCAAGCCAGACATGCGGGACCGGTCCGCCGAAACAGACCGGTCCGGCGGTGACGCCCTGCGGTTATCTCGATTGATTCTGGCTGTCGTGCTTCTGGTTATAAATCTCGCGGCTTAGCCGGTTCTGCTGGCGGTTGATCTGCCGCTTCTGCTTGTTGGTCAGGTTGCCGCCGTTCTCTTGTCTGTCGCGACGGATTTCCCGGTTCAGTTTGGTTTCCTGCTTCTCAAGATGCGCCGCTTCGCCGGCTGTCAGCGAGCCGTTTTCGATTCCTTCGGCGATGCGCCTCTGCTGATTCTCCTTGCGCTGCTGGATCCGCCCCTCTCTCTTTTCCTCCTGCGCGGAAACGGTTATGCCGGCTGAGGCGAGCATCGCCGCGATTGCGCAGACCGTCAGAATTCGCTGCATCAATTTTCCCCTTTCCAGTTTGTGCATTCAGACAGCCTTACATCTCACGTTTATGCAAACAGCAAAAGCGCGGCTCCGGTTTCGCCCGAGGCCATTAAAGTCTGTCCACAAAAACCCGAATTCCTGCGCAGGCTCTCCGTCCGGCGTATTCCGGGGAAGCCAGCCGGAGCTATTGCTTCTGTCCAATCAGCAGCAGCGACTGGCCGAGAAGAAAATTGAAACCCGCGCCCAGCAGCGTCGCCTCCAGGCGCAGCGGCGCGTACAGTATGCTGTCCAGCCACGGCGCGACGGGACGGACGCCGCTTTGAGGAGGCTTGCGCAGCAGCGGCTCCCACGCACGAAATTTTGCCAGCGCAACCGGCAGCAGCAGCGCGTTCGCATAAGTGCAGCGCAGAACTCGGATGCCGTGCCGCTGCGCCAGGCGCATGAGGCGCGAGCGCGTAAATCGCTGCCTTTCGTGCGCGAACTGTGAATGTCGGCTGCGCAATGCTTCAAGCGCAGACACCCGCACAACGCACAGCCCGCCGCGTTGGAGCACGCGCGCGAATTCAGCCATCGGGCGGTCCTCGTCGCCGCGCGCGAAATGAATGAGAACGTCCATGGAAAGGACAAGATCGAACGCAGCGTCTTGGAACGGCAGCGCGGCGATATCGCATTGCGCCAGGCGTTCCGGGTGCAGGAGGCGCGCGTAACCGAGCCCCTCCCAGCCGATATCCACAGGGAAGATGCGCCAGTGGTAGCGCTCGGCGAGCTGCGCCGCGAGGCGCCCGGTTCCGCAGCCGGCGTCGAGCACGCGCTGGAATGAACGTCGGCGCGCAACCGGATCCAGAAGCCGGAACAAGATGCGTTTCATCCCCCGATACCACCAAAATTGCTGTTCGGCTGCGGCGATATTCTGAAACTCGGCCGGATTCATGGCGGCGTCGCCCTCGAAAAGCCCGAGGCAGAGATCCTGAGAGCGTGCGGGGTGGCGCTTCAGGACCCGCGTCACCGTGCGCGGGATCCGATAGAAGTCGCCCCAGGCCTTCAGCCTATCATGCCGGCGCGAGCGCGCTCACGATATTCTAGAAGGTAGCGATGCCTCTCTACGAGTACCGCTGCGAAACCTGCGGCAACGTCTACGAACAGATTCGCCGGATCTCCGATGCGGACCGGGATCTGGAATGCCCGGATTGCAAGTCGGCAAACGTCAAGCGACTGCTTTCGGTGTTCGCGACGTCTAGCGCGGGCGGCGCGTCGTCCGCCGAAGGATGCGCCACGTGCGGCGCTCCACGAGCATTTTCGTGAGCGAGATGAGCGCCTGGGCCAGGATGGCCCCCACTCCCCGCTGGTTGACGCAGCGGACGTCTGCATGAGTTTGGGCGAGAACCGGCGCCGGCCGAGGTAAATACCCGTCGGCTGTGCCACCACCAGAAGAGGTGGGGCCGAGTTGAGCCGTAGGAGCCGGCGGTTCCCAAGGCGCCGTCCAAGCCGTCTTTGTTCGCGGCCGTGGCCGGACCGCCGCCTCTCTGCGGGATGGGCGAGTCAGTCAGCTGCGAAGCGCCCGGGAGGAGCGTGCACGGCTCGAGCAGATGCTTCAAATTCAGACAGCGAATTTTGGCCAATCCTTAGATTGTGCGCTGCGGCGGTCCTTCATGGACGCGGTCATCAGGCTCAAATCGGCATCAAAAGAAGTTGGCGGCGTTATAAGCCCGGATCAGGAGCGCGCATTTTCCATTCAATGGCCAATTCCGCAAGTGGCGCCGCTTAATTTGCCATTCAATGAAAGAACCAACACATTGGGTGGAAATTCTTCGGCGGCCGGAAGCGATCATGGTCTAATGTCCCTAGCCGTCTGTATGTGGAAAAAGGCGGTCTTAATCCATACAAACTACACTTTGCGCTTGACTTGTCAGGCGCCGGGTGATATGAATATCTTGACTGCGTCCAAGGGTTAACTAGCGGTATTCACTCACGCATGAATTCCGCGAGCACAGAAGCAAACAAGAGAAGTCGAGAGACATGGGCCTGCTGAAGCAAGGCGAAGGTAGAGTTCAAGCATCCGGAGGCGGACGGTGAAGAGCCGGGTCGCGCCGAAGATTCTTGGGGGAAAACTCGCTGATTTGCGCTGTACTGCTGGATGAGGCTCAGGTTGAAGAGAACTTCCGTCGATTCAAAATTCCAATACTTCACAAGGAGAAGGAAATGGCAGATTTTCGCAAGTGGTTTTTAGCGTTTGCCGTAGTGGCCCTGCTATTCGCCATCCCGGCGAGTGCGCAGCCGGCTCTGCAGTGCACGGCGAACGCTGGCGTGCCGCCAACGGTGCGTGCGGAGGGGCTCACTGAGCTCGTCGGCGACATCGTGCTGAACTGCACGGGCGGAACGCCGACGCCGGCCGGCGTCGCAATTGCGCCAGCGAACGTAACGGTGTTCCTGAACGTGAATGTCACGAGCCGGTTGGTTGCTGATCCGATGACCGAGGCGTTGCTCCTCATCGATGAGCCGCACTCGACCACGAATCCGACTGTGCCGCTGATTCCCTGCGCGGCTGGCACGGCGGGCACGTGCAGCGTACTCGGAACGAGTGGTGGCGTGGGGAACCCCGGTCCGTATGGTACGGGCAAGGGACCGAACGTGTTTCAGGGGCGCCTCACCGGCTCCAACCAGGTCACGTTTCTTGGCGTGCCAATCGATCCTCCCGGGTCGCAGACGCGCGTGATCCGCATCACCAACATCCGGGCGAACGCCAACCAGCTCGGCGTTTCCTCGACGCTGGTGCCCACTCAGATCACCGCATACATTTCGATCACGGGCTCGACCTCGGTGCCGGTGAACAATCCTCAGCAGACCGTTGCCTTCGTGCAAGCCGGTCTGAAGACCAGCATCCAGAGCGGCACGCTCAGCACCCCGATCAATTTCCTGTACTGCAATTCGGCGAATTCGAACATCGCTGGAAATAACACGAGTTCATTACAAACCGGCGGGCAGAACGGAACACAGTTCATTGTCAGGTTCGATGAGGGCTTTGCGTCATCGTGGAAGGTGCGCAACGCAGCTCTGACGATCGCCGGCCCGACGGCAGCCGCAACCGGCAGCATTGGTGATCTCAACCAGAACGTTCCGGGCGCGATCTATAACACGGAAACTGGATTCTCGTCCGGAGGCTCGACGGACGCCATTCCGACAGGATCCGGCGTGGCGCAGCAGACGCCGCCGTTCCCGACAACCAGCGGCCTAAGCTCTGCCGGCGTCGCAAATGCGGGTACGCGTCTCATGATCCAGTTCAACGCGATCCCGACCGGCGCCCAGCTCTTCGTGCCGGTTCAGTTGAACACGGTCAATCAATCCACCACCTCGACCGTCGTCGGAAGAGCCGTCCTCGTTGCGGCTGATTCGACGGGCGCCAACATTGGCGGCATCTCCGGCGGCAGCTTTGGCCCAATCCCGGCCACCAGCACGAGCAACACGCTCAGCGGCGTTAGCGTCATCAGCACGAACACCGGAATCGCGCCGCTTACGGTGACGGCTGGCACAGCAACCGCCGTTTACGAAATCGTCGGAACCGATCCGTTCCAGTTGGAGCGCCTTGAGGTTCCGGTGGCCGTTGCGTTCACTGCAAGCCAAAGCGGGTTGACGCTGGGTGTTCAGTCGACTGCCACAGCCAGCTTTGCGCCGATCAGCACTGTTGGCACGGCCAGCTCGACAGCGCCTGTGCCGCGCTTTGCGCCCGGCACTCCGGCCAATTCGTTCATCGTCAACCGCTGCAATTGCAATATCCTGTTCCCGTGGGTCTCCAACCAAGCCGGCTTCGATACAGGTATTGCGATCAGCAACACGTCTGCGGATCCGTTTGGCACAACAACCCAAACCGGAACCGTGACGCTCAACTACTACACGGCAGGCACGCCTGTTCCGCCACAGACCACCAATGGTCCAGTTCCGGCCGGACAGACCCTGGCGTTCACGTTGAGCAGCGGCGGCAACTTCGGTATCGCGGCGACGCCCGGGTTCCAGGGCTACATCATCGCGCAGTCGCAATTCCAGTATTGCCATGGAATTGCGTTCTTCAGCGCAGTGGGCGCTCCCGGAGTCGGAGGGGCTACATACCTCGGAATCGTTCTGGATTCCGCGGGCCTCAACCGTACCAAGTCACCGGGTGAAGTCCAGGCGCATTAACGCCTGACCAGTAAGTACGGCCAGAAAGGGGGGCTCCGGCCCCCCTTTCTGCTTTTGCAGCCGCTTCACTTCAAGTTTTCCGAATTCCCTCTGGCGTTCAGCAGTGGTATTCCCGCCCACTTGTGATAAACTCATGCTTACTCGTCCTGCGTCCAATCCCATAGCTGCGAGGGTTTTCATGATGCCGTGCAAGTTTGCGGTAAGAGGATTCATCTGTTTTGGCGCGCTTCTGAGCGGGTTGAGCGCACAAAATGTGGCGGTTCTCCCGGGTCCATCCGGAACGGCGACTTCGATTCCAATCTATGCCGCGAATCCGCTGGCGCAATCCACGATTGCGACCACGCCGGGCGCCGGCGTTTTTCAGATGATCGGCAAGCCGGACCGTACGAAATTCTATGCAATTTCGGGAAATCCCGCTGCTGCGATCACTGTTTTCGACGGAAATTTTGCGAATCCCAAACCGGTCAGCGCCACCATCATCGCGCCGCCCACAGTAGCGGCCATGAGTCCGGACGGACGCTGGCTCATCGTAGGAGCAGGCGCCAGTGCATACGTGATTGACACGTCGACCGACGCGGTCGTGTTGCCCGCTCCGGTGCAGGGCTCCGTCCGAGACATCGCGTTCTCGCTTGACTCGGCCAGCGCCTTCGTTCTCAGCAACTCGGCGAGCGCTGGATATCTCACGCCGCTCACATTCCCGGCTGCGGGCTCCGGCGCACCGACGGCTGCTGCAGCAGTCCAGCTCGACGATCTAGGCAACGCCATCGCCACTGGTCCCAACGGTCTGCTCTATGTGGCGATCGCAAACAGATTCGAAACATTCAATCCGAAAACCGTTCAGAAAATCGGTTCTGACATCACGGTGAACGGCCAACCGCAGAAGCCCGTCTTTACGAGCGATGGAAAGTATGCTTTTTCCTCAAACCCAACAACCTCGGGGACGGCGGTGTGGCAGTTTGATCTCCAGAACCGCCTGGTTGCTGCCAGCCTGCCCTCTTTCGGCGCGACGTTCGACCGTCTTCTGCTCATCAATGACACGCGCCTGCTGGCCGTGAGCTCGCAATTCCAAGCGATCTACGACGTGACTGTGACGCCTGGAGGTTTGCAAGTCACGCGAACGTCGCTCCCGTTCAACAATGTTCAGGGAATTACGATTTCTAACGAGACTCCGGCGCGAACGGCCTATGTGGTTTCAAGCGACGCCGCCCCGGCGCTCTATCAGGTGGATCTGACGACCAACACAAAGGTTGGCTCGGTTCCTGTTACGTCCACCGTAGGCCAAGTGGTGACCTACCTGCCGGCATACCCGACCAGCGGCGCCACCACCCTTCAAGTATACGGAGGCGTGCAGACGCTGGCGCCTGGGGCAACTTCATCGCCGTTGGTCGTGCGGGCGCTGAATGCCAGCGGCGCGCCGGTGACGGGTCTCACTGTCACCTTTAGTGTTCCCTCAGGATCAGGGTTGTTGAGCGCGACGACAGCCGTAACCAACTCGGATGGCTATGCGCAGACCTATTTCACCGCGCCCACCGCCCCGGGATCCGTGATCGTCACCGCCGCGGCCGCTGGACTGACGCCGGCGACCTTCACGATGACTGTGCCGAGCGCGGGCGGCGGCGGTCCGTCCGGCGCGCCGGGCATCAGCATTGCTTCCGGCAACGGTCAGATCGTGCCGCCGCAATTCCCTGCCACCTTGACAGTGAAAGTGACAGACGCGGCTGGCAACCCGACGCCGAACGTCACGGTCACCTTCACCATCACTCAGGGCTCAGGCTCGCTCGGCGGCGCCACCAGCACGACGTCGACAACGGATTCCAACGGCCTGGCTTCTGCGGTCTTCATTTCAAGCTTGCTCGATCCAAGCACGTCGTTCACTCAGAGCACTGTGACCGCCGCCGCGCCAAGCGGTTCCGTGACGTTTTATGTCACGACGGCGGCAGGCTGGAGTCAAATTGTGCTCAAGCCCGCGCTGACGAATCAAGGGCGCGTAATCCAGGGTGGCGCCGGCCAGACCATCCCTGACGCTGTTGAGGTGCAGGTGTTTTCCACCACCGGCCCCAGCGCGGGGCAGCCGATTCCGAACGTTGGCGTCACGGTCGCGGGAGCCGGAGGCGCCGCAGTTCCGGGCGCCTCCTGCGCCGGCGGCATTATACTGACCGACGCAACCGGAATCGCCAAGTGTGACGTCGTGATCGGCAATGTGCTGGGCGCCGGCATCCTGATATTGAACGTCGGCGGCATCGATCTCCAAAGCCCGACCATCGCGCTCAATGTCACTTCCGGGCCTCCGGCAAGAGTGATTATGAGTGGATCGGCGACATCCGGCCGACCTGGCCAGCAGATCACGGTCACCGCGAAGGTCGTGGACGCGAACGGAACGGGTCTCCCCAACATTCCGCTCACCTGGCAGGTGGCTCAGGGATCAGCTACGCTGTCGTCGTCTTCGACCTTGACCGACGCAAACGGCAACGGAACCACGACTGTCACGCTGGGCAGCGTCGGTGGGCCAGTCAGCGTTCGCGTGAACGCAGGCAGCGGATCGACGGCTCTTGCGGGCAGCTTCTCGCTCACCGTGAATGTGCCGGTGAGCAACGTGACGGCGGTCTCTGGAAGCGGGCAGACCGCCCAAACAGGCGCCGCGTTCGCGCAGCCGATTGTAGTCAGAGTCACCGACGCGTCTGGCGCCGCTGTCAATGGAGCAGCTGTCACGTTCACGGTGACTGCTGGGTCGGCCACGGTATCGTCTGCAACGGCGATCACCGACGCTTCCGGCCAGGCGAAGACGAATGTGACCGCCGGGTCAACCGCCGGAACGGTCACGATTACCGCCACCTCTGGTTCCGGTTCCGCGACGTTCACCCTGACCGTAGTTCCACCCGGTCCGCCGGTAACGGCGTCGAGCTTCGCTAACGGAGCGAGCGGCGCGGCAGGACTCACGCCTTGCGGCATCGCGACGGTCACGGCTCCGAATCTGGTTCCAGGCTTGACGACAACGCTGTTCGGCAACAGCTTCGTCGGGCCGCTACCGACGTCGCTCGGCGGTCTCGACATCAGCGTTAACGGCGTCGCAGCGCCCCTATTCTGGGTGATGAACGGAGGCGCAGCGTTTCAGACTCCTTGCGAAACGCAGCCTGGCAATGCGACTGTCGTGGTGCGCGTAAACGGCGCCACCGCAACAGTCATCGTGCCGGTGACGCAGTATCAGCCCGGCATCTTCGAAACGCTGCTTAACGGACAACGGTACGCAGTGCTGGTCCACCAGGACGGCAGCTACGTCACGCTGAGCAATCCTGCGCGCCGCGGCGAGCAGCTCACGCTGTTTGCAACCGGCCTCGGAACAGTAACGCCGAGCACTGGAACGAATCGCGCGGGAACCGGCGGACAAGCTGTTGATGTTCCGGTAATCGTCGGCCTGAATAACGCAGGCGTCCGCGTCGTTGCGTCGACCTATGCGCCGGGCGTGATCGGCATATACGAGGTGACATTCGAAGTTCCGTCCGATACGGCGACGGGAACGCGCCAGAATCTTGCGCTGGCGGTTGTTGATGCTTCCGGGAACCTGATCTTTGCGCCTGGTTCGTTTGTGCCCATTGCCCCTTAGACCGAATCAGCGGCCTGGGCACACGCCGCGCGGCGCTTTTTAGAGCGCCGCGCGGATTACCCTTAAGCAGCTGTTAAGAAAGCATTCTCTTAATGTCCATTGCCGCGACGTCGGGATTAATGTTCATCAAACCGATGTCGATGTTCTCGCTCCGGGCCCCCGCAGTAACAGTAATCAGGTGATTTACCCAGCCGGCGCCGCCCGGATATCCGACGACATCATCATGCGCCACCATGGTCAGCGATGCGGTATTGATGCCCGCCCGCTCGAGAGCGGCGGCAAGCGTATCGACGGGGCTGGCAGGCGCAGCGGGCTGTGAATCTGCCGTATTCAGGGCGGTTTGTTTCGAAATGGGCGCGCCCGATGCCGATGAGGAACCAGAGGGCGCCGGATTGGCGCCGGGCAAGATTCCCCCGCCAAAAAGTTGTCGCCAGTCAGGCGTTGCAGTGGCAGGCGCCGGAGCTGCACTTGCGGGCGCTGAAGTCTTCGCAGCGTCTGCGGACGTTACGCTGTTCATCGCGACGCCGATTTGATTTTTGAATGAGTTGCGGGCAGACGCACGGGCCGATTTCGGTGCGTTTTGCGCTGGCCTGGCATGCGATAGAGAGCCGGGGCGCTGAACGGGAGCTGACATTCGGTAACTTGCCTCCGTTTGCAGTCCTGCAAACAGCCGGCCATCGCACTACGGATTTGGAAGGACGCTCTTCGGAGCCGGCTTCGGCATGTCCGGCGGAGACGTAAACGTAATCTTAATAACAAACAACTGGTCAGTGGGTTGAACACTCACGCGTGCTGTCAGCGGCGCTTTTGCAGAGCGGTTCTTGGGCTCGTACGCAAATTTCAAGGTTGCCGTCTCGCCGGCTTTTACCTGGGTCCTGTCGAGCGTGGCGCTCAAGCCCGGCAGTGCGGCATCGATGTCCACATGCAGTTGCACGGGGCCCAGCATACCGTTTTTGATGTGCACCTCCGCCGAGGACGGCGCAGATGCACTGAGCTGGACCTCTGTTTTGTCGGGTTGCACGGCGGAGAGTATAGCCTGGGCAGCCGCCCGCGCGTCGGGAATCACCGTGGGTGGCTCCGAGCCGTCTTTATTGGGGCCGGCGCGCATCACTCCGAAGGGGGTCTTGATCTCTGAAGCAGGCTCGACATACCAGAACCATTCCCAGTTAATCAGCTTCCAGTGGCTTGTCACCGGTACTTTCGAGTCGAACTTGTGACCCTCCACAACGAACTCGTGGCGGCAAGCCACCACCGCGTCGGCGCGCGTAAAGTCAGGAGAGTAGTTGATGCGGACGATCTCGAACGAGAGATAGCGCGGCTTTGAAACAGCAAAGAAGAAATCCTGGCTGTCTTCGGCGACCACTTGGTTGGCGAGCCGGAATTTGCCATCGACATGCGCTTGGTAGAATTGCTTGATGCGCTCGCGCAAGGCGGCGTCTGTTTCGGGCGGCGCCTGTTCGGAAGTAATCTTCGGATCGACGGCGCTGCTCGTTTGGGAGAAGGCGAAAAACGACGCGAACCAGCAGAGGATGATCAGGATTCTGTACATCACCGGAGATAAAGCTGTCGGGCTGACCGCTACCTTTTATTAGACGATACGCGGGCCCGGTTCGTCGAACTGCAGCGCAATTTGACACACGCAGCCGCCGATTTCTATACTGAGGGTTTAATCAAAGGCGCGGTGTCCCTCCTTCATCCGCGAGCCAAGCCGCGCGCGGCGCGGGTAAAAACAGATGCCAAAGAGAACTTTTCAACCCAACAATCGCAGGCGTGCGAAGACGCATGGCTTCCGGGCGCGTATGCAATCGAAAGACGGTCAGGCCGTGCTGGCCAGGCGGCGCGCGAAAGGCCGATGGAAGCTGACCGTCAGTGACGAGCGGGCTGTCCGCGCCGCCAAACGGAAATAAGCCGCATGCCCGCAGACACGGAGTCTGCGTCATCTGTTCGCAACATAAGCGCGGGATCCCACGGATTAAGAAGCGCCGGACCGGCGGAACCGGATCAGTCCAGCGGGTCCATTGGGCCTGCTTCAGGGCGCAGTCAGTCATTTCCGCGGCGCAATCGCATCTTGAAATCGGCTGATTTCCGACGTGTCTATGACCACGGTTTGCGCGTTACCACCCCGCTGTTTACGGCGTTTTGCCTGGCCATCGAGGCGCGAGGGCGAAGCGCCGGACCGCGCGTCGGATTCACCGTGCCGCGTTCGCTCGGGAAGGCAGTGCGTCGCAACCGCGTCCGGCGCAGAGTGCGTGAGGCGGTCCGGCTGGCGCTCAGCGAAATCGACCCCAAATGGGACATTGTGATCAATCCCAGGCGCGCCGCCCTCGATGCGCCATTCGCCGCGCTTCAAGCCGAAGTGCGAAAATTGGTGAAGAGATGCGGGGCGTAATCATTCAATTGCTGCGCGGTTATAAGCTGTTCCTATCGCCGTTGCTGCCGTCAGCCTGCCGCTTCTCCCCCACGTGCTCGGAATACATGCTCGACGCAGTTCGAAAACACGGCGTTGTTCACGGAGTCTGGTTAGGAATCCGGCGCCTGTCCCGCTGTCACCCCTTTCATGAAGGAGGCTTTGACCCGGTGCGGTAGTCTCGGCGCCGCTCGACTCGTGTCTCGATAAGAATGCCTGATCTCCTTTCCAATAAAGGACCTGGCGGCAAGGGTGAGATGTCTATGGAGACCCGGCTCCTGCTCGCCTTCGTTCTGGTCATGCTGCTGTTACTGGTGACGCCGTACTTCATGTCGTCGCCTGGACCGACGGGCGCGCAGAACATCACGCCGAAGAAGGCAGCTGAACTCGCCAAAGCGCCGCCCGCGCCTGCTACACCCGAGCCGGCGAAGTCCGAACCCAGCGAGTCTGGCGCCGCCAGGGCGGCCACACTGCCCATCGCGCGCGCTGATCAGGAGCAAACTTTTATCGTTGACACCAGACTTTACCACATCGTGTTCTCAAATCGCGGGGGTGTGGCGCGGAGCTGGATTCTAAAGCAATATAAGGACTTAAATGGAAAACCGCTCGAACTCGTAAACACCGTGGCGCTCTCCAGGGTTCCGGCGCCGTTTTCCTACGACTTCAACAATCGCAAACCGGACATTGATCTCAATGCTGTCCTGTTTCAGGCCAAACAGACGGAGGACAAGCTCGGGCTCGATTTTGAGTTTTCCGACGGCGCTTTTTCCGCTCATAAGTCCTTTCGCTTTCTGAATGACAGCTATCTCGTGAGAATCGCGTCGGAAGTGACGCGGGTGAACGAACCGCTCGCCCACGTGCTCATGTGGCGAGGCGGTTTCGGCGATCCGACCGTGCGTAATGCGCCGAGCGTCGAGCGGGCCGTTTACTACGATTCTTCGCAGGGACGACTGCTCACCAAGGTTGCGAAGGACGCCAAAGGCGGCCCTGTCTCGGTTTTCGGTCCGTACTCCTTTGCAGGCATTGAAGATCCGTATTTCACGGCGGTTTTTCTGCCTTCGGGAACAGGCAACCTGGAGCTGAGAACCTACGATGACTCCGTGCCTACGCCCGCCGATCCCAACAAGCCCGAGGATCTGGTGGGAGTCGGCGTGGGGGGCGCTGGCCTGAATCAGTTCTCCGTTTTTGTCGGTCCGAAGGATACAGACATTCTTCGCAAGGTGGATCCGAAGCTTGAGAACCTGATCGACTGGGGCCGCTGGTTCGGATTCATCGCCAAGCCCTTATTCCTGGTTCTGAACTGGGTCGACGACCACGTCACGCGCAACTATGGTTGGGCGATCATTCTGGTAACCATTGGCATCAATATCGTACTCTTCCCGCTGCGCTACTCAAGCATGCGGTCGGCGAAAAAGATGCAGTCGCTTCAGCCACAAATCCAGGCGATCAACGCCAAGTACAAGAATCTGAGTCTTCGCGATCCCCGGCAGGCGGAAAAGAACGCCGAGATGATGGAATTGTACAAGAAGCACGGCGTTAACCCGCTTGGAGGATGTGTTCCGATGCTCATTCAGCTGCCGTTCTTTATTGCGTTCTACACTGTGCTGACGGTTGCGATCGAACTTCGCGGCGCGCCTTGGCTGTGGGTGAACGATCTGTCCCGGCCCGAAACTCTGCCAATTCGCGTGCTTCCGATCCTCTTGATCGTCACGCAGTTCCTGACGCAGAAGATGACGCCCGCATCTCCGGGCGTCGATCCCGCGCAGCAGAAAATGATGATGATTATGCCGCTGGCGCTTGGGTTCATGTTCTACTATGCGTCTGCGGGGCTGGTACTATACTGGTTAACCGGGAATCTCGTCGGCATCGGGCAGCAGTTGATCATGAACCGGGTAACGCCGCCTGCGCCCGCCGTTGAGGTCAAACCGGCGCCAAAGAAGAAGACCCTTCGAACTTAATGGTGAGCGGAAAATACACCGTACAGGAGACGGGCCCGCGGATCGATGCCTTCTTAAAAAAGATCATCGCCGGCGCCGGGTTTGAACTGAGTTACTCGATCGAATCTGGCTCAGGCGCGTTCGAAAATTTCGAAACGCCGGACATTCTGGTGAAATTCACCGGACCGGACGTCGATCTGCTGCTCGAAAACAAGGCGGAGCTGCTTCTGGCGCTGGAGCAGTTGACCACGGAAGCTCTCGGCATGTCGCCTGACGAGCACTCCCTGGTCTGCTTTGATGCGAATGATCATCGCCTGATGCGCATAGAAGAGCTCCGGCTGAGCGCGCTTACCGCTGCCGAAAAAGTGCGAAAGACCCGGGTGCCGTTTCTGTTCAGTCCTATGAATAGCCGCGAGCGCCGCATTTTGCATCTTGCCTTGCGCGATCAGGCTGGCATCCGCAGTGAGAGCGTGGGGCAGGCGCCGCACCGGCAGGTGGCAGTCGTACCGGAAGATATGAAGGAGCTCCCAGCCCCGACCTTCGTGCGGACCGCCCGACCCGGTCCGCCCGCCAAAAGCCGTCCTCCGCGATTGGCGCGACGCAACGATCAGCGCGGAAACGAGCGGGGCGACCGGCGGCGGAATGATCGACGAGGCCCTGGTCGCCGAAGATCGTAAATTTGCCCCGGCGCCGGAGGGATTGTTTCGACCGGCGCAGTAACTCCCCACGGTGCAGCTCCGCGACACCATCGTTGCCATCTCCACGCCGCCGGGTCGCGGCGGGCTAGGTATTGTGCGGCTTTCCGGCAATGATGCGCGGGCAATTGCAGAACGGATCTTGCGTTTTCGTCGTACTCCGGCCTGGCGGCCCTGGACCGCCGCGCTTGCGATGCTGCCGGATGATTCGGGCGATGCCATTGATCATGTAATCGTCACCTACTTTCCAGCGCCGCGTTCCTACACCGCTGAAGACGTCATCGAGATCGGCTGTCACGGCGCTCCAATCGTCCTCCGGCATTGCGTCGAACGCGCATGCGCTGCTGGTGCCCGCATCGCAGAACCCGGCGAATTCACGCTGCGGGCTTATCTGAACGGCCGCATCGACCTGCCGCAAGCCGAAGCCGTACGCGATCTTATTGAGGCGACCACCCTGTACCAGGCGCGCATCGCGGCGCAACAGGTTGAGGGCTCGGTTTCGAGGCGTATCAAGCCGGTCAAGGAGAAACTGCTCGAACTGATCGCGCTGCTCGAAGCCGGCATCGATTTCGCCGATAACGACGTCGACGTCGCGCCGGATTCCGAAATCCTGCGCCGCATCGAGCAGATCGAACGCGAGTTGTCGCATCTGGCGGCAAGCTTCGCCTTCGGCAAGCTGGTCCACTCCGGATTCACGATGGCCATTGTGGGGCGGCCCAATGTGGGCAAGAGCAGCCTCTTCAACCGCCTGCTGAAACAGGACCGCGCGATTGTCACCGACATCCCTGGAACCACGCGCGATCTTGTGTCGGAGGTGTCAGCAATTGAAGGCATTCCGGTCAAGTTTATCGATACCGCGGGCATTCGCGCCGGGCAGGATATCGTGGAATCCCTCGGCGTCGAGCGGAGCTACCAGGCGATTGCAGACGCGGATGTCGCCGTGGTGGTCGTCGATTTGTCGTCGCCTGTCACGCCCGAGGATCGCGCCATCATCGAGCGCGCTCGCGAGCGCAGCGCAGTCGTCGTCGCCGGAAATAAGTCTGATCTCCCGACGGCTGCGGATTTCGAACCCGACGTCCGTGTAAGCGCCGCGACCGGGCAGGGGATCGACGAACTGCGCGCGCGCATTTTCCGTGCGCTCGCTCCGGACGGCGCCGCCGCGCGGGAGCCCGGATTCATCACCAGCATCCGCCACGAGCAGCTTTTGCGGGAGAGTCTCGAGGCTCTGGCCCATGCGCGCACCGCTGTCGAGTCTCACATACCGCACGAAATGCTTCTGCTCGATTTGTACGCTGCGCTACAGCCCGTGGACGCAATCACTGGAGCGACCACGGCCGATGATATACTCAACCGTATCTTTTCGACGTTCTGTATCGGCAAGTAATGCCGGCGGAAACGCTGGTCCGGACGCCGGAATCCAATCGAACGAGGTGACGATCCCATGAAAGCTGCGTTCCTGATCGGCCGAATGCTGTTCGGCGGTTTCTTTCTCTACAACGGCGTCAATCATTTCATGAACCGTAAGATGCTGTCCCAATACGCAGGCGCAAAGGGGGTTCCGAATCCGGAGATCGCCGTGCCTGCTACCGGAGCGCTGCTTCTGTTCGGCGGCGCAAGCCTGCTGCTGGGCATCAAGCCCAGGTACGGCGCCGCGGCCATCCTGGCCTTCCTGCTGGGCGTTTCGCCCATGATGCACGATTTCTGGCGCATCGAAGACCCCAACCAGCGCATGAACGATCAGATCAACTTCTTCAAGAACCTGGCGCTGCTCGGCGCTGCCCTGACCCTTATGAGCGTGCGTGAGCCCTGGCCTGTGAGCGTCCCGCTCGGCCAACCGAAATTGCTGGACCGTGTTCGCAATCTGGCGAAAGATCTCGTAACGATTTAGCGCTTGGGCCCCAGAAGAGCGGTCTGCTAGACTCGAATTGAAGCTTCGAACAGCCTGTTTCAGAAGGAGTTCCCACCATGTCAGAGAAGAACGCAGTCACGCGTCGCGATGTCGTGAAGATGGCGGGCGCGGCCGGCGTTGCCGCTGCCGCCGTGGAAGGCTTCCCGGCGATCCAGACGGTAAAGGCCGCCAACGACCAGGTGCAGTTCGGCATGATCGGCACCGGAAGCCGGGGCAGCTATCTTCTGAAACACCTCAGCAAGATTGATAGCGGCCGTTGCGTGGCGCTGTGCGATATCAACCCGCAGGCGCTGGCGCGCGGCGTACAGACTATTGGCAACAATCCGAAGCAGTTCAAGGACTACCGGGAACTCCTGTCGCAAAAAGACGTTGAGGCTGTCTTCGTCATAACCCCGCTCTACCAACACTTCCCCATTACGAAAGATGCAATCGAGGCCGGTAAACACGTCTTCTGCGAGAAGGCCCTCGTGTTCAAGCCAGAAGAAGTGCATGCGCTTCGCGCGCTGATGCAGCAGCATCCGAAACAGACGCTCCAGACCGGCCTCCAGCGCCGCTACAGCACGTTCTATCAAATGGTCAAGAGCATGGTGGATAAGGGCGTGCTCGGCGATGTGAAGTATATCCACGCGCAGTGGCATCGCAATATGATCAACAAGCCCAGCTCGCTGTGGACCATGAAGCCGGGCGGTCCGTCCAACATGGCGAACTGGCGCCTTTTCCGGCAGTTCTCGGGCGGGCTGGTTGCTGAGTTGACGTCGCACCAGGTCGATGTTGCGGACTGGATGTTCGGCACGCCGCCCGAATGGGTGCAAGGATACGGCAGCCTCAACGATCTGAAGGACGGACGGGACGTCTACGATAACGTCCAGCTCATTTATCACTATCCCGGCGGTAAGCAGTTGACATGGTCGGGCATAAGCACCAATCAGCATCTGCCTTATTTCAATGCCAGCCGCTCAGAGATGGGCGAATGCATTATGGGCACGGACGGAACGGTGCAGATTACTGTGGGCGAAGATATCCATCATTGCATCGCATGGTGGTATCCGGAGCCGCCGAAGGAGCAGAAGCTGAGTTCAGGCGCCAAAAAAGAAGGCGCGGTGGCGGGGGCTACGATGGTCTCGGCTGGCGCCGCCAAACCGATACCGCTCCTGTTTAACGACTTGGTCATTGATCCCAACGACGGCTTCCTGACGCGCGAAATGAAGTTCGCCCGCCGCTGGCTGTATTCCAAGGGCGTGCTCGTGCAGGAAGAGGAAACGAATCCGGTCGATACCGAGCTTGAAAGCTTTTTCCGCAATTGTCGCGACGGAGGGCGGCCCCGCGCTGACCTCGAGGTCGGGCTCAACGACGCGATTGCGGTCATGCTGTCCAATCTTGCGATGGACGAGAACCGGCGGGTATATTTCAACGAAATTGAAAGGCTCGGCGCGGGCGCTTCGGCGAAGGCGGGCGCAAAGGCCGGACCTGCGGCATAGCGCGGCTTAGAGCGGGGCCGGCGCAGTGAGGGATCAAGCCGGGTCTTTGAGCGGGGCCCCGGCGGCGCTTGTCCAATGAAGGCGCTCGCCGCAATCACGCTTGCCGCACACCTCGCCTTCATTGTCTGGGTCATCTTCGGGGCGCTGGTCGCGCACGGGCGGAGGCGGTTGAGGGCGCTGCACATCGCGTCATTAATTTACTCGCTCATAATTGAGATCGGGCCGTGGCCGTGCCCGCTCACGCTTGCGGAACAATATTTCGAATCGAGAGCCGGAATAGCGCCGTATCACGGCGGATTTCTGGTGCACTATCTCGACGCCTTGGTCTATCCCAATGCGCCCGGATGGCTGCTTTCGATGGGCGCGGCGCTGATACTCATCGCAAATCTGGCGATCTACGTGACGCCTTGCAGGTTTCTACCATTCAATCTCTTTGGGCGACCCCGTGATTCGAATGCTGCGCGTCACCACCTCAGTGGTTGCCGCGTCCGCCGCCCCTAGAAATCCCGGCTGCTTCCCACCCACAGCGATTTCAACCTGTCCCGCCTGCACCACGCGGCGTCCACTCTCGTCTACCGTCGAAAGCTCCCTGGGGCCGAGCGTGAATGCGACTGTCTTTTCCTCTCCTGCGCGCAACGCGATACGCTGAAAACCTTCCAGAGCTCGGATTGGAGCGGGAGGCGATGCGCCGGCGTGTCTTACATAGAGTTGAACCACCTCCTCGCCGTCGCGCGCGCCGCTGTTTTTAACCTGCACCGAGACTGTTAGCGCCGCGCCGGCAGCGACCTCGTCCGGCGCGATCAAGTTTCGATAGGAAAATTTCGTGTAGCTCAGCCCATATCCGAAGGGATAGAGAGGCTCGCCAGCGAAATATCGGTATGTGCGCCCGCGCATATCGTAGTCCTCAAATGGCGGCAGATCACTCTCGGACTTATAAAATGTGACCGGGAGCCTTCCCGCGGGACTGTAGTCGCCAAACAACACATCCGCGATCGCCTCTCCTCCTGCCTGGCCGGGATACCAGAGCTCGACGATCGCAGGAACATGGTCGCGCGCCCAGTTGACGGCGACCGCGCTGCCGTTCATCAGCACCAGCACAACCGGCCTTCCGACGGCGACAATCCGTTCCAGCAGGCGGTGTTGCGCCTCTGGGAGACGGAGCCAAACGCGATCGCCTCCGCGAAAACCGTCAACATTCATCTTCATCTCCTCGCCTTCGAGCCTTGGCGAGAGCCCCAGAAACATCAGCACAACGTCAGCTTGCCTGGCGATCTGGAGCGCCTCATCCTCGGAGTTCCGGTTCGGCGGCGCCCAGATGAGGCGAATGCTCGCATCGCCATGAACCTCATGAAAGTCGAGCCGCACTCGATACAGCCTCCCGGCTTTGAGCGAAACCGGCGCATATTCGGTCGCCCGTTCGTGAACGTTATTGGCGCGGACCAGCAGCTTGTCGTCCAGGTACAGCTCAAAGGCGTTCATTCCCGATGCGCCAAGATAATAAGATCCGCTCGCCGGCGCCCTGAGATAACCCGTCCAGCGCACTCCGAAATTGTCATCGTTCATCCCGGCGCCCGGCGCGCCTGATCGCCAGTTGAAATCGATCCGCCGGTCGATCCGCGTAAACGACGGCGCAGGCGGACTCTGCGGGGGGCGGGCTGACTGTCGCATCTCCAGCGAAACAAACGCCTGCCCAAAATAGGCGCGCCCATTGAAGTCCGCGCGGTTGAAGTACTCGCCTTTGAGGCCATGCCGCTCGCCCGCCTCCGAGGTAAACAGCGCCGCCTCCGGCACGGTTTCGAGCCAGGGTACGCCCGCCGCCAACTCGGAACCGCGCGCATACAGCACTTTCACGCGGCGCCCGAGCTTGCGCCGTATCCCGTCGAGCGGCGTCACCGGATGCGAAGGATCGCCGCTGTAATTGCCGACCAGCGCATCCAACGAATTCGCATTTGGTCCGATCACCGCAATGGTGTGGAGCTTGGATGCGTCGAGCGGAAGCAGCGGGCCGTCATTCTTCAGCAGCACGATCGACTTCCGGGCGGCTTCGAGCGCGCGCGCGCCGTGTTCGGGGCTGTCATTGACGCTATATGGGATTTTCGCGTATGGAACCAGCTCAGGCGGGTCGAACATGCCGAGCTTGAAGCGCGCCGTCAGCAGCCGGGCGACGGCGGCATCGATATCGTTCTCGCTGATGAGTCCGCTCCGGACCGCGGCGCCCAGGCGCTCATATTCCCTCCCGCAATCGAGGTCTGTCCCGGCCCTCACCGCGGCTGCGACCCCTGCCTCTGGCGTGGGCTGAGCCTTGTGCGTCAGGTAGATATCGCCGATCGCGCCACAATCCGAAACCACATAGCCCGAAAATTTCCAACGCCCGCGCAGTATATCGGCCAATAGCAGCCTGCTGGCGCACGCCGGCGTTCCGAGGACGCTATTATACGCGCACATCACCGAGGTTACGCCGCCTTGCCTCACGGCGGCTTCAAACTGAGGCAAGTAAGTATCGTGCAGGTCGCGCGCGTCGATCCGGGCGTCAAATACGTGCCGCGTCGGTTCGGGACCGCTATGCACAGCGTAATGCTTCGCCGTCGCCACGGTTTTCAGATATCGCGGGTCCTGGCCCTGAAGCCCGCGAATGAACTGCGCGGCGAGGCGCCCGGTGAGATACGGATCCTCGCCATAAGTCTCCATCCCGCGACCCCAGCGCGGATCGCGAAACAGGTTAATGTTGGGCGTCCAAAAGGTGAGCCCCTCGTAGATGCCGCGCTTTCCCCTGCGCGCGAATTCGTGGTGTTTGGCGCGCGCTTCGTCCGATATGACGCTTGCCACGCGGAAGATCAGGTTTTCGTCGAACGTGGCTGCAAGTCCGATTGGCTCCGGGAATACGGTCGCCACTCCCGCCCGCGCCACCCCATGCAGGCATTCGTTCCACCAGTTGTATTGCGGGATGCCCAGTCGCGCGATCGCCGGCGATTCGCTGAGCATTTGCGAGATCTTTTCTTCGAGCGTCATGCGCGAGAGCAGATCCGAAATTCGCTGCTCCAATGGCGCTGACGGGTTCCTGTAAACCGGAGACTGGGCCGCCGCAGGGAACGCCGCAGCCAGCAGCAAGAGTGCGAATCGAATCGGCATAGCGGACAAACCATTCGATTCTAACGCCGCAACGTTACAAAGCTCGACTGAGGGGAACGATGCCGACCGGAATGCGGCGTGGGAGGACTACATTAATAGGAATGGTTCCAAGTGACCCGCTTGGCAGCCTGTCCTCCAACCGGCATGCACGGTCTGGACGTGGCGCTCACATCGCCCGTGAACAGCTTCTGTCGCTCCTCATAACCGGTTTTAGCCGGTTATGACTCACTGCTTCAGAAGCGTCCCGCAGACGATTCAAGCGAAACCGACTTCTACAGAGCGACCTTTCACTCGCCTGCCGTAGTTTACGCCTCGCGACGTTCGCCCCGGCAGGGTCAACGCTCCCGGCCTGCTCCTTCGAAGTCATCCTGAGCCGAAGTTTAGCCCGTTCGGTTTCGAGTTAGCGCCCGAAACCCGTTGCCAAATCCGGTCCCAGAACTCCTCAACTCAGATATTGACGTCCGCTCCCCGTCAGGACTGCAACATCCTTCCGGCTCACAGCGTTTCATCAGTCTCAGTCAAGGAAGTTTACCTCGCCGAACAGCCCGATGGTCTTTCGCTCCCCGACGCCGTTTTCGCTTTTCAACACGTATCAGCGCCAGATCATCGTTCCAGACTCGCTACTGTCCGTCGGGCTTTACTGCCCTGTGGACCTCTTGGAACCAGCACCATGATGGAACGAATCCGTCTTGCCGTCAAACAAAATTTTGAGCTGCGGATGTGATTTCCTCAATCTTTATCTTATTGTGAATCAGTGAATTACACACAGCATCCATATAACCGGCTGTGTATAAAACAGCATGTCGAAAAAATGTTCGATAATTAAAACAAAATATGCTAATAATGTTTTGCAGCGGCAGTGCTACGAGGGCCGTTACCGGCTAAGGTGCAGAATCATCCCCGTGTCGGTTGCCACCCAGGCGTTCTCGGCGTCCGCTACGGAGAGGATGGCGCGTGTGCCGTTCGCCTTGTAGGGGACTGGCATTTCAGACCAAGTTGAAAGTCCGGCGCTGCTGAGAATATGCAGTTTGCCAGGAATGGGGAGCTGCTGTAAGCGGCCCTGCGGCTCGATCGCGGCCAGGAGCGCTTCACCGGGGCCAAGAAACGCGCAGTCGGTCACCACGCGATCCTTAGCCCGGAACACTCGCTCGCTCTTGCCTCCCGCGCTGATTTTATAGACCTCGGAGGGGTATTCAAAGCTGTGCGCGAAACGAATTAACGCAAGGCCCGCGCCGTTCGGCAGCAAGCGCAGGCGCGTGGTTTGTCCAAAGGTCGGAGCGGTCTGAACGTCCCAGGTTTTGCCGCTGTCATGGGTCTCGAGTTTGATGGTCAAAGTCGGCCATTCTCTTCGTTTGGAGACGGCTTCCGGATCCAGCCAGGCCGGTTCTGCGTCGCCGGGTCGCGGTGGAATGCTCGCTCCCGTGATCAGTCCGCGCTGTGGCGTTACGAACGTAATCCAGTCATAGGACGTATAGCGCGGGTTCGACTTGGGCTTGGCGGCTGCATCCACCGCGTCCCAGGTCTTGCCGCCGTCGGTGGTTTCGAGAATGACTTTCGGCGCGCCGATCGCGAATCCGTGCATCTCGTCCAGGAACCAGACGCGACGGATGCCCTCGACTTTTTTGAGCCTTACCCAATTGCGACCGGCCTCGGTCGTCTTCCAGATCGCCTTGTCCGTGACCAGCCATCCGATGGTGTCGTTCAAGGAAAAGAGCGATATGCCGACCTCTTTGAGCGGCGCCTCGCTCCAAGTGGCGCCGCCGTCGCTGGTCACAACGGACATCGGCTCCGATTTCCCCTTGTCGGTTTCGATGTAGCCCACCGCAACTCCGCGTTTGGCGGAGAAGAATCGAAGGTCATTAATAGTGAATGCGGCGTTGTCTTTGTCGTAGAAGTACTGAATTTTCCAGCTGGGGCCGGCCGAGGCGGAAGCCGTCGAGATCAGCGCCATGAGCGCTGGAAAAGTTTTTGAAACGGCCCGCAGCTTGTCAATTATTCCGTGCGTTTGCGCCGGACGCAAGAACCAGTTCGACATGGTTAGCCTCCTCGACGGCGCTCGGGGCCATTCTCGAAAGCACGAGAAGGCACCCAATCTGTTCTCCCACCGTCGTCAACAGCTCCATCTCCCCGCCCGAATGCGCATGCGGCATGCGATGCTGTACGTTGATGACGCCGACAATGCGATTGCGCGCGATCACGGGGGCGGACAGGTAGGCCTCGTACGTATCTTCCGGAAGATCGCGGAAGAATTTGAAGCGCGGATCCTTGTAAGCTTCGCGTGAGATCGCGAGCAGGCGGCGCTCCCGAGCCACCCAACCCGTCAGGCCTTCCGACATCTTGAGCCTGACCCGCCCGATGCTCGAAGGATGCGGTGGATTGGAAGCGCAGAGCACAAGTTCATCATTGTCGATCAGGTAAATCAGGCAGGAATCGCAGGCCATGAATTCACTGACCAGGCCCACGATGCCTTGCAGCACTTCCGCAAGGCTCAACTCCCTGACCATGAAGCGGCTGATCTGCTGAAACAGCCGCAACTGGTGCTCCGTGCGTTCCAGGCGCTGCTCCAATTCTTTGTACCGGGACACTACCTTATTATCCCAAACGGGGAGGCGCGGCCTGCGCAAACCGGGAGGCGGCCCCTGTCCGCCTGCTAAACTGAGATCAACCGCATGATGCGCATGCTCCCCGTCGCCTTAATGGCGGCCGGCCTCTTCCTGTTTTCAGCCGCGTGTAAACGCTCGCAGCCGGCCAATGTGGCCGCGGTGGTGAACGGCCGCGCAATCACTTATGCCGAGCTCAACAAGGAATTCCAGTCGCAATTTCCCTCGGCCAGCGCGCATGCCGACGACGACCAGACGCAGTTTCAAAAACTGGAGCTGCTGAGGGCCATGATCGACAAGCAGATCATGGTGCAGCGCGCTGAGAAGGCTAACCTCATGGCCACGGATGCAGATGTCGAAGCGAAGTTGAACGAGCTGAAGGCGGGCTACACCCAGGAGGAGTTCCAGCGTCAATTGGCCAGCCGCAAGATGACGCTTGAGGATTTGAAGGAGCAGCTGCGGCGCGATCTGTCGGTGGATAAGCTGTTCAACAAGGAGATCAAATCTCACATCAATATCACTGATAAAGACGTCACGGATTTCTATAACGCCAATAAGGCTTCGTTTAATCTTGTCGAGCCGCAATTTCATTTGGCCCAGATTCTGGTGACGCCGCAGCCCAATCCGGAGGTGAGAAATCTCAAAAACGACAAGGCGCAAAACGATCAGCAGGCGCAAAAGAAAATAGAGATGCTGCTGGCCCGTATTCGTCAAGGCGAGGATTTCTCCCAGCTTGCCCAGAGCTACTCCGAAGATCCGGTCAGCGCGCAGAACGGCGGCGACCTCGGTTTTATTTCGGAATCTTCGTTACAAAAGGCCGCGCCGGAACTCCAGAAGGCCGTTTTAAATACGCCGTCCGGCCACATATCGCCGGTCATCCGTTCGCCGGAAGGTTACCGGATTTTGAAGGTGTTGGCCAAGGAGCCCGCTGGCCAGCGCGAACTCCAGGACCCGCGCGTGCAGCAGACGATCCGCGAAACTCTCATCAATCGCAAAGACCAGCTCCTCAGGAACGCCTACGTGGAGGTCGCCCGTAATCAGGCGAAAGTGGAGAATTACTTTGCCGAGAGTATCCTTCGAAACCCGAAGTAGAAGCCGCGCCGCGCGAGGGCTTCGAGGCCGTCGGGCCGGCATTGAGATCGGCGCCTTGAAACCGCGTCGGAAAACTGCGAATCGAAAGCCGGCAGGCGCCGCCGCGCTGTCCTTGTAATATCGGGAGCCTTCTCCGGAAGGCGCAGAACTGCGCCCGGGCGCAGGCGAGACGATATTATATACAGGAATGCTCCGATTTACCTTGCTTGCGCTGGCAACCGCCAGCCTCTTCGCGCAATCCGGCAGGCCGAAGCTTCCCGGCGAGGACTGGGCGCCGCTCTTTAACGGCAAGGATCTGTCCGGCTGGACCAATGTCGGAAACCAGAAGTGGACCGTCGAAGATGGAACCATCCACGGCCTGGCCATTACGAAAGATTACGGTTATCTGCGCACAGAAAAGAATTATAAAGACTTCCAGCTCGCGCTGAAATTCAAGTGCGAAGGCAATGGAAACAGCGGCGTCTTCTTCCACGTCGAGTTCAAGCCGGGCACAGCGGAGGTGATTCAGGGCCCGCAGTTTGAGATCGATTGCCATCTCGGCCGGCACACCGGCGGCGTTTACGATGTCGGTCGCCAGTGGCTCGTCTGGCCCTCGCCTGAAAACGAGATCGTCGTGCGCCGTGAGGAGTGGAACGAATATCTGCTCAAAGTGGAAGGCAATCACTACGTTTCGCGGCTGAATGGGGTCACCATGGTCGACTACACCGACCCCAAGCCGTTCGGGGTCGACGGCGGCATCGCTTTGCAGTTGCATTCGGGGGGCGAAGGCAACATGCGTTTCAAGGAAATCTACATCCGCGACCTGTCCAAGCGCTGAGCCGGATCGCGTGTCGCGAACGCTGTACTATTGCGACCATCACCAGATCCCGCTGCCTCCGGGACATAAGTTTCCGGTGCGGAAACACGGTGTGCTGCGCGCCCTGCTCGCCGCCGACCGTCACTACGAGATGCGCGCGGCGCCGCTCGCTTCCACAAACGTCATCGAACGCGCGCACGATGCGTCCTACGTCCGATCGTTTCTCGA
>DASRCT010000022.1:0-13428 GCA_035652975.1 Bryobacteraceae bacterium | reverse complement strand
CGTCGGGCCGGCGGGACGGCTGCTGGATCAGGCGCTCGAAGAGGCGGAGATCGACCGGCGAATGGTGTATGTTACGAACGCGGTAAAGCATTTCAAGTGGCAGTCTCGCGGCAAGCGGCGGATTCACCAAAAGCCTACCGGGCTTGAGATCAACGCGTGTCACCCGTGGCTTGAAGCGGAGCTGGCCGTGATTCACCCGGAGGTCGTGGTTGCTCTCGGCGCGACGGCTGCGCAGTCGCTCATGGGGCCGAAATTTCGCGTGACGAAAGAGCGAGGCGTCTTTTTTCCACATTCGCAAGCTGGGTGGTTCATGGCAACGGTTCATCCGTCCGCGCTTCTGCGCATCCCTGAACCGCAGAAGCGGCGCGAAGAGTATCAGCTCTTTGTAAACGATCTGCGGCGCATCCGAACCAAGGTGGCGCAGACGCCGCAAAACGCCGAAACGCAGCCGATGGCGGGCGCTGTTCCGCGCCCGCGGCGCAATTGAGCAACAGAAGGCTTCATTGCGTCAATTCGATCAGCGCAAGCGCATGCGGCTCCAGCGTCAGCGTCAGAACGCCGCCCGTCACAGCGCGCATTTCGGCAGCCGGCATGCGCGCCGCATCGCGGAGCGCTTCGATCTGATCGCGCGTTGGAAAACGGGGGCGACCCATGCGCTCCCAGGCGGTGAGCGCCGAGCCGTGCGCGGCGTCCAGGACGCGGATGCGCGCTGTTGGGGCGCTGCCCAAGCCCCGAAAAATGAGTTCGAAGCGGCGAGCCGATCCGCGTTCCTCCGGAGCGAAGTAATTCCAGATCGCAATTGCGTACGATTGTTGGTCGCGTCGCGTAACCAGCGCGGATTCGGTTTTCGCTTCGATGCGCTGATTTCCGAGTTGATGCAGCAGGGCAAAGGCGTTGAAGGCGGCTTTCGGGATGCCGTTTTCGGCAATCAGCCCATAGCCGCCATAGAACGGAGTTTTGACCACCCCCTGCTCGTCGAAAACATCAGAAAATGTCCAGTACGACATCATGAACGTCATCCCGTCGCACTGGCGAATGTTGTTTGCGAGCCACGGCCCCATAAACGGCGAGTCCGTAACAACGATTTCATTCCGGTAGGAGGCATTGTACTCGCTCCAAATGATCGGGAGTTCGGGGCGCGGCGAGGCCTTCACCTCTTCAAAGACTTTTTTAACCGCGCGCGCAACCATTTGCGAGCGTGGAATCCGCCCGGGCGCGCCGAAAACGTCTTCAGAGCGGTCATTGCCGTAAACATGCGTCGAGACAAAGTCGACCGGCGCGTTCGTCTCAACACAGTGACGAATGAACGCCGGAATCCACGCCGCCTGAGCGGTCGCCGGGCCGCCGACCCGCAGCCTGGCGCTTACGCGCTTGATCGCACGGGCGGCGCGATCGTACAGCTCGAAGTAGGTCGACTGCTTCGGCGCTCCCGTCCAGAAGTCGATGTTGGGCTCGTTCCAGACCTCGAAATACCATTGAGAGACTTCATCCAGTCCGTAGCGGTCGACCAGGTGTTTGGTCAGGGCATGGACCAGCTCTCCCCATCGTGCATAGTCTTTAGGCGGGTTGGGAAGGGGCTTGTACCAGAATGCATGCGGTTTTTGGGAGGCGGCGAGCGCGCCCGGCATAAAGCTCAATTCGACGAACGGGCGGACGCCGTTTGCGAGCAGGCCATCGTAGATCTGGTCGATATAAGAGAAGTTGTATTCGGGCCGGCCCTGCCGGTCCACGGAATACAAGCCAACGTCGTCGTCGAGAATATCGTGGAAGCGGACATACCGGAAGCCGGTAATCTCTTTTGTGGCTCGCAGGTCGCGGCGGTAGCTTTCGCGCAGGGTAAGAATGGCGCGCCCTGATCCGAACATTTGTTCCCAGAAATGTGGAAATGGCCGCGCCGGCGCGTTAAGATCGATCTCGATGGTTTCCTTCGCGGCGCTCTGGTTCTGCGCCGCAGGCAAACCCTCCATCAGGCAAACCGCCGCGCCGACCGCCAACGCCGACCACCGCAACGCGACATTACCGGCCTGCAACAAGCGGCGCAGCATTTTTCAGTCTTGCGAGCGGCGCGTCGTTCTTCTCCGCGATCCACCGTTGAGCGAACTCGCGCTCATCCTCCGGCCGGGCCATCACGAATGCGGCGACCAGCCTTCCGCCCTTGACCCACCACGCGCTGAAGCTGGGCTCATTCAGCGATCCGCGATAGATGACCTCATCGGCGCCCTCCTGGTCGCCCCAGTATTCATAAGAGAGGTCGAAGACATCGGAGAAGAAGTAGGGCGCATTTGAAAACGGCTCTGGAGCGCCGGTGAGGCGGCGCGCCAAGTACTGGCCCTGTTTTACTGCGTTGTCCCAATGCTCGACCCGGCGTTCTTTGCTGAAGAGCACGTCAGGATATCTGGCCAGATCGCCTGCGGCGTACACATCGGGAACATTGGTTTCGAGAAATTCGTTCACGACGACTCCGTCTGCGATCTTGATATCCGTGGCTTGGAACAGTTCCGTTTCGGCAAGCGCGCCAATTCCGGCCACCACCAGATCCGCCGGCACGATTTCTCCGGTCGAGAGCGCAGCCGATTCGACGCGTTCGCGGCCGTTAAACGCGGAGACCTGCGCGCCTGCGATGAAGCGAACTCCGCGCGCCTCATAATACGAGCGGAAAAACGCGGACATTTCGGGCGTGAACAGCCGCTTCCAGATCCGGTCCTCGGGAAAGACCATGGTGGTTTGGAGCCCCTGTTGGGCGCATTGAGAGGCGACCTCCATGCCGATAAAACCCGAGCCGATCACGAGCGCCTGTTTGGCCTGACGCATCGCATCGCGGATCCGCTCCGAATCGGCGAGCGAGCGCAAATAGCAGACATTTGGCAGCGCGGCATTCGGCGCATCCAGCGTTCTCGGACGGGCGCCGGTTGCGATAATCAGTTTTTCGAACGAGAACTGGATTCCTTGATCGCTGATCAGGAGCTTGCGCGAAAGGTCGAGGCCGGTGATGCGCGTTTCGAGGTGAACGCCGATGCCGTGACTGCGATAGAAATCCTCCGGATTAATCAGAATGGTTGATGCAGTATCTTTGCCGGCCAGAAAGCTTTTCGACAGCGGCGGCCGTTCATACGGAAGAGCGGCATCGGCTGAGACGATGCCGAGTTTGCCGGGACCGACGCCGCGGGCGACAAACTCCTTGGCGGCGTAGCCGGCGACCATTCCGCCGCCGAGAATCAGATGCCGGTATCGATATTGAGCTTTGGGCATGTTTCCCAATCAGAGTCCGATTTTAAACCGAGATCGCGCGCCATCATGCATGCGCCGCCGCCGCGTCGGGTATCGGCTCCTCGAGTTCAACCGCCACGGTGCTCGGCGCCCGCTCGTGCAACAACAACTCCGTCGCCATAACATGCGGCTCGGCGTGAAAGTAGCGCTGGATCTGATTGTCGAACAGCGCATTGCACGCCGCCAGCAGACTCATGCCGAGATGATGCGCCATCCAGGAGCGGATCACCTCCGCGCCGGCGCGCGTGTAGTCAATGGCCTCATAGAATCCATATCGCCCTGTCCAGCCGAATTCCGCCATTGTGCGCAGATTCGCCATCGCAGCTTTGGAATCGATTCCCAGCGCGAGAAAGCTTGAATAGGGGGAAATGACGAGCGCCTGCCTGTCCCACGGCCTCATCGCCAGCTCCGGAATGCCGAACGGCGCATATCCATAATCGCCGCCGCCTTCCTCGGCGCTGCACGCCGATTCGGAGACGCCCCATGGAACGCCTTTTTTGCGGCCGTAGTCGCGTTGAACCCGGACAACTGCTTTCGAGCTTTGGTCCATGATCGTGTCTGGATAACGACGCATCCACAGCTCGGGCATCAGATACTCGAACATGGTGCCGGTCCACGACAACAGAACCCGTTCTCCCCGGACCAGCGTCTGGCCGCGGCCGAGATGGAACCAGGATTCCTGGGGAATATCGTTCTTGGCGATGGAAACAAAGCTGGCGATGCGGGCTTCAGAAGCCAGCAGATCGTAGCTGGCTTTGGCAAGCTGTTGGCGGTCTATTTCGTATCCGATGGAGAGCACCTTCTTGCGGCTGTTATACAGAAATTGGAAATCCATCCCATCAACCAGCGCCTCGCAAGCGCGCGCAATGTCGGTCAGATCGTCAGCGAGTTCGGCCGTGAGGCCATGTTTGGCTTTGGACTCGGCGGCGAAGGCCAGCGCAGCCTGTTTGAGCGTCCACAGGCATGCGACCAGGTTGCCGCTGTCTACCGTGGACACGAAACGCGGCTGGAGCGGTTGGAGCGTCTCGACGTCGTACCAGTTGAGCAGATGGCCGCGGTATTTCGGCAACTTGGCGATGGTCGCCAGCGTTTCCCGGGTCTGGGAAACAAACTCGGCCAGTGTGAGAAACCCGAAGTGCACGCCGGCGATACGAGCATTCAGCAACAGGCCGAGATTGGTTGGCGAGATGCGGAGGGCGACGGCGCCGTCCTCGCGCACATTGTCCGGAACGAGCCAGTTGGTGGCGGGCGAGCTCCAGTCGCGGAAGAAACGGTACATACGCTCGGCCGAATCGCGCAGCATTTGCGCGTCGGCTCTGCTTAATTCGTGACTGCGCGCCTTGGGCGAACGGTTCAGCCACGCGGAGATGCCGCGCGAGAGGAACCACGCGGCGAGCACGGGCGCCGCCACAGGGAGGGAGTCGGGGCGAATCAGGAAAACGAGGCCAGCCATCGCCGTCGCGATGCTGGGAGTCCAGTCCAGATAGACGTCAACGGTTGCTTTACGCCGCGTCTCGATTTCCGCCTGGGCTGCGGTTTCCCACTCCAGCAATTTCCGCTTGGTCACAAACACCCGCAGGATCGAGCGTACGATAGCGTCGATCGACAAAAGGGCCTGGTGCAGCAGGAAGACAATGCCCAGCATCGCCACGATGACGCCTTTGACAAAGTTGACTGTTGTATCCCAGGCCCAGGCGCCGAGCTTTCTGGTTTTCCACGGAGCGAACAGAATCGCGAACAGAAGGTTGGAGCAAGAGGGCATGAGCAGCATCGCCACGGTCCACAGCGTCCAGTAGGCCGCGCTGCCCGGAAGATAGATCCAGCCAGCAAGGAACAGCAACAGCGTGTTCGGCTCGATGAGACTGCGCCGGAGATTGTCGAAGATTTTCCATTGCGACACGAGGCTGATGGGATTGGGGACCATGCGTCCCTCGAAATCCGGCACCGTGGAGAACATCCAGCGGATGATCTGCCAGTCGCCTCGAACCCAGCGGTGTTTGCGCCGGCTGTAGGCGCTGAAGTGCGAAGGGTAATCGTCGATGAGCTCGATGTCGGAAACCAACGCGGCGCGCGCGTAGGCCCCTTCGATCAGGTCATGGCTGAGCAGCGCGTTTTCGGGGAAACGGCGGCCCAGCGCCTCGCGGACCGCGTCGACTTCATAAATGCCCTTGCCGGTAAAGATGCCTTCGCCGTAGAGATCCTGGTACACGTCGGAAACCGCTCGCGTGTAGATGTCGAATCCGGTTTGCCCCGAATATAGCGAAGCCAGACGGCTGCGCGATGCGGAGCTGATGCTGACGCCAATGCGGGGCTGAAGAATACCGTAGCCCTCAATGACCATGCGCGTCGCTGGATCGATGACCGCGCGGTTGAGCGGATGGGCGATGGCGCCCACCAGCTTGGCCGCGGCATCCCTGGGCAACTGCGTATCAGAGTCGAGCGTGATGACGTAGCGAACATCCTTCAGCACGGACAAATCGCCAACCTTGATGGGGAAGCTGTCGTATTCCCCTCGCAGGAGCTGATTGAGATCGTGCAGCTTTCCGCGCTTCCGCTCCCATCCCATCCAGAGGCCTTCAGAGGGATTGAACACGCGATAGCGGTGAAATAGGTAGAAGGGTTGGCGGGTGCGAGCGCCGTACTTGCGATTCAAGCCTTCGATCATGCCGCGGCAGACATCGACCAACGCATCGCGCTCATCGCGCGGTTGGTCCGCATCGGGCCAGTCGGTCAACAGCGCAAACAGCAGATTGGGGTCGCGGTTGGCGAGAAAGCGGATCTCAAGGTCGAGCGCCAGATCGCGAACCTGGGCTTCATTCAACAGCAGCGTCGGAACCGCGACCATGGTCATGCAGTCAGGCGGGATTCCTTTTGAAAAATCCAGCTTCGGCAGCACGCGCGGGCGCAGCAGCTTGGTGGTCAGATTGTTCATGAACTCGACCGCGGCCTGAGTCGCCGGCAGAATTAACAGGAGAAAGCCCGCGACCACAGGAGTCAGCGTGTCGAGACCGCTCAGCAGTCCTATGACGATGATAAAGGTGACCACTTCCACGCCCACCAGGTAGAACGCGTTGGGATAGGCGAGAATCAGATCGCGTGCGCGATCAATCCACCGGGGACGATATCCAACAGCGGCCCGCAACTGCTCCAGACCGCGGTCCAGGAGGAAGTATCCGACGTGAGCGCGACGCGCCGCGGCTCGCGACCCATCGGACCGCATGGCGGCTTGCTCGGCGAGGAACAGGGCTTCGTCGGCGACCTCGTGCTCAGTTCGTCCTGAACGTTCCGCAAGATGGCTAACGACCTTGCGATACGCCTCGCGGCTGTCGTAGTCCATCGCTGCATAGGCGCAAGCAGGGTCCCTGGCCAAAACACGGTCCACTACGCTGGCTGCTTCGAAGAGATTTTTCCACGCGGCCTCCCCAATCAGGCGGAGGCTGGTGACAAGCACGGGCCACTTTTCAGGCGGCTGGGATGCGAGACGCTCCAACAACACGGCTTGCAGCGCCGGTTTGAGCGCCCAGATCTCGCCCATGTCGAGTTCGGACGCCTCCTGATACCCATTGAGGAAGGCGAGCAGCGACTCCTCGCCGAAGTGATCGTCAACGGCAGACAGGTATTCGTGAGCGAGCACAATCGCCCTGGGAACCGCGGGTCCGGAGGGCGCAGTGACGACGGGATAGCGGCGCAGCGTGCGCTCGAGATCGCGGATGTCCTTGAGCGCGGTGCGCAGCAGTCGCACGTTCTCCACCAGCCATCGAACGTTTCCCTCCTGAGGATGCGAGGCGGCGGACGCGATCAACTCGGTCAGTTGTTTCGAACGGATGCCGACGCGGCCGCGCCAGCGCGGTCCGTGCTTTTGCGCGTGATCTGCGCGCGCGGCTTCGCGACCGGCGGCTCGCAAGCGCTCTTCGTCGAGCTGGAGCGGGCCGCCAAGCGCGGCTTCGTGCGTGGGAGCGTCGTGCGAAATCATCGATAACTGGATGCCTGTAGTTCAAACATGCCGGCGTAGCGGCCGCCGAGCGCCATCAATTGAGAATGGCTGCCCTGTTCGACGATCCGGCCGCTCTCAAGAACCACGATCCGGTCCGCCATTCGAACCGTCGAGAACCGGTGGGAGATGAGCAGCGCCATCTTCCCCCGGGTCAGCTCCGCGAATCGTTGAAAGACCTCGTACTCGGAGCGCGCGTCGAGTGACGCCGTCGGCTCGTCCAGAATCAGAAGTTGCGCGTCCCGCAAGTAGGCCCGCGCCAGCGCGATCTTCTGCCACTCGCCGCCGGACAGATCGACTCCGCCTTCGAACCTTCGGCCGAGCAACTGATCGTACCCACGCGGCAGCCTGCCGATCACGGCATCGGCCAGACTCTTCCGCGCGGCGCGTTCAATGCTCCCGTCCTGGTCGCTCGCGCCAATCCGGCCCACCGCGATGTTTTGTCTCGCCGTCATCTCATACCGCATGAAATCTTGAAAAATGACGCCGATTTCACTTTGTACATCTTCGATGTCGTAATCACGCAGATCGATTCCATCGAGAAGAATCCGGCCCTCAGTAGGATCGTACAAGCGGGTAATCAGTTTCACGATGGTTGTCTTCCCCTGCCCGTTCTCGCCGATGAGGGCGACCCGTTCGCCGGGCTCGATGCGGAGGTTCAAACGATCGAGGACCAGGCGTTTCGCGCCGGGGTAGGCGAACGAAACATTTTCGAACGTGAATCCGTCGCGAATAGGCCGCGGCGCAGGAAAAGCATCCGGCTTAGAGGTTAAACGCGGACGCACGGCGAAGAATTCCACCAGATCTGTCAGGAACAGCGACTGGTCTGCAATGCTCGAGAACGTGGAAAAAATAGTCTGAATATTATTACTGGCGCCAGCCAGAGCGCCGGCCAAAAATGTGAGTGCGCCCCAGGTCAGATCGCCTGTGACCGTTCTGTAAATTACGTAGGCGTATGCGCCGTAATACCCGGATGTGCTCAGCAGCGAAAGCAACGCTCCCGCCCAGAGCCGCCGCCGCGCGAGGCGGACATTCTGCTCGTAGATCTGATTCGAGAGCCGGCTGTATTCGTCCGTGACGAAGCTGCTCAGACCGAACAGTTTGAGTTCCTTCGCCGACTCTTTGCTGGCGCCGAGGACGCGCAGATAGTCCAGCTGGCGCCGGACCGGCGTCTGACGAATGTTTTGTGAGTACCCCAAAAATGCAAAATGGCTTTCGCCGAGAAACGCCGGCGTGACAGCCACTATTAAGAGTACAAGGAGCCACGGCGAGAACCAGAATACGCTGGCCGAGAGCGTGACCGCCGCAATGAGCTGTTGCAGCAACGCCCCGACGGCCTGGATCATCGCAATGCGGTCGGTGGCCTGGACGCGGGCGCGCTCCAGCTTGTCGTAAAACGCCGGGTCCTCATAGGAGGAGAGATCGAGCCGCGAGGCGTGCTCGATTACGCGGACGCTTGTGTATTTTGTAAATCGGTCAGCGAGCAGCGCATCGAAATAGCCAATGGTTCTCCCCAGCACTCCGCCGAGTGCGGCAAGGCCGAACTCGGTTGCAACCAAGTACCAGAATTCTGCCGGAAGGGGGCGGCCATTGAAGTGCGCCTGGATGGCATCCAGTATCCTCTTGGAGACCGATAGCATCAGAACGGGCAGAAGCGCGACCAAAATCCGGCACGCCAGTCCGCCTGCCACCACCCCTCGCCCGGATTCCCAAACGATCCTGATCAGCGGAGGTATGTTCCTGAGGGCGCGAATCCGTTTCTTCCAATCACCCCAGAAGGTTTTCGAGTCGTCTGCCATCAGTTACACGGGAAAGTACAGCGTCGCGACACGCGACGATTGCGGTGCATGTCTGATGTCCAAAGGACGCCCAAACCGATATAGTAGTTTCCCAGGACAACGATTTTATGTATGCTTGATTACAGGGGAAATCCTCTGAGCGTTTGTAACTCTGGCGCGCTGCTGAGCCGTCGCCAACTGCTACGCTTCGCGGGCGCAAGCGTAGCCGCTGCGCTGCCGTCCGCTTCCCGTGCACTGCAAACCGAGGGGCCGAAATCGCGGGAGGCCCTCCTTGATGAGGTCGAGCGGCGCGCGTGCCGTTACTTTTACGAGTGCGCGCATCCGGCTACGGGTTTGGTGCTCGATCGCGTCCGGATTGAGGGCCGCGAAACGCGGCGCACGGCCAGCATCGCCGCCACCGGTTTCGGTCTGAGCGCTCTCTGCATCGCCGATAAACGCGGTTATCTGCCGCGCGGCCAAGCCCAGGAGCGAGCCGAACGAACTCTCGAATTCCTGGCGCGTCGCGCCTACCGGAAGAAGGGCTTTTACTACCATTTCATCGACGCTGAGACGGGCAAGCGGGATCTCGATTGCGAGATCAGTTCGGTCGATACAACGTGGCTGCTGTGCGGCGTCATCCACGCGCGGCAGCACTTCAATACGCCACAGATCGCAAGGCTGGCCAACGAAATCGTCAGCCGCGTGGAATGGGACTGGATGTGGGCCGGCGGTCCTACACTCTGCCATGGCTGGACGCCCGAACGCAACTTCCTGCCGTACCGTTGGGATCGGTATTGCGAACTGCTGGCCATGTATTTGCTCGCAATCGGATCCGCAATGCACCCCATCCCGCTGTCGGCCTGGGATGCGTGGCAAAGGCCCATGCGGTACGCCGAATCCGGAGATATCTTCATCGCCTCCGCGGCGCCGCTGTTTGCGCATCAATATTCGCATGCCTGGCTGGATTTCAGAAACCGCTGGGACGGCTATACTGACTATTTTCGGAACTCCCGACTGGCGACGCTCAAGCATCGCGACTTCTGCATCAGTCTGCGCGACCGGTTCCCCTGGTTCGGCGAGAACATGTGGGGCATCACGGCCTGTGATTCCAGACACGGATATACGGATTGGGGAGGCGCGGAAACAGAGTTCAACGCGCAAATTGACGGCACGCTCGCCCCTTGCGCCTCGGGCGGCTCGCTGGTCTTTCTGCCGGACGAGTGTGGGCGCGTGCTGGAAACCATGCTCGAGCGCTACGGCAAGAAGGTCTGGAATCAGTACGGTTACGTCGATGCATTTCAACCCGCTGCGAACTGGTGGTCGCCAGACGTAATCGGAATCGATCTCGGCATTGTACTGATTATGGCGGAGAATCTCCGCAGTCAGTCGGTGTGGACGGCTATGATGTCGGCGCCCGAAATCAAACGCGGATTCGACGCTGTCGGATTTTACGATTTGACGTCGAGCTAGCGCTAGCGCCCTCCTGGCAGCCGATCCGTGGCGTCCCGGAGCGGGCCGCGCACGAAGAACGCTACAGCTCCGTTATACTGGTATCGGAATCTGTTCCAGCCTCCACGGGAGTACTGCGCCTCATGTTTGATCTCTTCCGAAGCCGCGCCAAAGCTGTCCGCTATCTGCTCGGCGGCATGCTGACCATCGTAGCCGTCTCGATGGTGATCACACTCATTCCGGGATGGGGATCCTCTACGGGCAGCAGCAACGAGGACAACATCGTGGCTGTCGTTGGTAAGGATGAGATCACCGTTCGGGACGTACAAAACGAACTGCAAGCGTTGATTCGAAACAAGCAGATTCCTGCAGAGATGATGCAGGTTTACGCGCCCCAGTATATCGACCAGATGATCACCGAGCGCGCCGTGGCCTACGAGGCCCGACGACTGGGTTTCACTGTTCCCGATTCAGAGCTCGCTTCGACGATCCGGTCGATTCTGCCCCGCTTTTTCAACAACGGCCAGCTCATCGACAAGGTGGCCTACCAACAGTTTCTCGAGCAGCAGGGGCTGACCATTCCGGAGTTTGAGACAAATCTGCGAAAGCAACTCCTGTTGAAGCGGCTCACGGATCTGGCGCTCGAAGGCGTGATCGTGACGCCCCAGGAGGCCGAACAAGAATATAAGACCCAAAACGAGAAGCTGAAAGTGGAGCTGATCAGCTTCAAACCGGATGATTTGAAATCGCAGGTCAAGGTGACGCCGGAAGAGCTGCGGGCCTATTACAACTCGAACAAGGAAGGATTCACAGAGCCAGAAACGCGCGACCTGATTTTGCTGATCGCGGATCAGAACAAAATCGCAGCAACGATTGAGATTCCGGAAGCGCAGTTGCGAGCGGCCTACAATGCCCGGCGCGCAGAGTTCCAGACGCCCGAACGGGTTCAGGTGCGGCACATTCTGCTAAAAACCACAGACAAGAGCCCAGCCGAGGTGGAGAAAATCCGCGCCAAAGCGGAGGATATTCTCAAGCAGCTCAAAAATGGCGCGAACTTTGCGGAACTGGCGAAGAAATACTCAGAAGACCCGGGGTCGGCTCAAAAGGGCGGCGACCTAGGCTGGGTGGTGCGCGGCCAGACGGTCAAAAATTTCGAAAATACGGCGTTTTCACTGAAGCCCAAAGAGCTTAGCGGCGTCATTACGACCGAGTATGGCTTCCACATTTTGCAGGTCCTCGACAAACAGGAAGCGCATACGCAGCCATTTGAGGAAGTGAAAGACCAGATCGCGGCCGATCTCAAAAAGCAGACGGTTTTTGACCGCATGCAGACTGCCATCGAGCAGGCCCGCGCAGCCCTGGTGAAGAATCCCGCCGATGCTCAGGGAATCGCGAAACAGTTCAACCTGGAATACGTTGTCGCCAACGGCCTTGCCTCCGGCCAGCCGGTTCCACAATTGGGTTCAGTCGCGGAACTCGATACTGCGCTCGCCGGCATGAAAAAGGGCGAGATCACGCCGGTGTTTCAGGCCGGCCCGGATAAGCTGGCGATCGCGGAGCTGACCAACGTGACGCCCTCCCAGATCGCGCCCTTTGAAAAAGCGGAAGCGAACATTCGCGAGAAGTTCGTTTCGCAGCGCGCGATGGCCCTGGCAGCGGATCGCGCCAAGCAAGCGGCGGAGAAGTTGCGAGCTGGCGAGGACATCAACAGGGTGGCCAAGGAGCTTGGCGGGGAGGTCAAGTCCCCGCCTGAATTCACCCTGAGCGGCGCCGTCGAGGGCGTGGGAGCGGCCAGCGTGTTTTCGGATGGTTTTATCAAGCCCGTGGGCTCCATTCTCGGCCCGCTAAATGTGTTCAACCAGCAGGTGGTCGCCAAAACGCTCGAGAAGACGCCTGCGGACATGACGAAGTTCGCTGCTGACCGCGATAAGATCATTGAGGATCTCAAACGCAAGAAGGCGCAGGAGCGCCGCGACCTGTTTTACGATAGCATCCTGGCCAAGCTCATCAAGGAAGGCAAAGTCAAGAAGCATAACGACACCATCAAGCGGCTGGTGGCTAGCTACCGCAACAGCTAATCGCGGTTTTAAGCAGCAGCGTTCAATGAAAAATTGCGCCTTCGGCCATCCCCATGCTTCACGCCTTCTTTGAATTCCTCCACACCCTTTCGGACCCCGAAAGACTGATTCAGTTCCTCTCCACGGTGGTTACAGGCTGGACCGGGTATGCAGTCTTGTTCCTGGTCGTTTTCGCAGAAACGGGGCTGCTGGTCGGCTTCTTTTTCCCCGGCGATTCGCTGCTATTCACGGTGGGCGTGGTGGCTGGCGCCGGAGAGCTTAACATTCTAGCGATCTGCGCGCTGCTGATATGCGCCTCCATTCTGGGCGACCAATCCGGATACTTGCTTGGATATCGGACCGGCCCAAAAATCTTCCGCCGGCCAGACTCGCGCCTTTTTAAACAGGAATACGTCCGGCAAACCCAGGCCTTTTACGAACGGCATGGCGGAAAGACGCTCATCTACGCCAAGTTCGTACCGATTGTGCGGACATTTGCGCCATTCATGGCCGGCGTCGGGAGGATGCGCTATCCCCGGTTCGTTGCGTTCAACATCTTCGGCGGCCTCGGCTGGGTGATCTCCATGACGCTGGCCGGCTATTTCTTGGGCGGCGTGCCAATCATCCGGCGCCACTTCGAAAAGGTGGTGATAGTGATTGTCTTGATTTCGGTTCTGCCAATGTTGCTTCATGCTATCCGGGCGAGCCGGCAGCCGCGCGTGAAGGAGGTCGTCGGCTCGCGATAGCCGTACGGGCAAACGGCTCGATCGAGTTTTCGAGCGAACTTCTCCAGCGCGCCGGCTTCGTTCTCGCCGCGCTTCTCAGCCTGCGAGCAAGGGCCTGACTTAATCAAAATTCGTCAGGCCTTGAAATCCTCGCGCAGCTT
>DASRCT010000021.1:0-23336 GCA_035652975.1 Bryobacteraceae bacterium | reverse complement strand
CGCGCAGATTCTTTCGCTCGGCCGGCGCAACAAGATGGTCGGCATTGCTGAGCAGTATCAATACATTCTGCGCGATGAGTCCATCCATCTGAACTTTGGAATCGATGTAATTAATCAGATCAAAGCGGAAAACCCGCATCTCTGGAGCGCTTCCTTCCAGCAAGAAGTGCACCAAATGATTCGCGAAGGTGCAGAACTCGAGGCCGCTTACGGGCGCGACACCATGCCGAACGGCTTTCTCGGGCTGAACGCTTCGCTCTGCGAACAGTACATGCGCTTTATTGGAAACCGGCGCTGCGCGCAACTCGGCCTTCCCCCGGTCTTCTCAAAAACAGAAAATCCTTTCCCGTGGATGTCGGAAGCGATGGATCTGAGAAAAGAGAAGAACTTCTTTGAAACCCGGGTGATCGAATATCAGAACGGAGGCTCGCTCGCCTGGGATTAGGTGGCCAACATCTTTGGTCGCGTTCTCAGCTTCTAAAGCGAAAAGGGTGATCGGTACCTCGTACGATCACTTTTGCGTCGAAAGGGAGTGTTTCTCAGACTGAGCTTGGCGAAATGGCAATGGTAAAAACACACAATCTCGGCTTTCCTCGTATCGGCGCGCAACGCGAATTAAAGTTTGCGCTGGAGTCATATTGGAGAGGCGATAGTTCCCGAGAAGATCTGCTTGCGCTCGGTGCGGAACTGCGGCGGCGACACTGGCGCCAGCAGTCCGCGCTCGACTTCGTTCCTGTCGGCGATTTCTCGTTCTACGATCACGTTCTCGACACGAGTTTTCTGCTGGGACATCTGCCCGCCCGCTTCCGGGATTTCTCCGGCCATCCGCTCGACAACTACTTTCGCGTCGCGCGCGGCCGGTCTGCGCCGGTTGCCGGCGAGGCCGGAGTGGCGGCCGGCGAAATGACGAAATGGTTTGACACGAATTATCACTACATTGTGCCGGAGTTCGATGCTCGTACTTCGTTTCATCTCAATGCGGCACGCCTTCTCGACCAAATTCGGGAAGCGCGAACGTGCGGCGTGAAAGCCGTGAAGCCGGTCGTTCTCGGCCCGCTCTCTTACCTCGCTCTCGGGAAGAGTAAGGATGGCGTCGATAAACTGAGCCTGCTGCCGGGACTGACTCCGGTGTATCGGGAGCTGATCGAACAACTGCGTGCAGAAGCCGTCGAATGGCTCCAAATCGACGAGCCGGTTCTCATCACGGAACTGTCTCCCGCCTGGAAGAAGGCATTCGGACAAGCTTATTCGCAGCTTGAAAGCGGCGGGGTGAAACTGATGCTGACCACGTACTTCGGAAGACTGGCTGAAAATCTTGAGCTGGTGAATCGCTTGCCCGTACACGGTTTTCATCTCGATGCCGTGCGGGCGCGCAGCGAGATCAATTTGGTGGTGCAATCCCTTCCTTCAAGACGTGTTCTTTCCCTCGGCATCGTGGATGGCCGCAACATCTGGAAAAGCGACCTGAACGCACTTCTGGATGTGCTTGAGCCCGTTGCGCAACTGCTCGGCGAGCGACTCTGGATTGCGCCATCGTGTTCCTTACTGCATGTTCCGGTAGATCTGGAGAGCGAGAGAAAACTCGATCCAGAAATCCGCTCGTGGCTGGCTTTCGCTTTGCAGAAACTCACTGAATTGCAGACACTCGCCACGGCGCTCAACCGCGGCCGCAACAGCGTTGCTGAGGAGCTCGCAGCCAATCGCGCTGCTATCGTCAGTCGTCGCGAGTCGCCGCGAGTCGCGAATCGAGAAGTGAAAGCCGCCATTGCGAACGTCAGCGCAGAGATGGGCAATCGCCGCAGTCCGTACCCGGTGCGAGCCCAAAAGCAGGCCGCGCGGTTCCAGTTACCTCTCTATCCGACTACCACAATCGGCTCGTTTCCGCAAACCGCCGAAATCCGGCAGGCGCGCCATCATTTCCGGACGGGCAAGCTGGACCGTGACAGCTATCGAAGTGCCATGCGCGCTGCGATTGCCGAGTGCGTGCGCAAACAGGAGGAGATCGGTCTGGACGTTCTCGTGCATGGCGAAGCCGAACGGAACGATATGGTCGAGTATTTCGCCGAACAGCTCGAAGGCTATGCCATTACCGAGTATGGATGGGTACAATCCTACGGTTCGCGCTGTGTAAAGCCGCCCATTCTTTTCGGAGACGTGCGGCGAACCGCGCCGATGACGCTCGAGTGGATCGAGTATGCCCAATCTCTTACCGCCAAACCCGTGAAAGGTATGCTGACTGGTCCGGTCACGATGCTGAACTGGTCGTTTGTGCGTGACGATCAACCGCGCTCTCTCTGTTGTCTCGAGTTAGCGCTTGCGATGCGGGATGAGGTGCTGGATCTGGAGAAAGCGGGCATTCATATCATCCAGATCGATGAGGCTGCCCTTCGCGAAGGCCTGCCGTTGCGCAAGTCCGAGTGGCGGGAATACCTTGACTGGGCTATTCTCGCCTTCCGCATCGCCGCCAATGGCGTTGCCGATGAAGTCCAGATTCATACACACATGTGTTACTCGGAATTCAACGACATCATCGCTTCAATTGCCGCGATGGATGCGGACGTAATTACAATCGAAAGCTCGCGCTCGAACATGGATCTGCTCGAAGCATTTCACTCCTTCCATTACCCCAACGGGATCGGTCCGGGCGTCTACGACGTTCACTCGCTCAACATTCCTAGCAAAGAGCAGATCGTAAAACTCCTGCAAAGAGCGGCCGAGAAGATTCCCGCCGAGCGTCTTTGGGTGAACCCAGACTGCGGGTTAAAGACGCGGCAGTGGCGGGAGGTCATTCCTTCGTTGAGGAACATGGTCGCCGCAGCCAAGACGTTGAGAGATGCGCGTAAAGAAGATCGTTCTGTTTCCGCCACTTAGTAAGGATCCCGTCCGGCTAATCAATGTTTCGCATCTGATGGACTTCCGTGAGCGTGGCGCCAACTCACCGCGGGCGCTGTTTCACCGGCGCATCCTTCTGACGCGGGCGGCCGATGTCCCGCGGGTGCGAGGCAGTGGAAGCGCTCGCCATTTCGAGTCGGCGATAGTATCCGCTGAGCCATCCGGAAGTGGCGCCGCGGTAGACGGCGTCGCCATCGCGGCACAAACGGGCTGCCGCCCGGAGAAAATGCTCCTTGCGACTCAATGTGCGAGCGGCATCGCCGAGCTCTGATACGCTCAGCGTTTGATCGAAGCCGAAACGCACCAGAAGGTGTTCGGTTGGGCGTTGGAGCGTCTGGCCCAAGCCGGACTTATCAAGGGCAAGACGATTGGCGTGGATTCGACGACACTGGAAGCGAATGCGGCCATGAAGAGTCGATCGCGCACGGGACTGGCGTACAAAGCCGAAAACGGAGTGGATATGGACAGTGGAGCAATCGTTGCGGTGACCACGCACGGCGGAGCGGAAGCGGACACAGCAACCATTCAACAAACCGTGGCCGAGGCAGGGATAGCGGTCGCAGAGTTGATTGCGGTGCAGAGCGAAGTAAGGCTCCTACCCGGTGGCCGAGGGCGGCGTCCAGGAAGTAGTGGCCGACAAGGGCTATCACAGCAAGGCGTCTTGATGGGCTTGGCGGATTCTGGGGTGCGGACCTACGTGGCCGAACCGAAACGGGGGAGCGGAACTGGCAAGGCAAGCTCGAGACGAAGGTGGCGGTATATGGCAACCGGCGGCGGATCCAAGGCCATCGCGGCAAGCAATTGCAGCGGTAACGAGGCGAGCGGATCGAGCGGAACTTCGCGCACCAGTTCGACATCGGCGGGATGGATCGGCTGTGGGTGCGCGGCCGGCAGTTGGCGGCTCGAAAAGTGTCATCTTTCCCCACACTACGCTTCCGTGAGCGGGTTCGGACGGCTCGGGTCGATTCTTCACCCAACCAACTGTGGCATTGCCGATCCTGAAAACGCGGGGCTTAGACACGGGCTGCTAGCGCCTTCTGGCGGTCGGCGGCCTGCTGCATCGTGCGGAGTATCGTCTCGAAGTCGGATCGGACCCGCCATGCACCTGGAGCGACGGGCTCGGCCAAGTGCATAGACTGAAGGACCTGCAGTCGCGCGACCACGTGCTGTTCCTGGATGCGTGCGGCCGGCTTCAGCGCCGGTTCCACCGGATTCGCAGTCACTGCGAAATGGTCGGGGGATGGAGCAGGTTGCGCCCGCTTCTTGATAAGCCGGTCAAGCGACGTGTAGCGGGCCGCGGGAATCTCGCGTCGCGCGGCCTCCGCCGCATCTCGCTCCGTTCTGTATCCGAGTGCCGCTGTGCACAGTTCCTCCGCCCGCGCGCCAACGCGCGAAACTATATCGAAACTGTTCTGAGGCATGTGTTTCGAAGGCTAGCCTACCAGATTAGCGCCGTCTGACGGAACCAACTCGCGCGGCCTGGCCGGGCGCCTCTGCTTGATTCCAACAGGTTGGATTTTTCGGTTCGCTGCTGCCGACCGGCGCGTTTACCGCCAAAACGAGGCCGCTACAATGGGCAGCGATGATCCAGAGTCTGTCGTATCCGTTGTCGGCGGACGCGCCGTTTTACGAAGGGCTCGACAAGCCTGCGATCGAGCGCCTGTATGACCTCTCGCGCGGGGATGTGTGCAATTCCTTTTATTTCCGGTCGAGCAATCATTGTGGAACGCACGTGGATGCGCCGTGGCATTTCAACGCCACAGGGCGAAAGATCTGCGATTACGATATCAGTGAACTGGTATTCGAGCGGCTGGCGATACTGGATGTCGCCGCTGGCCCCGCGCATCTGATCCAGGCGGCGGATTTGACCGGAGCGGCGAACCTGCGCCACGACTGCGATCTGCTGCTGGTGCGCACCGGATTCGGCCAACATCGCGCGGACGAACGGAAGTATGTCGACGAATCGCCGGGCTTTTCGCGGAACGCCGCGGAATACCTGATGCGCGAACTGCCGCACTTGCGGGCTCTCGCCGTGGATTTCATTTCCGTGGCGTCATCACGGCACGCCGACGAAGGTTGCGAAGCGCACCGCGTCTTCCTGGGATGCGCTGGATATAGCGACCGGGCGGTGTTGCTGATCGAAGATGCGAAGCTGCCGCCGGATCTGCGGACGCCGTCGCGGGTCATTGTGGCGCCGTGGTACTTCGAAGGGCCGGATAGCGCCCCCTGCAACGTGATTGCGGAGTTCAGCCATGAATGACACGCCGGAGGTGATCTACGATCCCTCAGCCATCGACTTTGCAAAGCCGGGCAAGTATCACTACCAGGTCGCCTTCCATCTGGATTCCAGTTGGGGCTACTCGCTCGTTCCGATGACCGTGATCAACGGACTGCACAAGACGGCGGGCGCGGAACCGCCGGGAATCGCCGCTTTCGGTGGTACGCACGGAAACGAGTTCGAAGGTCCTGTGGCGATCAAGCGCCTGTGCCGCGACCTCGATCCCGAGGAGATGTCGGGCCGCGTAATCCTGGTCCCGCAACTGAGCGAAAGCGCCTGCCGCGCGCGGCGGCGAACGTCGCCCGAGGACGGCGTCAACATGAACCGCGCGTTTCCCGGCAACCCGCGCGGCAGCCTCTCCTACCGGATCGCCAATTTTGTAAAGACGCATATTTTCCCGCAAGTCCGCGTGGTGATCGATATCCATGCAGGCGGTAACGAGGCCGTCTATCCACTGTGCACCTCGTTTCATCCGCTGTCCGATCCAAAGCAATACGCCGAAACCGCCCTGGTAGCTCAATTGTTCGACACTCCATTTGTCTTCATTTACTCGCGGCAGATGGCGTCGGGACTATTGACCGACGAGGCGGAAGACGAGGGTAAGATCGCCGTTGGCGGCGAGTTCGGCCACGCCGAGTCAACCAGCCCCAAGGGCGTGTTGCACGCATACGAAGGCCTGAAGAACGTCATGCGGCATTATGGGTCGCTAGCGGGCGAGGTGCGGCGGATCGATCCGGCGCGCGCGAGTGAGCCGCGGCTGGTGCGGGCGCCGGTCTTGAGCGATTACATTCCCGCGCCGCGATCCGGCATTTGGGAACCGGCGGTCGAGCCGGGCGCGGACGTCCGGCAGGGAGAACTGATCGGGCGGCTCCACGAATTTTCCAATCATGCGTCGGAGCCGCTCGAAATTCGCGCGCACAAAAATGGGGTGGTCATTGCGCTCTATTTCGCGGCTGCCTGCGAAAAGGGTCTGACGCTATATGTCATCGGTGAGGACGTGCGGTGAAGATTACGAACGTAGAAGTGCTGGTGCTAAAGTCTCCGGGTCTTTACAACCGGCCGGAGGGCTCCGAGGAACCGCTCGGGCCGACATACATGGGACTCGTCCGCGTGTCCACGGACGCCGGAATCACGGGTTATTCCGACATGGAGACGTCGGCGCCTGTCGCGAAGGCCGCGGTGGAGGCGCCGTCCTGGAGTGAAACGGGTATGGAGTTTTTCGAGGGGCTCGCGTCGCTGATCGTCGGCGAGAACCCGCTCGAGCCGGAGCGCCTCTGGTACAAGATGTATCGCGGCAGCATTTACTATGGACGGCGCGGCGCTGCGATCCAGGCTATCTCCGCAATCGATATTGCGCTCTGGGACATCATGGGCAAATACTACGGCCAGCCCGTCTGCGTGTTACTGGGCGCCCGCTGGCGCGACAAAGTGCGCGCGTACGCCAGCACCCTCTTCCGGCCCACTCCGGCGGCGATGCGGGAAGCTGCGCGCCGCTACCTCGACCAAGGTTTCACCGCAATCAAGTTCGGGTGGGGCGTTTTCGGCGAGGATCCCCGGCGCGACGTGGAGTTAGTGGAAGCGGCGCGAGTGGAGATCGGCGACCGCACAGACTTGCTCATCGATACCGGGTGGTTCGTAGAGCGAACCGCAAAGCAGGCCATTCAGGTAGTTCGCTCGCTCGAGCCTTACCGGCCGTTCTTCATCGAGGAGCTTCTGCACCCGGAAGACTACGACGGTTATCGGGAAGTGGCGGATTCCGTCGAGACGCTCATCGCGTGCGGCGAACAGGAGGCCACCGAGTGGGGATTTCGCGAGCTGATCGACCGGGCGAAGGTGGATGTTCTGCAGCCTGATTTAACGCGCTGTGGCGGCTTCACGGCGGCTCGCAAAATCGTCCACATGGCGGAAATGGCGAACGTTCTAGTGATTCCTCATTCGTGGTCGTCGGATTTATTGACCGCGGCGTCCCTCCATTTAAATGCGTTTCAGCGCCGCGCAGTGTTCATTGAGTTCAACACGTCGCAGGGTCCGCTGAGCCGTGAGATGGTGAAGCAACCGCTGCGGCTGGAGGACAGTTATCTCACCGTGCCCTCGGGGCCGGGGCTTGGCGTCGAGGTGGATGAGCGCGTCATCGAAAAGTACAGGATCGCGTGAAGCTCCGGCGCGCGCATCCACCTGGCTATCTGCTCTACGAGGGCCATCCAGCATCATCCGATCCCCAAAAGATCGAGTGTGTCGCGGCGGATCAGCGCTTCAATCGCCTGGTCCGGGATGCGCGGCAAGCGCGTGCCCTCCACCATGTCATTCACTTTGTGCAGCGCTTCAATGGTGGAGGCCGGCGTCGTGAACGGATAGTCCGATCCGAACAGCAGCCGGTCCAGAACGCCGTATTCCATCGCTGAAACCAGCGCATTGTAGAACTGCCAGGGGCGGTAATAGAGAGCCGAGATGTCGCTATAGAAGTTGCGATTCTTCCGGATGAGAACCAGCGTCTCGTTGATCCACGGATGGCCGAGATGCGCGATTACTACTCGGAGTTTCGGGAACTCGTGGGCGAGCGGCTGCAACTGCACGGGATTCGCGATCTCGAGGGATGCGTTGGCGCAGAAGGTCGTGCCTTGATGAATCAGCACGGGAATACCAAGTTCCTCGGCCCGCCTCATGAGCCTGCGGAACCGCGAGTCGCCCGGAGCGACGTTCTGGTAGATCGGCCCCATTTTGAGACCGCGGAGTTTCAAACGCTCGACAGCGTCATCCAACTGTTCAACAGCATCCGGATCCTGCGGGTCGACCGAACAGAATCCGATGAGGCGATCCGGATGACGTGACACGTACTCGGCTACATACTCGTTCGGTACGAGCACGCCGACATGGCGCGCGCGAAAGCCCAGGACAACAGCGCGATCGACGACCTGCATCGCCTCCCAATGCCGGTCAAGATCAACAGAAATGTCCATATATGCGGCGCCGGCCGTGACGCGAGCGTCGTGAATGAACTGCTCGCCGATGTGGCACGGGCACTCCCAGACGTGAGTGTGAACGTCGACGATCATGTGTTTAGAGGACGCCGTACTTCTCGTATACTTCGCGCAAGAAAGCGCCTTTCATCAATTCTTCACGCGTGCAGTTTTCTCGCGAGACCTTGTCGTCGGCGCGGCGGATCACTTCGTCAACAGCATCCGCGGGGATAGCGACGATGCCATCAAAATCCGCCACGATGAGGTCGCCGGGCGTTACCGTGACTCCACCGCACTCGACCGGAACGTTGTAGTCGACCACCGCTCCGCGGCCTCGCGAGTCGACGGGTTTGAATCCGGCCGCGAAGACGCCAAAGCCGAGCTCCACGATCTTCTTCACGTCGCGAATCAGTCCGTCCACCACCGCGCCGCGAGCCCCGCGGACCATGGCGGCCGTGGACAGCAGCTCTCCCCAAGGCGCGTTACGCGTCGAGCCGCCAGTGCTTACCACCACGACTTCGCCGGGCATCACGTTATCGAGCGCTTCGATTTCGAGCGCGTAGGGATCGTCGGGAACATAGTACATGTCCATGCAAACGATGGTGCGGGCCCATCCAGCGAACACGATGTGCGGCGCCACCGGACGCAGATGTTCACGCATCGCGCGATCGCGGATGCCGATATCATCCAGCGCGTCGGACAGCACAGCCGTATACAAATCCGTCTCGATGTGCTCAAATAGCCGGGTATCCGCGGCGCGAAGCGGCCGTCCCCCGGCCCGATGCGAGACTCGTTTTCCGTCTATCGACACGATACCTCCGAGGCGTCACTCGTCATGTTACACACTGAGCATGATTAACGCTGCGATTCCCAGCGCGATTCCGGCGGCTCCATATCCGCCGACACGTTCGTTGAACAATATGATGCCCGCGGTTGCAACCAAAAACAGCGATCCGCCAGTGGTCAGCGGAAACGCAACGTGACCCGGCACGCCGTGCGAGAGAGCCAGTCCCGTGAATGTCTGGCCGCACAGGCTGCACAGCCCCATCGCGGCCCCAAGAACAATTTCTCGAGTCGCCAGGCGCAATGGCCGTTTCGAAAGAGCTAACACGCCGAAAACAGCTCCACCGAGATACCAATACAACAGGTATTGAGGCTGGAATGTGGACAGCCCGCTGGCGCTGAGGATCCTCAATCCAAACGGCCCGAGCCCGTTCGCCACGAAGGCCACCAGCATCAACCGGAGCCAGACGCTGGCGTCCCGCTTCACTGCGTCTCCTTCGCAGCCGCGACCGGTTCCGTGATTGCCGCACGATCGGCGCGCCGCTTATCGATCCACAGCAGACCCATCGAAACGGGGATCAGCAGCAGAGCAATAATCTTTCGGGATGTCAGCGGTTCGCCATAGATCAAGATCGACGCCACGGTTGGAATCCCCGACGAAAGATTGATTGCAAGCCAGCTCGTGGCAATATCGCCATGCCGGATGCCGGCTTGGAACGCAAGAATCGCTATGGATGCCGAAACGCCAAACGGTATTCCGATCCAGAAAACGCTGGGGGGCGCCGTCAGCGGCGCGCGCTGAATCATCGTAACCGTCAGAATGCTGAATAGGAGAGACCAGGCATAAATCAGCGCATTGATCGCGCTCGGCCTGCACTTCGTCACATCCGCCACCTTATGAAAGATGCCGAGCATACTGAAGCTCAGCAGACCCGCAAGCATATAGAAATAGCCGGAATGCATGCCTCTCTCAAGATAGCGGACCGGAAAGAGATCCGGTCCGCTCATCTGGAATCAGAAGAGGAACTTCAGTCCAATCTGAATGGTTCGCGCAGAGCCCGCTGAGGTGATCACGCCAAAGTCGGAGGTTCCGAGAGTCGTCCCCGGATTGTTCAGGTTAACGTGATTCAGCGCGTTGAATGCTTCACCGCGCAATTGAAAGTACTTTGACTCGGTGATATGGAAGTTCTTCATCAGAGCGAGATCCAGGCGGTGCGTACCCGGCCCCTCGATGACGCCGATCGGCGAATCGCCGAAGGTGAACGGCGGCGGCGCAGCGAACGCCTCGGTGTTGAACCAGCGGGATGCGCGCGGTTTTGAGACGCCCGGATCGCCCACCAGGTTGGCGCGGGTATCCCATCCGTTCCCAAGAGTCGCGCCTGGAGTCGTGATGCTGAGCGGAGCGCCCGAAGTGAAGCTGTTGATCGCGCTCAGCTCCCAACCGCCAAGCAGGAGGTCCGTGAGGAAATTGGCGTTCGCAAGATGAGCCCGTCCGCGGCCGAACGGCAGCTCGTAGACCGCGTTCACGAACAGGATGTGGGTGCGATCCCAGGCCGTGCGGCCGTTGTTGTACCCGGCCGGCGCGAAGGGAATGATACGGTCGGTCTCATACTGCGGCATGCTCTTGCCTGTATTTTTCGAGTACGCGTAGGAGGTCATGAAAGACAGCCCTTTGCTGAACCGCCGCTCCCATTTCACCTGCAGCCCGTCGTACCGGGATGACCCCATGTTCTGGAGCACATTAATCTGACCGAACGCCGGATAAGGCTTGGCCGCTTGCAGAGCAGGGTATTTGCCCGGAGGGACTTCGTTGTAGGGAAACATTACAACCTGGTTATCCATGCGCATTCCGACATATGAGATGTCGAGCGCAGAGGCGAGCGGCAAGCCGAACTGAAGGGAAAGGTTCCACTCCTGTGAGCGCGCCTCATCGATATTCCATGCCGGAGCTTCACCGACTGATGGTTGGATGAAGGCTTGAGGGTCGGTAGGCCACGCCGTCTCCCAGTTCTGCAACGTTTGAGGGCTGAAGCTCAGCGACTCCCACGTCCAGTAAGGCAATCCGACAATCGACGATGCGGAGCGATTGCCGGTAAACCCGTTGTAGTAGATGCCGTATCCGGCGCGCAGCACGACGTCCGCTTTGACGAAGGGACGCCAAGTCACGCCAATACGCGGCGCCACATGCCCGTTCGCTTCAAACAAACTCTTGGGCACTCCAACTTCGGTTGCCGGAACCCAGAGCCCTTCGGTGGCCGCAGCAAGAAATGGCGCCACAGGTTCGGCGTTCAGGTTCACCGTGCCGTCGCTCGATACGCCGGCAATCACCTTTCCGATCGACGGGTCAAACGTGCTGCCCATACCGTTCTTGAGCGACTTGGCGTGCCAGTATTCACCGCGCACGCCGAGCGCAAGAGTCAGCCGCGGGGTTACTTTCCAGAAGTCCTGGACGAACAAGCCCGAGTAAGGCGAGTGATCCAGGCCGAACGTGCGGAGCGGATAATTGCGGCGGGTTCCGGAAACAAGCCCGAGCAGATAATCGGCGAATCCGTTGCCGGTATATTGCCCGTTGAAGTCGAAGCTGCCGCGGGGCGAATGCGAACCGTGATCGCCGTAAACGGAGCGGTCGTTATACTCGTATCCAAACGAAATCGAGTGTGCGCCGGTGATCCAGTTCACGCTGGCCTTGCCGTTGCGAACGCTGCTCCACAGGCGGCCCGGCACTCCCCAGGGAACGCTGAACCCTGTGTATCCGGTGATGTTTACGTTCGGCAGGCCAACCCATTTTTCGCGGCCCGCCGTTGGGATGCCCTGAATGCCGGCCTCCTCCACCAGGTTTTCAATGCCCGCATTCGGCGACGTGAACTCGTTGTTAGATTTCAGGTAACCGCCCGAAAGCGTGAGCAGCAGATTGGGACGCATCGCCCAGGTGTAATTCAAACCGACGTTATGCTGCCGCGTCGCGTTATTCTGCTGCACGTCGGGACGGTAGTCGGGCGAATCGGTGTTATTGTCCACGATCACCCACCGGCCATAAATGCGCTGGTTCTGAGTAATCTCGTGATCGACACGGATAGTGCCTTCGTAGGTCGTATCACTCGTAGGAGCGACCGCGCGAAATCGCCCGTCCGGCGAATTCGGCGTTAGAAGATACGGGAAAAAAAATTTTGATGCCCTTGATGTTCGCTGTTCGGGAATCATGTTGCCCGGGAATTGCTTACCGGTTAAAGGATCGACGATCGGCTTCGAGAGCGACGAAAAATCGCCGCGGAGCATTGCCGGCGTTGGCGCAGTGGAGTTGTAGATGCGATCCGTCCGGACAGGCGTGCCCTGAAAATTCGCGTAGAAGAAAGTATGATTCTTACGAAGGGGCCCGCCGATTGAGGCGCCGTACTGATTGCGGCGAAGCTTCGGAGTGCTTAGCGCATAAGCGTTGCGGGCGTTGAGTGCTTCGTTCTGAAGGAATTCCCACAGAGCGCCGTGGAACTCGTTTGTGCCGGACTTGGTGACCACCAGAACCTGTACGGGGTTGCGGCCATTCTCGGCGCTGAAACTGGACGTCTGCACGTTGAACTCAGCAACGGCGTCAACATTCGGAATCGCCATGCCGCCTTCATCCATGCCGGCATTCGAGTTCAGTCCGTCCAGTTGGAACTCCGTCTGGTTATCGCGCGTTCCCATGCCCTGTACAGTGGAACCGCGCTCCGGGCCGCCTTGCCCGAGAAACCGCATGCCGGGGACAAGGTTCACGAGCACGACGGGATTTCGGATGCTCAGGGGCAGTTCGCGAATCTGCTGCATCTGAACGACGGTTTGCACGCTGCTCTTTTCCGTTTGCAGCAATGGCGCGCTGGCCTCCACCGACACCTGTTCACTGGTCTGGCCCACTTCCAACCTAGGGTCGATGCGGACGCGCGCGCCCACCGTGATATCGGTCTGGGGCGATTGCCATGTCTTGAATCCAGGCGAAGATACGGCAACGGAATAGCGCCCGATGGGAAGCGCCAGAATCTCGAAATTGCCGGCGCCATCGCTCGTTGCCTTTCTCACCATTCCTGTTTCCAGGTTCATGACCGTCACTTCAGCATTGGGCACGGCGGCGCCCGTGGCGTCGAGAACCGTGCCGAGAATAGAGCCTTGCGTGCCGACTTGCGCCAAAAGCGAGAAGCTGCTTGCGAGTATCAGGACGATGCAGGTAAGTAAGTACCTTGCGCGGGCCATGACAAAACCCCTCCTTAGCAGTTACACCTATTTATCTTCAGGTTCGCCCGAAAAAGGGTCAATCGACGCGAGGCGCGTCCCGGGCCGGATTTCCAATACGCTGGAAAGTTAATAACTCGCCGTGATTCGATAAGTGTTTTCCGACGGCTGAGGGATCCGAACCCATTCTTTCGCGGAGTCAAAATCCCTCCATTCCCTGCCATTCACGGTGACGCCACGTATCGGCTTCCTGTCCGGATGGCGAAGCCGTACCAACAACTCGCGAGGGTATGCGCGGCCCGAAAGCTCGACGGTGGCCGTGATCCGGCCGGAGCTAGCGCTGCTGTCGATGGTCATCGAGAGCGGTCCATAGTACGTTGGCGCGCGTTGGATCTCGATCTTCTGCCCGTCCGCGAGCCAGGCGCGCGGAGCGGCGAGCCCGAGTACCAGCGCGCCGTCGTCCCGCTCGTGAATCAGCATGTTACGAAACAGCTCGAACCACGCGCCGTCGGTGGATGGCGGCCCGAAGTACTGGCCGTGGGTCCAGCGGTGCTCGACAGGCTCGTAGACGGTATGGCTGAAGCCGCTGGCCATCATGCTGTAGAAGGTGCGGATGGCCGCTTCCGGGTCATCGTGCAATATGTAAGCCGTCCCCTGCTGGTTATACACAGGTTCGTTGGCGATGCCGCGGTGTTTATAAAACAAGTTATCTTCGTGATCGTTCAATAGCGAGTCGGACAGTTGGCCGCTGGCAGGAATGGCTTTGAGCCTGGTGAGATGAAGCGCGCCGGTGTCGACGTCGGTAGGGTACCACTGGTCGAATATGCGATGAGGAGTATGAACTTCGCACGGAACATAGGGCTGCCATGTGTGATCGCGCAGTTGGACCAGCGGTGAATTCATGCTCGCTGCCGAGAATGCCCGCTCGATAGCCGCTCTCAGCGACGCCGCGGCCGCTTGTGCTTCAGCGGCTCGGGGGTTGCCGATATCCTTCAGCACGCGCCCGAACAGCTCGAGCCCTGCGTACATATACGCCTGGTTGAACGCCCATACGCCCTCACCGGTAAGATCGTTCAGCGGCCCGGTAACGAGGCCGCGCGCGTGACTCGTATCTGTCGCGGAGGCTCGCAATTGATCCAGGCACCAATCCATGGCTTTCAAGCTTGCCGGCAGCAGCCGGTCGAGCTCGGTGCGATCGTGCGACAACAGGTAATTCTGGGCGACGACGTACAACATGGCCGGAGTGTAGACCACCCAGTTCGCCCAACCGTTAACGTGTCCGCTAGCCTCCTGGTTATTCCGGTACTGCGCGAGTAACTCCTCGGCCGCGATATCAAAGTAGCCGCGCAACCCGTAAATCATGTAATCCACATACACGGCCTGATTGACGGGCCATGGCGTTCCTGTCTGGCCGTAAGCGAAGTTCGAATAGGGTAAATCGATACGAGTCGCTTCGGGTCCGCCGTGCCGCCGCGGCAATCGCAGAGCGTGCCAGAGGCTTGCAGTAAACATATCATTAACGGCCTTATCCGGAGTAACGAAAGTGGCGCCGCGTTTTACGTAATCGGACCAGAAGCGCAGCGTCTTGGCGCGCGCCTGATCGTAGTCAATCTCTTGAAGTTTCGCGATGTCATTGGGCGCGACCATAGGGGACGCCAGTTTCACCACGAACTCGCTGGACGCTCCGCCCGCAAGGTCCAAAAGGATCGTACCGTTGACGCGCTTCATCCGCCGTTCATAGTCGCTGGTCCCGTGCCATTCGAAATCGCCCGGGACGCCGCTCAACGCCAGTAGTGCGCGATGATAGGCCCGGTCCAGGATGAGGATGCTATCGCCCTTGCGCTCCACGATGAAGCCTTGCGCGATGTAGGCAGGCAATTCGCGGCGATGACTGAACGTGACCGGGACGCGGCGCGCCTGCTGCTCTTGATTGGTCACGCGGACGCGCTGCAGCAGCACCATGTCCAGGTCGCCTCGGCGCTCTCGCGGCGGGCCGTTGAGCGGATACGCGAACTGTTCGACTTCGTAGCGGATACCATCCTTTTGGAACGTGGTCGTAATCACCGGCAGTCCGTTCTCAAGGCGCTGCCCTTTCCAGGTATGGAGAATGCCTTTGGCGATGTCGCCGAAATCGAACCAGAACTGAAAGTGATCCGGGTTGCCGTAATCGTTCCAGACGCCGGCGCCGCGGTCAATGCCGAACTTGGGAATCGCGCTATCCCACGTTAGGCAAACGATGTGGCCAGGTCCATGCGACTGCGGGTTGGTATATGCGGGATTGCCCATGTCCTCCCAGAGCGAGGCGTATTGGGCATAAGTCGCTTCAGGCTTGCGGTGAACCTCGTCCAGAATCCGCCGGCCCTTCCATTGCTGCAGTTCCGCCTTGTGCTGGGCGAAAGTGAGCGGATCGTGGCCCGCCGCGATGTAAACGTTCAGTGACGGAATCCAGATCGCCTTTGCTGTGCGAAGTTGATGGGCTGTAACGCTGAATCCCCGGGTTCCTTCAGCATTCATCTGGACCGTGAGTTTGGCCGAGCCCGGATGCATGGCGGCATCCTCGGAAAGCCGACGCGCAGTATCAGCATCGCTCGCGGCGATGAGGTCAGCCCAGATCACGTGAACATTCTGAAGCGTGTCGTTCTCGGGCTCGGCCGATACAAACGTAAACTCAACCCCATCCACGTCGCCTGCGCCGGCGCGCGTCTGCCAGGCGCCCTCGCGGAGGGATTCGCCGGATTCGAGCAACAACCCGGTCTCGCCTTCGACAGCGGCGCCCGGTGACGCAGGCACGAGCTTGACATAGTAAGAACTGGCCTGAGAAGACTCTTCGCCCCAATACAAGCGGACTTTCAGCCGTTCCGGAGTGGTCATGGCCGCCGCAGTGGAACAGAGTAGCGCGAGAATGAGTACAGACGCCCGGAAATTCATGTCCCCGTACCCGGATTGTAGGCGACATTCGCCGGAACAACGGTAATCGCGGGGCGTTGTTTCCAGCTAATTGGAAATTCGCCGCGGCCGCACAGCTCGCGCCATGGTCAAGTTCGCATCGCACCCGTCATAAATTAAACGTGGGGTTTACTCGACGCCAGATTCTCGCAGGCATGCCTTCGCTGCTGTTCCTGGCTCGGCCCGCTGCCGCCGCTGAGTCGCGAGAGCAAATTGATCTCAACGGAGAATGGCAGTTCCGCCTCGACCCATCGAACGCCGGGCTTCAACAGAAATGGTTTGCGCTATCGGAACGGTTCACCGATTCCATCAACGTGCCGGGAGCATGGCAAGCGCAGGGATTCGGCGAGCCATCGGGAATTCTGCGGCACAATTACGAAGGAACGGCCTGGTATCGCCGCGCGGTGTCTGTCCCGGAGACCTGGCGAGCGAAGCGGACCGTGCTGCACATCGGAGGGGCGCACCGCCGGGTGACGGCATTCGTCAACGGCGTTGAACTCGGCGGCCACGACGGATTCAGTGCGCCCTTTGAATTCGACATCAGCAGCGCGATCAAGCCCGGCTCAGTGAACGTCATTGTGCTGCGCATCGAGAATCCTCCAGTTACCATCGAAGCCTCTCCGGACAAGCAGAAGCCCCTGCTGCCGACAGGCATGCTGAACTACATCGGCAATTGGGGCGGAATCTATGGCGCGGTGGAGCTGCGCTCCACGCCTCGAACCTACATCAAATCCGTGCTGATCATCCCCGACGTGGAGCAGCGCCGTATTTCTTTCCACGTCCGAATTGACAGCGCGGAGAACCCGCGGCCTTTGGCACTGAGCGTCGAGGCGGCGGGAGCAGCGGCGTCAGTCGATATACCGGCGGCCAAACTCGATAGCGATGCGGTTGTGGACATCCCGGCGCCCAACGCCCCGCAGTGGTCGCCCGATGATCCCCAATTGTTGACCGCGCACATCCGGTTGCTCGATCGCGGCGAGGAGATTGATCGCAAAGAGGAGCGCTTCGGATTCCGTCAGTTTACGACTCGCGGCAGTACGCTGCTGCTCAACGGCAAGCCCCTCTATCTCCGTGGATATGGCGATGACAACGTGGAAGCACTGACTGGCTTTCCACCATCGTCGCGTAAAGTGATTGTGGAGCGCTTGAAACTCGCCAAGAACTTCGGATTCAATGCGGTCCGTTTTCATTCCATGGTCCCGCCGGCGGAGTACTTCGAAGCCGCCGACGAAGCTGGCATGTTGATCATGGCGGAATTGCCCGCGGCTTACACGCAGTACTTCTTCGCGCACCGCGATTTCCTCAAGGGCGAGTTGGAACGCGTGCTGTTGGCTTACCGCAATCATCCTTCTTTGCTGACGCTCGGCTTTGGGAACGAATTCAACCTGCACTGGCTCAAGACCGACGCCGACCGCGCGTCGTTCGTCGAATCCATCGCCGATTTCTACAAGACCGCCAAGCGCATCGCGCCCGCAACGCTCATCATGTCGAATGACGGCTTCGATCTCCGGCCAACCGATATGGTCAGCATGTATCGCGGCGCTCCCGCCGATCGGCCCACAGTGAGGCACGAATTCGGCCAGTATTACTGCTCACTTCCGGATATCGGCTTGATCGACCGCTTCACGGGCGTCATGGATCCGTTGTGGCTCAAGGCGAAAAAGAAGTGGGTGAACGACAACCATCTCGAATCTTTGTACCCGAAGTATCTGCGCCATTCCGAGAAGCTACAGCAGATCGGACGAAAGTTCCAGATCGAACGCGTGCGCGCTGACGGGCGCGTCACTGGTTATCACTACTGGCTGATCGTCGACTATCCAGGCGGAACTGGAGAAGGCGACTCGTGGGAAGAGGGCTGGTTCAATTACTTTTGGGAGCCAAAGGGCATCACGCCCGAGCAGGGAAAAGAACTGAACAGCCCCGTCTTGTTGATGATCGACGCCGGAGTCGATAACCGGACGCTGTGGTTGGGCGAACCGAAGGAGATCGGCGTTCGTGTTTCGAACTACGGACTCGAGGCCGTGCGTGATGGACGGATAGGGTGGCAGCTCCTCGACGGCGCGCATCCAGTCTCGACCGGCGCATTGAACGGAGTGGTTGCGGACCTCGGGAAGGTTTCCGATGCCGGCGTGATTCGCTTGAACGCGGATGCGGGCGCAGAAGCGAAAAAGCTGGAGCTGGTGTTGACGTTGGATACCGGACGCGCGACGTACCGCAATCGCTGGGAGTTCTGGGCATTCCCGAAACGGCAGCCTATCGCAAAACCGGCAATTCCGGTGATCTCGACGGTTCGGCTTGCCGCGCTTCATCGCGCGTATCCGTGGCTCGAGACTGGCGCACGCAAACTGACTGAAGACAGCCTGTTGATCACCAGCGTGCTGGACTCGAGGGCGCGGGCGCACCTCGAGGCCGGCGGGCGCGTTTGGGTAATGCTGCAGGACTCAACGAACCGCCGCGGTGCGGAGTTCTTTCCGGCATCGGGCGGCGCCATCGGCACAATGGTCGATTTCCATCCGGCGCTCGCCGGATTCCCGCACGAGGGATTTTGCGATCTTCAGTTCTACAACCTGATCAATGGCGCCTTTCCCCTGCCTATCGATCACTGGCCGTCCGATGTGCGGCCGATCATCGGCGGTATCCGGACCACCTCCGAGTTTCTCAGCAAGGCGAAGAACCTTTCGCGCGTTGCTTACGCCGTCGAAGGCGCGAGCGGCAAGGGAAGGCTGCTCATCACGACGCTCCGGCTGCGCGAGAATTTCGACGAAGCGTACCCGGCAGCCATGACCCTCATGGACTTGTTCATGCGATACACGACCGGCCCGGCTTTTGATCCAAAGGCGGCGATTCCGGACGAGGCTCTACAAAGACTACTTACAGAGTAGCTGTTCAGCAACGGTTGTTACACTCAAAACATTATGGCGGCAGCGAAAACACCTTCGGTTCCCGCTCTGGAGCGCGGCCTGGCTGTGCTGGAGCAAGTGGCGAAATCGAAAAGCGGTCTCACGTTTTCGCAATTAGCGCGGATGCTGGACTTCCCCCCGAGCTCCATTCACTGTCTTCTGCTCACGCTCGAGCGATTGGGATACGTTCAGCGCAGTGAATCGAATGGACGCTACCGGTGCGGCATGAAACTCGTCCGGCTTGCGAACATGGCTCTGGACGGCATCATGCTGCGCGAGAAAGCCTCGCCTGCGCTGCACGAACTGCATGCGCGCACCGGCCTGACCGTTCATCTTGCAATTCGTGAACGGAACGAAGCCATACTGATCGCCAAGGTATGCAATATCGGCGGAGATCGCGTGGCTACATGGATTGGTAAACGCATCGACGTGCACTGCACCAGCCTTGGGAAGTGCCTCATCGCCTACTTGCCGGAGGCGGAAATTGACGAGATGATCCGGCAGCACGGCTTATTGCGCCACAACGAAAACACGATCGCGTCGGTCCGGAAGTTGAAACTGGAACTGGAGCGGACGAGAGCCCGCGGATATGCGGTAGACGATCAGGAAGAGGAAATCGGAATGTGCTGCATCGGGGCCCCCGTCTTTGGCCCGGACGGCGCCGTTGTCGCCGCGGTGAGCGTGTCCGGAACGGTGTCGCAGATCGATCTCAACAATTGCGAGCATCTGGTGAAGCTGGTTCTCGAAGCGAGCCGCGCGATTTCGGTTTCGGCGGCGACGCCCGAACCGGCGAGTCTCGCGGCGGCGATGAGCGCCTGAACGGTTCCCATGGACAGGGTCAAGGACAAGATCGCGATTGTGACCGGAGGCGCGAACGGAATCGGCAGAGCGATTTCTGAACTGCTGGCCGAAGAAGGCGCGCGAGTGCTGATTGCAGACATCGAATCCGACCGCGGCGAGGAGACCGCCGCGGCGATTCGCGCCGCCGGCGGCCGGGCTGACTTCTGCCTGACCGATGTATCGAATATCCAAGATGTTCACCGCGCGGTGAAGTTTGCTGCCGCCTGGGATGGGCGAATCGATATCCTGTGCAACAACGCCGCGTATCTCTCGCCCGATTTCCATGCGGCGCTCGACAGCACGGAACAGGAGTGGCGAAGATGCATTGACGTTACGCTCATGGGAACGCACTACTTCACGCAGGCAACGCTTCCGTACATGCTCGAGAAGAAGAAGGGTTCCATCGTCAACGTCGTGTCCATTCAGGCGCTCGAGGGCATGATGACGTCGGCGGCGTACACGGCAACTAAAGCCGCATTGCTTGGATACACGATGAGCGTTGCTTACGACTACGGACCCAGCAATATTCGCGTAAATTCGCTCTGTCCCGGGCCCATTCAGACGCGAATCAGCGCGCCTCCTGGCGACGCCCATTATCAATGGCAATGCGACCAGACGACGCTGGGACGGGTTGGCTATCCGAGGGAGGTTGCGTGGGCCGCGTTGTTTCTCGCCTCCGACGAGGCGTCTTATGTTACAGGCATAACTTTGCCTGTGGACGGGGGCTGGACAGCAAGCAGTGCGCGGCCGCCGCGGCCGGATTCCAGGTGACCTAGCTAGCGGGCTCCGAAGTTATTCGTTCCGCAACGCTTCTACTGGTTGAACGCGCGTCGCGCGATATGCCGGGATCGCGCATGCGACGAGTGCCACAACGCCGAGCAGCGCCGCGACGGAAATGAACGTTAAGGAGTCGGTTGCGCTCACGCCGTAGATCAGTTTCGAGAGTACGCCGCCAAGCGCATACGCTCCGAAAGCTCCTGCCGCGATGCCGATGAGCGTTGGTCTCTTCCGCGATCACAAGTCGGATCACCTCCGTGGATCTCGCGCCGAGCGCGATGCGCACTCCGATCTCGCGCATGCGATTACGCACGCTGTACGACAACACGCTATAAATGCCAACGGAGGCGAGCAGGAAGGCGAGTCCGGCGAGCGCCGCGAACAGCCACATGCGGAAGCGCCGCTGCGATAGCGTGGTTGCTACAATTTCGTCCATCGTGCGGACAGATTCGCCATCGCTTGACTGATCACCACGACGGACTTAGTGCTCGACCTATCGGCCAGATTGAAATCACGTCCCGCGAAGATGGGGATGCGCATCGTAGGGAAATAGTTCGGGTCGCCTCCCGCACTGAGAAGTTGCGCTGAAGAGCGAAGACTTCCATGGGACTGCCTTCGACAGCGATGGGCTGCTCGGATCCGCCCATCATCGGACGATCGTTAATGGCAGCCGCCGATTCGACCCCGGGCAGAGCCGCCACGCGCGGGAGAAACTCGTCATAAAGCCGTGTACGATGCTCGGACCCGGCAGAATGCGGGATAGGCACAGTCATGGTCACAACAGATGCGACCAGTGTGAACGCGAGGACCCGCGCGTCTATCTGCACCTCGGCAGCACGCGGGAGTTGATCGGCTACTGCGCGCGTAAGAAGAAATTGGCCGGATCCTGCGACCAGCAGTCCGAGCGCGCCGCCGGCAACCGCAAGCAGGGTCGTCTCGATCAGAACGGGGTGAAGCACCTGGCCGCCGCTGGCCCCGAGCGCCGCCCTTATGGCGAGTTCCTTTATTCGCACAATCGTGCGCGCGAGCACGAGATTAGCAGTATTGGCGCACGCGATGAGCAAAACGAAAGCGACCGCGCCCAGTAAGGCGAGTAGTGCAGGCCGCACATCGGCCACCAGGTTGTCGCGCAGCGAAGTAACAATCGCGCACCAGCCTTTGTCTCGCTCCGGATAGTCACGGGCAGGCCCGTCGGAAATGACATTCATCGCGGCCTGCGCCTTGGCAATGCTTACGCCGTTCCGCAACCGGGCGACGACCAGGAAATTGTAATTGCCCCGACTGGCGTGCTCCTCCTCAGTCCCATGCCGGCGCAATCCACGCCTGAGTGGACGCAGGTAAGGAGGATTTTACATTGAAGCGCGCCGGCATGACTCCGATCACTTGATAATTGCAGGCCATCCGTAAGCGTACGGCGAGCACCGTCTGGCAAAGCATAGGGGAGATGGGTGGTGCTTCGGGAGTGGACGGATCAGCGCAGAGCAGCAGCAAGGCGAAAGCAGCAAGAGCACAGCGCTACAAGTGGACGATGGCGGAACGGCAGAGGATTGTGCAGGCTTCATTGAAAGCCGGCACAACGGTCGAGAGTGTAGCGCGTGTATATGGTGGCAACACAAGTCCCACGACGCACTTCTCCGTTCGATAGAGTGTGAGTCTTAACCTGTACTAGTGTCAACGTGATCTGACAGTTTCTGATAAACTGCGCTGAACGGCGCATAAGGAGAATGTCAGTGAATACAGAGCAAAAGATCAAGGCGCTCAAGCGCGACAGGCTCAGAATTCCGGGATGGTGCTCACCGAGCAGCAGATCCGGGCTATGGAAACAGCGAAGCACGACAGGAGGCCCATGGCGAAATCGAGACGGCTCATCCCGGCTACCTGGGCGTGCAAGACACTCAATACGTGGGTACGATTAAAAGGATTGGCCGTATCTACGGCCAGCCCGTCGTTGATACCTATGCCAAGGTTGCCTTCGTCAAACTGTACGACCACAAGAACGCCCTCGTGGCGGCCGACATGCTCAATGACCGTGTGCTGCCCTTCTATGAAGAGCAGGGCGTTCCGCTGTTGCGAATTCTGACCGACCGCGGAACCGAATACGGCGGCAACCGCGACCATCACGAATACCAGCTCTATCTGGCCGTCGAGAATATCGACCACGCCAAGACCAAAGCGTATTCGCCGCAAACCAACGGCATTTGTGAACGCTTCCATCGAACGATGCAGGACGAGTTCTACAGCGCGGCCCTCCGCAAGCGGCTCTATACGACCCTCGAAGAACTCCACGAGATGTGGATGTCTGCCTGAGGAGTACAATAAAGCACGTCCGCATTCCGCTGCTGCGAATCCGACCGGCTTCCATCGCCACGCCCAACATCGTCCGTAGCCGCTTCTCGTCGGTTAATGAGCAAACGACGTCCGCCGTGCTGACGGTTTGCGGTCATGATGCAGTGAGCGCCGGTGAAGCGGACGACGGATTGGAGGGTAAGTATGCCGGCGAGATACCCGCTGTCTGTGTCAGACTTAAGCTGCACAGCAGGAGAGCTTCGTCACGTCCTTCGCGAAGGTCAGAGCAGCGAGCTTTAAGCCTTCTACCATGGTCAAGTATGGATGGAACGTGTTCACGAGGTCTTCGATTGTCAGTCCGAAGCGAATCGCGAGCGTCGCCTCCTGAATCACTTCTCCTGCATCGGCAGCAAGAACATGGGCGCCAAGAAGACGTCCGGTATCTTCCGCTGCAACCAGCTTGATCAGTCCTCTTGT
>DASRCT010000020.1:0-7479 GCA_035652975.1 Bryobacteraceae bacterium | reverse complement strand
TCAGGCCGTTCGCTTCCAGACGCCACGACGGCGCGCGGCGAGCCGGAACGCGAATTTCGATCGGGGCGTGATCGGGCGTGAACGGCTGCGGATGGAGCGGGCCTTTGGCGCGCCGTACCGGCAGGTCCGCCACGGTATTCGCATCGACCGCCAGCGCATAGTTCCAGGCCGTGGTGGGGAACACTTCATAGGCGGGCCATCTCGGATCGTCGTTATATTGCTGCCACCGCTCGCCGATCTTGAGCGAGTAGGCGAGGGGACCTCGATAGATGGAAACAGAATTCCCGTTCTTGGTCCAGGTTCGGAGCTGAGTGCGCATAGGCAGCTCGAGCCGGATCCGATCTCCATTGCGCCACTCGCGCTCTATCGTGATCCAGCCTCGAGGGGCCGCCAGCGGCAGCGTGCGAAGCCGTCCATTGATGGAAAGCCGCGGCGATTCGGCCCAGCCGGGTATTCGCAGCGTCAGCGGAAATCGGACGCTGTTCTTCGCGGAGACAACCAAGGAAATTACCCCGTCAAAGGGATAGTCCGTGGACTCGGCGATGGTCACCGGCTCGCCGCCGGCGACCTTCGCGGTAACCCTGCTGGCCGCATACAGCACGGCGGCCAGACCATCGCCCGGCGTCGCCATCCACAGATGCTCGGCGAAATAGGGCCAGGCATGCGAGACATTGTGCTGGCAGCACCGGTATTGATACGGATTGTAGGAGAGCATGTCGCCTTTGTTGTCGAGCATTGGCGCCTTGCTCGCGCGGTCCAGTTGCACCATATTGGGCGCAGTGAGATAGTGCAGGCCCTTTAAGTCGGGCGTTAATGCGGCGGGCAGGGAATTAAAAGCGACGTCCTCGGTGCGATCCGCCCACACGGCGTCTCCGGTGATGCCGGTCAGCATTTCGCCGCTCAGCATCATCTCCGCCATCGAACACGTTTCCGCGGCCTGACGCGGCCCCGTATAGCCTTTTCGCGCATTCTCATCCGCGCCGTACATGCCGCCCGGAACCTGACCATACTCGCCCATCACGAGCTGGTAATCGTACTCCGTCGCATCGATGTATTTCGGATCTTTTGCTTGCTGAAAAAATTCGGCTGGCTCGCGAAATCCTTGGGCGATGTTAACGCCATGCCAGGTCGGGATGTTGCGAAACCAGTTGGCGGTCCGTTCGTGATTGAGCTTCGCCAGCTCGAGCAGCCGCCGGTCGCCGGTTCGATTGTAGAGCCAGTAAATGCTGTCCAGATTGTCGCCGCCCCGGTACTTCTGCCAGCTTCCGGGCAGAAACTGAGCCGCAGGTATCGTTCGCTGCCAGGCGAAGTATTTCGTCATGAACGGCAGCACGCGCGGATCGCCGGTGGCCTCGTACAGTGAGCGGAGGGGGTACAGCATAATCATGTTCGGCCACAAGTCGATCAGGCGCGGCGCTGTCTTTTCGTTGTTCATCCAGGGCGTCTCGCCCTCCTTGATCTCGAGGTTTTTCGGATCGCCAAAATAACCGTCGGGCCGCTGGTTGGCGAGAACCGCGTCGAGCCACTTGCGCGCCTCCGCCTGGATGCGGGGGTCGCCCAGGATGAAGCCGAGATCGGTGAAGCCTTTCAGCCAGTAGGGAACTTCTTCCCACCCGAACTGTCCGCCATTGCGGCTGGTCCATGAATTCCCCTCGTATTTGCAGAATTTGCTGAGCTCGGTGAGATGGCCGGTAAAACCGTCCGCCTCCAGCTCGAGCTGATGGCGCAGCCAGCCTTCCGGACGGACGGCCCCAATCGGAAGCTTCATCAACGGGCTCGGAGCAAGTGGAGCACGGTTGCCGGCGTAATAGCGATTGTGGCCCCCTGGGAGTTTCGAGGTGAAGCGGATTTCTTGAGCGAAGCAGGAAAGCGCAAACGCGACAACGATTGGGAGATATTTCATGATGAGGCCGGCGACCCGGAGGATGCGGTTCCAGGGAACTCGACAGGTAAGCCGCAGAGGCGCCAGCCATCGAACCCTCCGGTTACATTCATTACCTGATCGAATCCCGATGCCTGCAGCAAGCTCGCAGCGATGGTGCTTCGATAGCCGCTCTTGCAGTACACAGCCGTAGGCTGCGCGGGATTCAGACCGCCGAGGATGTTCTTCAACGAGTGCAGCGGTTTGTGCATGGCGCCGGGGACATAACCATTTTGCCATTCGGCGCTGGTGCGCACATCCAGCGTCTGAAGATCAGGTTCGGCGCGCATGCGCCGGTGCAGTTCCTCGCCTGAAATCTGCGCAATTTGCGTAACGGGGAGGCCGGCGCTGACCCATCCGGCGATGCCGCCCCCCAGGTATCCTGCCACGCCTTCGAGCCCCACGCGCGCAAGCCGCATGCGCGATTCCGACGCCGCGCCCTCGCCGGCCGCGACCAAAACAATGGTGGCGTCCCACGGCAGCAGGACGCCGGCCCAGGATGCGTATTGGCCGCTCAGTCCGATCTGGATGGAACGCGGCGCGTGCGCTGCGCAGAAGTCCGCCGCCGGGCGCGTATCGAGCACGATCGCGCCGGAACGCTGCAAGCGCAGCACGACCTCAGCATCGAGCGCGGGCAGGGGTCCAAGGTTGCGCAACGCGCGCGCCCCGGCGCGGTTGAGTTCCACGTCATTGAGAAAATAGGCGGGTCGCTGCGGCAGATCGGCGGTGACCAGCTCGATGAAGCTTTCGCGATCGAGCGCGCGGAACGCGTAATTCGTGGCGCGCTCGACGCCAATGGTCGATTTCCGTTCCGAACTGATGGCGCGGCCGCACAGCGAGCCGGCCCCGTGCGCCGGATACACCTCGATGTGGTCGGGCAAAGGCCACAGCTTCCGGTGAAGGCTGTCGTAGAGCATTCCGGCCAATTCCTGCGGCGCTCGCCCGGGCGAGACGTCCGGGCGCCCGACATCGCCGATAAAGAGCGTATCGCCGGTGAGGATCGCGAACGGGTCCGGCGAACGATCAAGATCCGTCACCAGAATGCAGATGCTTTCCAGCGTGTGCCCCGGCGTCTCGAGGAATTTCAGGACGGCGCGTCCGAAGCGAAGTTCATCGCCGTCGCGCACGGGCATGTGCGCAAACCGCGCGCCGGCGCGCTCGCCGATATGGATGCGGGCGCCAATGCGTTCGGCGAGTTCGAGATGGCCGGAGACGAAGTCGGCGTGGAGGTGCGTTTCGATGACGTGGCGGATTTCGAGACCCCGCTCCGCGGCGGTTTGAAGGTAGACGTCGACGTCGCGCTGTGGATCGATCACGGCGGCAATTCCTTCCGATCCGACCAGATAGGACGCGTGCGACAGGCAGGCCAGATAGAACCGCTCGAAGGTGAAGCCCATACCCTCTCCCTCTGCGCGTCCAGCATACAGCTTTTTCACTGGGCGCGGTATTCGATACACTTCTAAAAGCCAATCTCAGGAGACCGTATACGCGCATTTCAAAACGAGCCTGCTTCGCCGTGCTCATGCTGGCGCCGCTGCGCCTGAGTGCGGATGAGCCCGTGTTCCCGTACGGGGCGGTCTACTTCCGGAAATCGAATCCGCCCGAAGCCGACTGGGAGCGCGATCACAAAATCGCCGCAGAGACCGGCATGAATATGTTCCGCCACTGGGTGATGTGGTCCGCTGTGGAAGTGGCGCCAGGACGCTACGACTGGCGCGACTACGATCGCATGCTCGATCTCGAGGCCAAAAACGGCATCAAGTCCGTACTGGCGGAAATGATCACGGCAGCTCCCGAATGGGCTTTCCGCATGTATCCGGATGCGCGCTTTGAAGCGCAGGACGGGTACAAGGGCGTCCCGGAATATTCAGGCTCCAGCGCGACCGGAGGCTTCCCGGGATTGTGCCTCGATAACCCCCAAGTGCGCGCGCGGGCCGAAGCGTTCTTGAAGGCGCTGGCGGCGCGATACAAGGACCATCCCGCGCTCTACGGCTACGATATTTGGAACGAAGGCAACACGAGCGGCGGCGCGGGCGTGTATTTTCAGCTCGCAGACAGCGCCTACATCCCCAACCAGCATCGCGGGACCGCGGTCGGACGGATATATTGTTACTGTCCCTCCTCGATTGCAGAGTTTCGGAAGTGGCTGCAAAACAAATACGGCAGCCTGGAGGCCGTAGCGAAAGCATGGCGCCGCTACAGCTTCGCCGATTGGAGCGATGTCCAGCCCTCGCGCACCGGCGGCCCCTATCCCGACTGGCTGGACTGGCTGGAATTTCGCGAGGATCGCGCGCACCAACTGCTGCGCTGGCGCAAAGAGGTGATTCGCTCCGTGGATCAGAAGAACAAAATCACCATGCACGGCCTGGCGTATTCGATTGAGCTGCTCCCGTCGGCTTCGGCGAATGACTGGCGCGCTGCGGCTGAGGTGGACAGCTACGGCTTCACCTGGGTCAGCGCCAGAAAGGGAAACGAGCCCTGGAAGCAATATCACGCCGTGGACATGATCCGCGCCGCCTCGCGCGGCAAGCCCTTCTGGCACGCGGAAATGCAGGGCGGGCCGTTGTGGATGGCGGCGGAGGTGTTGAACCGTCCGCTTGAAGATGCGCGCAAACCGGATGAAAAGGATCTCCGCGTCTGGAACATGATTTCAATGAGCGGCGGCGCAACGGGCGTCTTCTATCTCCGCTACCGCCCGCTGCTTGACGGGCCGCTGTTCGGGGCCTTCGGACCGTTCGCCATGGATGGATCCGCGACGCCCCGCTCGGAGATGGCGGGCCGGCTGGCGCGCTGGACCAATTCCCATCCGGCCCTGTGGCAATCCCGCCCGGTCAAGGGCGATGTGGCCATCGTGTTCGCGCCGGAGGCGGAGCGGTTTAATTTCGCGCAGCAAGGAAATACCAGCAATTATGCGACTTCAGCCCGCGGCGCCTACCGCGCGTTCTTCGATTCGAACATCCAGCCGGACTGGGTCCATATCGACAACATCGACGAATATCCCGCGGCCTACCTTCCCTATCCCGTAATGTTGACGGCGAAAACGGTTGCCAAGCTGTGCGACTATGTGCGCGACGGCGGGACGCTGATCAGCGAAGGCGTTCCTGGCTACTTCGGCGATGGCGCGCATGCGAACCCCAAACAGCCGCCGCCCGAGTTGCAGCAGCTGTTTGGCGCAGTGGAAGCCGATATCGATTTTACGCCGGACCTTCTCGAAAATCTAACCCTGCGCCTTGGCCGCCATACCATCGGCGGCCGCTACTTCAAGCAGGTGTACCGGCCGACCACGGGCCGCGCGATGGGCTTCTACGCCGACGGCAGCGTCGCGGCCGTTGAAAATCGCTTTGGCCGCGGCAAGGCGATCCTGATCGGGACATTCCCCGGCGCGGCCTATTTCAAGAAGCCGGACCCGGAAGCGCGCCTGGCGTTTCAAGACTTTCTGCCCCACAAACAGCGGATTACGGTCAGCGACTCCAGCCTGATCGCGCGTTTGCATGAGGGCCGCGGCGGAACAGTGCTGTGGGTTGTCAACCCGACGCGTCAGGCCAGATTCGTCGAGATTACCCTCAACCAGGATCACTGGCGTTCAGCGCGCAATGTGTGGTCGGACAGCGCCGGGGAGGTCATTGGTCATACCGTCCGGCTGACTGTTCCGGACCGCGATGCGGCTGTGTTGCGGATGGAGAAATAGACCAGGAGGACTCTTATGCGCCCGGCTTGGCGGTTGCTCGCATGCTGTATCGTGTGGCTCTCAGCCGTTTCGGCTCAGATATCGACCGGAGTGATTACCGGAACTGTGGAAGACGCAAGCGGCGCCGTGATCCCGAACTCCGAGATTACGGTGAAACAGGCGGCCACAGGCGAAGCGCGCACACTGCGCACCAACGCGAGCGGCGAGTTCAACGCGCCCTACTTGCAGCCGGGCGAGTACTCGGTAACCGCGGCCGCAGCGGGGTTCAAAACCAAAACTCTGAGCGGCGTCACGCTGCGAATCGATCAGACCGTGAATCTGCGTTTCACCCTGGAAGTGGGCGCGCCGACCGAAACTGTCGAAGTGACCGGCGCCGCCCCACTGGTGGACTCGGCGACGTCTTCGCTCGGACAGGTGATTCAGAACCAGCAGATCATCAATCTCCCGCTCAACGGACGCAATCCTTTCGCGCTTGGGCTGCTCTCGGGCAACTCCACGCCGATGTTTGGCATGGGGTCGAATCTGCCCTTCATTGCGGGCGGCGGCAGGTTTTCGGCGAACGAAGTGACCCTGGACGGCGTCGACAACAACACCGTCTCCAATGCGGGCGCGATCGGACGCAACGGCATCGCGTTCGTGCCTTCCGTCGACGCCGTTCAGGAGTTCAAGGTGAAGACCAGTACATTCTCCGCAGAGTTCGGGCACGCGGCGGGCGCGGTGATCAATGCCACTATCAAGAGCGGCACCAACCGCCTCAGCGGCGCGCTGTTTGAGTTTCTTCGCAACGACGCGCTCGATGCCAACAATTTCTTCACCAACGCCGCTGGTCAGCCCAAGGCGCCCTTTCATCAAAACCAGTTCGGCTTCGCAATCGGAGGTCCGGTCTGGATCCCAAGGCTGTACAACGGCCGGAACCGCACGTTTTTCTTCGCCGACTACCAGGGAACGCGCCAGAGCACATCGGCGGGCAGCGCCATCACGGACGTGCCTCCGGCGGCGCTGCGCACTGGCGATTTTTCGGGCGTGAAGACCCTGATTTTTGATCCGGCTACCCGGCAGATCGGGCCCAACGGCGTCGTTGTCGCCGACCCGTTCCCGGGCAATATCATTCCGCAGAATCGATTAAATGCCACCGCCGTCGCCATCGCCGGCCTCGTCCCCCTGCCCAATTTTGGAGCGCCGGGCGCCCTGGCCCGAAATTTCTTCTATCAGCCGCGACAGTATTCAGATACTGATCAAGGCGATATCCGCATCGACCAGTTGATTTCGGCCAGCAACAATTTTTATGCGCGTTTCTCAACCAGCGCCAATTCCCGGCCGGCGATCGGGAACTTTCCAGGCTTTATCGGCGGCGGCACGTCGTCGGTCGACAACGCCGCCCAAGGCGTCCTCTCCGACGTGCACATCTTCTCGCCAGCGGTGGTAAACGAATTCCGGTTCGGTTACGTGCGTCATAACGGAAGCCTCTTCGGCACCGGACAGGACGGTGCGGCCTTTGCCCAGCAGCACAATATGGCGTTGTTCCCGTCGCCGATTCTCGGCTTTCCGAGCATCGCTTTCAACTACTCCGGCCAGCTTTCCGGCACTTCGGAGTTCTCATCCTGGGGCGGCGGCGATCCGAATCTCAACATCGAGAATCGCTTCCAGTGGTCCGATAACCTGAGCTGGACGCGCGGAAAGCATGCGTTGAAATTCGGCGCCGATGTCCGGCGCGACCGTTTCGATACGGTCAAGGGGACGCCGTTTTTCGGCCAGGAGATCTACGGCGCTACCTTCACTTCAAGCTCGAACTCGCCCGGCTCAGGCCTGCCGCTGGCCGATTTTCTGCTCGGTTACCCGAGCTTCATTCAAGGTACGCCCATGCTTGATT
>DASRCT010000019.1:0-27868 GCA_035652975.1 Bryobacteraceae bacterium | reverse complement strand
GAAGGGCGAGAAATCGTCCTTCACACACCTCCAAAGCTCCTGAAATGATCAGTTACAAGCGCCTATAACGCGGTCTTCTCCGGAACAAATCTGCTTTGTAGCGCAACGCCGATGCCGGACCCTTAGCTTTTCAGCAGCCTGCTAGTGCGCCGCGATGGGCTGATCCTTCTGCGGCTTCATCTTCCTGATCAGAAGCATAAGCGGCGCGATCGCCAAAAAGGTGATCGCCAGGAAATAGAAGACATCAATGAACGCCAGCATCGCGGATTGCTGCTGGAGGGTCCCGTACAGCATCCCGTACGCCTTAGCCGCCGCTTCCGGCGCGCCCAGTCCGCGCTGTATGAGCGCGCCGCTCATGCCGTGCAACGCCGACTGGGATTGGGGATCGAAGGGCGTCACGTGCGACGCGAGCACCTGTTGATGGTACTGCTCGCGACGCGCCAGGAGCGTGGTGAAGAGCGCGATGCCCACGCTGCCTCCAATGTTGCGAGCCAGGTTAATAATGCCTGTCGCGTAGCTGGTTTTCTCCCGGGCGATGTAGTAGAAGGCGATGGTATTGATCGGCACGAACAGGAACGCCAGCCCGGCGCTCTGAACCATTCGCGCGCCGACCGCGTTGCCGAACGCGATGCCAAGGTTCCAGCGCGTCATCATGAACAGGCCCAGCGACGCCACCAGAAGTCCGAAGATGACCAGCCATCTCGCTTCAACGCGGGAGAGCAGCATCCCGACCACCGGCATCATGAACATGATGACCAGCCCGCCCGGCGAGAGCGCCAATCCGCTCTGCGTCGCCGTGTAGCCGAGCATGGTCTGCATGAACAGCGGCATGGCGGTCGTGCTCGCGTAGAGAATGAAGCCCAGCGCGAACATATTCAGCGTCGAGATGGCGAAGTTGCGGTCTTTCAGCAGCCGCAAATCGACGATCGGATCGCGCTGCTTCAACTCCCAGATCACTGCCGCGACGAGCGACGCCGCGCTGAGGATCGCCGAAGCCGTGATCAGATGGGAGGAGAACCAATCTTTGCGCTGTCCCTCATCCAGCGTGTATTCGAGAAATCCGAGGCCCGTCACCAGCAGCCCGAATCCGACGTAATCGAGCCGCATGCCGGCGCCCGGCTTCCGCCGGTCGAGATACGGCGGATCCTGAATCAGCGCCGAGTTGAGAACCAGCGCCAGCGCGCCGACCGGGATGTTGATCAGGAAAATCCAGCGCCAGGTGAAATTGTCAGTGATCCATCCGCCCAGCGTAGGCCCGATAACCGGAGCAAACACCACGCCCATGCCGTACACCGCCATGGCCATGCCCTGCCGCTCGCGCGGGAAGCTCTCGCGCATGATCGCCTGGGCAATGGGTTGCAGGGCGCCCCCGCCCAAGCCCTGCATGATCCGAAAAACAATCAGCCACGCCAGGCCCGGGGCCATTCCGCACAGCGCGGAACTGATCGTGAACAGGAACACGCAAGTCAGGTAGAAGCGCTTGCGCCCAAAGAGGCTCGAAAACCAGCCGCTCATCGGCAGCACGATCGCATTGGCCACCAGGTAGGCGGTCAGCACCCAGGTGGCCTCTTCCGGCGTTGCGGACAGACTGCCGGCAATGTGCGGCAGCGCCACGTTGGCGACGCTGGTGTCCAGCACCTCCATAAAGGTGGCCAGCATCACCGTGAATGCGATCAGCCACGGGTTCACCTCGCCGGTCGCGGCGTCCGCGCCCAGCCTCCTCTCGGCTCGCGCCAGAGTTGCCATGAGAGCGCTTCTTTCTATTGCGTGAAGATGGTCGCTTCCACGCTCATGCCCGGCACGAGCAGCGCATCTTTCGGCAGATGATCGAACACGATTTTGACGGGCACGCGCTGCACGACCTTGACGAAGTTGCCCGTGGCGTTCTCGGGCGGCAGCAGGCTCATGCGCGCGCCCGTCGTTCCCGCGATGGAATCGACGTGCGCTTCATATTTGCGCCCGTTCACGTCGGCCTTGATTTCAGCCTTCTGGCCAACCCGAACGTGAGCGAGCTGATTTTCTTTGAAGTTCGCGGTCACCCAGATGTCTTCGAGCGGCACCACGGTCATCAGTCCCTGGCCCTGCTGCACGATCTGGCCGACCTCCACGGTTTTCTTGGTGACCACGCCATCCACGGGCGATGTGATGGTGGTGTAGCTGAGCTGGAGCTCGGCCGCTTCCAGGTTGGCCTTCGCCTGCTGGACGCTCGCCGCCGCTGAGGACGTCTGCGCCAGTTGGATCTTCACCTGGCCTTGGTTCGCCCGCGCCGCTTCCAGGGCCGCCTCCGCCTGCCGCACGGCGGCTTGCGCGGCAAGCAGCGCGGCATGCTTCGTTTCGGCTTCGCGCTGCGCCGCCACCAGGGCTTCCTGCGCGGCGCGCAACTGGCTTTCCGCCACGCGCGCCTCCGCAGTGTACGCATCAAACTGCTGCTTGGAGATCTCCTCTTTCGCCGCCAGCGGGCGCATGCGGTTCAAGTCCGCCTGCGCCTTCTCAAACTGCGCTTGCGCCGCCGCGACATTGGCCTGCGCTTTCTGTATGGCCGCCGTTCTGGCGCTCTCGTAGTCCGCTTGCGCGCGCGCAACGTCGGCGCGCCGGGCGGCGAGCTGGGCTTCGGCCTCTGAAACGGTGCTGGTGGTCGTCTGGCGCGTCAGTGGAACGCCGACGCCCGCCCCCTGATGCTGCGCCTCGGCGTACGCCAATGCCGCCCGCGCTTGGTCGACTTTCGCCTGGTAGTCCCGCGGATCAATGCGAACCAACACTTGTCCGGCTTTCACCGGCTGATTGTCGTTGACTAACACCTCCGCCACCGCGCCGTAAATTTTCGATGAAATCGGAATAATGTGGCCGTCAATCTGCGCGTCGTCGGTCGAAACGCGATTTCGAAAATACAGCCAGGCGCCAATTCCACTTGCAGCCAGGATGATCAGGACCGCGCCAAGGCCGATCAGGAACTTCGGCCGTTTCCACGCAGGCGTCTGCGGAGGCGGAGCGGGCGGTTCATCGGGGCTCGAAATTACCGGCGGCGCTGGTGTCGCTTGCGTCTGTTCTTCTTCGTAGAGTACGGTTTCGTCTGCCATGAGCTTTGGGTTGTTCGATGATTCAGACCGTGCGGCCGTGTTGGACCTGCTCGACGATGGCGCGCGTCAGCGGCTGGCGAGCCACGAACTGCGCGCCGAGCTCGTACAATTCGCTGAGCAATTGCTTGCCGCTGTCGTCGATAAATGCTACGTCCGTAAGATCAATTACTAATTTACGACCAGCCTGGACGCTCCAAGTGGTTTGCCAGGAGCGTCGCAGTTCAGCCACCCACGGCCCGACCAGTTTGCCCTCCAATTGAAATCGGAGAACCGTCGGGCTGTCGTGGAGCGTGATTCGGAGCATCCGCTAACTGGTGGGGCACGTCGCGTACCGCTGTTTCGGATCACTAATGCCAATAACTAGAATAAGTTGCAAAACGAACTTGGAGGGGCGCCGATAGCTGCTGCCGAAATAACGGCAGTGCGCCGATATATCGGCATTTACCTCGGCCGTGAGATCCCGAGCTTTTTCATCCGGGATTGGAGCGTAGTTCGTTTCATTCCCAAGCGGGCAGCCGCGCCGGATGGCCCCGAGAGCACCCAGTTCGTTTCGTTGAGGACTCGGATGATGTGTTCGCGCTCTGCCGCCGCGAGCGTCTGCGGGGCGGACTCGGCCGTTTCGCCGCGAACATCCAGGGCCGGTATGAACAGAACAGGGCCTTTGGACACGATGACCGCGCGCTCGATCAGGTTCTCGAGTTCGCGAATATTGCCCGGCCAGTTATACCGATACAGCCGGTCCATGCTCTCTGCCGAAATCGTTTCGATATGACGGTCCATGCGACGGGCGTACTTCTGTGCGAAATAGCGGACCAGGATGGGGATGTCCTCGCGCCTCTCGCGCAGGGGAGGGACGTGTATGGGAAAGACGTTGAGGCGGTAGTAGAGGTCGCTTCGAAATTCCCGGTCTTCGACCATGCGGGCCAGGTCGCGGTTGGTTGCGGCCACCAGGCGGACATCGACGTGGATGGTGCGGTTGCTGCCCAGGCGCTCGAAGTCCTGTTCCTGTAAGGCGCGGAGGAGTTTGGGCTGCAACTCGAGCGGGATATCGCCAATTTCGTCGAGGAACAGGGTGCCGCCGTCAGCCAGTTCAAAGCGGCCGATCTTCTGAGCGATGGCGCCAGTGAATGCGCCCTTTTCATGTCCGAAGAGCTCGCTTTCGAGCAGGCCGGTCGGGATGGCGGCGCAGTTCAGTTTCACGAAGGTGCGGTCGCTGCGGCCGCTCAACTGGTGAATGGCGCGGGCGATCAGTTCTTTCCCGGTTCCCGTTTCGCCCAGGATCAGGACGGTTGCTTGAGTGGGCGCAACGGTTTCGATCTGCTTGAGGATTGCTTTAAAGGCGGCGCTCTCGCCGACCATTTCGCTGAAATTGCGCTCCGTGCGGATTTCGTCCTCGAGATACAGCTTTTCTTCAGCGAGTTTGTCTTTTAATTTGGAGATTTCGCGGAATACGATGGCGTTTTCGACGGCGATGGCAATCTGATTCGCCACTTGGGCCAGAAAAGTCACGTCCGCATCGCTGAAGGCGTTGTCGCGCCGACTGCCGAGATTGAGCGCGCCGATGGCGCGGTGGCGCGTGACGAGCGGCAGGCACACCGCCGTGCGGATGCCTTCGGCGACCAGCCGTTTCGCAATTTCGGAGTCGGATTGTTGCAGTTGTTCGGCCGTGTAGCGCTTCGCTTCGCGGTCGCGCACCGCCGCCGCGGCGAGCGAGGCGCCCGGTTGCATCTCCATGTCCTTGCGGATAGCGCCGCTGCCGCCGGGAAAATCGAGCGCGCGCAGCACCAGGCGATCGCCCGAGGGGGTCAGCAGCGCAAGGCTCGCATAATCATGCGGAGTCGCCTGCGCCAGGCACGTGGTGATGGTCTTGAACAGTTCCTGCTCCTGCAGGCTGGAGACCAGCGCGTTATTGATATCGAGAAGAACGCGGAGCCGGTCGCGTTCGCGGGCCAAGTCTTCATGGCTGAGCGCATTGTCCACCGCCACCGCGACCGGGCCGGCCACCATCTGCATGAACTCGACGTGTTCCGGGCTTGCGGCGTCCGGCTCGTGATATCCGAATCCGATGGCGCCCAGCCGCCTTTGCGCTGTGGTGAGCGGAACGTAGCACACGGTGCGAATCGAATTGCGGCGTAAGATGTCCATGACCACCGGCCAGCGGTCGTCGGACCAGGAATCCGTGATCACCAGCGGCTCCTGCGTTTCCCAGACCCAGCCCGAGGGGGAATCGCTTACAGGAAGGTAATCGTAGGGGGGGCCGTCGTGCGGCGATTCCGTTTCGAGGATGTGCAACCGCATCGCGTGCAATGCAGGGTCATACAGAACCAGGTTGAGAAAATCAAAGCGCAGGACTCGCCGCAGCAGTCGGGAAAGATCCCGAAAGAGGTCGTTCAGATCGCGATGCGCGAGAATCGATTTGGAGACGTCCAGCAGCGCATCATACCGGTAATGCAGTTCCCGCGGGCGGCCGGCCGTGCTATCAGGGGCCACTTCCCCGATTTTAGCGGGCCATTACAGCAGCTGCGAAATCTCCTGGGCGGTATTTCGAGCTTCGAGATGGATGAGGCCGGCATTGCAGCCTTGCGGACCCACGACGGCGAGAATGGCCTTGGGTCCGGCTGCGTACACAAACAGCACGCCATCGTCGCCGCGCACAGCGATTTCCTGGAGCGCGCCCACGCTCATGCTGTCGCTGATCCGGCGGCCAAGACCTGACGCCGCGGCGGCCATCGCGGCCATGCGGTTGGGGTCCGCGCCGTTGGCCAGCGACTGAACAATGGGCAATCCCTCGCTGGATGCCAGCAGCACGCCCTTGAGCTCCGGGATTGAACTGCGCAGCGCATCCACCTGCGCCTTCAACGCTTCCTGCTTCGCCATGCTAGTCAGATCGTCCTCCCAGACGGCGGACTTTAGTCGGCGGCGGGGACGGCGCTAAACGGTTTGCCTGAGAAATTGGGGGCCGGGCCTTTAGGATTTCAAGCGCGCTGCCGATGAAGACAACATGCGGTGTCTGTACTGCGGCGGCGAGCTGGCGCTGCTCAAGAAGCTCCGTGGCGGCGGCGGTTTCTGTTCGGAGGCGCATCGGCAGAAGTATCAAGAGGAGTATTCGCAACTCGCGCTCAGCCGTCTCTTGCAGGCCAATCCCCGAGTGGAGAAGCGGCCGGCGGCAGGGCGCGCGGAAGCGCCGCGAACGCCTTCGCCGGCGCCGCCTTCGCCGGCGGCCGTCGCGGAAGCGCCTTCGCCCGCCCCGGCCCGGCCGGCGCCGTGCGGCTTCCTGCTTCCGACGATCGAGGCGCAAGACTGCGCGATGCCGCTGCTTTCCGACGGCCCCATCCCGTTCCATGGCGCTCAGAGCGGCGCGCAGCAGCCGGATCGCGCGCCCGTGAACGCACTGCCCCGCGTTGAACAATTTCGATTCGTCCAGTTGCGATTTGCGTTGAAGAACGCGTCTCCGGCAGCGCCTGAGCTGATGGAATTCGAAGCCCGGCCGGAGTTCAAGGAAACAGCCGGCCGGTGGCTGACTCCGCTTGGGGACGAGCCGCGCGTTGATGAGGATGCAGCGTCTCGACCGGCGGCATCCGAACCGTCCGGCCCGTCCGGGACGGCCGACGCATCGCCGGCCGCTTCTGAGCCGTTCGCGGAAGCGCGGCGCAAGACAGAAGCTGTTCCGCAGGAGCGTGTGGAGCCAGTCTCCACGCGGCCGCGGCAGGTCGTCAACTTCATGCCGGTGAGACTGCGGCTTGCGCCGCCGCCCAATTCCGGTCCTCAAGATATCTGTCGTCCCACGCCGTTCCCGCCGGCTGCGCCGGAGTTGCCTGTTGTCCACATGAACCCGCTGCGGCCCAGATTGGGCTTTGAAGCGGCGCCGGCGCCAAGGCGTGGGGCGGAGCAGTTGGATCAGGGATCTGCGCCGGCGCCCGAGCCGGTGCTGGCGCTGGGCGCCTCTGTCGAGAAAAGGAACAGGTTGCCTTTGATTCTGAGCGTCGCGGGAGCCTTGATTCTGGTGGGCGGCGGCGGCGCGTTTCTGTTCACGCGCGGCAATGGGTCGCCGCCCGCCGCGCATCGCCGGACGCACGCCGCGCCGGCGCCGATCGCCGAGGCGGACTGGTCCACGGACTGGAGCGGAAAACCGCCCCGCGGCGAGCGGTTCTCGATCCTGCGTCCGTCGCTAACGATGAGCGACTACCGGATCGAATTTCAGGGACAAATCGAATCGAAGAGTCTGGGCTGGATCTTTCGCGCAGCCGACCCGAACAACTACTACGCCTTACGACTGGAGATCGCAAAGCCGGGGCCGATGGCGGACATCGCCCTGACCCGGACCGTGGTCGAAGAGGGGCAGTCAAAGGATCGGGCGCGCATCCCGCTCAGAAAAAAATTTGCGCGCGACACGGTCTTCAAGATCCGGACCGATGTCGAAGGTTCGACATTCCGAACATGGATTCAGGGCGAGCTGGTGGACACATGGAGCGACAGCCGCTTCAAGACGGGCGCATTCGGGCTGCTGACAGACGAGGCGGGCCGCGCGAAGCTGCAAAGGATCCAGCTTTCTGAACCAGACGACCGCGGTGACGCGGCAGCGCGCGGGAGATGACGATGGCATACACGGACGAGTGGTTGTGGTTTGACGACAAGCAATGGACCGAGGCGCCGGTCCGTCTGGAAGTTCTGGAGGCGGGGGCGGTCAAGCGCCCTGCCGATTCCGAACTGGCCGGGCGCGCGCTGCGGCTGCATCTCGAGGGGAAGAGCGCCGATGCGTGTGAGCTGATCGACCGGGCGATCCAAGCCGGCGAACATTCGCCGGACGTGCTTCGAATGGCGGGGCAGATTCTGTGCGACGTTGCGCGTTACGAGGACGCGCGCCGCATCTATGACCGTCTTCTGGACTCCACGCCCGAGGACGGATCGGCGCTTCATAACCGGGCTGTCTGTCTGGCGCGGTCAGGCCGATATGAGGAAGCCGCAGCCGATTTTCGCAAAGCGGAGGAAACCGGCCCTGCGCCGCGCCGTTCCCGGCTCGGTCATGCGGCGTGCCTGCTGCGCCTGAACCGGACGGAGGAAGCGCTCGAGCGTTTTGAAGCGTGTCTTCGGGAAGAGCCAAACGCCGAAGACGCGCTGTTCGGAAAGGCTATCGCGCTGCACCTGGCGGGCCGCCGTGAGCAAGCCGAATCCATTTACCGGCGGCTCGCTGCAAAGCAGGCGGACCATCCCGAGCTGCTGGCCTGTTTGATCGCCGCGTGTATGGCGCGCGGCGACGCCGCCGCGTCAGAAGAGTACGCGGCGCGCCTGATCCGGCTGCGGCCGCAATCGGAGACTGCGCTGAAAGCGCGCGCCAGGAGCGCATTTTCGCGCGGCGACTACGACCTGGCGGCGCGCAGCTGCTCAGAACTGCTCAAACTCGATCCGGCGTCGTTTGAGGCCTCGTACAATCTGGGCATCGCGCTCGAAAAGCTGGGACGCCTGGAGGAAGCCGCGCTGGCGTTGCGACGCACGGCGGAGACGCATCCGGCTTCCGGGGCTGCGCAAGCGGCGCTCGGCTTCGTGCTGTTCCGCGCGGGCGATTTCCAGGGCGCGTTGGATGCGTGCCGGCGCGCCATGGAACTTGAACCCTCGAACGCGGGGGCCACCTGGAATGCGGCCCTGGCCTTGGAAGCTCTTGGCGAAATGGAAAAGGCCAAGCAGGCGTATGAGCAGTTAGTGGAGCTTCGCCAGGATTGGGAAGATGCGTGGTCGCGGCTGGGCCATCTGCGATTTCAGGGTGCTGAGTTTACGGCTGCGGCAGAAGCGTTCGAATTCTGTGCGAAGCTGCGGCCGGCGAACATCGAGCCGGCTCTGAACGCGGGCATAGCGCGGTACTGCGCGGGCGACCTCGATGGCGCGCGCCGGCACTTTGAACGCGCAATGGAGATGGACCGCCAATGCATCGAAGCTTTGAAGGGCGCCGCCAGTGTGGCGGCGCAGACGGGCGATGCAGCTAGAGCGGCAGAACTCTGGAGCGCGCTGGCCGGCAGCGGGGTGGCGGACCCGATTCTGGCTTATAACATCGGGCTCGCATTGCAGAACGCGTCGGACCCTGAACAGGCGATTGATTACTACCGTACAGCCGTCCAGCTTGAACCCGGCTTTGCAGAAGCGCTGTTGAACCTCGGACATGCGCTGGAGGCGGCCGGACGCGTCGAGGAGGCCAGGACGGAGTGGGCGAAAGCGCTCGAAGCAAAGCCGGAGCTTGCGGAACAATACTTTGGCTAGCGGATGCGGTCTTACGCTTAGTCCACACGGAGAAAGCGATAAGAAAAAATTTTCGCTAAAGTTCGCGAGGTTGCAGCCGATGGATGGCCAGGGCGAAGACTCGCCCAACGCCTATTTTTGAGCATGAATATTCTATGGATCGGTTTGACGCCGGGAGCTGGGGACGAGGCCGCGTTGCGCGGCGTCTCGGTGGAGGCGGCCTCCAGCGAAGCGGCCGCGCTGCTGCAATTTGCAAAAAAGCGGTTTGATGCGGCGGTGATCAACGTGTTGGAAGCGTCGGACGCCGTCGGTCTGCTTTCTGAGCTGCGCCGGATGGATTTGCCCACGGCTGTGCTGGTCCGATGCCGTTCGCCGCGAATGGACGAGGCTGTGCGTCTGATCAGGCTGGGCGCGTTCCATGTTCTGAACATGACTGCCAGCGCTGAGGAGCTCCACGCCAGCTTAAGAGCGGCTGTGGAGGACAGCCGCCGGCGGAGCGTGTGCGGCGCCGGGGGCGCACCCTGGAGATCGTTGCTGGTGGGGCGCAGCCGGGCGATGGATCGGGTTTTCGAGATGATCCGGCTTGCCGGTCCGAGGCGCTGCACGGTTCTGATCACGGGGGAAACTGGAACGGGCAAAGAGCTCGTGGCTCGCGCGCTCCATCGCGCCAGCCCGCGCGCTCAGGGGCCCATGGTTGCTCTCAATTGCACCGCCTTGCCCGAAAATTTGCTGGAGGCCGAACTGTTCGGTCACGTACGCGGCGCCTTCACCGGCGCGACGAACCACCGCGCCGGCCGCTTCGAGCAGGCGCATGGTGGAACGCTGTTTCTGGACGAAGTGGCGGACATGCCGCTGGAGCTCCAGGCCAAGCTGTTGCGGGTCTTGCAGGAACGCGAGTTCCAGCGTCTCGGGAGCTCTGAGAACGTCCGCGTGGACGTCCGCGTTGTGGCGGCCTGCAACGTCAGCCTTCGCGACCGGGTACGCGCCGGAGCGTTTCGCGAAGACCTTTACTTCCGCCTGAATGTGGTGCAAATCGAGCTGCCTCCGCTGCGTGAGCGCCGGGAGGACATCGCCCTGCTGGCAACGCACTTCGTCGAGCGGGTATGCTCCCGCGAAGACTTGCCGCTGAAGCGCCTCTCGGACGAGGCCCTGGACCGGCTGACGCAGTATGCCTGGCCGGGCAACGTGCGGCAGCTGGAGAATGCCGTAGAGAGCGCGGTGGTGCTCAGCGGGGATCGGGAAACGCTGGACGCCTCGGATTTCCGGTTGCCCGATGATGGCGCCATATCTCCGCTCCCGGCTCTTGCGCCGGGCATAGCCGTGCCGGATCACGGACTCGATTTCGAAAAAACGATCGGGCAGATTGAGCGGACGATTCTGACGCAGGCTTTACTGAAGGCTCGCGGAAACAAGAAAAAGGCCGCCGATATGCTGCGTCTGAAAAGGACGACGCTCGCCGCCAAGCTCAAGAGCCTTGAAGCTCTTTCGGTCTGACGTCGACCTGGGTGGCGCGAACGATGAACCGTTTTGGCGCGTTGCCCACGTAGTAAAAGGGATAACAGGTTACCAGGGTCAAGGCGCGGCTATCCTTGGTAGAGGCCAGCACTTCAACGTCGTTTGGCTTCACAATGCGGATGGAATCCACCTGGTATTCGTAGTCGCCGTCCGGGGTCTCAATCCGGATCAGGTCGTTTTTCCGAACATCTTTCAGACCGCGAAAGAAGGTGTCGCGGTGCGCCGCCAGGCCGACATTCCCAGACTCGCCGGGCAGCGCCGTGCCGGGCACGTGTCCTACGGCTCGCCGCAGCGTGCCCTCGTCGACGCCTTCTTTCACGATGCCGCGCACGCCCAGCCGTGGGATGACAATACGGCCGATGAGCTCACGCGGAGCGGTGAATTTCCGTACGCCGCTATTTTCCAGACCGCGGCTGGCGGCCGATTGCGGCGGCGCGGGTCGGACCGCGGGTTTCTCAGTCTCGCCGAGGAGATAGCGGAGCGGGGTTGCGTCGCGCATGAACGCGACGACGCTTCGGTCCAGTCCTCGCGCCTCACGGTCGAGAGACCAGCTCTCGTACGCGTCATAAATCTTTGCGTCCAGGTAGATGTAGGCGCAGTAGCTTAACGCGGACACGCCAGCGAGCAGCAGCGCGGCGCGCGCGGCGCGAACCAAGCGCGCCGGCTGCGGCCGCCGGCGATGCGGCTGAGGAGGATCGAGAAGAACCCGCACCCTCACGGTTTCAGACTCTCCTTCTGCCGGTCCGTCGCGCCCGCCGGACCAGTGACCATGTAGCTGGTGCGCGTACGGGCAATCAGCTTTTCGTGGCCCGGAGCGTGAACTTCCACTTTGATGTGGCGCACTCCCGTCCGATTCAACTGCTGCGGCACGTAGCCGATCGTATACCGCGTGCGAATATCTTTAGCGATCTGACGACAAATTCCCACAACCTCGTCCAACTGCTTCGGCAGATAGCACACGCCCCCGCTGACATGCGCCAGGCGCTTTAGGACGTCGGGGTTGCTCTCCTTGTCGTTCTGGTCGAAGATGCCGACCGTATAAATCGTGGCTTGCGATTCAAGCACCGCGCGCCAGACATCTTTGAAGTTGTGGGTGCTCGCATTGTCGCCGCCGTCGCTGATCACCACCAGAGTCTTCTTGTCGCGCCTCCCCATTTCAAGCTGGCGCAGACCGGCGAGCACTGCGTCATATAGCGCAGTCCGACCCACCGGGTCGGTTTTCGCCAGAGCCGCTCTGAGCTTCGTCACGTCGTCGGTAAACGGGAGGATATCGGGCAGCCCCCGGCGCACGCGATCGTTAAAATTGATCACGAACCACTCGTCGAGTGGATTGCTGGACTGAATGAAGACCAGCGCCGCAGTGATCACATCGGGTTTTTTCGGCCGCATGCTTCCGCTGTTGTCAACCACCAGCCCTACCGTTACGGGAATGTCGTTATCGGCGAACTGGGTAATGGTTTGCGGCTTTCCGTCTTCGAGAACGGTGAAAGCCTCTTTGGGCAGTCCGGATACGTAGCCGCCATCGGAATCGCGCACGCTCACGTCCAGCAACACGAGATCGACTTCCGCCGAGATGGTGAACTCTTTGCCGGCGTTCGAAGGCGGAGGCGGCGCGAGCGCCGCAGCGGGAGGCGCATTGATGACGGGAGCGGCCGGAATGTCGGCTTTCTGGGAAGGGTTTTGTTGCTGTTCATTGGGAACCGGCGAAACGGGGATCGGCGCCTGGGATTCAAGCGGCCACCCAGCGGCGACCAGAACGGCGCAAAAGGCCGCGACGCGCCGCCACAGCATCCAGGAGCGAGAAACAGTTTTCATGAGCCGCCTCCCCCGAAAACCCTTCCTCTAAGCGCGACAAGAAAGGGCGGGAACTCACCCCGCCCGGGATGGTTGCTAAGAACTGGCAGCAGCGCCGCAGGCTACGACGCGCGCCGGGCAACGAGCGTCATTACGCCATAGCCGGCAATCGACAGCAGCCCGAACAGACCAATCAACGGATAGGGGCTGGCCGTATGCGGCAGAGTCTGAGGAGTGGCAGCCGGAGTGGCCGCAGGCGTCGCCGGCGCCGGCGCCGTGTTCTGGGCTACCTCAGTGGTGTTCTGCTGCGTGTTCTGCGGCGCGGGAGTTTCGGTGGCCGCTGGCATTGGCTTCTCCTCGCCGCTCGGAGTTACGGTGGCTACGCGAGCGGTGGTGAGCTCGGATTCAGACTGCGCATAGGTAGTGGGAACGTTTTCTTTCGCCGCAGCGGCGATTTGTACGGCCTGGTTCTTCGGATATGCGAATTCCTGACCGAAATTATCGCCAGGATAGAACCATGACCGCAGCGCTTTGGGTTGTCCGGCCGGGGTCTCCCAGAAGCCGAATTCCGTTTTGCCCGTAGGCTGCAAACGGTAGTTCGGGATGGCCAGGACCGTAGTGATGAGATGCTGTTCGTTGGCGTCAAAGATCTGCACGATATGCCGGTTTGAGGGCGAATCGAGCAGCTTCATGACGTATTTTCCAGGTTGCAACGTGGCGTTCGGAACCTGGATGGGTTCATTGACGGTTAGAATTGTACGCTTGTTCCATTCGTCGGCTCGCATCGTGGGCGCAAACGCAGCGCCGAGCAGCCCAACGCAGGATGCAAGAGCAAATGCCTTAAAGTGGCTCATAGTAACTTATCTCCTCCATCAGCGTCGATCGGGTTCGCCGGCGCCCGTGCACCAATGCAGCGGGGCGCCTGACGCCCAAAGGAATTCGGGCTGCAAGATTTGCTGTCGCAGCCCGCTAAGTTATACGCAGGTGTGGCGCCAAAGGTTGCACCCGCGAAATACATATACTTGCGGCGATTTTCAGCGCCCGATCGCAGAAAAAGCTGAAGAATTTACGCGAAAACCAGTTATCTTTTCAACGGGTCCTCGATCCAGGGCGGCGTTGCGTCGATCCAGCGGCCCAACTCAGGCTCGAGCTGCTCCATTTGGCGCTTCATTTCCCATGCGATGCGGCGATAGCTGAAGTGCCCTTTAACTCCGCTGCGTAACCGTGACATGTATTCGGCTTCGGCGAAGTCCATTTTGAACAAGCGCCGGCAGCGGGTTCCGAAGGGCAGGACATAATCGCGCGCAGGGGCCGGGAGCTTGCGGAACGCATCCAGCGCGGAGCGAATAGCCGTTTCATAGCGCGCCGCGAGGCCCGCTTCGACCAGCGCGCCGGGGGTTTCAAATCCGAGGGCGTCGGAGTCCGGCTGTCTGAATTGCTGGCACCGACGGTGCCGGTGGAGGTCGCGATAGGCCCCGATATCCATGATGATGTCGAACGCATACAGTCCGCCCCGGAATGCGCGCGGCAACTCGTCGCGCCGTGCGCGGCGCTCAAGGGCCACCTCGATCACTTCCGCGCGCCGCCTCTCGCCCCATCCGCACATCAGTTCATACAGTTCGCGAAAGGGGCGGTCCGTCACGGTATACAGCAAGGTCGCCGCGATGTCGGCGGGCGTATTGGTGGGGCGCAGGAGGTCGACGCCGGCGGGATCGGGCATCGATCGCGGAGGCAGATTCTGCTCAGCCCATCGCCGCAAGTTGGCGCGCGCCGTCGCGGTGAACGGATCCGCATCGACATGGCGGGCGAGCGTGGGGGCGACGGGGTCCGGCGGCTGCGAATCGAAGCCGCAGGAGGGAGGGCGGCTGCAGGCGGCGGTCATTTCGTCGGCAAGTTCGCGCGCCTCCTGATAGTCGGAAGCCTTGAGACGGCGGATCTGTTTTTCGAGGGTGCGGATGCTCGTCACCTGACCGACGCCGGTGGGAACGCCCCAGAACAGCAGATAGCGCGCGACATCGAAAGCGCGCGCCGCGATATTGCGCTCGTACGCCGGCGGGCTCATGGCGTCCGGGCGCGGCAGTTTCTCGCGCAGGAACTGAACCATGGCGGAATGGATGCTCTGATAGGCGGAAAGGAGCCCTGATGCAGCCGCGGAGTAGACGGCGGCGTCGGTCTGGTTCACTTCAGGGGGCGTAATGAATCCCGTCTGTCCAAAGTTCTGATACCGCGAGGAGCGCGCTTGCCCGTCCCACAAGGGTTCGTCCTCGATTTCGGCGGCGACCAGTTCGGATACGCCTTCGAAGCACATCACCACGTGTCCCAGGTCGGCGATCGATGCGTGTCCGTACTGAAAGTAAAAATGCTCGAGAAATTTCTGTGAATCGTGCGAGCGCACCCACTCCAGCGAGTCCCGGATGGAATCCGGAGAGCGGCTGTAGCGCGCCAGCGCATACGCGCACTTTTCGGCCGGGAGTGGAGCGACAGTGATGACGCGTTGCTGAGATTCCGGGGGCAAACGGTATGATATCGAATTCGGCGCACGGACCGCGCTGGCGAGCGCGGTGCGTGATGCGCGATTCGCGAACAGGAACGAGATGAAAATCAGAATCAAGAAACTCGCGCCCGGGGCGATTTTGCCGGAATACGCTCATGGCGCGCACGAAGATGCGGGCATGGATCTGCGCGCAGCCGAGCGGACCGTCTTGCAGCCGGGGGAGCCGCGTCTGGTTCCGACGGGGCTCGCGATCGAATTGCCGCCGGGATTCGAGGCGCAGATACGGCCGCGCAGCGGTCTGGCCCTGAGGCACGCGATTACGCTGCCCAACAGCCCTGCGACGATTGATCCGGGGTATCGGGGCGAGATCCGGGTGATTCTTCTAAACCTGGGCCGAACGGAGTATGTGATTGAGAAGGGCGACCGGATCGCGCAGATGGTCGTTGCGCGCTATGAAGCGGTGGAGTGGGAGGAAGGGGAGCTTGCGGAAAGCGCCCGCGGCGAGGGCGGATTTGGTTCGTCGGGCAGATGAGTGCGCATGTTGCCGGCGTGTTACGATCCGTCGCAAATGCGGAACGAGGGCCGCGCCATTGTGAACGTGCCGCTGAACGAACGCAATGCCTATTCGCTGGTGTTGCTGGTTCCCGGGGGCACGGGATCGCCGGCGCTGAACTACAACGGCGTCAATATTTCGGCGAACGGCGGGCGGCCCGTGAGCAACGAAGTGCTTCTGGACGGAGTCCCATCCGCTCCGCCGGGCGGCACGCCGATCAACGTGTTCAGCATTTTTCCGAGCGTCGATGCGATCCAGGAGTTTCGGGTTCAGACGTCGAACTATTCGCCGGAATTCGGCCGCAGCGGCGGCGGCATTATCAACATGGTCTACAAGTCCGGCACAAATGAGTTTCACGGCTCGGCGTTCGAGTTCCTCCGCAACTCGGTCATGGATGCGAATTCGTTTTACAACAACGCCAATGGTGCGCCGCTCGCAAATTTCAAACCGAATCAGTTCGGCTTCAGCTTCGGCGGACCAGTGATCATCCCGAAGCTGTATAACGGCCCGAATAAGACCTTCTTTTTCGGCGATTACGAAGGCTTGCGGCAGGTTACGCCGAGCACGGTTCGAGATACAGTTCCCACTGCGCTGCAGCGGGCCGGCGACTTTTCCCAGACCTTCGCGTCCACCGGCGCCCAAGTGATTATCTATGACCCGCTCACCACGCAGAGGTCGGGCGCCAGCTATATTCGGTCTCCGTTCGCCGGCAACGTGATTCCCGCCGATCGGATCGATCCGGTCGCGCGCAATGTTATGAAGTACTACCCGCTGCCGAACGTCGCGCGTGATCCTTGTCACTGGACTAAACAACTATTACGCGGGGGGTAAACAGGCGCGAGGCATTGATCAGTGGGACGCCAAGCTGGACGAGAACATCAACGACGCGAACCGTTTCTTTGTGCGGGCGTCCCGCCGGAACTACAGCATTCCCGCGCCGACCGGAACGTTTCCGGCGGATCTCAATTTCGTGCAGGGGGGCAGCAATCAGAGCCAGATCGGCACGGGCGCGTCGGCTGACTATGTCCGCAACTGGACGCCGAGTTTTATTTCCGAGCTGCGCTGGGGCTTCGGGCGCGCGCTCGCAGTCCTTGCGCCCACCAGTTACGGCTTCGATCCTACGACGCTCGGATTTCCCGCTTATATTCGGGCTAATGTGGACGTGCTGGCGTTTCCGGCTTTCAACCCTTCGGGATACCTGAGCATCGGCAACGGCGGCCCGGATTAGCGCCATTCGGCATACGAAACCTACTCGCTGTTGTTCAGCAACAGCAAAATCAGCGGGGCACACTTTCTTAAGTTCGGCTTTGAAGGCCGGCTGCTGCGAGTCAATAACGGCGAGGCCCAGGCGTTCGACGTCAATTTCAGCTTCTCGCCGGGTCTGACGCAGGGTCCCGATCCAACCAAGGCCACGCTGACCGGCGGGAATTCGCTTGCGAGCATGCTGCTCGGCCTCGGCTCGGGCACGATGACGCGCAACTCCAAAATCGCAGATACGGAAAGCCTCTACTACGCGTGGTATTTTGGCGACGACTGGAAACTGAACTCGCGGCTCACGGTGAATTTGGGCGTCCGTTACGAGATACAAGTTCCTCGCACGGAGCGTCACGACCGGATGAACTACTTCGATCCGGATGTTCCGTCGCCGCTGGCGGGACCAGCCGGCATCCCCGGGCTGAAAGGTGGAATCGTGTTTGTGGGAACCAACGGAGTCGGGCGGCGGCAGTTTCCGATCCGATGGGGCAACGTGGCGCCGCGGCTAGGCTTCGCCTACCAGTTGACGCGCAGGACGATCTTGCGCGGGGGCGCCGGAATCTTTTTCGCCGGCGCGCCCACCACGGCTGGCGGCGTCATCGGCAATTTCGGTTATCGAACGGACACGCCGTTTGTGGGTTCGCAGGACGGACTGACGCCCTACAGCTACCTTTCGAATCCATTTCCGAATGGACTTCTTCAGCCCACCGGCAGCAGTCAAGGACTGCTCACCGCTGTCGGAACGGCAATTCAGGAGCCGCTCCCCAACGCAACCGTCCCATACACCGAAAACCGGAGCCTCGATATCCAGCGCGAACCGTTCTGAATGGCGCGAACACGACGCTGGGATCGGCGAGCGCCGGCAACGAATCGCTCCGGCCGAATAACAACGGCCACAACGCGAAGCTGGAAGGGCCGGTGGAAAGCCGGCTGAACCGCTATTTTGATACATCGGTCTTCTCCCCGGCGGCGCCGTTCACGTTTGGAAATACGGGCCGCACCCTTCCGGATGTGCGCGGTCCCGGCGTTCGCAACGTCGATTTTTCGCTCTTCAAGAATTTTCGGATCAGGGAGCGGATGACGGCGCAGTTGCGCGGCGAAGCCTTCAACGCGACCAACACCGTCCAGTTCGGCCTGCCGAACACGACGCTCAACTCAAACCAGTTCGGCAGGATTACCAGCCAGGCCAATTCGCCGCGGCAATTGCAAGTGGGACTGAAGCTGGCCTTCTGACGACTGGCCAGCGAGCGCCGTTGTCTGCCACCATCGAAGTGTGAGGATTCTTCTTTTCAGCGGCAAAGGCGGCGTGGGCAAGACCAGCCTGGCCGCCGCGACCGGCGTCCGGCTGGCCCAACTCGGTTTGCGGACGCTGGTGATGAGCGTGGACCCGGCGCACAGTCTCGGCGACGCATTCGATTTGGGCGGCGATCTCTTTCACAGCCGCACCAGCGATCCCTTCCGCGTCCATTCCAACCTGGACATTCAGGAAGTGAACATTCAGGTGGAAATCCGCCGCCACTGGCAGGAGATCTCGGGCTATGTCTCATCGGTGCTGAGAACCACCGGCATTTCCGGCGTTGAAGCGCAGGAGCTTGCGATCCTGCCCGGAATGGAAGAGCTGAGCGCGATGATGTACGTGAATCAATATCGTCGCGAGCGGCGCTATGACGTGATGGTGCTTGACTGCGCGCCAACGGCGGAATCGCTGCGCTTTGTCAGCATGCCGACGACGCTGGAGTGGTATATGAAGCACATCTTTCCATTTCAGCGGACGATGGTGAAGGCGGTACGGCCGATTGCGAACCGCGTATCGCCGGTGGAACTGCCGCCGGACAACTATTTTGCGAATGTCGCGGAGCTGTTCAGCAAGCTGGAAGGCGTCGACGCGCTGCTGTCGGATCCGACGATCACCAGCGTGCGGCTGGTGACGAATCCGGAAAAGATGGTGCTGCGCGAGACGCAGCGCACCTTCGTCTACTTTTCGCTGTATGGTCTGACGGTGGATTCGATTCTGGTGAACCGCGTGCTTCCTTCCGAGGTGCAGGATGCGTTCTTTTCGGAGTGGCGAACCTCGCAGCAGTCTGTGATTCGGGAGATGGACGAGTACTTTGCGCCGGTGCCGGTGCGCCGCGTTCCCCTGTTCACCCACGAGGTGCTGGGCAGAGCGCGGCTGGAGGAACTTGCGCGCGCGTTGTACGCTGAGGATGAGAATCCGGCTCAGGTGGCGCGGACCCAGCGGCCGTACACGTTTGAGAAGCTGCCGGATCATTGGGAGGTTCGGCTGGACCTGCCGTTTGCGTCCAAGGCCGAGGTCGGGTTATTCAAGAAGGGCGATGAGCTCGTCGTCCAGGTGGGGACGTTGCGCCGTCACATCGGGCTGCCGACCTCCATGGCGGGGCTCGAACCGGCGCGGGCGCGGTTGGTTGATGGCAGACTGGTTGTGGAGATGAAGGAGAAGTGACGTATGCAGAACACAGGGAGCAATGCCGGCGCGGGCCAGGCGCCTCCGCGCCAGTATCCGGTGATTGACGCGATGTGCCTGCGTCTCAAGGAATGCCTGCGCTCGCTGGAGTTGCCGCCGGAGGTGCGACAGCATTTCCGGAATGCGCGGATTGAGGTGCTGAAAGGGGTGCGCGAGATGATCGATCAACGCATCGATCGCCTGAGCCGAACCGGGCAGCACGGCACGAATATCGCAGTCGAGTAGCCGGGGTGATCCGAGCTCATCCCGTTTTCATCGCTGCGCTGAGCGCGGCGTGTGCATTGGGGCAGGCGATCCAGTATTTGAGCGATCGCAAAATCTGGCTGCTTGCCACGCGCGAAAGCTCGTACGCGATGGGCGTCGCTGAAGACGGCGCGGTGCAGCATCTGTATTGGGGCGCGCCGCTGTGGCGCGCCCAGGAGCTGCCGCAGGCGGCCAGACGCCGTGATCTTTCGTCCTTCGATCCGCGACAGATGCTCGAAAACGAGGAGCTCCCCGGCTGGGGCGGGCCACGGTACTACGAGCCGGGGGTCAAGATCACGCGCGCCGATGGCGATCGCGACCTGGTCCTGCGCTATGTCTCGCACCGGATCAACGGGAACGCGCTCGATATCGAGTTGAAAGATATTCGCGACGATGTCCGGGTGACGCTGCATTATCGCGCGTATCCGGAAAACAGCATTCTGGAGCGCAGCGCGACGATCCACAACGGGACGTCGCAGCCGGTTGTGGTCGAGAGCGCGCAGTCGGCGGCGTGGTACATGCCGCCCGGCGACGGTTATCGCCTCAGCTATCTGAGTGGGCGATGGGCCGCCGAGATGCAACTCAATCGCGAGCCGATCCATCAGGGCATGAAGGTGCTCGAGAGCCGCAAGGGACACACCAGCCATAATCTGAATCCATGGTTTGCGATTGACGCGGGCGAGGCGGACGAGGAGCACGGGCGCGTGTGGTTCGGCGCCTTGGCCTGGAGCGGGAACTGGCGGATCACCGTCGAGCAGACGCCTTATCGCCAGGTGCGAGTCACCGGGGGCTATAACACGTTCGATTTCGCGTATCCGCTGAATCCCGGCGAGAGCCTCGATACGCCGGCCTTCTATGGCGGCTTTTCGCCGGACGGGTTCGGCGGCGCGTCGCGGATGCTGCACCGATTCGAGCGCGAACGCATCTTGCCCGGCGGCGTTCAATCCAGGCTGCGGCCGGTGCTGTACAACTCGTGGGAGGCGACGGAATTCAATGTCACGGAAGCCGGGCAGAAGCAGCTCGCGGATAAGGCGGCGAAGCTCGGCGTGGAGCTCTTCGTGGTGGATGACGGCTGGTTTGGCAAGCGCAACAATGACCGCGCAGGACTTGGCGACTGGTTCGTCAACCCGCAGAAGTTCCCGCAGGGGCTGAACGGATTGATCGAGCATGTGAACCGGCTCGGCATGGACTTCGGATTGTGGGTGGAGCCGGAGATGATCAACGCCGACAGCGATCTCTATCGCAGGCATCCCGACTGGGTCATGAATTTTCCGGGCCGGCCGCGAAGCGAGCTTCGCAACCAGATGGTTTTGAACATGGCGCGGCCGGAGGTGCGCGACTACATCTTCGGCGTGCTCGACAGGCTGGCGACCGATTACCGGATGCGGTATTTCAAGTGGGACATGAACCGTTCGTTTTCCGAGCCGGGCTGGCCGGAAGCAGGCGCCGCGAACGAACGGAAGCTGTGGGTGGAGTACGTGCGCAACGTGTACCAGATTTTCGAGCGGCTGCGCGCGAAACATCCGCAGCTCGAAATCGAGTCCTGTTCGGGCGGCGGCGGCCGCATTGATCTGGGCATACTGCGGCGGGTCGATGAAGTGTGGACGTCCGACAATACCGAAGCGTTCGACCGTTTGCGCATTCAGGAGGGGTTCACACAAGCTTACGCGCCGAAGGTGATGTCGGCGTGGGTGACGGACGTCCCGAACATGAACGGACGCAGCACGCCGCTCGAGTTCCGGTTTCTGGCGGCGATGCAGGGCGCGCTGGGGGTGGGCGCGAATCTGAACCGCTGGTCCGAGCAGGATTTTGCGCTGGCGACGAAGATGATCGCGCTCTACAAGCGCATTCGCGCCACGGTTCAGACCGGCGATTTGTACCGCCTCGCGTCGCCGCGCACGAACGACGTCTCCGTGAACGAATACGTTTCGGCCGACGGCAGGCAGGCCGTGGTGTTTGCGTTTCGCCATTCGCAGCAGTACAACACGCCGACGCCGGTCATTTATCGTCGCGGGCTCGCAGATCGGGCCGTGTACCGCCTCGAGTCAGTGGATGGCAAGCTGCTCGAGAAGCAACCGGACCTGAGCGGAGCATACCTGATGCAGCGGGGCCTTAACGTCAATCTGCGCGGCGATTTTGATTCGACCGCGGTGGTGTTGGAACGCGTGCAGTAAACCGGGCGTCCTTGTTACCCTGACGAACAGGCGTTCCAACGCAAAAAGGAGAAAATGATCAATGTCGAAGCAGGCGGAAGCCGACCTTATTTTGAAGCTCTATGAGTTGCGCCGCGAGGAGACGATGCGCAAAGCGCGGGACTGGTACTTTCGCGAGTTTCATCCGCAATCGATGGCGGATGTTAACGACGCTTTGTTCAGCGAACATAGCGGCCATTTGCGGATGGTCATGAGTTATTGGGATATGGCCGCGGCGCTGGTCAACCACGGCGCCATCAGCCTTGAACTGTTCAATGACACCAACGGCGAGCACTTAGGCGTGTTTGCCAAGCTCGAACCGCTGATACCCGAGATGCGGAAGGCTGTCGGCGCGCAGTTCTGGGCGAACCTCGAGAAGCTGATCGACGCAACGCCGGACGGCCGTCAACGCGTCGCGGCGATTCGCGAGCGCTTTCAGGCAATTCGCGCCGAGTTGGAGGCACGACAAAAGGCGGCGGGCGCGAAGGCTTGATCGGGTGTCGATCATGGCCCGATCGAAAACGATTACGCGGCGGCGATTCCTCGCCGCCGCTTCCGTCTCTGCGGCTCCGATGATTCTTCGAGGCGCGCCATCGTCCACGGCCACGCGCGTCCGCGCCGTCGATATCGGCTACGAGGATTTTCTGTACCGCGTCCCAATCAAGTTTGGCGGCAGGGCGGTCGATCGCGTCACGCTGTTGAACGTGCACCTTACGGTGGAAGGAAAGGACGGCCGCAGCGCAAAGGGATTCGGCTCGATGCCGCTCGGCAACGTGTGGTCGTGGCCCGCGCGTTCGATGAGCTACGATCAGACGCTCCAGGCCATGAAGAACCTGGCCGGGCGAATTGCCGCCCTGTATCGCGCATATTCCGATTATGGCCATCCCGTCGAGATTACGACTGCCGTCGAGCCCGAATATCGGAAAGCCGCGCGCGAACTCTCGGCCAAACTGCCCGAGGCGATTCCCACGCTGTGTTCGCTGGTGACGGCGAGCCCGTTCGACTGCGCGCTGCATGACGCCTACGGCAAGTATCACGGCCGCAGCGCCTACGAACTGCTCGGCCCGGAGTTCCTGCCGCAGGACCTGAGCCATTATCTCGGGCGCGAGTTCCGGGGTGAGCGGCTCAGTTCGTACATCCGGCCTAAGCCCGTTGACAAGCTTCCGCTGTACCATCTGGTGGGCGCCCTCGATCCGATCACGGCCTCAGACATCGAACGCCGGATCAACGACGGGCTGCCCGAGACCTTGCCGGAGTGGATCCGCTACAACGGCTTGCGGCGGATCAAGATCAAGCTGGCCGGCAATGACATGAAATGGGACGTGGACCGCGTCGTCTCGGTCCATCGGGCAACGTCGGAGACGCAACGAGAGCTGGGCGTCGACGAGTGGTTTTATTCCCTCGATTTCAACGAAAAGTGCCACGACGTTTCATACGTGCTCGAATTTATCCGCAAGCTGGATGAAGGAGCGCCGGACGCGCTGGCGCACATTCAGTATATCGAGCAGCCGACGGCGCGCGATCTTGCCGCGCACCCCGATTTTGACATGCACCAAGCGGCCGCGTTGAAGCCGGTGGTGATCGATGAATCGCTAACCGGACCGGAGGCGCTGTTGATGGCCGAGAAGCTGGGCTACTCGGGCGCGGCGCTCAAGGCGTGCAAGGGCATCAGCCAGTCGCTGATCGTCGCAGCGCTCGCACAGAAGCGCAAGCTGTTTTTGTGCGTGCAGGATTTGACTTGTCCGGGCGCGTCGTTGATTGAGTCCGTGGGCCTGGCGGCTCATGTGCCCGGCATTGCCGCGATTGAAGCGAACGCGCGTCAATATGTGCCCGCCGCGAATCGCGGCTGGGAGAAGAAGTATCCGGGCGTCTTCATCGTGAAGGACGGATACGTGCGCTGCGGACAGTTGAGCGGACCGGGGCTCAGTCTGGCCTAGAACGCCGCGCCGGGGCGGCTTGACTCGCGTGCGCGTCCGGCTCCTGGCGCGCGGATTCAATCTCTGAAACCGTCCGCGCATCGTGCGATCGAACGTCTATGCACAGCGCAGAAATGATACTGACCCTTTCGGCCGGATTCATCGCCGCATTGGGGTTAGGGTATGCGACCCACCGGCTTGGCTGGTCGCCGATTGTCGGCTACCTCTTTGCAGGGATCCTGGTTGGGCCGAATACGCCGGGCTTTGTTGCGAACCGCGCGCTAGCCGAGCAGTTGGCCGAAATTGGCGTGATTCTTCTCATGTTCGGCGTGGGAATGCACTTCCACATCAAGGATCTGCTGGCGGTTCGGGGCATTGCGATAGCCGGCGCAGTAGTCCAGAGCGCGACGGCTACTGCGCTCGGAGCGATCGCGTTTCATGCTCTCGGGGCGAGCTGGACCTCGGGCGTCATCCTGGGTTTGGCGTTGTCTGTTGCGAGCACGGTGGTCTTGATCCGAGTGCTGGCGGGTCGCGGACGACTTCAGAGTCCGACAGGTCGAATTGCGGTGGGCTGGCTGGTGGTGGAAGACCTATTCACGGTGTTCATCCTGGTCGTCCTCCCGGTCGTTTTCGGCGGCCCGTCGACATCATCGAACCTGATTGTTGCGCTCGGATTGGCGGCGGCGAAAATCGCCGGGTTCGTTGCGCTCACACTCTTCGTAGGCGGGCGCATCGTGCCCTGGCTTCTGAACAAGGTTGCGGAAACGCGCTCGCGGGAACTGTTCACGCTGGCCGTACTCTCGCTGGCGCTCGGCGTTGCAGTCGGCTCATCGATCGTTTTCGGAGTGTCGATGGCGCTTGGCGCCTTTCTGGCCGGGATGGTCGTGGGGCAGTCCGAATTCAGCGCGCGTGCGGCTGCGGAGGCATTGCCGATGCGGGATGCTTTCGCCGTCATGTTTTTTCTTACGGTTGGAATGCTGTTCGATCCGCGGCAGATGCTCGCGTCTCCGGGACTGTTCGCAATCACGCTGGCAATTGTACTGATCGGCAAGCCGCTTTCCGCCATGGCCATCGTTGCGCTTCTCGGATACAGTTCGAAGGTGGGTTTTGGAGTCGCTTTGGCCTTAGCGCAGATCGGCGAGTTTTCGTTTCTGCTCGGGACCGTGGGCCGGCAACTCGGCGCGCTGAGCGAGGCCGCGATGAATGCGCTGATTGCGGCCGCAATCATCTCCATCATGCTGAATCCATTCCTGTATGGGTTGGTCGAACCGCTCGAAGCCGCGCTGAAACGCCACCCCCGGCTTTGGCGGTTGCTGAACCGTCGAGCTGCGCAGTGGAGCGGCGTCATTCGAGCGTCCGACCAGGCGCCGACGCACCACGCCATTGTCGTCGGCTACGGTCCCGTTGGCCAGTTGGTCACCCGCATATTGCGGGAGCACGGGATTGCGCCCACCGTCATTGAGATGAATATCGAGACCTACAGGAAGCTCCAGTCAGAAGGAGTGAACGCGGTCTACGGAGATGCGACCAGCGCAGAGGCGCTCGAGAAGGCGGGGGTGGCCGCTGCGGCGAGCCTCATTCTCAGCTCATCCGGGTCGGCCGCGAACCGGGAGGCGGTCCGCCTGGCTCGCGAGATTCACCCGGGGATTCACATTGTCGCACGCGCGGACTATGTCGGCGAAACGGATCTGCTGAAGCGTTCAGGCGCAGACGAGGTCTTTAGCGGCGAAGGCGAGGTCGCGCTGGCCATCGCAAGCAGCATCCTGGGAAAGCTCGGCGCGACGCCGGATCAACTCGACGAGGCGCGAGAGCGCATCCGGCTCACGTTGCTGAATGCGCATTCCTGAGCGTTGGGCGAACAGGCGGCGGCCTGGATCGGTCCTGATCAAAACCCTCTTACTGGCGGCTGGCGGCGCTTGCGTCGGAGCGGAGGCGATGGCAGGGCCGCGCGGAAATTTCCCCCTAAGACTTGCCGCGCGTCTCAGCGCCGCGACCGCTTTTTCGAGGCGGTCCGGCGCGGGCTGCTGCTCTGAGGGATCGTTGTCGTCCCCCGCGCCTTGCGCCGCGCAGCTGCGGACTTGGCCTGTTTCGAAAGAGCCGTCCGGGAGGCGCTTGACCGCGGTTCGCGCTGAAGCGCCTCCAACCGCGCCTGCGAACGCTTGGCGGAAGGCTTCGATTGCTTCTTGGCGCCATGGCCGATTTCGTAGTCGCGCTCGGCGCGTTTGCGGGTCGCCTCCGAGGTGGTCCCCTTCTTCGGCGGCGGCAGATCGACTCCGGCCCGGCGAGCCTTTGAGAGCCCGATGGCAATCGCCTGCTGGGGCGAGCGGGCGCCGTGCTTGCCTTCACGAATGTGCTCCATCTCTTCCCGGACGAATTCACCGGCCTGGGTTGAGGGCGCCTTTCCCTCCTGCCTGGCCCTGCGCGCACGCTCTATCGTCTTCTTCTCCGGCATACTCCCTCCTCGACATTGGACCCCGTCCCGGCACGAATCGTAACGCGCGGACTTGCGATGCGTTCCCGTCCCCGGTAGCGTCAATATCACGAACAACCAGGATTTGCGGCCATGAGGTGGATCGCTTCCGAGAATTACTGGCTTACGCGCCTGCTGCTGCAAAGGGGGATTGCGCTGGTCTGTCTGATCGCCTTTCTGAACGCGGTGAATCAGTTCCGGCCGCTGCTCGGTGAACGGGGACTGCTGCCGGTTCCGCTGTTCGTAAAGCAACTGCCGTTTCGAGCCTCGCCCAGCCTGTTCTTCTTCTTCCCGCATGATGCGGCATTTGCCGCGGCGGCCTGGGCGGGGGCTGTGTTGTCCTGCCTGGCGCTGGCGGGGATCGCGGACAACTACAGCACCTGGCTTTCCATGCTGATCTGGGCCGCTCTGTGGGTCCTTTACCTCTCTTTCGTGAACGTCGGCCAGACGTTCTACGCCTTCGGCTGGGAATCGATTCTGCTTGAGGCCATATTTTATTGCATCTTTCTCGGGAGCCGGAACACAACGCCGCAGGCGATCGGCATCTGGCTGATGCGCTGGCTGCTGTTCCGGCTGATGTTCGGAGCAGGGCTGATCAAATTGCGCGGGGATCCCTGCTGGCGCGATCTGACCTGTCTCAACTATCACTACGAGACCCAGCCGATGCCCAACCCATTGAGCTGGTTTTTCCATTGGGGGCCGGAATGGACGCACAAGGGCGGCGTTCTGTTTAATCATTTCGCAGAGCTGATCGCGCCTTTTGGCTATTTCTTGCCGCAGCCGGTCGCAGCGATTGCCGGCCTGATCACAATAGTTTTTCAAAGCCTCATTTTTGCCAGCGGGAATCTGTCGTGGCTGAATTTCCTGACGATCATCCTCGCGATCAGCGCCTTTGATGATCGCGCGCTCGCGACGGTCCTGCCCGTTCCCGCGCACCAGACGCACCCGCCGGCGCTCGCGCACCGCATTGCCGTAATCGGGCTGGCGGTACTGGTTGCATTTCTAAGCATCAAGCCGGTTCAGAACATGCTGTCGCGCAATCAGATCATGAATACGGTGTACAACCGCTTTCACCTGGTGGGGACCTATGGCGCATTCGGATCGATCACGCGCCCGCGGTATGAGGTCGTGGTGGAGGGCACGGATGAAGCCGTACTGACCCCTTCAACGAAATGGCGCGAATATGAGTTCAAAGGCAAGCCGAACGCAACCGGGCGAATGCCGCCGCAGATAGCGCCCTATCACTTGCGCCTGGACTGGCTCATGTGGTTCGCGGGCTTCTCGTCGTATTACAACCATCCCTGGTTCGTGCACATGATGTCGAAGCTGCTGCGCAACGATCCGGGCGTGCTGGGGCTGCTGCGGACAAATCCTTTCCCCGACCAGCCGCCGCGATATGTACGCGCCATGCGATATGAGTATCACTTCACGTCCCCGGCGGAGCGGGCGAAGACCGGCCAGTGGTGGAAACGGGAGCTGGTGGGCCCCTATTTTCCGCCTGTGTCATTGCTGTCAACGCCATTTGAAATTTCCCCGTTTCGGCGCCTGAAAATTCCCCAGCCCCGGTCGAGTGGTGGTTGACGATTTCCGGCTCTTCGATGCACGATTTAATCGGCTGGCGAAGCGGAAGCGAGCAATGCAGGAGTGCAA
>DASRCT010000018.1:0-54554 GCA_035652975.1 Bryobacteraceae bacterium | reverse complement strand
GATGCTCGCAGCTTGCGACATTGGCCGGTCCGGCGCGTCCGCGCATACGAGATGAGCTGCGGACGCGAAGACGGCGCCATGCTGATCGAGAGCGCACGCATCCGCGCCGTAGGACGCCGCGCCGACCTTCCAATTCCCGCGGAGGCCGAAATTCTGGACGCGGGCGGCCGCGTGGTGATGCCGGGCTTTGTCGACGCGCATACCCATCCGGTATTCGCGGGCGACGGCGCGGATGAATTTGAGCTGCGGATCACCGGGGTTTCATACAAGGAGATCGCCGAGCGCGGCGGCGGAATCCGGTCGACGGTCCGGCGGACGCGGCTCGCGACAGAGCAGGACCGCCTCCGCGTGGAGGACGAACTGAAGCTGCTCCGCGTCATTTCCCGTCTCAAGCCGATTCGATGCGTCCCGACTTTTCTCGGCGCTCATGAGACGCCGGAGGAATGCCGCGGCCGCAAGCGCGACTACGTCGATCTCGTCGTCCGCAGGAGCTGCCCGCGGTGGCGCGCGAGCAGCTCGCCGAATACTGCGACGTACTTTGCGAGCGAGGCGTTTTCGATCTCGATGGCGCTCGTCGGATTTTCCATGCGGCGCGATCCGCCGGTCTCGGTCTGCGAATGCACGCCGACCAGTTCACTGATGTTGGCGGCTGGCGGCTGAACGTCGGCGATGTGCCCGGATTGAAGTCGGTGGCGAAGACGATCGGGCGCCCTGCATCAATCATGCCGCGCGCGCGGGGATATCGGGTCGAGCCCATCGCGTAAGCGGCGGCCGGCAACAACACCGGCTGCGCTCCTGCGCGCGCCATTGCTCCGATGCCCTCATCGCTGACGTGCTCCAGATGATCTGCGGCTGTTGCCTTCAGTCGGCGCCGTGGGATCGCTCGAGCCGGGCAAGCTGGCCGACTTCGCCATTTTCGATTGCCGGGATTATCGCGAAATTCCATACTGGTTCGGCCTGCAGCACGCAACTGCAACCTACATCAGCGGACGGCTGGTGCACGGACGCCGTGGATCGGAGTAGCTTATTCGACGCCGCTGCTCCGCGGCTGCTGGTTCTCCTTCACCCAGACCGTCTTCAGATTGACGAACTCCAACATCCCGTAGGGGCCGAGTTCGCGCCCGTAGCCGGAATGCTTCACGCCTCCGAAGGGCAGACGCGGATCGGACGCCACCATGCCGTTGATAAACGTCATGCCCGCCTCGAGTTCATTGATAAAGCGCTCGCGCTCAGCGGCGTCGTTCGTCCACGCGCTGGACCCCAGGCCGAACGGCGAATCGTTCGCCAGGGCAATGGCCTCGTCGATATCGCGTACGCGGAACAGCATCGCCACCGGACCGAACACTTCTTCGTAGAAAACGGGCGAGTCGCGGCGGACGCCGGCGAGCACGGTCGGCTCAAAGAACCAACCGGGGCGATGCGGCCGCTTGCCGCCCGTAAGCACGCGCGCTCCGGCTGCGACAGCCCGGTTCACCTGATCCTCCAGATCGTCTCGGATCTGCGAGGTGGCCAGCGGTCCAATGTTGGTGGATGGGTCCATGGGGTCGCCGACCTTCAACGCCCCCATGCCCTCGACGAAGCGCCGCTCGAATTCGTCGTACACTCTCTCATGCACTACGAAGCGCTTGGCCGCAATACACGACTGACCGTTGTTAATGGTCCGCGCGCGAACCGCCGTAGCGACGGCTTCGTTCAGTTCTGCGCTGGGCATAACGATGAAGGCGTCGCTGCCGCCGAGCTCCAGCACGGTTTTCTTGATCAGCTTGCCGCAGGTCGCCGCCACTTTGCTGCCGGCCGGCTCGCTGCCCGTCAGCGATGCGGCCTTGACGCGATCATCCGACAGGATCCGCTCTACAGATTCAGATCCGATCAGGAGCGTTTGGAAAACGCCGTCGGGGAATCCCGCGCGGCGGATAATCTCTTCGATTTTCAGAGCGCACTGGGGAACATTTGACGCGTGTTTCAGCAGGCCGACGTTGCCCGCCATTGCGGCCGGAGCGAAAAACCGGAACACCTGCCAGAAGGGGAAGTTCCAGGGCATCACGGCCAGCACCGGCCCGATTGGCAGCGCGCGCACAAAGCTGCGCGTTGTATTCGTCGGGATTTCGATGTCGCGGAGAAAGCGTTCGCCGTTTTCGGCGTAGTAGCGGCAGCCGGCCGCGCATTTGACCGCCTCCTCAATCGCCGCTTTGAGCGGCTTTCCCATCTCGCAGGTCATCAAACGGCCAAGGTCTTCCTTCTCTGATTCGAGAATCTCAGCGGCTCGCAGCAGCCAATTCGCGCGGTCGAAAATGGAGGTCTTGCGGTAGCGCTGGTAGGCGCGCGCCGCGGTCTCAAGCTTTTGTTCGATTTCTGTCCGGCCGAGCGGCTCGAACGTACGCAGGATTTGACCCGTCGCTGGGTTAACGGATGCGATGGCCATACTCCGAGCTTACGGAAAAATTACGCGGCGTCGGATTTACGGTTTACGCGCCAGAGTATAGCTGCGGTCCCAAATGGCGCGGGCGCCGATGGGATCGCCATTGATGACGATCTCCACGCGGCGGTTCTGCGCCCGGCCCGTTTCGGAGCTGTTTGAAGCGACGAGCCGTGAATTTCCGAGGCCCCGGGCGATGATGGAGGCAGCGGGAAGACCGGCGGCAATCAGCCGGCTGCGCACGGCGTCCGCCCGCGCCTGAGTCACCTGGCGCGAAATTTCGCCTCCGATATCGGTATATCCCTCCACGTCGATGCGAATTCCGGAATAGGTCCTCAAGGCCATCGCGATGCGATCCGCCTCACTCTGCATCGCAGATGCGCTCTCGAGCGTCGTCTCTGGGACGGTAATCACGACGCCGCGGGGCGTATCCAGCGCCGGCAATCCAGCGCGGCTCAAATCGGTCAACAAGCGTGCGCGATTGGCGCGCGTCGCATCCGTGGCGTCCGGGGGAATTCGGGCCTCAATTGCTGGCCGCGATGCGGGCGCGGGCGGCTCCTCGCGTGGCGGCGACGCCGCCGGGCTGGCTATCTCGGGTTGTGCGATGACTGCGGCCTCAGCCCGCGCCCGATCCGCTTGACGGCGCGACCGCTCGGCTTCGGAGCGCGCTGCCGCCTGCGCGGCCTCGAGTTGCCGCCTCGCCTCTGCAGCCTGCTTCGCCTCATTCGAGAGGCGCTCCTGCTCAGCGCGCTTTACAGCGATGGCGCGAGCATCCTCAGCCGCCTGCGCCGCTTCGCGCGCCATGGACACGATCGTCTTGCTCTGCGATTTCGGATATGCCCGCGCCTGCTCGTATAACTGCTTCGCCTTCGCCAAGCGGTCTGCGGCATACCGGCCCGCGCCTTGCGATTCAGCAATCTGTATGGCGTTCTGCGCCTGGTACAGCGCCGTGATCGCTTCGTACTCGCTGATGGAGACTGGTTTGGCGGGGTTCACGACCTGAGCGTCGCGCACATACGTATACTCCTTGCGCGGCAACAACTCGTAGGTGGCGTTGACCTCCTCCACCTTCCCGACCGTATCCGGGCGAACAGCATTTTCCATCACCACCACGTCGCTGGGCTGTGGAACGGCGTAGTACGGCTCTGCTGTAACGATCATCGCGAACGATTGCATGTCCGTACTTGCCGTAATCTTGGCTTTATCGGAACCGTTCAGAAGAAGTTCGCCCAGACTCTTCGCGTGGCCATCCGGGCTGATGGCCCAGAGAACATAGGTAAGATATCCGGATCCGAACTGCCAGGGAGGCGCGACATGCTCAAATCGCGCGTTGATAACGGTAGTTCCGCCCTTATTCTCGACCACGGCGCTTCCTCGCGCCGATGGAAGCAGAGGCGTTCCGCGAAAATCGATGTTCGTCGGGGCTGACCGGTGGCCGTAGTTAATCGCTTTGGTCGTGCGCGAAACAATGGTCACGCGATAAATGGGTTGCGGCGCGCGTTGCGCGGGAGCGGCTCCGGTTTGAGCAAAGAGCGCGCACGCCGTGGCAATAGCGAACTGTGTCACGGTTAAGTCTCGAGGCATAAAGCCAGTCCACTCCTTTTCGAATGTGAGCAAACGCTTTGCCAACGTTTTTGAAAATTGAAACTAAAAGCGTTTCATCGCTCGGAGCATGTTGCGCGTATCTTCGTTTGTGGCGTGAACTACATGCCAGTTCTGATCAAGCGCTCCGATATAATGTGCATCTTTTCGGTCAATACCCATCAGGATAACGTTGAGTCCTTCACGGGGATACTTCAATATTCGGAACTGCATTTCACCCCGGTCGGATCGCCACCGGTCCTCTTTCGGGGGCCCCAGCCTGCTGGTAATCGAAAAATAATCGTCGGCGGCGGTGAATCCTAACTCCGTCTGCATCACAGGCGCGTATGTCACGCGCGTGGCGCTGTCGCGCAGAATCAGAACGACTACGATGCATGCAACAATTCCGAAAGCGATCGCGCTGATTAACAGCCTTCCGGCGCGCGATTCCGCTCCACCCTCCAGGCGGATGCTCGCGATCGGAGCGGGACGCGGTTCCGCGGTGTTGGATGGCAGCGCAGGGTCGGCGGCGAGACGCGGCATTTCGACGACGCGCCGCTCATGCGGCGAGATCAGGCCGCCTTTGTACTCCAGTTCTTTTGTGAGACCCACGATAACAACGGGCTCGTCGATCCGAGATGCTTCGCCGAGAAAGCGGCGGGGGATCCAGATGTCGGCGCCAGTCTTCGTATTGTGGACCAGCACCTCTGACCAAGTTGCGCGGCGGAACAGCCACTCATTCTGCTCAATTCCCAGAATTGCCGGGTAAAAAGAGAACGGCCGCGCTCCGATCTGATCAAGGGGCGGAGGCGCCGGTAATGCCGACATCTTCTACCCATTCTAGGGCGCCGGAGACGCTCCACAGGAGTATAATGCGCGGCGGAGGCGTCCCATGCCGACCTATGTCACGCTCGCTCGCTGGACGAGCCAGGGGTTGCAGAACATAAAAGAGAGTCCGTCGCGTCTCGATGCAGCTCGTAAACTGTTCGAGGCCTCCGGCGTGAGACTCAGAGATTTCTACATGGTTACCGGCCGCTATGATTTCGTTTTCGTCACCGAGGCGCCGGACGACGCCGCCCTCGCCAGGGCGACGCTTTCGATCACATCAAAGGGCAATCTGACCACCGAGACGCTCCGCGCATTCACCGAGGATGAGTATCGAAAGATTATCGGAGGGCTGCAATAAGCTGCGGTCATTGCCGGCGGTTCGGGCCGCGATGCAGACGCTGCGCGAGAAACCGCCGTGCTCGGTTTGCGCGATATTCTCAGAAATAGCCATGATGAACACATCCCGCGCGACGTGGACGCGGCGCGCCCTCCTTGCCGGAGCGGCGGCTGCGGCCTCTCCCGCCGCCGTGCTTAGGCTGCCTGCGCCAGTGCGCGTTGCGATTGTCGGCGTAGAGGGGCACCCCGGCGAAATTACACAACCGCTCGATACCATGCCCGACGTTCAAGTCGCAGCCGTGGCCGACGCGGATGCCGATGCGCTAGCCCGATTTCAAAGAAGCAGCCGCCATCTGGCGAAGGCGCGAACCTACCGCGACTACCGGCGCATGCTGGACGCCGAGAAGCCCGACGTTGTCGCCGTGTGCAACTCCAATGGCGAACGCGTTGCCGCTATCCTTGAGGCGGCGCGGCGGCAACATCATATCATCGCCGAAAAGCCGCTGGCGATGACGCGCGGCGATCTCGAACGCGTCAAAACGGCGGTCGCCGGCAATCGCGTCCGGCTGGGAATGTTGCTGCCGATGCGATTCGCTCCGCCGTTTCTGATGCTCAAGCAGATCGTCGACCGGGGGGAGATCGGCGAAGTCGTGCAAATCTCGGCGCAGAAGTCGTACCAGCTCGAAGACCGGCCGGACTGGTTTAAGCATCGCGAGACGTACGGCAGCACCATCCTCTGGATCGGCCCGCATATGCTGGATCTCATGAGGTTCACAAGCGGCCGCAGCTTTCGTGAAGTTGCGTCTTTTATGGGCCGGCCGCAATTTTCCGAGTCCGGCAGCATGGAAACAAGCACGGCCACGTGTCTCCGGCTCGACAATGGGGGGACGGCCACGCTGCACATGGACTACTGCCGCCCAGCGACAGCCCCAACCCATGGCGATGATCGGCTTCGACTGGCCGGGACAAGGGGCGTGGCCGAGTACATGGAGTCGACGGGCGTTGTGCTGATGACGGTCGACCAGAAGCCGCACCGGGTCGAAAATCTGCCGGCGGCGGGATCGGTGTTTCGCGACTACATCGCGCACGTTTATGCCGGCGCGCCCACCAGTTTACCGCTGGCTGATATCTACGCTGTGTGCGAGGCCGCCATTGCGGCCCACGAAGCAGCCATTCAGAATAGACTGATACCACTCGCCTGAGCTCCGGCGCTACACTAAGCACAAAGGCCTTCGAAAAATAAAGGGTCGTCCGGAGGCCGGATTGGGGTTACACACATGAGACACCTTGTAGTGCGTTGCTGTGTTGTTGCGCTTGTATCAACGTCCTCGGCGCTGCTCTATGGGCAAGCCGTAAGCGGCACGCTGCTTGGCACGATCACCGATACGACCGGCGGGCTCGTACCGAGTGCAAAAGTGACCATCACCGAAACCAACACCGGCGTCAGCCGCTCCACCGCCACGAACGATAGTGGGAACTACACATTCCCGGATCTTCCGCCCGGAGTGTACCGGGTCGCAGTGGAGCAGACCGGATTCAAACGCGCGGAGCGTTCGGATGTCAACGTGAACGTGAACCAGACCGTTCGGGTCGATCTGACCTTGCAGCCTGGCCAGGTCAGCGAAACCATTGCCGTCACCGCCGAAGCGCCGCCGCTGCAAACCGAGCGGGCCGACACGAGCCGGCAGATCACGACAAAAATCATCGAGGAGCTGCCGCTCGGCGGCAGTCACAATTTCCAGAGTCTCAGCATTCTCGTGCCGGGAGCGGCGCGGCCGGAGAGCCAGCACTCTGCGTTCTTCAACCCGCAGGTCAGTCTTGCGACGCGTTTCAACGGTCAGTCGCGCCTGGCGAACAATCTCCAGCTGGAGGGCGTGGACGACAATGAGCGCACAGGACTCCTTCAGGTGCTCATCCCTCCGCAGGAGGCGATTCAGACGGTGGATATCTCGACCAGCAATTACGAGGCGGAACTCGGCCGCGCGACCGGCGGCGCGATTAACGTGATCCTCAAGTCCGGCACCAATGAGCTGCATGGTTCGCTGTACGAGTTCAATCGCGTGAGCGCGCTCGCGGCGCGCAACTGGTACGATCCCGCGCGCGGGCATTTCACCTATAACTACTTCGGCGGGACGATCGGGGGCCCCATTGTTAAGAACCGCACATTTTTCTTCGGCGATTACCTGCGCATCGAAGACCACAGCGCCAATAACGACCGCCTGAGCATACCAAACTCCGTCATGCGGACCGGCGACCTGAGCGCTTCACCAACGACGATTTACGATCCGACGACCGGTGACCCAAACAGCGGGACGGGCCGGACGCCGTTCCCCGGCAACATCATTCCTCCGAGCCGGATCAATCCCGTTTCCGCCAAAATCCTCGGTATTCTCCCGCAGCCGAATCTGGGCGCGCCGGGGTTGATCACACAGAACCTGTTCAGCAATCTGCCGTTCTATCGCAATACTGACCAATTCGATGTCAAGGTCGACCACAATCAGACGGAAAACGACCGCCTTTCGGTGCGATACAGCTTCTCGCGTCCAGTGACGTTTGATGCGTCCATCTACGGTATTTATGGCGGTCCGCGCGGCGTAGGCGGCGCCGGATTTGAAGGTACAGGCGTGCAGAACACGCACAGCGGCGCCATCAACTACGACCATATCTTTTCCCCCACATTAGTCATGGAGGCGCGCTTGGGCGTCAACCGCTATCGCAATGACGCCCAGCAGGTCGGCTATGGGCAGAATACGGCGGATCAGTTGGGCATTCCCGGCATCAACGGCATTCCATGGACCAGCGGGCCGCCATCCATCAATATCAGTTCCTTCAGCAATCCGGTTATCGGATTCTCCGCGAGTTTGCCCTGGATCCGCGCTGAAACGAATATTCTGTTCACCGATATTTGGACCAAAACAGCGGGCAATCACACCATCAAATTCGGAGTCGACGTGCGCCGCATCCGCGACGATCTGCTGCAGACTCAAACCTATAACCCGCGCGGATTAATCGAATTTGGCGTCAATCAGACTTCTATTCCCGGCGCAAACACCAGCGCCTACAATTCGTTTGCGAGCTTTCTGCTGGATGCGCCCAATGACGAAGGGCGCGATTACCCGGTTATCTTCCCGGCTTACCGCGCTTGGCAGTTTTTCAGCTTCGTGCAGGACAAATGGCTGATTACGCCGAAACTGACGCTTGACCTGGGTCTGCGATGGGAATTCTATCCGCCGGCGACTCCCGCGCACAAAGCAGGCTTTTCGCAGTACGACCCCACCACCAATAGCCTGTTAATAGCCGGTTATGGCAACGTGCCGATGAATGTCGGCATCCACACGCATCACAAGGATTTCGGCCCGCGCATCGGCATTGCCTACCGGCTCAACGACAAGACCGTATTCCGGACCGGGTTCGGAATCAGCTATGCGCCGTTCCCCGATAACACCTACGCATACAACTATCCCGTGAAGCAGAACAACTTCTTCGGCGGAAACTGCACCTATTGCGTGGCCGTGCTGCCGGATGGTCGGCCGGCAACTTTCCAGAACGGCTTCCCGCCGTTCCAAACCGTGCAGATCCCCTCCAACGGAGTGATCTCTAATGCCGACATCAACCAGACGTACTTTTTCATCAATCCGTTGTTCCGCGAGCCCTACGTGGAATCGTGGAATTTCGCCGTGCAGCGAGCGCTGCCGAAGGGCTTTACGCTTGATGTCGCCTATGTCGGCAACCACGGCGTTGATCAACCGGCCGTATACAACCTGAATGCGTCCACTACGCTCGGCGCTGATGTCGCCGGACAGCCGCTGTATCAAAAGTTCGGCAAGAAGGCCAGCGTCGAAGATCGCTATGTCGGATATAGCTCGATGTACCACGCCTTACAGGTGAAGTTCGACCGGCGGTTCGCCAATGGATTCCAGCTCACCACAGCGTACACGTACAGCAAGGCCATGGGGTACCAGTCCGAGGACAGCGGCATCACGTTTTACATTAACGGCCGGAGAAACTGGCGGCGGCTCGACTTCGACCGCACCCACTACTTTGTCCAGAGCTATGTTTACGAACTGCCGTTTGGGAAAGGCAAGAAGTTCTTCCAATCCGGTCCCGGAAGCTGGATCCTCGGTGGATGGCAGGTGAATGGAATTCTATCGATAGCCACCGGCACGCCGCTTAATTTCGGCGGAAACTCCGCGGTGTTGAAGGCGCCCGGAAACGGCAATACGCTCAACTGGTTTGGCCCGGGTCCGATCCAGGTCACCAAGGGCAACGGCCGGAACGCAACATGGTTTACGCCGACGATCTGCAACTTTAACCCTTCGAGACCACTCGTTACTACCAACTGCTTCGCGCAGCCTGGCGCTGAGAATGGCGGATTGCCTGAGTTCGGCAATCTTGGACCCAACGTAATCAGCGGACCCGGATTCTGGAACCTGGACGCTTCCGTGTTCCGAAATTTCCAGATTACCGAGCGCTGGAGACTGCAACTTCGCGGCGAGGGTTTCAGCGTCATCAATACGCCGCAATGGGGCAACCCGAACACGGACATTAATAGCGCCAACTTCGGCTATATCACGGGCGCTGGCGGAGCGCGTTCAATACAGCTTGGCGCAAAGCTCCAATTCTGATCGCTCCCTTCAGGTCTTCAGTCGCGGCTCAGCTTGAGCCGCGACTGAAAAATTCGCGATATGAACAGGTTTTCGTCAGGGCTTCGGAACCAGCGGGTCGCTTTGCGCAATCCCCTCGACGGAAATGGCGGGGATGCCGGTATGAAAGGCGGTGTTGATGGTCTTGATCACCTCATTCGCCAAGATCGCCTGCCCGGTGTTTGTGGGATGAATCCCATCCAACGAAAACAGGCCGCCGCCGAATTCCGCTGTTAAGATCCGCCCGTTCCCCAGCTTATAGCCGTGCCTGGCAATGTGCGCGAAAAGCTTATTGATGTCAGCCACTTCCGCGTCGACGGCCTTCGCTTCGTCTTTGATGATATTGTTGTACGCGTTCACGGCATTTCGAGCCGCAGCGACCAGCGCGGCGGGACGAACGGCGTAGTTCGAGCACAGGTCAAGGCTCGTGGCCGCGGTGTTGGTGATGTTCGGAGCAACGAAGTCGCCTGGCATAGCTCCAGGAGGCATGAAGCCGCACTGTGCAGCGAACGCTGGCACAGGCACAAGAAATGGAAGCGCCGTCACGTCGGGGATGTTGGCGATAACCATAGGCGCCCCCGTCGCCGCGAGCGTCGCCGTCAGTTCGTGGTATTGATTTCTGAAATCGAGGACCGGCGTCGGCGGCGCTCCCGTCGTTAGCGCCTGTAGCGCATCATTATTACCAAGGCCGATGATGATCATCGACGGGCGCAGCGCGGCGGCGCATTGGACTTCGCTGACGACGAAAGCGGACCCGCTCAGTATCGGCCCGCATCCCGCAACGGCCGGATTGGGCGCGCCCAGGACGGCGTCGCTCAGCAGGTCGATGGGGTTATGAATCGGATCGCCAGGAAATGGATGCGCCAAGGCGTCGGCGACGTTAAAGCCGGGAACCGACAGGTTGAACGCCTGCAATAATGGAAACTCGCGCACGCCAATACCGGCCGCTCGCACAATCTGGCCTCCGCTCAAAGTCAGAGCTGGCGGCAAACCCGGGTAGGAAATCAGCGGCAGTGTGAGGGTTACTCCCGCTTGCTGTGCAATCAGCGCTGGGTATCCGAATTCCTGCCCGCCCAGGGGGGCGCCGGGACTGCTGCCGTCAAACAGCGAAAAATTTTGGAATCCGGCAGTCAGAGAATCGCCAACCACCACGACCCTGCTCAGGTCTAAGCTCCCCACGCGGGCGGCGGCGCCTGCAAGCGGCGCGAGTGCAATAGCAATAGCTGCTGCAACGGCGCTGCGCAAGATACGGCCGGATGAGATGCGAACCGCGACTTTAAGAAGGCATCCAAACGCTAGAAATGACAACTTTCACCTACTCTGTCCCGCCACCTGGAAAGTCCCGCGATGATAGCAGCCGGGTGATGCAGCGTCCGCTGGTCACCTTCAGGCCGCCACAAACATTCAGGAAACGAATCAAAACGTTGAGACGGGTATCGCTATTGTAGCGAACTGTCGAGCCGGAATATGTGAAGTTCAGCGACAAGCCGCGCCGCTTACCGTTAGCAAGACGTCAGAGCGTCATCGCCAGCCGGTCGCCGGTCTCGCGACAAAGCGCCTGGCGTAAAATCAACGTCATGTACACTCGTCGTGATATCGGCAGGATGATCTTTGCGGCGCCATTCACCGCAACAGCATTAGCCAAAATCGATTCCAAAGTGCGCGGGGTCATGATCGGCGCACAATCGTACAGCTTCCGCGAGCTGCCGGACCGCACTGTGGATGGCGCCATTAATGCCTACAAGCAATGCGGCCTCGGTTATGCGGAGCTCTGGCAAGGCCATGTCGAACCGGCCGATCGCGCCAAGGCGGCCGAGTGGCGTAAAAATCCACCTCTTCAAGAATTGAGGCAGGTAAGGAAGAAGTTTGATGACGCAGGGATCGAACTCTACGCCTTCAATTATAGTTTTCGCAAGGACTGGTCGGACCAGGAAATTGAAAACGGCTTTAAGATCGCGCAGGCCATGCGGGTAAACAAGATCACCGCTTCCACAAATCCCTCTTTGGCCAAGCGCATTGACCAATACGCCCAGCAATACAAAATCTATGTCGGCATGCATAATCACTCAAACATGCGTCCCGACGAGTTCGCACGGCCCGAGGACTTCGCCGAAGCGATGAACGGCGCGTCTAAATACATTTGCATTAATCTCGACATCGGCCACTTCACTGCGGCCGGTTTCGACCCCGTGAGCTACCTGGAGCAGCATCATGACCGAATCATTACGCTGCACATCAAGGATCGGAAGAAGAATCAGGGGCCGAATATGCCGTTCGGCGAAGGTGAAACCAATATCAAAGGAGTATTGAAGCTTCTCGAGACGAAGAAATATCCGATCCCGGCAATGATTGAATATGAATATCGGGGAACAGACCCGATTGCGGAAGTGAAGAAATGCTACGCCTATATGAAACAGGCGCTTGAATCGTAAAGCTGACGGGCTCTCGACGCGCCCGCCCGCTCAAAACTTGATGCTTAATCCTGGTAATTGAAAGAGGCGACGAAAGATCCGCGCTTTTCGGGGTAGTTCCAATTTTCGCCGAGTTCGTTACCATTGAACGAATTGCCTGTAGTATAAGCAGCCATCGCATGGTCCACTTTCGCTAACGGCTGATACCACACGCCCTCGTTATGACAGACCTGGTCGTTGGGCGTCAGCGGCCGCGTCGAGATCTTCGCAAGCTGTCCGGCTGTCAAAGACGCCGTCATCGAATGGATGCTGTTATCCTTCAGATTGAAGGTCATCGGCTCAATTTCAACGCGCACCACATCGGCCAACAGGTTTCCGGCCATGCGCTGCGCGAATTCCTTCAATGCGATCTGTTGTTCCGGAGTCGCCTTCTGATCGACGATAATCACCGACTTCACCGGATACGGAGCGCTGGCGAAATCACCGAGCGTATTGGAGGCTCGGAGCACACCCATGACTGACAGACCGTCCAGGTTGACGCCCTGCCACGATCCTTTCTCGATGTGCCAGCCCATCACGGCCAGCTTTCCCGTCTGGCCGACTTCGCCGTTTGCAAAGCACGGCCCGGTATAGACATCCGCAGTGCGGGCTTCGAGGTATTCGCCGCGAACGCTGGTTGTCGGAAGCTTCGCAGCCAGCGAAGTGGATGCGAGGAGACACGCGCCAATAATGGTCCCAATGAGCTTCATGCTTATATTGTAGCGCAGACGGAGCGCCGAATACCGACCTTTGTGGGGCCCGGCCGGCCGCGCTGGCGAACGGACGGGCGCCGGAAAAGCCGCCCCTTGCGAGTTCAATCGGTCTCGGACGGAGCAGTTCCTCCGAAGCCGAGGCTTTCACAGGCTTGATTCGGTCTCCCTGCGGTGATCCGTTGGATTTAGAGCGACTTATAACACGCCCGGGTTTCGTTACACTCGTAGTCGTCCACAACCTTACCGTCGGGACCGACGCAGTTGCTGGTAGTGTGACACCAGAACAGCCCGTCGTTAGAATGCCCGACGAGGGGATCCACCTCGCTGAGCACGTACATTCCTTTCCAGCGCAGATTCTGGCACCTGTCGGCGTCGATCCGCGCAAGACTGGATCGTTCCATTTTACGTTCTCCGGACTGTCGCGAGCAGAGCGCGCTTCACGGCCACCTTCGCCAGTTGCACCTTGTAGCCGTTCTGGCTCAGGGGCTGCGCCCCCTCAACGGCGAGCTGGCCAGCTTCTTCAGCCGTTTTTTCGTCGATGGTCTTGCCGTTCAGGTATTCCGCAGCCTTGGTCGCCTCCCACGGAATCGGCGCAACGTGTCCCAAAACCACCTTGGCATGCGAAATCTTTCCGCCAGTCATCTTCACCGCCACTGACGCGGTCGCCAGCGGCCAGTCCATGAACTGGCGTTCCCGAATCTCGTAAGTCGCGTTGCGGACGCCCGCCGCGGCGGGCAAGTGGATCTCCGTCACGATCTCGTTCGGTTTCAGATCGATTTCGCGTTCCTGATCCGTTTTTGGAATCACAAAGAACTTCGCCGCGTCGACCGTACGAGCCCCGCTGCCGCCCTGGATCTTGATCGTCGCGCCCAGCGCGACCAGCGCTGGTCCCAGGCTGGATGCACTCACGAAATACGCCGGCCCGCCGCCGAAAATCGCGTGATATTTGTTTTCGCCGTCCGGAACCAAGCTCTTCCCGTCCTTCATCGCGAGCAGCCCGAAACCGTTGCGAAAATACCAGCAGCGCGGGCGCTGGCAGATATCGCCGGCGGCTGTGCCCATGTTCCGGATCTGCGGGCTCGCCACGCCCATCACCGCCGTATGAATCGACGGATACTCAGTGCGCAGCGCCGCATGGGATGACATCTCATCGAAGGTTACCGTGGCGCCGATGCGCAGCCCAGCGCCGGACTTTGAGATCCCGCCAAGCTCCTTAATATTCTTCACGTTCACCACGAGCTTTGGCGAGGTCACGTAATCCTTCATGAGCGCAATGAGATCGGTGCCTCCTGCAAGGATCTGCGCATCGTTCCAACTTCCGCCGAGCAGCTTTAACGCCTCGGCCACCGTGGCGGGATTTGCATAGGAGAAGGCTTCCATTACGCATTCCTCCTTGCGAGCGCGTCGAGCACTCGGTTGGGCGTTAACGGGACCATCGGCACGCGCACGCCGATCGCGTTCGCTACGGCATTCGCGATCGCCGCAATTCCGCCAACCGCCGGGGGCTCGCCGAGCCCGATGACGCCTCGTTTATCCATCTCCGGCCGGATATCCAGATGCACGATGATATCCCCGATATCCGCGATGCCGGACAACTTGTAAAACTCCATATCGGGATTCAGCGTGATCCCGGTCTGCTGGTCGATGTGGCGTTCCTCCATGAGCGCCGCGCAGGTGCTCATGATGCAGGCGCCGAAGACCTGGCTCTCGGCCAGCTTTGGATTAATCACGAGTCCGCAGTCCTGAACCGCGACGAGCCGGTTCAGCTTCACCTGCCCGGTCTCCATGTCCACTGAAACGTCCGCCATCTGCACGCCCGCTGCTCCGGATGTGATCAGTCCCTCGCGCGGGGCCGTCCGGCCGACATTCTCGCCCATCTCTTCGATTTTGGTCGCGCCCAGCTTCTGACAAGCAGCCTGCCAGGTGAGGCTTTTCGCCGGGTTGCCCTTCACTTGAATGCGCCGGTCCACTGCTTCCAACTGGTCCGGCGCAGCTCCAAGCGCCGGCGCCACGGTTTCAAACAGCTTGTTCAAAGCATTGACGGTTGCTTTCCGGGTGGATGCGCTCACGCCGCCGACCGTCGTCGATCCGCCGGAAGCGCCCGACGGCGGATAGCTGTTATCCCCGATCTTCACCTGGATCGCGCTCACTGGCAATCCGAGCGTTTCCGCCGCGACCTGTGCGATGACCGTCCGCGTTCCCGTGCCGAGATCCTGGCTGCCCAACTCGACCTCAACGTTGCCATCGGGGTGGATCACAGCTTTGCATTTGCTGTCGTGGCCAAGACCGCCCCACATGTTTACGCCGATGCCGAGGCCGCGAACCACCGGCCCTTTCTGTTCGCCGCGGGGCTTCCACAGCTTCTGCCAGCCGATAATTTCGGCAGCCTTTTCGAGCTGGTACTTGTAAACTTCCGGCCGGACCGTCACACCGACGTTCTTCAGGAAGAAGTCGAGCGGGCTCATATTGAGCTTGGCCGCCATGTCATCCAGCGCCGAGCAGGTGATGAATGAAAGCTGCTGGTTATTGGGCGCGCGCCACGCACGGGCCGAACCCGTGTTCAGCGAGACCGCCGTGTGATGGATCTTGCGGTTTGGAACGTTGCGGAAGACGTACGGGAGCTGGTCCGCATTCAAGTTGCCGCCGCCAAGTCCGCCCGTGGCCCAGGTCTCTGATTGCCAAACCGTCAGAGTGCCATCTTTGGATGCGCCCAGCTTGATCTTGGCGAACAGGGACGGCCGGTTCCCGGCGATCATTAACTCCGTCGCACGGTCGAGAAAAAGTTTTACCGGCCGTCCGCCGCTCGCCTTGGATAAATGCGCCGACTCCTGCCCCCAAAGGTCCATGGGGAACTTGCTGCCGAACCCGCCGCCGATATAGTCCATGTGCGTATGGATCTGCGTTGCGGGAACGCCCAGCGCGCGCGCCAGCTCGGTTCCGATGGCAGACACATTTTGCGTCGAGGGCCAGTAGTCCACCTTGTCGCCGGACCACGCAACAACCTGCCCGTGCGGTTCCAAACAACAGTGCGTGATTACCGGAATGCCATAGGATCCCTCAAATGTGACATCCGCCGATTGGAAGGCCTTGTCCGGATCGCCTGTCGTGACCTCGCCGGCGGGCTTGGCCCGATCGCCGACCTTGCTCAGATCCTGCTCCTTAACGACGTGGGGCAGAACCTCGTACTCGACCTTGATCCTGCGAACGGCGTCGCGCGCTGCGGGTTCGCTGGTGGCAGCCACAAACGCGATCTCTTGGCCTTGCCACTGAAGCTCCTTGCCGGCGCCGTTCACAACGCGGACGGCGGTAACGCCGGGAAGCTTCTCCGCAGCGCTCGTATCAATGCTGCGCACGCGCGCATGCGCATATGGACAGGTCAGAATCGCCCCGAACAGCAGTCCATCGGGGTTGATATCGGAATTGTATTTCGCCTTTCCGGTTGCTTTGTCGAGGCCGTCGAGCCGGCTGACGCGCTGGCCCATGACGCGCCGCTTTTCCATTGGCGGCCAATGATAGTCAGGCATTCCTCTTCCCTCCTCCCATCAGAGCCGCGGCTTCCAGCGCCGCCTTCCGGACGCCCATGTACGTCCCGCAGCGGCAGAGGTTGCCATTCAGACCGTGCCGCACCTGTTCCTCGGTCGGATGCGGATGCCGGTCCAGAAAACCTTTTACGGCCATTACGAATCCCGGCGTGCAGTAGCCGCACTGCTGGGCGTCATTGTTAACAAACGCTTGTGAAACCGGATGCGGCTTCCCGTTTACAGAAAGCCCCTCCAGCGTCTGTATCTGTTTACCTTGCGCATCGATGGCCAGCACCGTGCACGAATACACGACTTTGCCGTTCATGATGATGGTGCATGCCCCGCATGTTCCGCGGTCGCATACCCGCTTGGCGGCAGTGAGGTCAAGCTTGTTGCGGAGAGTGTCGAGTAACGTTTCGCGCGGTTCGACCTTCACCTGGCGGGCCTTGCCGTTAATATTCAGCGTGACGGCCACCTCCCCAGGTCCGCTTACGTTTGCAGCGCCTGCAGTGTCGGCTTGGGCCGCGGGTTCGAACAAACCGGTCGTTAATACGCCGCCGCCGATTCCCACTCCCTGCAGAAAGCCGCGCCGGGAGGTCCCGTTTTTAGGCTTCTTGCCGGACTGCGATTTGAGTATCCGATCTGTTTCGTCCTTCACGTGCTTACCGTCCTTTCCTGGCCGGAACCTATGTAGGCGTGTTTACTCAAAATCGATCATCAAGCATCGTAACACAGCGTCAGCGGAATGGATTTCCAGCCGCCGCCGCTTTCGCGCGGGCGCCCGGGATTGTCCCTAGCCCGCTCCGCCGAAGAACTTAGGTCCCCTCTGAAGTTTTTTACGCGCCAGCCGATAAAACGTCACAGAGAGGCGCACCATGACGCAGCCCGCCGCGGATTTGGCGCAGTGTTACTTGAGCGATATCCAGGCAATTCTGAACAGGCTCTCGGAACACGACCACTCCGCCAAGACAGCTCTCGAAACTCTCCTGGTCAACGATCGCAACGCCTTCCGGACGGCTGCCCTGGAGTGCCTGCGAAACCCGGAGCCCACCCCCGGATTTCGCTACTTGGCCGTCGCGCTCATGAATCAGCGCCTGCTGATTCCGAGCCTCGTAGATCCGGCCCTGTGCACGGCAGCCGACGCCGTTGCCATTAGTAAAGCCGTCGCACGCATCGGAATTGCGATTGAGGCCGAGGCCGTTCAGTCTCTCTCGGCGATCGTGAGGCGGGGCGGCAACGCCCCGGCCGCGCTCCGCTTGCTCGACATAATTAAAGCCTTAGGCGCAGAAGAACACCTGATCGCGATCCAAGACGATCTCACTTCGCATCCCGATGACCGGATCCGCTCCAAAGCCGCGTACCTGCTGGTACGGGGGACCAAGAGCCCGCTGCGCGTTTCAAAAGCGCTGCTGCAAAAGGATCTCCGTATCCAGGCCAACGCCGTAGAGGCGCTGGCGGAGCTGCGAAACCCCGACCACCGGCCCATCTTCCGCATGGCGGCGCGATCGCCAAACAACCGTGTGGCCGGCAACGCCGTCATCGGACTGTACCGTATCGCGGACCTTGAAAGCATCAATGAAATTTTCCGCATGGCGCTCAGCTCGGACCCGTCCTTCCGGTTGACCGCAATCTGGGCCATGGGCGAAACGGGCGACCCCCGTTTCCTGCCCTATTTGTCCCGCGAGTTTCATACGTCGACGGACGGAAAAATCCGGCTGGCGACGGTGCGTGCTATGGCCAGAATTCGCCGCCACGAGAAGGTTCTGCGCGACGCCGGCGAGATCACGATTACGCCTCTTGCGGCCTCCTGGTCCTCCGCCGAAAGCGGCCGCCTTGAATTCGCGCTGGCGTCTCGTCGCGGCGCCAGCCTTTCGAACTTGCAGTGTCTCGACTTCGTCATCACCGCGGGCGGCGTCCAGGCGGCGCACTACATCGTGCGCCATGCGCCGGATCCTCCCAGACTTCTGGTCGGCTTTGTCCTGCCGTATGATATGTCCGGGGGCGACCCGTACATGGCCGCTGTGCGCACGGCGATTCGCAGGTGTCTGGCGCGCAAACGCGAATCGGATATGTGGCGCCTGGAGCGATACCTTCCCGACGCCAGTGACGAAGCGCCGCGGGCTGTGAAAGTGCCGGGCGCCGTAATCGACGCAGTTGCGCCTTTACAGACGAAACAACGCTGGGGCTTTCTGGACGAACTCGATCTCATCGAAATGACCATGAACGCGCCGGGCGTTTCGGAAAAAACCGCGCGAAACATGACGGAAGCGATGGAGCGCGTCGCCGACGCGATGGGCCATATTTCCGGAGTCCGGCACATGTTCGTATTCTCCGCCGGCGCGCCGCCGGATGCGCTTCAAAAGCAGAGCATCGCCAAACTTCAGCAGCTCGCGAGATCCGAAAGGATTTCGCTGCACGGGTTCGCCCCCAGTGCGACCGGTCAGGACGCCCTCAGAGACGCCTGCCTGAAATCAGGCTACGGTTCCTTCGACCTGGCGCCTGCGAATTCGATTGATGCCGTCGTCCTTGGCGTGTATTCGCGTCTGCTCAATCTGTACGAAATTGAATACCGCATGCCTGCAAATGTTCCTCGCGGCAGCGACATTATGCTGGAAATCTACTCCTCGAGCGGCTGTGGCCGCGCGCGCTTCCGCGCACAAACCACCGGGCTCGCTGCGAGCGGCGATTCCGCGAACGCAACCGCTCCCGCCGCCGAACCGGCTGTGAGCCAGTCGCAGGCGAACCCACAACGCTAGCTGCTCCCGGCGGCGCTCCGCATCCGATATCCTGAAGAGCGGACGTGCGCGCGTTCGTGTTGCTTACTCTCGCGTCCGCCTGCGGCGTTTCCGCAGCGAGCAATCCCGCGCGCGCATACGAGCTTGCGGGCCAGGTTGCGCCAGAAGCGCAGGCGTCGGTATCGCTCTTCGGCGCCACATTCCCGTTCAGCGCGACCACGCTGACCGATGCGCGCGGGCGCTTCCGTTTTGAAAAGCTGCAACCGGGAGCATATACGGTCGCTGCATTCGTGCCGGGGCGCGGAGAAGCTCGCACCACCGTCGAGGTCGGCCCCGCCGCCGCCGATTCGCGCGGCCGGGTGGAAATGATCCTCAGGATGGACGAAGCGAAGCTGTGGCCCGACCGCGGCCCGGTCGTCTCCACCCGCGAGCTGTCGATTCCACCGGGCGCCTGGAAGCAATACGCCCAGGCTCAAAAGAAGCTGGCGCGTCACGACACGCAGGGCGCGATCGCCTTGCTCAAGCGCGCCGTGGAGGCCGCCCCTCAGTTCGCTGCTGCCTGGAACAACCTGGGAACGATCGCGTATCAGACCAAAGCCTATCCGGACGCCGAAAAATATTTTCGCCGCGCGCTTGAGGCGGATCCTGCGGCTTATGAGCCGCTCGTCAACCTCGGAGGCGTGTTACTGACGCTCGGAAAGGTTGAGGAAGCCTATAACTTCAACCTGTATTCGGTGTTGAAGCGACCCAACGACGCGCTCGCGAATTCGCAGCTCGGCATGAACTATTTCGCGCTGGGGAAAATGGATCTTGCCGAAAAATACCTGCTCGAGGCGGTGCGGCTTGATCCCGCCCATTTTTCCCATCCGCAGCTTCTGCTGGCCGAAATCTATCTGCATCGCAACGATCGCACCCGCGCCGCGGCGCAGTTGGAGGATTTTCTGAACCGGCATCCGGACTGGCCCTCGGCAGACCAGATGCGCGCCGTAATCGCGAAACTGCGCAAGGAAGCGTCAGCGGGCCGGCAATAGCTCCGCCGTCTCGGTATGCCCGGCGGACTCCGCTGCCTGGCGCGGCGTGATTCCGTTGAATGCAGCGCGACTGGCGTCGGCGCCGCGTTCCAGCAGCATTCGCACGATGTCCGTCCGCCCCTGCAGCGCAGCCACAAAGAGCGCCGTCACGCCGTCCTCATCCGCCGCATCCACGGCCGCCCCGTGCGCCAGTAAGTCCGGCACGGCGTCCGGATTCGCATTCGCCGCCGCCATGAGCGCCGTCACGCCGTTGTCGGTGGGAATATTGACGTCCGCGCCCCGGTTCGCCAGAACGCGCGCCACCTCGGAATGCCCCCGCAAGAGCGCAGCCATGAGAGCCGTGGCGCCGCGCTCGCCGCGCCTGTCGGGATCCGCTCCGCGGGCCAGCAGCAGGCTCGCGACCGCAGCGTGCCCATTCAGCGCCGCCGCGATCAGCGGCGTTGTTCCGGTTTGCGTCGCCCGGTCCGGGTTCGCTCCATGCTCAAGCAGCGCATTGACGGCGTCCACATCCCCATTCGCCGCTGCAACCACCAGCAGTGGCCGTTCATGCTGGTCCGTTCCGTCGGGATTGGCGCCATGTTCAAGCAGAATCCAGGCAATTCTTGGACTGGCGCTGAGCGCGGCCGCAAGCGGCGTCACGCCCGCATGCGTGCGCGCGTCCGGGTCCGCTCCGCCGGCCAGCAGCGAACAGACCGCTTCGAAGCGGTTGTTCACTACCGCGGCGACGAGCGGCGTTACTCCGTTCCGGTCAGCAATTTTAGGATTGGCGCCCTCACTGAGGAGAAAGTCAATGACATCGGCAAACCCGCCTGCGCAAGCTGCGAAAATCGCCGTCATCCCGCTCTCATGCTGTGCGTCCAGGTCGGCTCCACGGCGCAGTGCGCGCACACGCGGGAGTTCTCCGCGGGAAGCCGCGCGCATCAGTTCCAGCTCGCGGTCTGTGGCCACACTGCAATTATATGGGCCGAGAGGACGATTTCAGATACAGGCGCTCCGCGGACAACCGAAAAGTCGACCGTTGAGATCAGGTAAACTGACCGGATGCGCTCAATCACCCGCCGCTCGCTCTTGTACGGGACCGCAGCGATGGGAACAACGGCGCAGACGCTGACCTCTGCTGTGACGGCCCTGGATCACCTGTTGATCGGCGTGAATGATCTTAACCGGGGCATCGACCGGGTTGAGCAGCGGACCGGCGTAAGAGCGCTCTACGGTGGTTCGCACCCGGGCGCCGGCACACGCAATGCGCTCCTGTCGCTCGGCGCCGGACGCTATCTTGAGATCATTGCGCCCGATCCATCACAGGCTGAATTCAATTTCCATATCGACCTTCATGCGCTGGATGAGCCGCGCATTGTCAACTTCGCCATCAAGGCCATAGATATCGAGGACGCGGCGTCGCGAATCCGTCGGAGCGGCTATCAGGTCTCCGGCCCGGCAGCAGGCGCCCGGGTGCTCCGATCGGGCGAGACATTGCGCTGGAGAACCCTCCACGTCGTCAACAGGCTTGCGTCGGGCAACATCTGGCCCGTGCCGTTTCTGATCGAGTGGGCGCCAGAAGTCCCACATCCGTCTCGGACCTCGCCCGGCGGCTGCACACTCCAGTCGCTCCATTTAGAGCACCCCAGTCCAGCGCAGCTGACGGCTGTCCTGAAAATGCTGGGCTTTGAGGCCAAAGTGTCGCACGCCGCACGCCCGCGGATTATCGCGGCAATTATGACGCCGAAAGGCCAGATCGAGCTGAGTTGATCCGCCGCAACGCCGCCGGCCGCCGCCTGTAGTAGGTTGTCTTTTGCAATTCCGCTTGCCGCGGCATTCGTTTGAACCGATCAGCCCCTACGCGCGCCGGCGCTTCAGGCCTTGGTCCGAGCGTGAAATCGCCAGCGATTTGGCGAACTCAGCCGGCAATCGCTGCTTTCGCGTGAGCAGCGGCGCAAACAGGTCGCCGGCCTCCTCCAGCCGCTCCAGCGCCGCCGGGGGCTGCCAGTACAGCGCGCCCGAATCGCCCGTGTCCAACGCCGTCTTCAGTTCGCCCCAGCTCACTGGCATGGATACAAAGGGATGCTCGCTTTTCGCCCGCAGGGAGTAGACGCTCACAGTGGTCTTGAAATCCGAGTTCTGGCTCCAGTCGATGAAGACTTTATTCACGCGCTCGGACTTGGCCATCTCCGCAACCACCTGCGCCGGATTTTGCCGCTCGAGAAGCTGCGCTATCGCGCGCGCGAATGGCTGCGTAGCCGCGTATGTCGCCTTTGAATTCAGCGGCACATACACCTGAATGCCCTTTGACCCCGAAACCTTTGCGAATGACTCGAGCTTCAAATGATCCAAAACGTCCTTGAGGAGAAATGCAACTTCCGCGCACTGGAGGATGGCCGCGCCTTCGCCTGGATCCAGATCAAAAACAACGTATGTCGGCTGCTCAATACGGGGCGCTTTATGCAAAAAAGGATGGATTTCCAGACTTGCCAGATTTGCGCACCAGACCAGCGTGGGAAGATCGTTGATGAGGATGTAGCGAATGGGTTCGCCGCGGGCGCGCCGCGGAACGTCAAAGGTCTCGACCCAGTCCGGCGTATACCCCGGAGCGTCCTTTTCATAGAAAAAGTCGCCCGCGATTCCGTCCGGATAGCGCTTCAGCGTCACCGGACGATCCCTCAGATGCGGCAGCAGCCACGGCGATACCCGCATGTAAAAGTCGATGACCTGCCCTTTGGTAAATCCTGCAGCAGGATAAAGAACCTTGTCGAGATTGCTCACCTTCAGCCGGCGTCCCTGGATCTCGAGCGCCTGTTCGTTGCGCGTCGCCATGCTCCTGTCCCCATTCCAGCTTCTATCCTCCGCTCTCTTCCTCAATGACCCGCGAAAACGTTCCCCCTTCTTGTCAGCTTCGACCACCGCTCCGGATGCGGATCGGGCGCCTCATGCATCGCAATTCCGAGCAGCGCGGCAGCCGTCGCAGTCCAGTTTCGCATGGCAAAATGATCGTTTATGTCCACCGGGGTTCGCATCGAGCTTGCCAGCCGCCGGAAGCTCCGCGAGAAGAACAAGATCAGCTATCGTTTTGCCCACTGGCCCATTTGGATCGCTGTGTTCTTTCTCGCGCCGGGACCGCTGACCTTCCGCCTGTTCGATCGCGGATTCAACCTGGCCATGGGCGCGTGGCTGGGCGCGGTCATGCTGGGTACAGGCGTTGCGGGCCTTTTCGGAAAGCTGCCGGGCGTCGAGCCGCGCCCCTACATCATTCGCTTCACTGAAGACCGGCCCAATCCTTTGTATCGTCGCGTCTGCTACACAATGGCCTGGAGCGAACTGCTCTCGTACGCGGCCCTGAACCTTGCGGGTCTCGTCGACGCTCTCTTCTCAGGACGCTGGCATCTGCGCCAAATATACGATTACGCGTACTTGCCGCTGGCAGGCGCCATCTGGATTCTCGGCGCCCTCGGCGCGCTCCCGCGCGTTAAGCCATCCACCAAGGGCGAGGGCGATGAACGCCGCTATTTCTACGGAACCGTCTGGGCCGTGTGCCTGGCGCAGCCTGTTCTGTGGATCCTGTGGAAGGCGCTTCCGAACTCACATGCAAGCGACTGGCTGAAGCTGGGCGCTTTCTCCGGCGTGTTGCTGTTCATGGCGTTTTTGGCCGCCCGGGGCGTGCTGCCCCGTACGCGGAGAATCGTCCCCGGCGAGTGGGCGATATCGGACTGATGCCGGCCGTCATACCGATCGCCGCCGCCGCGCTGCTGATTATTGCCGGCGTCCTCTATGCGAACATCGGCGTTCGCCGCGACGTGCGCCGTCATCCGGCCCCCGGCCGCATCGTGCGCGTAAACGGGCATTCGGTTCACGTCCGCGAGATGGGCGAAGGAGCGCCCACGGTTGTGCTGGAAGCGGGAATTTCAGCCACTTCGTTGAGCTGGCTGCTGGTGCAGCCGGAAGTCGCGCGGTCCGCGCGAGTCCTCGCCTATGACCGCGCGGGTCTCGGCTGGAGCGGCGCGGCGCGAATCGCGCGGACTCCTTTCGCCCTCGCGCGCGAACTTCACAATGTCCTCGGAGCATTCGGCGCCGCTCCGCCGTTCATCATCGCCGGCCATTCCTTCGGAGGTCTCATCGCTCAAGCCTTCGCCGCGCTCTATCCGGACCAAACCGCCGGGCTCGTGCTTGTAGATCCCGTGGATCCCCGCGAGTGGCATCCGCTCACGCCAGAGCGCGAACGCATGCTGCGTCGCGCTGTACGCCTCGCCCGCCGCGGCGCTCTTCTGGCGCGGGTCGGTGTAGTGCGAGGGTGTCTGGCCCTGGCAAACAGCGGCCGGCGATTCCTTCCCAATCTCGCAGGACGGATCGCGGGCGGCGCCGGCGGATCCAGTTTCATCAGCCGGATGGCAGGCGAGATTCGCAAGCTTCCGCCAGACGCCCTGCCGGTCATCGCTTCACACTGGTCCCATCCAAAATCGTTCGACACAATGGCCGAGCACCTCGCCTCGCTCCCGGAAGCCGCCCGTGAAATCGCCGCACTCAGCGAATTGAAGACCCCTGCGATTGTGATCACCGCCAAACACGTGCAATCGCATCCTGCGCCCGCATTGCCCCGCGCTCGTCGTATCGTAGCGGAAAGGAGCGGACATTGGGTTCAATTGGATCAGCCCGAATTGGTGGTCGCGGCCATTCGCGAACTCGTGACCATGTACGCGCACGAACATTCCCGCCCGATCTGATCGCAGCCTTGCTGCTGGTCTGGTTCGGAATTTCGCTGCCCACCGCAGCCGCCGTGATTGCTCCTGTGGCGCTGCCTGAAACGGCTATCGCCGCCCTGGCTCCCGTGTGTGCGTCCAAACGCCTCTCGGGCCGCGAATGCGTCTTCTGCGGCATGACCAGGGCGTTTGTTGCAATCGCGCGCGGAGATTTCAAATCCGCCGCTGCATCGAACCGCGCTGCGCTGCCGCTTTTCGCGTCTTTTGCGGCCAACGCGCTTGCCGCTGGTTGCGTCGCGTTCAGGCGCGATATCCGAGCAATCATCGCGCGCGGAATTCGCATGCGATAGACTGGTGCGAAAACATGCAAGTTCTCAGCCTGGTATGGGGCATTCTCGCGCTGCTGGGTTTTCTGATTGCCTTCATTCCGTGCCTCGGCGCATTCAACTGGCTCAATATTCCCTTCGCTGTCGTCGGCCTGATCCTCAGTCTGGTCGCCTTTGCCGCCGCGCCGCCGGGGCGGCGCGGATTTTCCGCGGCGGGCATCTTGCTGTGCCTGATTGCTGTGTTGATCGGAGCGAAACGCCTCATCTGGGGCGGCGGCATTCTCTGAACTGTGGCCGATGGTTCCGCCGGGGGCGATCGCCGGCGGCCGCCGTGCTGGTCCTGCTCTCCGCCCCGCTCGGCGCAGTTGCCCAGTACATAGGCGCCCAGCTCTGCGGTTCGTGCCACGCTGATGAGCTGGCTCGTCAATCAACGAGCGAACACGCCCGCGCGCTCCGCCCTGCCGCCGAACATCCGCTGGCAAAATTGTTCCCAATGCGCGCGCCCGAATCCAGCTACGAACTCAGCCGGGGTGCTGCGGGCTTGGAAGCGCGCATCACGACCGCAGGCGTCCGGACGATAGTCCCGGTGGAGTGGGCCTTCGGAGCCGGCGACCAGGCAGTCACCTTTGTCAGTCAGCTCGACGAGGATCAGTATCTCGAGCACCGGTTCACGTTTTACTCCCGCTCCCGCACGCTGGATTTCACGCCGGGCCACCCAACCCGATCAAAAACGTCATATCCTGACGCGGCCGGCGTCGTCTACAAGACCTTCGATCCGGAAGCAAAGATCATGCGCTGCTTCCAGTGCCATTCTACCGGGCGGCTGTCGCTCGGCCCGCGCATGAAGCTTGCGCCGGCTGAATATGGCGTGCGGTGCGAAGCATGCCACGGTCCCGGGGCCGCGCATGCCGCCGCCGTTCGCGCGGGCCATCTGGATCAGGCGCGGAAGGCGATCCAGAATCCGGGACGCTTGCCCGGAAAGTATCAGATTGATTTGTGCGGCGATTGCCACCGCCACCCGCAGCAGGGCGCAGACGCCGTCGATTGGAATGACGCGTGGAATACCCGCCACCAGCCGCTTTATCTCGCCCAGAGCGCCTGCTTCCGCAAAAGCGGCGGTGGTCTGACATGTCTGACGTGCCACGACCCGCATGGCCCGCTGCGCCGCGACGCCGCCTTCTACAACGGTAAATGCGCGCTTTGCCACACCAGCAACCCGCACCCTGCGCTGGCTAACGCCGCTGATTGCGTTCATTGCCATATGCCGCAGGTCTCGCCGCGCCAGCATTTGCAATTCACCAATCACTGGATCGGCGTGTATCGCCAGGACTCGCCCTTGAAGCCGGTCGCCGCTCGAGTCCCGAACTGACTCACTGCCGCCGCGCCCGGGCGCTCCACTCCTCTAGATTCCTGCGGATCTCCAGCAGCGATTCATCGTCCGGCCTCGCCGACTTCTCCAAGATCCCCAAATCACGCCTCGCGATTTCCGCCGCTCCGGCGAAATCGCCGCGCCGCGCCAACAGCGTCGCTAACACTCTCAGCGCCGGTTCGGATTCGGGCGACCCGGGACTCATCGCATCCCAGATCGCCAGCGCTCGCCGGCAATCAGCCTCCGCTTGCTCCGCCTTGCCCAGAGCAGCGGCGACAGCGGCAAGATTCGCCAATGCCGCGGCCGTCTCCGGGTGCGCCGTTCCAACCGTGCGTTCGTAGATATTGAGCGCGCGGAGAAGCAGCGGCTCCGCCGCGGCATATTTTCCGGCATTGGCCAGCAGCGTCGCCAGATTACTCGCCACGAGCGCGACATCGCGAGGATCGGGCGGCGGAGTCCTGTCGTAAATCGCCAGCGCTCGCCGGTACAGGGGCTCGGCCCGGGTCTCGTCGCCCTGGAGGCTATACAGCGCCCCAAGGTCGTTAAGAGCCGACCCGACGTGCGGGTCATCAGAACCAAACGCCTTTTCCTGGATGGCGAGGGCCCGCGCGTACAGCGGCTCGGCAGCCGCGAAGTCAGATCTGGCTTTAAACAGCTCGGCCAGGTCGCTCAGGGCCGACGCAGTGGCCGGATGATCGGATCCCAGGGACTGTTCATCCACTTCCAAAGCGCGACGCAGCAGCGATTCGACCGCGGGTCCGGTATTTCCAGCGGCGCATTGCACTCGCCCCAAGTGGCCCATCGCGCTCGCAGTGGCGGGATGCTGAGGTCCGTAGGCCTGCTCTGCAATCGTGAACGCGCGCGCGCAGAAGCGTTCCGCCTCGGCATAATCGCGCGCCCCCTCACGCAACGCCCCGAGCCTCTCAAGCGTAGCGATCAGATCGGGATGCGCCGGCCCCAGTGCGCGCAACTCGATTCCCAGCGCGCGGCGGTACATGAGCTCGGCATCGCGAAGCTTTCCAGAGGCCTCCAGCGCGCCGGCCAGCTTGATGGCGACTTGCCCAACCTCGAGGTCCTCGGCTCCGCGCGCTCGCTCCCTGAGAACCAGCGCTCGGCGATACAGAGGCTCGGCGCTGCGGAAGTTTTGGAGCGCCGCCAGCGCGCCGCCCAGATTGATCAGAGCTGAAGCAACCCGCTCATCGTCCGGTCCGTACGCCTTCTCCTCGATTGCGAGCGCTCGCCGCAGGAGGGGCTCCGCAGCAGCGGCGTCGCCAGAGCGCTGGAGAAACAGCGCAAGATTGGTGAGGCTCTCGGCAACCTTGGGGTGAGTCGGCCCGAACTGCCGCTCACGCCGCGCCACCGCCTCCCGGTAAAGCCTCGTGAACGGCGGAGCTGTCCGCGGCTGCGCGCCCGATGCCGTGGTCAGGAGCAAGCCGACTACAATGGGCTGTTTTACCAAGGCTCAGAACATCAGCCGCAGCGAAAGCTGAATTTGGCGCGGGTTGCGGGTGGCCGTATACGCGCCCAGATTTGTATTGATCTGCTGCCCTGCCGCATTGAACCGGAAGCCTGCGTCAAACGCCGAGAACTCCGGATGGTTCCACGCGTTGTAAAATTCTCCGCGAAGCTGAAAGTATCTTTCCTCGCCCTTCCAGGGAATCCGCTTGGACAGACTGATATCCCAGTTGCTCCAGGCCGGGTTGCGGAGAATGCCGACTCCTGCGTTGCCGAAAGTGCCCTGGGCTGGACGCGCAAATGCAGCCGCGTTGAAGTTCCGCGAAAAGCTGCGTTGGTCAGACGGCAGATGGGGATCGCCGATTACCTGGATCGTCGCCCCCTCCGTCGAGCCCGTAATGTCCGCGCCATCCGAGGTGCTGAAACCCGGCGTAAACGGCGTCCCCGACATCGCGGCTGTGATGCCCGACAATTGCCAGTTGCCGAGCACGACGCCTGCAACGCGGCTGTTCAGCTTCCTGCCGGGATTCGGCAGATCCCAGATGTAATTGACAATCAACATCTGCGGCACGTCATAGCTGAGCGGCCCGTAGTTGCGATGGCGCATATCGAAGTACGGGCTCACCGTCGAGCCGTCCGTGCTGGCGACGCCCAGCACCTTCGACCAGGTGTAGGACACGCCATACTGAATTCCGTAAGCCATCCGGCGGTTCACCGAGACCTGGAGCGCATGGTAGTTCGACGTGGCTCCGAACATCTCCATGGTGATGTTTCCCATGCCAAGGTACGGCCTCAAGTAGTTGTCCGGGAGCGGGCTGTTGGTGGTCGGATCTGCGTTCTTGGGATCGAAATGAGCGAACATCGGAATCGGATTGATGTTTCGTTCATAGACCAGGTGTCGTCCCAGGGAACCAACATACGCCGCATCCACTACCGTATGGAACCCGACCTCGCGCTGAATGCCAAGGCTGTAGTTCATCACTGTGGGCAATGGTTGCCGGCCGGTCTGCACCACGGTTACGCTCGGGGGGCCTACCGCGCCGGTCGCCTGCAAGAACGTATCGAGGTTGCCAAAGTAGACGGTTGGGCTGTAGATTGTCGGCGGCTGACCGACCGTGTTCGAGAACACGTTGCCCTGCACGCGATCGTAGAAGATGCCGAACCCGCCGCGAATCGCCGTTTTGCCGTTGCCGAAGGGATCGTAGGCGAAACCGAACCGCGGTCCGACAGAAAGCGGCGTCGTGTAGAGGCTGGCCGGGGTGTTCCCCACCCCGCCTACCACCATGCCCGGCGCATAATTGCCGGAACCGGGCACAAACAATCCAATATACGGCGAGGGAGCGATCGCGCCAGTGCGCGGATCTACCGCCACCCGTTTCCCGCTGGCGTCGAAGCCGGGCCGATAGAGCACAGCCGCGGTTCGCGGATCATAGGTCGAGGGGTCAAACGTCGTCAAATATCTTCGAATGTCATAGGCCGGGGGAGCAGATGTGAATCGGACTCCGAGCTCCAGCGTCAGACGTCTTGATATCTTCCACGTATCCTGGCCATACCATTCCACTTGCGTGTACCGGTATAGCGAATAATTGCGGAAGCTCGCTTCCGTGTAACTGTTGAAATTACCCAGCAGCGCGTTCGCAAACGCGTAATTGGCGTCGAAGGGATTATTGGTGTTGCGGCCAAAGTCGAGTGCGCCGCGCGTATTGCCGTTGCCCACCTCGTCTTTGCGCATGCGCTCGATGTAAATGCCGAACTTGAACGTATGCGTCCCTATCACCTTGCTCTGGTTGTCGACGAAGGTGAACACCGGATTTTCGTTGTGGTAAGGGATATTGCCCAGTCCGGTGTTAATGCCGTTCTGGACGCCGCCAAAGCTGACATTGGGAATCGCGCCGCTCTCATTGCCGGCGGGATACCATTGCCCGATATTGCCCATTTTGCTGCGAGCCACTTTGCTCGGATCGCTGGGATTAAAGGCCTGTCCGCGAGTGCTGACGCCGAAGGTGAACTCGTTCACCGCGCTCGGACCCAGGACCTTGGTCAAATGCAGCAGCGCGCCCCGCCCGTGCTGCCATCGATACGTGTTCACCAGGTCATAATTGTGGCTGCCTGCCGTCCAGTTGCCATACGGCCAGTTCTCGTCGTCATTGTCCTCGGTCCCGCGGAAGAACGCGTTCAGGGTGGGCGTGATGTTGTAATCGATGCGGAAAAGGTCTTCGCGCCGAGGAAAGCTGCCGCTGGCGTTAGACCGGTAGTTGCGCGTATATCTCAGGCTCGGAACCGTCTCGACATAATTCGGCAGCGGCAGAAAATTCAGGATTGCCAGCCCGGTGCTGTTGAACCGCGCTTTCGGAATGACATTGCCCGGAAACGGCTGGCCCGTGTTGGGATCCTTGATCGGAATCAGCGCGCCATTGACGTCGAACGTCTGCGAGAAATCTCCCGCCCGCTCCAGCGCCGTCGGCGTGGTCGCAAACTGCGTGCCGGGATAATTCTGCCGCCGCACATACTCCTGCGAGAAGAAGAAGAACAGCTTGTCCTTGTTCCGGTTGAAACCCTTCGCATAGATCGGCCCCCCGATTGTGTACCCGAAATTGTTGATCCGCTGTATCGGCTTCGCCGTGCCGGACCGGTTATTGAAGAAGCTGTTCGCGTTGAGCATCTCGTGCCGGAAAAACCAGAATCCGCTGCCGTGGAAATCGCGCGTACCGCTCTTGACGGTGAAGTTGATCGTGCCCGAGCTGTTCCGGCCGTACTCGGCCTGATAATTGCTGGTGAGCACCTGAACTTCGGCAACGGCGTCCATATTGGGCTGCACGTGGGAGCCCGAGTTGGAGCCGGTGTCGGTGTCTTGCACGCCATCCAGCGCGAAGTTGATGGATGTGTCGCGACCCCCGTTGATGTGAAGCCCACCCGCGCCGGGCCCCTTCGAAACGTCGCGTGACTGCATGTTAGCGTCATAGACGCCCGGAAGCGTCGCGACCAGCGCCACAAAGTCGCGCCCGCGGATGGCCGTATTCAGCAACTGCGATCCGGAGACCAATCCGGAGCGTTCGCTCGATGCCGTCTGCACCGGCGTCACTTCGGCGGTCACCTCGACGCGTTCTTGCACTTGTCCTACCTGAAGCGTGATGTCGCCCAATGAGCGGCGCTCGTTCAACGTCAGCCCGACGTCGCGAATCTGGTGCGACTTGAATCCGGGCATCGACACATCGACCGTGTACGGGCCCGGCAAGACGCTCGAAAACACGAACACGCCTGCGTCATTCGTATTGATGGTCTGCACTGCGCCAGTCTCCTGGTTTCTTAAGGAGACCTGCGCATTCGGAATCACGGACCCGGCTGTATCCTTGACAACGCCGCTCAGCACGCCGCTGATGTTCTGAGCCACAGCGAAAGCGATCGCCAGCAACGCCCACAAGGCGACAATTCGTGAAAGCATGCACCCTCCCCGGAAAAAAGCGTTATATATCGCGCACTCGCGAAAAGCAACCCTGCTGTCACTGCCCCACTCTCTCCTGCATCTCATGGATAGATCATGAGATCGTATATTCCTTCTTGTGTCTTGTTCTGTGTTTCTGCATACGCTCAAACCGTCGGGCCCACCGCCTCAGGCGCCGAAGCCCGCGCCCAGGCTCCGGCGCCTCCGCCCGCCGCAGCGGCGCCGCGCACGCCGTTTCAGTTCAGCGGAAGCGTGCCCGCCGGCATGGCGACGAACGCCACGATTGATCTGACGCTCGCTGACGCGGTTAGCCGCGCGCTGAAATACAACCTCGGGCTTATCGAAGGCGGTCAGGATGTGCGCCTCACGCGCGCCGAGCGATTGCAGGCGCTCAGCCAGATCCTGCCGAGCGTCAATGCAAGGCCCTCCGTGGCGGAGCAGCAAGTCAACCTCGCCGCATTCGGATTCTCCGGTTTCCCCGGCATTCCGAGCGTGGTCGGCCCTTTCAAGGTCGTGGATGCGCGTGCATTCTTTACCGAAACGATCGGCCTGGCGGGCGTGCGGGCGTGGCAATCCCGCCAGCATGCGGCGCGCGCCGCCGAACTCAGCCTGCGCGATGCGCGCGATGAGGTGGTGCTCATTGTTATTCAGTTGTATTTGCAGGCCGTCGCCGGATCGGCGCGAATTGAAGCGGCGCGCGCGCAAGTGCAAACGGCGCAGGAGCTGTTTCGCACGGCCTCAGACCAGCGCTCGGCCGGGGTCGCGCCGGCTATTGACGTATTGCGGGCGCAGGTGGAATTGCAGAGCCGGCAGCAACAGCAGATCTTCTACGAAGGCGAGTTTGAAAAGCAGAAGCTGGCGCTCGCCCGCGCCATTGGCCTGCCCACGGGCCAGGCCTTTCGCCTTGCCGAGACGGTTCCCTACACGCCGCTTCCCGCCGCCGTCGACCTGAATGCCGCCATCGCCGATGCATATCGTCAGCGCGCGGATCTTCAGGCCGCGGAGGCCTCAGTCCGCGCCGCTGAACTGGCCCTATCCTCGGCGCGAGCGCAACGCTATCCCTCCGGCGCAATCAATGCCGACTACGGCGCCAATGGCCTGCACTTCGACCAGCTGCACGGAAGTTTTACCGTAAGCGCCGGCGTGAGTATTCCCATCATCCAGAGCGGCCGAATACGCGCGGCTGTGGAACTTGCGAGCGCCCAGCTTGAGCAGCGCCGCGCCGAGCGCGACAATCTGCGCGGCCAGATCGACGCCGAAGTACGCAATGCGTTCGTCGATCTCCAAAGCGCGGCGCGGCAAGTGGAAGTCGCCCGCAGTAATGTTGATCTGGCGACGCAAACTCTCACACAGTCCCGAGACCGGTTCTCCGCAGGCGTCGCCAATAATCTGGAGGTGGTCCAGGCGCAAGAGGCGCTCGCTGCGGCGAACGATAACTACATCTCAGCGCTGTACGCCTTTAACTCAGCAAAGGCCGCGCTGGCCAGAGCGCGCGGCGTGAGCGAGGAGGAAATCACAAAGGCTGTAACCGGAAGGTAGCAAACTGGACGCCCACAGCCCCGCCCTGCGGCCCACCGGGCGACGAATACCTTCCGACTTGCGAGAACGCCTCCGCCAGTCATCGCTCGCCTGCTCAGTTTGTGAGAGGACTTGGCGTCGCAGCCGAGACCGTCGGTCGCCGGACACGTATCCTGCGCGGCCGGCGGTGCTGAGAAAATATCATCAAGAGGTTTATCCTTTCGGAGCGATTGTACTTGCAAAGCGGCGTGGATCAGCGGCGGCGCAAGCCCCGGCGCCGGCTCTTCGGGGATCTCAAGGTCCGCCCGAAGCTGATGGTGCTGCACAATCTTTTTTTCCTGGTGCTCACCTGCGCCGTCTATCTGTCCCTCGTCCCTCTGTTTCAAAAGCAGGCGGCCGACGCCCATGAGCGCGAGCTGGCGCTGGTTCGAAACGTCCTCAATACCGCGCTGCCAGGTGAAATTGCGGTTGACCCCAAAGATCCGGGCGTATTGTACCGGAAAGATCCGAAATCCGGGCGCGTCACGACGATCCGAATTCCCCAGCGCTCCTACCGTGAGGTCGTGCATCGCGTTCAAATTACCTTATTTGTTGTTCTCGGCGTGATCTACGTTCTAGCCGTGCTCGCGCTTGAGCTGGCGATTATGCCACTGTACGTGTACCGGCCTCTTCGCCTGCTTCTCAATGCCGATCGCGCCACCAAGCGCGGAGATCGCGAGCACGAAATCATCCCGGAAGATCAGATTCTGGGCGACGAAATCGGCCAGATCATGCGTTCCCGCAACGAAGCCATTTCCGAGTTGCGGCGCCATGAGGACCATTTGGAGGCGGCGTTGCGCAGGCTCGAAGAACAGGACCGGCTGGCAAGCCTGGGCCTGTTGAGCGCCAGCGTGGCGCACGAGTTGAACACGCCGCTCGCCGTACTGCACGGCTCAATTGAGAAACTGCGCGAAACCACGCGGGATGTCCACACGCTGGAGCGGCTGTCGCGCATGGAGCGGGTGACCCAGCGGCTGCGCCGGATCAGCGCCATGCTGGTAGACTTCGCGCGCCAGCGGAAGCAGCACATGGAGCCCGTGGCGTTGCGGCCCCTGGTTGAGGAAGCGTGGGGGCTTGTCGCTATCGATGAGCGCGCCGCTGACATAGACTTCCACAATGAGGTGCGCGAAGCTGACGAAATCGTCGGCAATGCGGACCGGCTGGTTCAGGTGTTCGTCAACCTCCTGCGCAACGCCCTGAATGCGATAAAATCGTCTGACGCCGCCGCGCAGCGCGGCCAGATTTGGGTGCGCTCGCGCGGGTTCACGTGGAATGGGAAATGCTGGATTTCCGTTACGGTGGAAGACAACGGCCCCGGGATTCCGGCGGAAGTTTTGCCCGACATGTTCGAGGCGTTTGTGACCACGCAATTGGATGCTCGTGGGACCGGGTTGGGGCTGGCGGTAACGGAGGGTATCGTGACCCAGCACGGAGGAACAATTAGTGCGTCGAATCGTAAAGAGGGCGGCGCCTGCATCGAAGTTCGATTCCCTGCTGGCGTTCCCGCGGCGTCCAATACTTCAGCGGCGCCCGCTGGGAACCGTATTGCTTGAGGAGCGATCGTGCGGACTTCAGCAGAAACCACCCTCGACCACGCCCAACCCCCATCTAACGCGCTGATCGATATCGCCATACTGGATGACGACCCGGACTTTCGGAACTATCTGGAAGACTTTCTCAAAGATGAGGGCGCTTATACCGTGCGCGCGTTCGGCCATCCTGAGGACCTGTTCGCCGCCTGCGAGCGCCGGCTGCCGGACATTGTCCTGCTGGACATGAAAATGGGCGAGTTTCGCGGCGACAAGGTTCTCGAACAGCTGCTCGCGCGATGGCCCGGGCTGTGCGTGATCATCGTGACCGGGTATCCCTCGCTCGAGGATATGCGGGCGACCTTTAAGTTGAAGGTGTTCGATTATCTGGCGAAGCCATTCTCGCTCGCCCAACTCCGGCAGACGCTGAAAAATGCGATCGACGCTTACGGGCTTGGCCGTACGGCGCAGGACCGCCTGCGCGAGCGGCTCGGACATAAGATCAAGATGCTGCGCGTCGAGCGCAACTGGTCGCTGAAGGATCTGGCGTCGTCAACAAAGTTAAGCGTCTCGCAAATCAGCTCGATCGAACGCGGCGCAAACCTGCCAAGCATCGAGAGTTTTCTTGCCATCTGTAGAGCTTTCGATAAAAAACCTTCAGAAGTGCTGGCCTCAATTGACTTTTGACTGCGCAGGCCGGCCTTCGCCGCCTGCGGTCCCGGCGCCGGCCTATCGGGATCCGTCGCGCTTTCCCCTGCCGGCCTCAGCTTCTGTCATGCGCCGCGGCGATGACTTCGATGCCAAAGGAGGCGTCCAGCGAGGGCAATCCCTCCATCGGCAAAACGGTAGTGGCGGGCGGGCGCGAGCGGTCCCAGAGCTCGAACTGGAGTTTTCTGACGCGGTCGGCGATCTCCTCCGACATCGGGTAGATCTGGGTGACGGCGACATCCTTCAGATTCGCATGCTGTGATTCTATAGACTTGCGCAGACGTTCGAATGCCAGCCGCACGTCTGCATCTTGGGTTCCAAAGCCCAGCTGGAGTCCGCTGATGACGATACGCGGAGTCGCGATCAGCGCAACCTGCGAAGAATCCTCGAATGCGCCATCCTCTGCCGGTTTTACGAAACGAACTGGCGCCGTCGCCGGTTTCTCCAGGGCTGCAACCGCTTCGCACTCAACGGGGGGCTTAACGGGCAGCCGCTGCATCTGAACCAGGTTGAGGGCAGCGCTCGGAAAGGCCGCTTGCAGCTGGGCGCGAGCTTCAACATGGTTATCGAGGGAACTGAACAGGCATGTCGCTTTCACGACGCGTCCGGCTCCGATGTCAAGAGAACGAATGGTTTTGAGAACTTTCCCAATCGCGCCGTCCACCGACGATGCAGATTGACCGGAAATGAAGGCCAGTCCATTTGGATTGACTGTCCGCTTGTCGACGGCGACGGATTCGAGCACAACTTGGGCGCCCTCCAGGGGCAGGCCGCCCGCCTGAACCGTGGAAAGCGCAGGAACCGTCGCCCGTCTGTCCGTAAATATCTCGCTGACAATCGTCTGCACGCGGCGGACGTCGCCCGTACCGGCGACAAAGGCGCGCAGTTTCACGATGGTCGCGCCATGATTGTCTCGGATAAGCGCCTTCAGCGCATCACGGACCTGCTGTGAAAGCAAACCTTTGGCGGAGAGCGGTGAAGTGTGGAAAACGAGACGCCCCGTTTCTGCGGCAATCGCGAGCGGAGGTTCCTGCAACGCCGGAAGCGTTTGGGTCGGAAGTTCCTCGTCCTTGTTCTTCTTCTTTTTCCTCTTGTCAGCGGCTGGCGCCCCGCCCGCAACAATGGCGAGAAGCAGGAGAGCGACCAGAAACTGCCTGTGCATGATTTCGGGCACGATTGTATCAAAAGACACATTGGACTGGCGGCTGGGGAATATAGCGACATTGGCCAGTCCAATATGGTATGGTGAGGAACGGACGAAAATGCTTGCCTGGCCCCGCCTCGATCCGGCGGCAGACGCCCCACTTTACAGACAGTTATACGAACACATCAGATCTGCCATCATTTCCGGCAAATTGGCGGCGGGAGCGCGGTTACCAGCCACTCGGGAATTGGCTGGTCGACTTGGACTGAATCGCACCACCGTTTCCGCAGCGTATGCGCTGCTTGAGTCGGAAGGGCTGATTACGGGCCATGTCGGTCGGGGCAGTTTTGTCGCCGACCGCCCCGCGGGCGCTGCCGGCAGGGCGGCTGATCCGGAAGAGCGCCAATCCAATGGTCTGATCAGCTTCTCAAGCTCGCGGCCGTCGGAGGCGCTGTTTCCGCTCGATACATTTCGCGAAACCTGCACGGAAGTGATCATGGGCCCGGCGGCCGGCGCCATCCTCCAGCTCGGAAGTCCGATTGGTTACGGACCCTTGCGGGAGTACCTGCTCGACGAAGCTCGGCGGAAGGGGATGGCGACGGCAGCCGATGACATCGCGATCACTAGCGGATGCCAGCAGGCGATCGATTTGATTCAACGGACGGCGGTGTCGGCCGGCGATACGGCGCTGATCGAGGACCCGGTGTATCCGGGGCTGCGGAATGCGTTCAGCGCGGCTGGAGTAAAGACCGTCGGCGTGGCGGTCGGTCCAAGCGGGGTGAATCCGGATGAATTTGAGCGCGCCGTACACGATCACAGGCCCCGGGTAGCCGTAGTCACGCCGGACTTTCAGAATCCCACAGGCGTTACGCTGAGCCGTGGGGCCCGGGAGCACATTGCGCGTATCGCCCAGGACGCGGGCGTCCTGCTGGTCGAAAATAATATCTACAGCCCGCTCAGATACGAAGGCGAGCCGCTGCCTGCCATCCGCCAGATCGCCGGCGCCCGGACGGGGACGATTCTGATCGGGAGTTTTTCGAAGATCGCCTTTCCCGGATTGCGCGTCGGCTGGGTGATCGGGCCGAGAGCGTTCGTCCGGCGTCTGGCGGAGGCCAAGCAGTTTTGCGACCTGCACACTGATCATTTATCGCAAGCCGTGCTGCTTCGTTTCGCCGAATCGGGCCGTCTGGCTGCTCATCTGGAGCGTGTGCTGAGCGCCGGCAGGGAGCGTCTCCAGGCGACGCTTGCGGCCTGCGCGCGTCATCTTCCGGCCGGATCGACGTACACGAGACCCCAGGGCGGCATGAACGCCTGGGTCGAGCTGCCGGGCGAGATTGATTCGGCATCGGCTTTGCCGCGAGCGCGGCGCGCCGGAGTGGCATATCTGCCCGGCAATGTGTTTGCGGCAGGGCGGGACAGGACCTCCGCGCTGCGTCTGAGTTTTGCCGGCCTTACGCCGGAACAGATCGAGAAGGGCCTGTCGATTCTGGGAGAGGTATTTCGCAATGAACTCCAGCAGGCGCGTTTGCTCGAGGATCGCGAGCCCGCGCCCGCGCTGGTCTAAAGCAAGACGAGGAGAGGGTACATGTTTCTGGATGAGCAATTCCGATTGAAAGTCGGACTGGCAGAGATGCTGAAGGGCGGCGTCATCATGGATGTCACCAACGCGCAGCAAGCCGAGATCGCGGAGAAGGCAGGCGCCGCGGCCGTGATGGCGCTCGAGCGCGTCCCCGCCGATATTCGCAAGGAGGGCGGCGTCGCCCGCATGGCGTCGATTCGCGTGATTCGGGAAATCATGAAGACCGTCAGCATTCCCGTCATGGCCAAGGCGCGCATCGGCCACTTTATGGAGGCCCGCGTGCTCGAAGCATTGCAAGTCGACTACATCGATGAGAGCGAGGTGCTGACCCCCGCAGACGAAGAGCACCACATTGATAAGCGCCAGTTCAAGGTCCCTTTCGTGTGCGGCGCGAGGAATCTCGGTGAGGCGCTGCGCCGGATCGCCGAGGGCGCGGCGATGATTCGGACCAAGGGCGAAGCGGGCTCCGGCAACATCGTCGAGGCGGTCCGCCACATGCGCACCATTCAAAAGGAGATGAAACAACTGACCGTGCTGGGCAAAGAAGAGCTGGTGGCTGAGGCGAAGAAGCTTCAGGCGCCGCTCGAGCTGGTCGAGTACGTGGCCGAGCATGGCAAACTGCCGGTCCCGAACTTCTCAGCCGGTGGAATCGCGACGCCTGCGGACGCAGCGCTGGTGATGCAGCTTGGCGCAGAGGCGGTGTTCGTCGGATCCGGCATCTTCAAATCGTCCGATCCGGAAGCCCGCGCGCGGGCTATCGTCAAAGCGGCGACCTACTATAACGACCCGGTGAAACTGTTGGAAGCGAGCGAGGAACTCGGCGAGGCGATGCCCGGCCTTGACATTTCGAAAATGGCCGAAGCCGAGTTGCTGCAAACGCGCGGCTGGTGATGGCCGACAAACTGAAAATCGGAGTGCTCGCGCTGCAAGGCGATTTCGAGGCGCACGAAAAGGCGCTTGCGCGCGCGGGCGCACAGCCCATTGAAGTTCGCACGAAAGAGCAGCTGGCCGAGGCGGACGGGCTGGTCATCCCCGGCGGCGAGAGCACTACGATGCTGAAATTGCTTCGCGAGGAGCAGCTTTTTGACGCAGTGCGGGAATTCGGCGGCCGGAGGCCCATCTTCGGCACGTGCGCCGGCGCCATTCTGCTGGCGCGCCGGGTCACGAATCCCGTACAGGAATCGCTCGGTGTAATGGATATTGATGTCGAACGCAACGCCTACGGCCGGCAGCTGGACAGTCGCATTGTGCGAATTGCGGGAGAAGACGGGTCGCCGCTGCCAGCCGAAGGTTTAGAGGCGGTCTTCATACGCGCGCCCATTATTCGTCGCGTCGGCGGGGGTGCGAGAGTCCTGGCGCGCTATAATGGCGATCCCGTTCTCGTGGAACAGGGACGCCACCTCGTTGCGACATTCCATCCGGAACTGAGCGAGAATGCGCCCATTCATTCCTTCTTCCTCGAAAAGGTGCGGAAGGAACGTCTGTAGTTACGACTGGCGGTCGTTGCTCAGATGTAAACCCTTATGAATTGCGTATAACGCCAGTTCCAGACGGTCCGAAACCCCCAGCTTGTCAAAAATATTATGCAAATGATTCTTGACCGTCTGCTCGCTGATAAACATCTTTTCGGCCATCTCTTTGTTTTTGTAGCCCTGGGCAACCAGGGCAACGATCTCGCGTTCTCGCTGGCTGAGCGGGCTCCGTTCGCGGCCCTTTCCAGCGCCAGCGCCGGTCAGTTCCGAAGGCGAGGCGAACTGCCGCATGACAGCCGCCGTGGTATGGGAATCCAACCAGATTTCGCCGGCGTAGACTTTCCGGATACTCTTGACAATGAGATCCGGGGCCGTTTGCTTCAATACAATGCCCGAACAGCCGAGCTTCATGGCCTGAACAAACTCGTTCTTGTCTTCGGAGGCCGTCAGCACAATCACTCGGGTGGACTTATTGCTCTGTTGCAAAGCCTGCAACGCCGAAAGGCCGTCCAGGTTGGGCATCCGAAGATCCAGAAGCAGAACATCCGGCTCCAGTTCCTGGACGCGATCAAGCACTTCGCGGCCGTCAGCAGCTTCGCCCACAACCTCCAGGTCATCTTCTAGCGTCAGGAGTTTGCGGAGGCCGTCCCGCACAATCGGATGGTCATCAGCGATGACGATTCGAATCTTCCGCTTGGTTCGATCCGGAAGGTCGGACTGACCTTGCGACTCCCCCGGCGCCGCAAAAGTGTTATTCATGGCTACAACGCTCACCGATACCGATTCTAGAGGGTTCTAGTACCCGAATCCATAGAGCTGAAACCCGATCACTGTAATTTCGATCATACCGAATTCCCGCTCCTGCGTTTACATTAATTTATCAGAATTAATCCGAAGCGCCGCAGTGTATTACTGCGTCCCTTTCTGCATGAAGTGGCAATCGGCCTCAATTCGTCTCACCCAATTAGTACTATACTTATGCGGCAGCGCTGTGGGGGCCGTGAACTCAGGGCCTCCGGTCGGCGCCCCCATTCCGAACTTCGCCTTACTGGATCAGAACGGAAAGCGACAAACGCTCGGCAGTATCGCCGGTCCGAAGGGCGCGATGTTAGTATTTTTTCGTTCGGCCGACTGGTGACCGTACTGCAAAGACCAGCTCGTCGAGCTGCAACGCAACCTGGACCGGATAAGGAAGGAGGGGCTGGGACTGGCGGCGATCAGTTACGACAGCCCGGCGGTGCTCAGAAATTTCGCGCAACGACGTCATATCACCTTCCCGCTGTTGTCCGATGAGGGATCGAAAACCATCCGCGCCTTCGGCATTCTTAATGAGGAAGTAGAGCCCGGGACGCCATTTTACGGAATTCCGCATCCGGGCACATTTATCGTGGATCCCCAAGGACGAGTGGCGGCGAAGTACTTCGAAGACGATTTCCGCCGGCGCTACACGGCGTCTGACATTCTGGTGACGCGGTACGGGGCCGCCGGCGCCAGCCACACAACAGCCGCGACGCGCCATCTCAGCGTGTCGTCATCGGCGAGTGCGGACTGGGTCAGACCTGGCCAGCGAATCGCGCTGGCGCTCGATATCAGTCTGAAGCCAGGAATCCATGTATATGCGCCCGGGGTAGAGGGCTACATCGGAATCGAGTGGACGATTAAACCGAGTCCGGCCATAGCGGCGCATGCAGTCCGGTTCCCGCCAGCGGAAAAGATCGCCTTGCCTGCGATCGGCGAGACGGCGCCGGTTTACAAGGGCAATTTTCGTTTGGTGCGCGAGATCACTATCGCCGATCAGAGGGCTGTGATGCCGCTCCTCGACGCAAACGGAAATCTCACCATCGAAGGCGCGTTGCGCTATCAGGCCTGCGACGACCGGATCTGTTACATACCGCAGACGGTTCCGCTTCGCTGGACGGTTCACTTTGAGCCGCTTGACACGGAGCGCCCGCCGGTAGAATTGCAGCGGCGAATCGAACCCAGATAAACCGAACCGGATTCGGCCCGAGCGCTTCAAGACGCAACGCGAGTTCGGCGCGCTTGAAACCCGAGGGCGCTTGCGCAGATGACAATTATTTGACCGCGGCCTGCGCCATCTGAAACGCTGTCTTGCGCGTATTCACTATGAAGGACGAAGGCGATGACACGGCTGAATCAGCATCGGGAGATGGCAACATTGCTATCCACACCCATCTTGCTGGGGCTTTATGCGCTTGGATTCTGGTGTCTGGCGGCGCAGATCGGCTGGGCCTCTGAATTCATTGTTCAGCAGGGCCCGTTCGCGAACTGGATGATCTGGATGGGGCTGGCTGGAGGCGCGCAGCTCGCCCTGAAGCGTCTTTCGAGCTTGCGTATGGGGCGCGTGGTCAAGGCTGTGTCGCGCGCGAAGATTATCGAGCCGCTGCCGGACGGCGTACTGTCTTCGGTTCGCGTCAAGGTTTAAGACAGGACGCCGCGCGTCCCGGATGCGCATGGGCAGGGCCACGGACCGGCTTCCGAACAACGTCAGAAGGGCCGCCAGGGCTGAAATCCGCTTTGGCGCATGATCTCGTGTGCGGCGTCGAGCACCCGATCATCCACGTAAAAGAAGGCCCCCACCCGCTCGCTGACAAAGATCATTCCGCCCCGGTACGCGTCGGTCTCCACGGCGTAATCGATGCCCGCTTCCGTCAGCGCCTCCTCGAGCCGCAGCGCATCGCGAAGGCGCTTTGCGATGTAAATCAAATTGAGTTCGCGGTCGCCGAAAAACGCCGGCTGCCGCCGCATGTTCAGCCTTTCCCTCGCGCCGGCGTCGCGCTGGCCATGCGCGCCTCAAAGGCTTCGTAGGCCCCCGGCGCGGTCCGGTCCCAATATTCGATATAGGCCCGGGCGACCTTCTCCAGGTTGGCCCACGAGTGCGGATTCCTGGTGTAATGCCTCAGCTCGGGCAGAAAGCGCTTTACCCGCGTCCATACCAGCAACAGCTCCTGCCCGCTTTGAAAGAACAGTTCCTGATCCAGCACTCCGGCAGTGATAAATGACGCCACCATCTCCCAATAGCTGGTGACCATGCGCGCAAAGCCATTCTCCTCGGAGCCAGGAGGGCAGAGCGCGTTGAAATCCGCAAGGGAGTTGCAATGAAAATGCCGCACAAACCAGTCGCGGGCCTCCCGCAGCCGTTCCTCGCGCCGCAAATCGTACAACTCCAGAATCAGCCGGGCGTCTTCTATCGTCGCGCTCATGCTGAACATCATAGTCCCGCGCGGCAGGGCGATTGAGACCGGATGATATGCTGGACAGAGATGGACCAGCGGGCGCTGAGAACGCTTCTGGAAGAGGTGCGCGAAGGGGCGGTGGAAGTTGACGCCGCGCTCGACCGCTTGCGTCACATGCCGTTTGAGGATCTTGGGTTCGCGAAGGTGGACCATCACCGCGCGATTCGGCACGGCATGCCGGAGGTTGTCTTCGGCGCGGGTAAAACGCCGCAGCAGATTGAACAAATTGCGCTGCGGCTGCTCGATAAGGAAAGCAACGTCCTGATCACGCGAGCGACAGAGCCTGTCGCCGACCGGATTCGCGCCGCCTGCGCCGACGCTGAATGGTTTCCGCTCTCGGGCGCGATCCGCGTATGGCGCGACCGGACAGTGCGCGGCAAAGGCCAGATCGCGGTGGTGTGCGCGGGCACGAGCGACATCCCGGTGGCGGAAGAGGCCCAGGTTACGGCGGAGGTCATGGGCAATTGCGTCGACGTGATTTATGACGTCGGCGTGGCGGGAATCCACCGGCTGATGAACAACCGTGAGCGTTTGTGCGCCGCTCGCGTGATCGTGGTGTGCGCCGGGATGGAAGGCGCGCTGCCGAGCGCGGTCGGCGGCCTGGTGTCGTGTCCAGTGATCGCCGTTCCCACCAGCGTGGGTTACGGCGCAAGCTTTCATGGTCTGGCAGCCCTGCTCGGAATGTTAAACAGTTGCGCAAGCAACGTCACTGTCGTCAATATTGACAACGGCTTCGGCGCGGGTTACGTGGCCAGCCTCATCAACCGCCTGTAGACCTCGCGATGCGCGGCGCGCCCGGCAGCGCCAAAACACAAGGTTCTGAGAATGTTTCAGCGCGGTACCCTGAAATAGGTATGCAGGTATTGTTGCTCGCGGCCGCCGTTGTTTTGCTTGTATGCGTGCTCATCGCGCAGATTGTGATCCTGCGGGCGCGCCGGGGGCCGGATCTTGCGCCGCTGTGCGCGCGCATGGAGTCGCTCGAACGCGCCGCCGAGCGGACCGACCGAGCGCTCCGGGACGAGCTGGCGCGCGGGCGGGACGAAGCCGCCGCCCGGGACCGCGCGCTTCGCGAAGAGCTGACCGGATCGGTCGCGCAGCTTTCAACCGTGATCTGCGAACAGATGAGCTCTCTCGGCCACATTCAGCGCACGCAGCTCGACCTGTTCGGCGGCCGCATCGCCGAGCTCAGCCAGACCGTGGATGCCCGACTGCGCGCCGTTCAGGAGGAGAGCGCGCGCCAGCTCGAGCAAATGCGACGCACCGTTGACGAGCACCTCCAAAGCGCGCTCGAAAAGCGTCTGAGCGAATCCTTTCAACTCGTCAGCGAACGTCTTGAACAGGTCTATACGGGCCTCGGGGAAATGCGCGCGCTCGCCTCCGGCGTCGGGGATCTGAAAAAGGTCTTAAGCGGCGTCCGGGCGCGTGGAACGTGGGGCGAGATGCAGCTCGGGGCGCTGCTCGAGCAAATGCTCCATCCCGATCAATACGACCGCAATGTAGCAACCGCAGGGACGTCAGAGCGCGTCGAGTTCGCAATCCGGCTGCCGGGAGCTGTCCCGGACTCGTGCGTATGGCTGCCGCTCGACGCCAAGTTCCCGCAAGAGGACTATTTGCGTCTGGTGGAAGCGGCGGAACACGGCGACGCCGCGGCGGTTGAGATCTGCTCGCGCCAGCTGGAGTCGCGCATTCGCGCCTGCGCGCGCGACATCCGCGACAAGTACATCGCCCCGCCGCTCACGACGGATTTCGCCATCATGTACCTGCCCACTGAAAGCTTGTACGCCGAGGCGCTGCGCCGCCCAGGGCTGGTTGAGACTCTACAGCGCGAATATCGCGTTGCAGTAGCGGGTCCTACGACGCTGGCGGCCCTGCTCAACAGCCTTCAGATGGGCTTTCAGACGCTCGCCATCCAGCGCCGCTCGAGCGAAGTGTGGGACCTGCTGGGCGCGGTGAAGCGCGAATTCTCAAAATATTCCGATGTTCTCGCGCGCGTGCAGAAGAAGCTCCAGGAGGCTGCCAATACCGTCGATCAGGGACTGATCCGCACGCGGGCGATCGAGAAGACGCTGCGCGATGTTGCGGAGCTGCCGGCGGCTGCGGAAACCGCGCAACTCTCGCTGGACGACCTGGGCGAGGCGAGCTCCGCTGCCGGCAATTGATTTTGCTTGCGCTCGATATCCTGCGCTGTCATAATCCTGTGAACGGCCATGAACCCCCAAGCAGCCTCGGTGGCGCCGATGAGCGAACCGGCGCGTCTCGCCGGCGTCTACTTTGAGCCGGCGCTGCGTTTGCGGATATCGCCGCGCGCCCGCGATGGTGGATTCCCATGGTGTTGATAGCGCTGGCAGGACTGGTAATGATGAGCATCTTCTCCCAACGGGTCGGATGGGACCATACGGTGAGGCGCCAGATCGAAGCGAACGAGCGCATGCAGAACCTGCCGCCCGAACAGCGCGAGCAAGCCATCGAACGGGGCGTCAAAATAGCGCCCGTCTTCGGATACTTAGGCGCTCTCGTTTTCGCGCCGGTCGGCATGTTGGTCATAGCGCTAGCGCTGATGCTGGTCTTCAATTCTGTGTACGCGGCGGAGATCCCGTTTAAACGGGCGCTTGCCATAATCACCTATGCGTCGCTGCCCGGTTTGATTTACATCGCGCTCGCTATTCTCGTCATGTTCATCAAGAGCCCGGAGGATTACGACATCCAGAATCCGCTTGCTTTCAATGTCGGCGCCTTTCTCAGCAGCGAATCGCCCCGATGGCTTAAGGCTCTGTGCAGTTCCTTTGACCTTTTCACTTTGTGGAGCATCGCGCTGCTTGCAACGGGATTTTCAGCGGCTGCCGCGAGAAAGATCAAGTGGTCGAAGGCCTTGATTGGCGTGATTGTTCCGTGGCTTGTCTGGGTCGGAGTGAAAACGGGTTCGGCGGCGCTGTTTTAAGGCGCTTTCGACACGCTCTATGGCAGCGCCGAAATAACGCCGCGCCCGCCCGCCTCTTCGCGCGCCGTCATGCAATTCCGACCAGCTCCCCGGATGGCTTGCGCTCCAGCAACTCCAAAAACCCTTGGCCGCTGCGGTTGAACTTCTTCTTTCGGCGGTGGATGATCCCAAGCGGCCGGTACAATGGGTCGCCCGCGATTGGAATAGCCGCGAGCCGGCCCTGCGCCAAGTCCTGCTGCATGACGCGAGCGGGCATGATGCTCACGCCCATGCGGTGCGATACAGCCTCTTTGATCATCTGGATGTTGTCGAACCGCAGGACGACGTGGACGTGGGCGTCGTGATCCTCAAGAAAACGCGTGATCGCCTTATGAATGGGGAGGTCCTCGTCGAAGCCTACGAAATCGACTCCGTTGAGGTCGCGAGGGTAGGCCGCTTTCAGCGAAGCGAGATGGTGGGAGGGGGCGGCCGCCACTACCATTTCCTCCCGTCTCCACGGTATCACCGTTATCTCACGAGTCGCTTCCGGGTAGCTGACGAGCCCGAGGTCGGCGCGGTCCCCGGCTACTGCCTCGTACACCTTTTCCGGTCGAAGATACTCGACCTGTAAACGCCCCCGCGGAAAGCGCTCGGCGAATTCACGTTCCAGTTCGGCCATTTCCGACAGACCGACGGAGTAAATAGCGGCTACGCGAACGGTTCCGTGCGCCTGGTCTTTGAGCGTATCGAGCGCGGCTTCGAAATCTTCCACTCGTCGTAATACATCGCGGCAAAAGTCCAGATACAGCTTGCCGGCGTCGGTGACAGTCAGCGGGCGCGTAGAGCGGTCGAGCAGCACGGCGTCCAGCCGACGCTCCAAATCCAGAATATGCTGGCTTGCCGCAGACTGGCTGATTCCATGCTGTGCGGCGGCCTTGCTGAAACTGCGGAACTGCGCGATATCTCGAAATAGCCGTAAGTTATCGAAATCCAACGCCTCTACGCTACCATAAGCGCGACTGATATTGCAACAAACTAATTTTCGATTGCCTGATAGTTAAACGCCTGCTATACTGCCCGTATTACCGTCGCTTACGAGCCGGGCGATCTTCTTCGCCGGCGCTCTCCGTCTGGCGGCACAGAAGCTAGCGTGAACACATGAACTACGACTGTCACCCTCAAGGCTTACCCAAGGCGCAAGGACTGTATCATCCGGCCAACGAGCACGACGCCTGTGGCATTGGTTTTGTAGCCAGCATCAAGGGTCACCGCTCGCACGACATCATCCAAAAGGGTCTGCAAATCCTGATCAATCTGACGCATCGCGGCGCGTGCGGCTGCGATCCGGAGACCGGGGACGGGGCGGGCGTGTTGATTCAAATACCGCACAAGTTCTTTGCCCGGGAATGCGCCAAGCTCGGTTTCACGCTGCCGGAGCCGGGGCAGTACGGGGTCGGCATGGTGTTCCTTCCGGTTGAGCGGCAGCAGCGGTTGCTGTGCGAAGGCATTCTCGAGCGCATCGCCCGCGAGGAAGGGCTAGACGTGCTCGGCTGGCGGGATACGCCTGTGAACGCCGACGCGATCGGCCGGCAGGCGCGCGCTTCACAGCCCTATATCGAGCAGATCTTCATCCGCGCCTCGGCGGGAATGAGCCAGGATGAACTGGAGCGGCGTCTGTACGTCGTACGCAAGCGCGCCGAGTCGGAAATTGCGAACTCGGACATTCGCGACAAAGGCTTCTTTTATGTGCCGTCGCTTTCCTCGCGCACCATTGTTTACAAGGGTTTGCTGCTGGCGCCTCAGATCGCCAATTTTTACGGCGAACTGGCGGATCCGGACTGCGTAAGTGCGCTATGCCTCGTGCACCAGCGGTTTTCGACCAACACGTTCCCGACGTGGCAGCTGGCGCACCCGTACCGCTACATTTGCCACAACGGCGAAATCAACACCGTTCGCGGCAATGTGAACTGGATGTATGCGCGGCAATCCGTGATCGGATCGCCGAAGTTCCCCGAGATTGAAAAAATTTTCCCGATTATCGGCGCCAATCAGAGCGATTCCGCCTGTCTCGACAACGCGGTGGAGCTGCTCACGCTGGCCGGCCGTTCGCTTCCGCATGTGATGGCGATGCTGATTCCGGAAGCATGGGACGCGGACACGACGATGTCGCCGGAAAAGCGCGCCTTTTATGAATATCACGCCTCGCTGATGGAGCCGTGGGACGGTCCGGCGGCGGTGGCGTTCACCGACGGTCGGGTGATTGGCGCGACGCTTGATCGCAACGGCTTGCGCCCGGCGCGCTACCTGGTTACGCACGACGACCTGCTCATCATGGCGTCGGAGACCGGCGTGCTGCCGGTCCAGCCGGAAAACATCAAGAGCAAGGGACGGCTTCAGCCGGGCCGGATGCTGCTTGCCGACCTCGAAGAGGGCCGCATCATTCCCGACGATGAGCTGAAGGCGCGTCTGGCTGCGCGCCGTCCTTATGCCCAGTGGCTCAAAGAAAATCAGATGACGCTCGAGGGCCTGCCGGCGCCTCCGCGCGTGATTGACACCGATCACGACACCATTCTCTGCCGTCAGCGCGCCTTCGGTTACACGGAAGAAGACCTGCGGATGCTGATGACGCCGATGGCCGTGAACGGCGAAGAAGCGGTGGGGTCTATGGGCACGGATACGCCGCTTGCGTGCCTGTCCGACAAGCCGCAACTGCTGTTTAACTATTTCAAACAGCTCTTTGCGCAGGTCACGAACCCCGCCATCGATCCCATCCGCGAAGAGCTGGTCATGTCGCTGACCAGCTACATCGGAACGGAACGCAACATTCTGGATGAGACGCCGCAGCATTGCCACACGCTCAAGCTGCCGCATCCCATCCTGACCAATTGGGATCTGGAGAAGCTGCGGCGCGTGAGCTGGGGTGATTTTCTCGCGACGACGCTGCCGACGCTGTTCCGGGTCGCCGGCGGCGAAAAAGAACTGGAGCGCTCGCTCGACGCGCTGTGCCGCCGGGCGTCGCTGGCGATTAAATCCGGGTATACCGTTTTGATTCTTTCCGATCGCGGCGTGGATGAAGAGTATGCGCCGATTCCCAGTCTTTTGGCGCTTGCGGCCGTGCACAACCACCTGGTTCGTGAGTGCACGCGCACGACCGTGGCGCTGGTGGTCGAATCGGGCGAGCCGCGCGAGGTCATGCACTATTGCCTGCTGATCGGCTACGGCGCAAGCGCGATCAACCCCTATCTTGCCATCGAAACGCTGGAGGATCTGGCCAAGCGCGGCATGCTGCCGGAAGGCGTCACGTTCGAGACCGCGCTCAAAAATTACAAAAAGGCCGTGAACAAGGGCCTGCTGAAGGTCTTTTCGAAGATGGGCATCTCCACGCTGCAAAGCTACCGCGGCGCTCAGATCTTCGAAGCCATCGGTTTAAACCGGTCGCTGGTGGAAAAGTATTTTACGGGCACGCCTTCGCGCATCGAGGGCGTCGGGCTGGACGTGCTGGCGCGCGAAGCGAAGATGAAGCACGACCATGCCTTCCGTCCGGTCACGGAGTTTGAAACCGAACTCGATGTGGGCGGAAATTATCACTATCGCGTTCACGGCGAGTATCATCGCCTCAACCCGGTGAGCGTTTCGAAGCTCCAGCATGCGGTGCGGCAATCGAGCTTCAGCACGTTCCAGGAATATACGCGCGCCGTCGACGACGAGTCGCGCCAACTGTGCACGATTCGAGGGCTGCTGGAGATCCGCACAGCAGCCAGACCGATTCCGATTGAGGAGGTCGAACCCGCGAGCGAGATTGTGAAGCGTTTTGCAACGGGCGCGATGTCCTTCGGCTCGATCAGCAAGGAAGCGCACGAGACGCTGGCGATCGCGATGAACCGGATCGGCGGCAAATCGAACACCGGCGAGGGCGGCGAAGACGAGGAGCGGTTCTATGACGAGCGGCGCAGCGCGATCAAGCAGGTCGCGAGCGGGCGCTTCGGCGTCACGACCAATTATCTGGTAAACGCCGACGAGTTGCAGATCAAGATCGCGCAGGGCGCCAAGCCGGGCGAGGGCGGTCAGCTGCCCGGCCACAAAGTGGACGAAGTGATCGCGCGCGTGCGGCATTCGATTCCGGGCGTGGGCCTGATTTCGCCGCCGCCGCACCACGACATTTACTCGATCGAAGACCTGGCGCAGCTCATTTACGATTTGAAGAACGTCAACCCGCGGGCGCGCATTTCCGTGAAGCTGGTGGCCGAGGTCGGCGTTGGGACGGTGGCGGCGGGGGTCGCCAAGGCGCATGCCGACGTTGTGCTGATTTCCGGTCATGACGGCGGCACCGGCGCAAGCCCGCTGACGTCGATCAAGCACGCCGGCATTCCCTGGGAGCTGGGCCTGGCGGAGACGCAGCAGGTTCTGGTAATGAACGACCTGCGCAGCCGTATTCGGGTTCAGACGGACGGGAAGCTGCAAAGCGGGCGCGATGTCGTCATCGCGGCGCTGCTCGGCGCCGAGGAGTTCGGCTTCGCAACTGCGCCGCTGGTCTCCATGGGCTGCATCATGATGCGCAAGTGCCATCTGAACACGTGCCCGGTGGGCATCGCAACGCAGGATCCGAGGTTGCGCGCCAAGTTTCAGGGCCAGCCTGAGCACGTGATCAATTTCTTTTTCTTCGTCGCCGAAGAAGTCCGGCAATGGATGGCGCGCATGGGCTTCCGGACCATGGATGAGATGATCGGGCGGGTGGATATGCTCGAGATGCGCCATGCCGTCGACCACTGGAAAGCGCGCGGCGTGGATCTGTCCTCGATTCTGTTCAATCCGCAGGTTCCCGCGCGGGTTGGGCGGCGCTGCATCATCCCGCAAGACCACGGTCTCGACAAAGCGCTCGACTACAAGCTCATCGACCACGCCCGCGAGGCTCTCGAAAACAAGACGCCCGTCGAGTTCAAGATGCCCATCCGCAACGTGCACCGCACGGTAGGCGCCATGCTGAGCGGCGAAATCGCGCGGCGGTACGGCTCCGAAGGCCTGCCCGACAACACAATCCGGTTCGAGTTCACCGGCTCGGCCGGACAGAGTTTCGGCGCTTTTTTGGCCAAGGGCGTTACGCTGACGTTGGAAGGGGACGCAAACGATTACGTCGGCAAGGGCCTTTCCGGCGGACGGCTGATCATATACCCTCCGCGGAGATCCACGTTCCAGCCCGAAGAAAACATCCTTGTCGGCAACGTCTGCCTGTACGGGGCCACCAGCGGCGAGGCGTTTTTCAACGGCATGGCCGGCGAGCGGTTCGCGGTTCGGAACTCCGGCGCGACGGCCGTGGTGGAAGCGGTAGGCGACCATGGCTGCGAGTACATGACCAAGGGCCTGGTGTTGGTTCTGGGCCGGGCCGGGCGGAACTTCGCCGCCGGCATGAGCGGCGGCATCGCCTACGTGCTGGATGAAACCGGCGAGTTTTCCACGGTGATGTGCAACAAGGCCAGCGTCGACCTCGAGCCGCTCGAAGATGTCCAGGACATTCAACTGGTCCGCGATCTCACGGCGCGGCACCTGGAGCTGACGGGCAGCCCGCGCGCTGAGTGGATTCTCGAAAATTTCGACAAAATGCTTCCGAAATTCGTTAAGGTATTTCCGCACGAATACAAGCGAGTCCTGGGCATCGCGCGGCGTCCGCCAAGCTTTGTCGCCGCGGCGCCGCTCGCCGCCGCGCGCCGCCCGCTGACAACGACTGAGGTCGGACGTGGGTAAAGTTACGGGCTTCCTCGAGTATCAGCGCGAAGTTCCCGCCCGGCGCCCGGTTGCCGAGCGGATCAACGACTGGTTTGAAATCTACCAGGATTTTCCGCTCGAAAAGGTGCGTACTCAGGGCGCGCGATGCATGGATTGCGGCGTGCCGTTTTGCCATACTGGCTGCCCGCTGAACAACCTCATTCCGGATTGGAACGATCTCGTATATCGAGACCGCTGGCGCGACGCCATTCGCATGCTGCACGCGACCAATAACTTTCCCGAATTCACGGGACGCATCTGTCCAGCGCCGTGCGAAGCAGCATGCGTGCTCGGCATCAATGAGCCGCCGGTCACGATCAAAAATATCGAAAAGACCATTATCGATTACGCCTTTGAGCAGGGCTGGATCCGTCCGGAGCCGCCCAAGCAGCGGACCGGCAAGCGCGTCGCCGTGGTCGGATCCGGGCCCGCCGGACTCGCTGCGGCGCAGCAGCTTGCGCGCGCCGGGCACTGGGTAACGGTTTTCGAAAAGAACGATCGCATTGGCGGCCTTCTGAGGTACGGCATCCCCGACTTCAAAATGCAAAAGCATCTCATCGACCGCCGCTTGGAGCAGATGTCCGCCGAGGGCGTGGAATTCCGCACCAACGCGCACGTCGGGCGCAATGTGCCGGTCGAGCATCTGCGCAAGGAATTCGATGCGATTCTGCTCGCCGGCGGCGCGGAACAGCCCCGCGACCTGAAGGTCCCCGGCCGCGACTTGAAGGGCATCCACTTCGCCATGGAATTTCTGCCGCAGCAGAACCGGCGCGTGGCGGGGGATCACATCGACGAGGCGGAGGCGATCCTCGCGACCGGCAAGCACGTGATCATCATCGGCGGCGGCGACACCGGCGCCGACTGTCTCGGCACATCGCACCGCCAGCGCGCCGCATCCGTGCGTCAGTTTGAGATCATGCCCATGCCGCCGGCGGAGCGGTCGCCGTTGACGCCCTGGCCCTTGTGGCCGCTGCAATTGCGCCAGGAGAGTTCCCACGAAGAGGGTGGAATTCGCGAATGGAGCGTGGCCACTACCCATTTCACCGGCGACGAGCACGGGCGCGTCAAGCTGCTGCATGGCATCCGTGTCGGACCGCCGCCGCATTTTGAGCCGATTGCCGGCACGGAGTTCACCCTGCAGGCTGATCTGGTGCTGCTGGCGATGGGCTTCACTGGCCCAGTTCGCAGCGGCATGATCGAACAGCTTGGCCTGGAGCTCGACCAGCGCGGCAACGTGAAGACGCGCGAGGATTACCAGTCGTCCGCGCCGGGCGTGTTCGCAGCCGGCGACATGCGGCGGGGGCAGTCGCTGGTGGTGTGGGCGATCGCGGAGGGCCGCAAAGCCGCGGCAGCGATCGATCAGTTTCTGACTGCATAGAGTGGAGCCGGGGCATGCCCTACAACGTCCCCGGCCCGCCCGCCTCGGCGCAAATCCTCAGATCTCTACACTCTGCCCTCGAACTGGATACAGTTCATTGCCGGGCCCCAATTTTCGAGGGCGCCAAACCGCCTGAATCCGCATCCACAAACCGTAGTTCATAATAGCGAGAGAAATTCTATCAAGGAGGAGTAATGCCGTTTACACTACCAGACTTGCCGTACCCATCAGACGCTCTTGAGCCCTACATCGACAAGCAGACGATGGAAATCCACCATGACAAGCACCACGGCGCCTATGTCGCAAACGCCAATAAGGCGCTTGAATCCGTTCCCGAGCTGCAGAACAAGAGCATTGAGGAGCTGCTTGCAAACAACTGCGCCATCGTTCCGGAAAATATCCGGACAGCGATCCGCAACAACGGCGGCGGACACATCAATCACAGCATGTTCTGGCAGATTATGGCGCCTAAAGCGGGCGGCCAGCCCGGCGGACAGCTTGGCGAAGCGATCAAATCGACGTTTGGCAGTTTCGAGAATTTCAAAGAGAAATTCAATGCCGCTGCGCTTGGCCGCTTCGGCTCCGGCTGGGCATGGTTGCTCAAGAGCGGCAACGGTCTGGAGATCTCATCCACTGCGAATCAGGACAGCCCGGTGATGGAGGGCAAATACCCCGTGATGGGTCTCGACGTCTGGGAGCACGCCTATTATTTGAAATATCAGAATCGCCGCGCCGACTACGTACAGGCCTGGTGGAACATCGTCAACTGGCCGGAGATCGAGAAGCGGTTCGCATCAGGCAAGTAATCGCGCGCAGGGCGCCGCGGGCTGGTGGTACGCGAGCGGCGGTAACAGTACCGCCGCTTCATTCAAGGTTTGCGCGATTTGGTAGTACATTTGGCGCAGCGGATGCTTATGCCAGCTCGCGCTCGCGACGAAACGGTGGGAAATCTCCTGCTGAACTTCATTTACCTGCAATTGCTTGACCTGCTCACCACGCTTGCGTTTCTGGTGCACGGAGTGCAAGAGGCGAACCCCGTTGTGCGTCTGGCGCTACAGCTTGCGCCAAATCCGATTGTCGCGCTGGCCGGGGTTAAGGCGCTGGCGGTTTCGATGGGCCTTTACTGCTCGTCCACCGGGCGGCATCGAATTCTTTCACGCATGAACGTCCTCTTCGCGGTCGTGGTCGTCTGGAATCTGATCATTCTGGTCATTGCAGCGCTCAGGCAGTGAACTCGCGCGTTAGCCGGCGCCCCTACAATAGGGAAAGTCCTTATGCGCTGGCTGTTTGTCGTTCTTGCAACCGTCCTCCTTGCGCCCTTCGCTGCGAGCGATCAGGACCGCGATGCGGCCCTGTGGCATCACCGCAACCTGGGCAAAGCCTTCTATGAGAACCCGACGACGCAGGCGCAGGCTGTCGACGAGTTCCGCAAGGCTCTCCAACTGAACCCGAACTCTCCGCGGGAACAGTTGAACTACGGCCTAGCCCTGCTCCGGGCGGGGAAGACCGCCGAAGCCGTCGCGCAGCTCGAAAAGGTGCAAAAGCTCCATCCCGAGCTGCCCCATACTTACTTCAATCTGGGCATTGTGTTTAAGAAGCAGGGCGAATTCGGGAAGGCTCTTCCCCAATTCGAAAAGATGGTCCAACTGGTTCCGGACGAGCCCGTGTCGCACTACAATCTCGGAGTCCTCTACAAACAGGAAAATCGGCTGAGCGATGCGA
>DASRCT010000017.1:0-35501 GCA_035652975.1 Bryobacteraceae bacterium | reverse complement strand
GGCCTTTGCGCTCATCTGGATTGCGCAGCCGGACGCGGAGCGCTCAGAGCCGCCCCGATTCGACTCGCAGTTTCTGGGGATCGCGGATCCGTTCCGCGACGCGCGGCTGAAGAACTGGACGGGCTATTCGGAAGAGTGGCTGCTCGATGCGGGTGGGGCGCGGGTCAGGGCGGATTTGGCGGGCGCGCGCCGGGTGCGGATGATCCCGCTGGCTCTGTACAGCCTGGAGTATCCGCGCGTCCCGCTGCTGCTGATCGACTTCCGCGATCCGGGCAAGCCCAGGCGGCGGGAGATGATGCGGCGGGTGAGCGATGATGTAGCGACGGGAGTGCTGGGCTTGACGGGCTTTGGAAATTGGTCCTATCTGGCGCTGAAGAGCGGGTTCTTTTTCGTTCACGAGAGGCACGGGGGCGTGCTGAGACGGGAGGCGCGGATTCGATCGTATGTACGGCTGCGCCATGCGCTCAGCGCAGCCGACGCGCTGCCTCCGGAGTTGCGCAACGAACTGGCGCGCCGGCTCGACGAACTGGGAATCAATCCGCTGGAAGACGCGATTGACGACGAAGCGTCGATTGCCAAGAAACAGTACGCGGCTCTGTTGAGGCAGATCGACTCCGGCGCGCTGACGCGGGAGCTCGCGCGGGAGCGGGGGCGCGAACTCCGGGTGGTGGAGCATTCAGCGGGCGTCCGCGCAGTTCTGACTCTGGCGTCGGCGGCGACGCTGGGCGGGTATCAACACCGCGAACGGCTGACGCCGGAGCGCATTGCGGAGCTGGACCGGCTACGCCGTTTTGCATGGGACCGCGATTTTCTGGAGCGGGTGCTGGCGGCAGGTCCGGAGCCCGACGTTGTCGCCAACATGGGGGCTGTCGGCCGCGCGCTGCGGGAACTGAGCGACATCGGACGGGAGTGCGCTTCGTGCCGTCCGGCGGCGGCGTCGTTAGTATCGCGGGTGCTGTCCCGCACCCGGGACGAAAGCGTGCGGGCGGAATGCGCCGAGTGCCTGCGCATGCTGAGCGCCGCTTCAGAGGAGCGCCCGGCAAATGCGGCCGCGGCGGGCGCACAATAGGAATGTCTTCGACCGCCAGCCATTGCCTGTGAGCCTTAGCGCACGGCGGCGCGCGCTTGCGCTGGCGTGGGCGCTCGCCGCGGGCGCCTCCTGCATCTTCGGACAGGCCAAGCGTCTGGTGATCATCAAAGTGGACGGATTTCCCGGCGATCTCGTGGAACGATACGCCGGCGAAATCGATCCCTCGACGGGCAAGAGCCGTTTACCTTGGATTCACCGGGTGTTCATCGAGCAAGGCGTGTGGGTGAAGAATTTCTATGTGCGGGGGATCAGCCTTTCGGCCCCCTCCTGGCAGTTGCTGGACAGCGGACACTCGGCGCTCATCCGCGGCAACGCGGAATATGACCGCTACACGGGCCGGGTGTACGACTACATGAATTTCTTTCCTTTCTATCTCGGCTATTCGAAATCCAAGCTGGTGGATATGCCGGGCGTGGAGGTGCTCGATCAATGCGGAGCGCCGTTGTTGATCGATCGCTTCGGCTGGGATCAGCGCTATCAGACGCTGGAGCTATTTCAGCGCGCCGTCCGCTGGCGGACATTTCAAGGGGTGTTGACCGGCCGGTTCCAATCGCGATCTCCGCGGGAGCTTTTCGACGAATGGCAGACGGGATTCGAGATGCGGCGGCAACTGGTCGAGCAACTGGAGCGCGACGTTATGGATTCGCTGGCCAATCCGCGCGTGCTGTTTTTGGACTACCAGTTTCCGGGCTACGACCATACCGCTCATCTGATCAACGACGAAGCCAGTCTTTATGAGGTCGCGCGGCAGATCGACCGGACGGTGGGCCGGTTGTGGGCCGCGGCTCAAAACAGTCCGCTAGCCCGGGAGACGCTGTTTGTGCTGGTCTCCGATCACGGAACGAACAGCGATCCGAGAGCGTACAGCCAGGGGTTCAATCTTTTGCGTTTTTTCGGGCTGCCGGAGGGCGGCGGTCATCATGTTCTCATGAACCGGCATCCGATGATGGACTACAAGTTGCGAGGCCTGGATCCGTTCGTCTCGGCGGTGGTAACGCCCTCAGAGCACTCCCGATATCTGCGGGGCGAGGCGGAACAGTATCCGACCGCGGCGCTGGATCTTGACGGGAACGAGCGCGGGGCCGTTTACTTACGGAACTCACAACTGAACGAGATTCACATCCTGCTTGAGCAACTGAACCGGACGGATCTGGCGGACGATGTCCGCCGGGCGGTGATGGGGGAGCTGAATAGGGTCCTTGCTGCGCGCCGCCGAAGATGGGAGGAGACGTCGCGTGAGCTGCGGGAAGAGCTGGCGGCGCTTCATCGCGCGATCGAGCGGAGGAAGGGGCAAATCGACGCGCTGCCGAAGAAATGGAGCAAGGAAGAGCGCGAGTCTGGAAAAGAGCAGCAGGCGCGCCGCATGCGCCGCGAGCTGGATCTCTGGCAGGAGGATGAGCAGTTGTATTCCGAGTATTGCTCGGCGCTCGAAAAGCTAGCCCAGCTGCGCCCCGAGCAACTGGCGCCGGGGGAAATCCGGATCCGGAGCATTCTGCCCAAGCGGTCCTTCGGGGAGCGGAATACGATTGGGGAGCTGCAACGGTACGTGACGGGCTTATCGGCGCGAGGTCTGGCGCTCACGCCCGAGGGCGCGCTGGACGCGGAGGCGAGCTTCGAGCGCATCAATTACTTTGAGCGGCTGGCGTCATTGCGGGTGCGAAACAATGTGCAGGCGCAGGTGGGATCCAAGCCGGTGGATTTCATAGCGGCCCCGGTTGCGAGGAGCGCCCTTGCGCTGCTTGGGCCGTCGGACCAGCCCGACGAGGACGCCGTTTGGCTGTACGGCGACGATGAGCGGCAGGCTCTCATTCTGGCCAGGCGCGACGCGTCGCGCGGCGTGCTGCTGCGGTATTTGCCCATCCGGGGACTGCGGGAGGACGAGAAAGGGATGGCATGGTTTGCGCTGGCGCCGATCGCCGCCGGATTTCCTCTTCACATCTTTGAAGATCCGGCGTTCCATCCGCCGGGGGGGCGCGTTGAGTGGCTGTCCGGGTGGCATACGGAAGATGAGTGGCTGAAGGCGACGCACCGAACCAAGTACTCGAATGCTGTCATTGGGCTGCACGCGCATTTTGCGCCTGTCGAGCTTGGAGCGGACGGCCCCTTGTGGCGGGGCGCGGGCGCCGACGCGGCTCTTCTGCGGCGATTCGCGGCGCGCAAGCGACATCTGGTGGAAGCCGATCTGCTGGTTCTGGCGAGCGACCACTGGAATTTCAACGTGAGGAACTTCAACCCGGGCGGCAATCACGGGTCGTTTTTTCGCGTCTCGACGCATTCGGTGTGGATGATGGCCGGCGCCGGCGCGCCGAAGGGAGTGTCGATCGAGACGCCGTGCGACAGCCTGAGTTTCGCGCCGACGCTGCTGAAGCTGATGGGCGCGGGGGCGGAGGAACTAGCGGCCTATCCGGGGCGGCCGCTGGAGTTCAACACGGCGGCGGAGGAACACAGATGAACGCCGATGGCAAGCTGATCGCTGACGGCTGACAGCTTGTATGGCGCCGAACTTCTGGAGCATCCTGCGCGACAATCGCAACTACCGCTACACCTGGATGGGCCAGGTGGTCAGCGAAGCCGGCGATCACTTCAACAGCATCGCGGTCCTGAGCCTCGCGTTGGATCTGACGGGCTCTGGCGTGGCGGTCGGCGGCGTCATGATGGCGCGCACGTTGCCTGCGATTCTCGCCGGACCCGCCGCCGGCGTCGTGCTGGACCGCTTCGACCGGCGCAAGATCATGATCGCGAGCGACCTAGTGCGGGCGGTATTCGCGATTGCATTCGTCCTGGTCCTCACGCACCGCCAGCAATGGCTGCTGTATTTCCTGAGCGGCGCGCTGATGTTCGCATCGCCGTTCTTCACCAGCGGGCGCTCCGCCATTCTGCCGCGGATTACCAGCGCCGAGGAACTGCACACGGCCAATGCGATGACGCAGACCACGGCCTGGCTGACGCTGTCGATCGGGACCATGCTGGGCGGCGTCAGCGCGATGCAGTTCGGCTACGCGTGGGCGTTCGTGGTGAATGCGCTCTCATTCGTATTCAGCGCCGCGATGATTTGGCGGCTGCGAACAGCCGAAGGCGATTTCCGGCCGGAACGAAAGGCCGTGTCGCATCACAGCCCGTCCGAATACTGGCGCGACTTCGTCGAGAGCCTCGGCTATATGCGCCGCACGCCGCTGATTCTCGCGATCGCGCTCGCCTGGGTGGGGTGGGCGAGCGGGGGCGGGGCGGCGCAGATCCTGTTCACGCTGTACGGCGAGCTGGTCTACAAGCGCGGCCCGGCCGGAATCGGCATTATCTGGAGCGCCGCGGGAATCGGGCTGGTGATCGGCGGCGTTCTAGCGCACCGTCTGGGGCCCCGGCTGAGCTTCCGCGCCTACACGCACACGGTCACGGTTCAGTTCGCGATTCACGGGATCGCGTATGTGTTGTTCGCGGTCATGCCGAATATCTGGCTGGCTGCGGCTTTCATCGGGCTTTCGCGCATCGCGATGGGGTCGACGAACGTGCTGAACCGCACGATGCTGCTGACGCACGTGCCGGACCAGTTCCGCGGTCGCGTATTCTCGACGGCCGAGATGATGATGAACTCGACGATGATGATCTCGCTGGCGGCGGCCAGCGCGGCGACGGCAGTGTTCCCGATTCGGGGAATCGGCGTCGTCGCCGGACTATTGAGCGCGTCGACGGCGATCTTCTGGGGCGCGGCGGATTTTTCGGGAAAGCTGCGGGAGCCGGCGCCTGAGCCAAAACCGGCTGAGGAGGAGGGGTACGAGTCGCCGGTTACGCCGGGGTGAGAGTGAGCAGATCTTCCGATAACTCCCGCAGAAACTCCGACCGGTGGCTTTGTAGAAAGAAATGCCCGCCAGCGAACTCGCGCAGATGGAACGCGCCCGTTGTCTGCTGGCGCCACGCCTGGACGTGCTCGCGACGGACATTCGGATCCTCGAGGCCGCCGTAGGCGAATATCGGGAAATCGAACGGCGGCTCGGGCCGGTAAACATACTTCCGGTACAGCCGGGCATCCGCGCGAAGGGCCGGCAACAGGAGGCGCATGGCCTCCGGGTTGTCCAGAATTTCAGCGGGAAAGCCTTCCAGCCGGCGAAGCTCGGCGATAAATTCGGCGTCGCCCGGCTCCGGAGGCGGCGTGTAGCGTTCGCGAAACTGCGGCGCTCGCGCGCCGGAGACGAACAGCGCGATCGGCAAAGGCAAAGCGCTGCGGCGGAGCGAGCGCGCCAGTTCAAAGGCGATCGCCGCGCCCATGCTGTGGCCGAAAAAAACAAACGGCAGTTCGAGGCAGCGCTGCATTTCTTCGGTCAACATCTCGATGAGGGCGGCGATGTCCTCAACGGGCGGCTCTGCAATACGCGCCTCGCGGCCGGGAAGCTGCGCGGGCGTCACGGAAAACCGGTCCGGCAGTTCATTGCGCCAGGAGCGATAACCGAGGGCGCCGCCCCCAGCATGGGGGAAGCAAAACAGCCGTACTTGACCCGGTTTCGCGTCGGCCGCGGTGGGAAACCACTTGGAGCGGTGAGCGGCGGTGTGCTTGAGGCGCGCGGCGAGCAGCCGCCGCCTGGCGTCCGAAAGCGGCTGGGGGGCGGGCGAGGGCGCGTCGCGTGGGGCGCTTCGCTTGGGCGACCTGAGGAGATCCTCAAGCAGCGCTTCAAACGGCTCGACGCTGAGGTTCGCCACGTAGCGGAGCGCGGCGGTCCGCGACTGCGCCGCGATTTCTTTCCAGTGCGCCGGATCCGTGATGAGACGTTCGAGCGCCGCCTGCCAGGGCGCGATATCCTGGGGCGGCCTTTCGGCCACCGGAACCATGTTCTCATCAAGGGCCGGCCTATAACGCCGGATCGGGTTGACGGGGAGGAGGTAGGGGACGCCGAGTTTGGCTTCGGGGATGCCGCCGACGGCGCTGGCGATGACCGGCACGCCGCGCAGCATCGCCTCGCCGATGACCCGCGACCGCGCCTCGGCCCAAATGGAGGGCACGAGCAGAACGCGCGTTTGCCGCAGCAGTTCCTCGATGTCGTCGACCGGCGGCAGGATGGCGATATTGGGGTAGCTGCGCAGGGCGGCCAAGTCCTGCGCGGTGGCGCCCCAGGTGGGGACGGCGGCGAACTGGACGGAGGGCATCCGCCCGGCGAGCGCGACGAAGATATCGATGCCCTTCACCGCGCACGGATTCACGATGGAGACATAGGGGCTGTCGAAACGGCCGAGATCGGGGTAGCCGCCCGGCTCCATGAGGGAAATGGGCACGTGCACCGCAGGCATGCCGCCATGCTCGCGAACGTAGCGCGCAACGTATTCGCTCACGCCGACCACGGCGTCCGCCCGCCGGAGCAATTCGGTGCGCGCCGGGGAGGGCGTCGAGGCGTCCGGGCCGAAGGGCGCCGCGACTGTAGCCCGCACCAGGTGGACCACGCGCGCGCGTTGGGCCTGAATGGCTACTTCAAACAGCAGCTGCGCCGGATCGTCCGTGGAGGTGATGATCACATCCGGGTCAAAGGATTCCATCTGGCGGCTGAAATAAGCGCGGATATGCGGATCCGAGGTGAGGACCCGCACGTCGACGCCTCGAAGCGTGAAACGCGCGACGCCGTTATCAACCTGGGGCGTGATGCCGCGGGCGGCGAGATCGCTTAAAAACTGCTGTTCGGGAGCGGCGCCGAAGTGCACCAGGCGCGCGACGACGCGGACCTGGCATCCTCTTGCGGCCAAAGCCTCCATGAGCAGGCGATTCGATTTGTCGCCTCCGCCATGGGAAGGGAAGTAGAGCGAGTTATGGGCCAGAAGGATGCGCATCAGGACGGAAGTGGAAAACAGCCGCGAACGGACGCGGGGAAGCGTGAATGGCGCCCGGAAGTCATGGACGGGGCGCCCGGTCGCGCAGGCGCTTCAAAAGCAGCTCCCGCTTTGCAGCGGACAGGCGATCGAGGCGGTCCTGCTCGCTGGACTGAGCGGGAGGTGGTTCGAACGGTTTCAACGGTTTCAAGGAAAGCAGCAGATCTTCGAAGTCGGCGGCCCGCAGGCGGGAAACGAAGCGCTCGGCGGCTGAGCGGGACTGGGCGGATTCAGCGGCGTATTCGCGCTCGTTGGTCAGGAGCGTGTTCAGCGCGTCCGTCCACGGCTCCAGGTTCTGCTCGGGAACCACGGGTTTGGGCATATGCGTCTCATCGAACTCCGGGAGGTAGCGCTCGATGGGGCGGACGGGGATGACGTATCCGGCGCCCTGCTTGGCTTCGACCAGACCTCCGGAATCGCTGGAGATAACGGGCACGCCGCGCAACATCGCCTCCATAGCGATCAGGCCGAAGCCCTCGTACCACAAGGACGGCATCAGCAGCACGGAGGTCTTTGAGAGCACCTCGTCGATCGAGGGAACGGTGGGCAGCAGCCGGACGTTGGGCCGCTTCGACAAAGCCTCCTTGTCGGCGGCGGTGGCGCCCCAGCCAATGAGGGCCGCAAACTCGCGGCCGGGAAATCGCTCCGCGAGCGCGCGGAAGATCGCGATGCCCTTCACCTGGCAGGGATTGATCATGGTGATCCATCCGTTTTTGAAATTGAAGTATTGTGGCCAGGGCGGGGGTCCGTAGATAGGAGGATGAATGACGGCGGCGTTCACGCCGGCGTAACGCCGGATATATGCCGCCATGTGATGGCCGATCGCCACCACGGATCGCGCCTGGCGCACGAGGCTGAGCGCTGCGCTGTTTGGGTTCCAGCTTTCGGGCCCGAAGGGGAAGAACTGCGGCGTGTGAGCCAGATAGATGATGCGCCCTGGGGCGGCATGAGCGGCTTCACGCAACAGGCTGTGGCTGACGTCCTCGGAGGAGACCAGGACCCAGTCGGGGTGGAAGCGGGCGACTTCTGCGGCAAGGAGGCCGCTGCGCCGCGCAAGATCAGGTACACAGCGGATTGACACTCCCGCGTCGATAGTCTCATGCTCCTGGGCGTCGATGGAGGCGCCGATGACGCGGCACTGGCGTCCGCCGGCGGCGAGGAAACGCAGCCAAGCGAGATTGGAGCGGGTGGAGCCTCCGCGCGGCGGCGCGTAGGACGCGTTCGATGCGAGCAGGATGCGCATTGTGCGGGCTCAGGGCCGGCCGGAGCGCCGTTCCTCCTCGGCGAGAAGCTGCTGCACTTCCTCGTCGGAGAGATTCTCAATTTCGGCCAGCAACGCGTGGTATTCGGCGGGGTCGGCCGCGGCGAGCTGATAGACTTCGATCTTCCGCGCCAGTTCTCCGAGCGTGAGGTCGGCCGAGTAGACGTCGTCGATCGGCAGCTCGATTCCGAATGCGTCTTTTACGCGCACGATCAACAGAACGGCGAGCAAGGAGTGGCCGCCCAGGTCAAAGAAGTTGTCAGCGACTCCGACCGAAGGACGCTGCAGGAGGTCCGCCCAGATCGCGGCCAGTCGACGTTCGATATCGGTCATGCTTGCGGCCGGCGCGTGCGCCGCTTCGCGCCGCATCGCTTCGAGAATCTGCTCGGGAGTGGACAGCGTATTGGCGATGCGCGCGTAGTCGACGAACCGGCGCCGCCTGGGGGCGGTTTTGGCGGGCGCGCGGGCGGCTTCGGGGCGGCGTTCGAGGGAGGGTTTCCACTCAAGGCCATGCAGGGCCGCGGCGGGGAAGAGGTAGGCGAAGCCGTTTGCGTCGGCGCGCTCAAACGGGGCGCCGACGCTGTGCAAAAATTCCTGGGCGGGGCGGTTCTTCGCTGTGGGCGCCAGACGCACGGACACGGCTTCGAGATGGCGGCGGGCGGCCTCATCGCCGAGCCAGGCGAGCATGCGGTGCTCCACGCCGCGGCCGAGGGCGCGGCAGCTCAGCAGAAACGTGTCGAGCTCCAGCGCGTTTTCCAAACTGGTGAAGATCATCGCGCCGACGACGCCGTAGTCTCCGAAGCGGTCCGAGGCCTCAACGGTCACGCATTCGTAGCGGCCATCGCGCAACAGCGCGGCGATTTCGGCCTGTGTGCGCCGGAGGGTGGTGAAGTTGAACTGGTTGGTGCGCTGGGTCAACTGCGCCACGCGCGCCAGCCGGTCCTGGGCGACCGGCGCGATGCGCACCTTCAGGCGCAGGCCCGCGACGAACTCAGCGAGATTCGCCGCGCGGCGGATCTCGCGGCCGAACTCCTGCTCCTGAGCGTAGTAGACGTTCCGGTTCCGATCTTCTTCGGTCACCACCGGGTGGTCGAAGGCCCACACGTGGTTCAGAAAATGCGGGGTCCGGGAGATGTCTTCGGGGAGGGTTAAGGAGAGGACTTCGGATGCGGCCTCTTCGACTTCGGCGCACTCTTTCGGATTATCGTCGACGAAGATGAAGGCGTCGAGTCCGAGAGACAGCTCCTCGGCAAGCGAGGCCAGGTTTTCGGGTTTGGAATCCCAATTGAGCCGCCACGCTGCGAAATGGCGCATCTGGAGCGGCATCTGTGGATTTTCGGCGAACGTTTCGATCACATCCTGTTCATTGTTCTTGCTGGCAAGGGCCAGGAGCATGCCGCATTCGCGCTGGTCCAGCATGAATTCCTGGAGCGCGCGCCGGGGCGGGTCGAGCACGATTCCGCGCGGCCCGTCTTCTCCGCAGATGCCCTGCCACAGCGTGTTGTCGCAATCGAGGGCGATGACCTTGTAGGGCGGCATGAACAGCGCGTGGGCGTGGCGCACGAGCGCGGCGCCGAGCGCGCAAAAGTAGAGCTCCGTATAGGGGATCCTGCCGAGCTGCTCTGCCCGCGGATCGTGCGGGTTTGCGACCGGATACAGCCTGTCGATCTGTTCGTGCGAGAGAAACTGAACTCCGGGCGTGTCGTCCAGGGATGCGGCGATACGGTTTGTCAGGTCGTGGTGCAGGGCGGCGCGCTCCGGGGAGGCGACAAAGGCGGGCGATGGCGGGCACACGCAAAACACGATTGGCGAGCTGGCGCGCTCCGATGCGTCGCGGATAACTTCGATCAGCTCGAGGACGTTGGCTTCCAGCGCCGGAGGGTGGCCGTTGCCGGCCGAGTCGAAGGCGGCGAGATCTTCGAGCCGCGCCAAAACGATGTTGATGCCGTGCGTATTCGCCGCGAATTCGCCATTCGGGTCCAGCAATGTTTGCAGGATCTGGTTGTAGGGGGCAAAGCGGGTTTCAAACTGAGCATTCAGCTGGCGTCCCCAGAAGGCGATTACGCGTTCCAGAGGCTCCGCCGTGAAGCTTGCGCTGATGGAGAATCGGAACTGATGTTCCACTACTACCTAAGATAACGGCAACAGGCCGGCGTCGTCATACATCGAAGTGAACGGCTGGCGTGTGGTCAGGATTGCGAGCGCGGCCCTGCCGTTCGCGCCGGCGCGGGCGGAGATGTTAGGCGGAGGGGCGGGCTGCTATTCTGCTGTTGGAGCAATCCAGGCGGGCGTGCGAACAGATGCATCGACTGTTCGGGTGGTGGTATGTCGCCATTGGCGCAGGTTTCCTGCTGCTGGCGGTCAACCGGATCCTGGTGGGCGGGGAGGGATGGCTGATCGCGCTGCGGCTGGTGATTTCGGGGGGATTTTTTGTGCTGGGATACCTCGAGCTGCGCGCCAAGCTGCGCCGGTGAGCCCGATCGCGCTGTTGCCGGGACGGCGCTATTGCGCGGATTTCAGTTCGGCCTCGATGATCGGCCCGATGTTCTCAACGGGTCCGTTATAGCGTTTCCCGTCGACAAAAAACGTCGGCGTGCCGTTGACGCCAGCTTCCATGCCTTGCTGGATTTCGCGATCCACGGCGGCGCGATACTTGCCCGAGTCCAGGTCGGCGGTGAACCGCTGCATATCCAATCCACTTTCGCCCGCCCACTTCAGGATGTTATCGCGTGAAAGCTGGCGGAAGTTGGCGAACATTTTATCGTGCAGCGGCCAGAATTTGCCCTGGGCGTGGGCGGCGAGCGAGGCCTCAGCGGCGAAGTGAGCCTGCTTGTGCATATCGAGCGGGAATTGTTTGAAGACCAGCTTTACGCGGCCCGGGAACCGATCCACCAGCTTGAGCGCCGCAGGCGCCGCGGCCGAGCAGTAGGGGCACTGGAAGTCAGAGAACTCGACAATGGTGACGCTTGCGTTTGCAGGTCCGCGAAACGGATCTCCGTCGATGGAGATTGGCACGGGATCTTCGAGGGTTTTGGGCTGCGGCGGACCCTGCTCAGAGAGCTGGTGGACGTTGACGCGAACCTGACTGGCCGGCTTGCCCGCCTTCAGTTGGCGAATGGCTGTGATGGCCAGCGAGCGGCTGTAGCCGCACGCCGGATCTTCCATGCGGCACTGCGCGATCTTCATCGAGCATCCACAATTGCAGCCCTCCTCGCGCATGATTTTGAGGGCGGCGGCTTTTTGCGCGGGCGACAGTCCCGTAAAGTCGACGCCTGGCAGCTCCGCAGCGTTCTGCCATGCGTCGGCGGCAAGCAGCGCGGCGGCGCACAGCGCCAACAGGAGCGCGGGACGCGCGATGGATTGAAGCCGGGGGCTGGCGGACTTGGTTGCGCCGCGAAACAGCTCCGTGGGCCAGTTTTTAAAGAGAGCAGGCATGAACAGGTCCGAAGGGTCTATAACCATCATCGCAGAGGCGTCCGCCTTAGGATGGGCCGTCAGTACGAAAATGCTAGAACCTGCGGTGGTTGTAACGAGCCCTGTCGGACCCGCACTATTAACCGTGGATGGGCAAAATGACGATTCTGGCCAACGCAACTGGCAGCGTCAACAGATATCGAAGTCGGATTGATCGAGCTGGGTCCACCGAGGCGACTGCCTTTGATCCGGAGGAGGCTTCGTTTTTCACCTACCGGCTGGACGTGCTCAGCCGCTGGCCTCGCAGCCACCGCCGGGACGCTTTGATCGCGGCGACGCTGGACCGGCTGCGCTCGCTGGGGATGGATCGGGACTGAGACGCACCGGACGGCTCGGCCGCGCGGCGTCAAAGCCAGCCTTGCAATATTTTCGCCCTCCCTGCAATCTAATGTGTCGGGCTTTGTTGTTCGAACGCTGTTTACCGAAGGAGCACGACATGCGAATTGGACTGTACGCCAGTTTTACGGCCGCACTGCTCGCGGCGGCCGCCTTCGCGCAAAAAACCGATAACACTCACAACGACGCATTCGTCGCCGGGACTCCGGACGAGAACCGGATTGCGCGCGAAGTGCGCCACCAGCTCGTCATGCTGCCGTATTACGGCATCTTCGACGACCTCGCCTTTCGAGTGGACGGCGGCACTGTGACGCTGATGGGGGCAGTGACGCGGCCAACGCTCAAATCCGATGCAGAAAACGTAGTCAAGCGCATTGAAGGCGTGACCCGGGTCATCAACAACATTGAAGTGCTGCCGCTGTCGCCGATGGATGATCAGATCCGGATGGCGGAATACCGCGCCATCTACGGCGACCCGACGCTTTCCACGCGATACGGCTTCAGGGCGCTGCCTTCCATTCACATCATCGTGAAGAACGGGCACGTCACGCTGGAAGGCGTCGTGGCCAACGAGGGTGATAAGAACCTGATTGGAGTCCGTGCAAAGAGCGTGCCGAATGTGTTTTCGGTCACGAATAATCTGCGCGTCGAGAATCAGGGCAAGTGACGGCTAGCGGACAGCAGCGGCGCGGGCGATCACAGCGCCGGTTGCAGAGCCCATAGCATCGTAGTAGCCGGTGAAGCGGCGCGGCTCGGCGGCGGACGCCGCATAGGGCTTCAGGTTGTTGGCCCAGCGGAAGCCGACAGGCTGATACCAGAGTTCGACCTCGATGCGAAAGGGGCCCTGGGCGGCGCCGACCGGCACGAGGTATCGGATCCGGTCGCCATCGCAGGTGAAATCGGGGTCGGCGGCGGCTTCACCGACGACGGCGATATCGGGTCCAGCGGTTTGCTTATCGAAGCCGTGCGGCAGCAGGCGGTTGTCCTTCAGATAGCGGACGCCCGTAAGCAGGCCGGTCGTGACGTTGCCGTTGGGATCGCCAATGATGTCCTCGTAAATCTGCACCTGGTCCGGCCGGTCGATCTGCCTGTAGTGCGGCTCGAACCGGCGAGCGTCGTCATCGTTGTCATTGCCCACAATGGAACCGTCGGCGCGCACTGCTCCGGATTCGAAGAGGCTGCGGTTGTCGCGGTCGAGCACCTTCAGGTGCAGCCAGGCGCGCCGCGATGGATACGCCGTGGGCAGCTTGTGCCCGCCCAGGTTTTCGACGGCCACCTGAATTTCGAGGCGTCCGGAATTGAGCTCGGCGCTGGGAATGGAGAGCCGGGCAGCCTGAGTCTGTAAGAAGGACAGAGCGCCTTCGGCGGCTGCGGAAAGCTCTTGCGGGAGCGCGGCGACCTCCAGTTGGTCGCGATACCTGTTGAGCATCCAGGTCATGAAGAAGTTCGCCCCTACGAAGGTATGACGCGACAGGCCGTGGCGGGGCGCGCCCAGGACGCGGGTAATTGGAACGGGCTCTTCCACCTCCGGCATGTGGCAGGACTGGCAGGTCTTCTTGTCCTTGTAGTCGCTGTGCAGCCATTCCGGGTACGGCATCTGCTCCGGGAGCTCCCCGATTTTGGTTCCATCCGAGCCGAGCGCGGTGGTTTTCAGGGTGTGGCATGTCGCGCACAGCTCGGACTTGCGGATATGGTCGGTGTTCTCGGTGGGCTGGAAGCCGCCAGTCGATGTCTGCATGATGCGCTGCTGTCCGCGGGCGATCTCGAAAGGTCCGTACTCGGGACGATTGTTCGCCGAATCGGGCGGGTCCAGGAAGAATCCGCCGTTGAAGCTCTCGGGCGCGCCCAATTTTTCCTTGCTGATCTGGTGACAGACGGAGCAGCTGACGCCATCAGACGCCTCCTTGCCCTGCCTTTTGTCCTGGCTAAAGGGCAAGTGCGAAAACACCTGGCCTTCCTGGCCTTGGAGTCTGGCCAGGTAGCGCGTGATGGGCATGTGGCAGACTGAGCACTCATCTTCGATGTGCGACGCAGCCCGCGGGTGATCGATGCTTTCGCGGCGCACGCTGGCCTGCCAGTAGGGATCGCGCGACGAATTGGCCATGATGCTGGCGCGCCAGTTAAAGCCGATGGACACGTCTTCGCCGCGTGACGTGGTCAGGCCGTTATGGCAAGCCAGGCACCGGTCCGAGGTTTGAAATGCCGGTTCCGGCCGCCGGGCGCGCAGGCTGGCGGCGCCCGCGGAGATCCCGATGGCGAGCGCCGCCGTGAGCGCCCTCGCCGCCGGCCCGATCACCAGCCCTCCCTCAGCTTGCCGTCCTGCCAGTCCCAGAGCAAATAGAACATGAGTTGTATGGGCCGACCCGCGGAATTGGTCGCGGGAACCCTGACGCCGAAATTAGCGCGGACATGCTGCCGGGCGCTGAGAGTGACCTGGCATTCCGGGAGGACGTCCCAGCTGGTTTGCGCCCCAGAGGAGAGATCACGGTCCGCCAGAAATTCGACCATGGGCGACCACTGCCGGCCTAAGCCGCGCTTCTGGTTGAAGCTTTTGCCGAGCGCCGTCCGAAAGAACACGGATTGGGGCGCAACGTCCGGATGGATTGGCAGATCGGCGCCCACCTGCGCTTGAATGAACGTCTTCGCAGGCAACAATTGACCGAAAGCGGCAAATGTTTCGAAGGTGGCGACCCCCGTTCCAAGGCCGCGCGCCTTGTTGCCCGAGGGAAGAATAATTTCACCCTGAAGGCTCAGAATTGATCCGTTCGACAGGCTCGGAAGCCTTGAGAACAGTTCGTGTTTCAGTCCCAGGCCGACGTCGCCAACGCCCCCATACCAAAGACCGCGCTCCGGGCGCGTGAATTCGACGGGTACGGAGACTTCCAGCTGGTCGCGCAGGCTGAGGCGCTGCTCGTGCACGATTTCATTGGACACGCCGGGGCCGCCACGGGCATTGACGCTGGTGGTGATCACCACTTCTTTTTCCGGGAATGCCTTTTCGGTCACCAGCGCGCGGGGGAGGTTCAATTCGCCTCGCGGCCAGGCCGGCTCCTTACAAAAACCGCGAAGGTATTGAATCACTTTATCGATTTGATCAGAGGTCAGCGCGTCGCCGAAAGCGGGCATGATCTGCGAGAAGCCGCGCGAGGGACCGCCATCGCGGATGATCGACTTCCAGGCGTAGTTGTCCTCGGGCGTGGTCTGGTCGCAGAGGGTGAAATCCGGGAAGGTGTCGGGCTTCTGGAAGCCTACTGTGGTCTGCGGCTGTCCCTTGCCGTCGGGACCGTGACAGGCGACGCAGGCGGCTTCGTAGATTTCCTTGCCGGTGTCAAGCTTCAGGGCGGCAGTTGGCGGGTTTTGGGCGAATACGAACGTTGAAATCGCCAGGACCGCATGGAACGCGGCGCATACCTTGCCCACTTTCAAACGAACATCTTATAACGAGCTTGACGCCGGGCCCTAACTCTCACTTTCCGGCTTTGGCGCTGCGCTTATTAACCTTTGCGTTCTTGGAGGGCTCGGCCGCGGGCTTGGGAAAATGCTCGTTCAGCCACTTTTCAATCGTGGCTCTCTGGCTGGCCTGCACCACGCGCTGCCATCGGGCTAGACCGGTGCGCTCGTCGTATTGAGCGACAACATAGGCGCCGGTAGTATAGACGAGAATCGGTCCACCCGGTCTCTCCCGGCCACAGTAGTAAGACGGGTGAATAACGTGGTGATCCTGCATCGCCTTTATTGTAACATTACGGCAAGTTTTGTTCTAATGCCGGCTCTCGGCGCGACGCCTAAATGGAAGCGTGATACGCTGCCGGACATGTGCTTAGCGCTGTGGTTTTTGCTATTGGCCGCCGCGCCCGGGAGTGCGCAAAACAAGGCGCGCGATCTGGGCATCCGGCTGGAGGGCGCCGCTGGAACGCTGGACGCTATCACCGATGTTGCGGGCGTCGAGGTGGGGCACCGCACACTGATTGCGGGCGACAATGTCCGGACGGGCGTAACGGCGATCTGGCCGCGCGGCAAACAGTCGAATGATCCGGTGTTTGCCGGTTTCTTTGCGCAGAACGGCAACGGCGACATGACTGGAACGCACTGGATCGAGGAGTCCGGATTTTTGGATGGTCCGGTGCTCATCACCAACACTAACAGCGTAGGGGTCGTGCGGGACGCCTATCTGGAATGGCTGGTCAAGAACCACCGCAGCCCCGGAGTGAATGTCTTTGAGGGCGGATTTTTCACATATCCGGTGGTGGCGGAGACCTATGACGGGTTTCTGAACGACATCAACGGCTTTCATGTCAAACCCGAGGATGTCGCGCTGGCTCTGGAAACGGCTCGCGGCGGGGCCGTCGCGGAAGGCAATGTGGGCGGCGGCACAGGAATGATCTGTTATGGCTTCAAGGGCGGGATCGGGACGGCGTCGCGCCGGATCGCCGGCGGCTACACGGTGGGCATACTGGTGCAATGCAACTGCGGAAGCCAGCGCCAGTTGCGGATCGCCGGCGTTCCGGTTGGTGAAGAGCTGGCCAGCCCGCCCCGAGCGAGCGCAGGACATCCCTACCGGGAGGACGCCGGATCCATCATCATCGTGGCCGCGACGGACGCGCCGCTGCTGCCGCATCAGGCCAAGCGGCTGGCCCGCCGCGCCACGATGGGGCTGGCGCGCACCGGGTCGATCTCCGGTAATCAGTCCGGCGATATTTTTCTCGCGTTTTCAACGGCCAACCGGCACATCGCGGCAGCGACGTCGCCCGCTCCGGCGATGATGATGCCGAACGATTCGTTAAATCCTGTATTCGAAGGCGTCGTACAGGCCACCGAGGAGGCGATCATCAATGCAATGCTCGCTGCCGAAAGCATGACCGGAGTGAATGGACATCGTGTGACGGCGCTTCCGCGGGAGCGGTTGCGGGAGCTGCTGCGGAAGTACGGGCGCCTCCAGTGAAACGGCGGCGGCCGGAGATGGAGCTTGGTGGGATGCGCGGGGCGATTGGGGAAGAGTTGCGCTGCTGGGCGCCGCTGTATTATTATTCATTCGTCTGAATATATATTCACAAGATCGAGAGGAGCAGGCGCGTGGCGATCGTGGCATCGGAAACAACCTGGAGAATCTCGGCCTCGGACTTTACGCAGGATCTGGACCTGTCGCAGGAAGAGCTGAGCGGGCTGCTGGAGCTGACCGCGCAGATCAAGCGCAATCCGACGCGCTTTGCCCGGGCTCTGAACGGCCGCTACGTGGCGCTGTTGTTTGAAAAGCCCTCGCTGCGCACGCGCATTACGTTCGAGCTGGCGATCAAGCAACTCGGCGGCGATTCAATTCTGAACAGCGGCCTGATTGCCGAACGCGAGCCCATCAAGGATGTCGCGCGCAATCTCGACCGGTGGACAAATTGCATTGTCGCGCGAACCTTCACGCAAAAGACGGTCGAAGAGCTGGCCAAGTGGTCGAGCGTTCCGGTGATCAACGCGCTGAGCGACACGTATCATCCCTGTCAGGCGCTGGCCGACGTCGTCACCATTAAAGAGCGGTTCGGCAAATGGCGCGGCCTCAAACTGGCCTTTATTGGGGATGGCAACAACGTCGCTCACTCGCTGATGCTGACCACGACGCGACTGGGAATGGACTTTGCGCTTGCGTGCCCGCCGGGATACGAGCCGAAACCAGAGATAGTCGCGGCGGCGCGATCGCTCGCGTCCACGTTCGGCACGAACCTAACGATTACAAACGCGCCGGTGGAGGCGGTTGAGGGCGCCCACGCGGTGTACACGGACGTGTGGGCGAGCATGGGTCAGGAATCGGAAGCGATTGAACGCCGGGCGCGGTTTCAGCCCTATCAGGTTAATGAGCAGTTGATGGCGCAAGCGCGGCCCGAAGCGGTCTTCATGCACTGTCTTCCGGCCAAGCGCAACCAGGAGACTGTCGACGCCGTGATGGAATCGGAGCGCTCGGTCGTATTTGACCAAGCGGAGAACCGCCTGCATGTGCAGAAGGCGCTGCTCCTGATGCTTCTGAGCTGACCAAAAATTCGGCCTTGAAGGTTACGACTGACAACGAACGGCAGCAACTGACAACTCAAAAATGGCAAAACCCAGAAAAGTGGCTCTCGCCTATTCAGGCGGACTCGATACGTCAATCATCATTCCGTGGCTCAAGGAGAACTATGGGTGTGAAGTGGTCGCGGTCTGCGGCGACATTGGGCAGGGGAGCGATGAACTGAGCGGATTAAAGGAGAAGGCGCTCCAGACGGGCGCCTCTGAAGTGCACGTCGAGGACATGCGCGAGGAGTTCGTGTCCGAGTATTTGTGGAAACTGGTGCGCGCCGGCGGAGCGTATGAGCACAAGTACCTGCTGGGGACGTCGATTGCGCGGCCGCTGCTCGCCAAGCGCCAGGTGGAGGTCGCGCTGGCGACCGGGTGCGACGGTCTGGCGCACGGCTGCACGGGCAAGGGCAACGACCAGGTGCGGTTCGAGCTGACCTATAAGGCGCTTGCGCCGCAGCTACAGGTGATTGCGCCGTGGCGCGAGTGGGACATCAAATCGCGCGAGGATGCGATCGAATACGCGAAGAAGCACAAGGTGCCGATTGCGCAATCGAGCGCGAAGATTTACAGCCGCGATCGCAACATCTGGCATATTTCGCATGAAGGCGGCGCGCTCGAAGATCCGGCCAATGCGGCGCCAGACGACATCTGGATGCTGACCAGGAGCCCGAAGGAGGCGCCGAACACGCCCGCCGAAGTCACGATCGGCTTTGAGCAGGGCGTGCCGACGTCGCTCAATGGCCAGCGCAAGCTCAGCGCGGCGCAGCTTCTGGAAGAGCTGAACGCGATCGGCGGGGAGCACGGCGTCGGGCGCATTGATCTGGTGGAAAACCGGTTTGTCGGCATGAAATCGCGCGGCTGTTACGAGACGCCCGGGGGGACGCTGATTATGGCCGCCCATCGCGAACTCGAGGCTCTCACGCTCGACAAGAACATGCTGCATTATAAGCAGAAGCTGGCGCTCGACTACGCCGAGCTGGTGTACAACGGATTGTGGTTCACGCCGCTGCGAGAAGCGCTGGACGCCTTCTTCGAGGTTGCCAGCCGCAACACCACCGGCGAAGCAACGCTGCGGCTGTACAAGGGCAATATCGAGCCGGTGAGCCGGAAATCGCCCTACTCGCTGTACTCGCTCAACATCGCCAGCTTCACCATGGGCGCCGATTACGATCAGAAGGACGCGCTCGGCTTCATCAACCTGATCGGCCTGCCGATCAAGATGCGGGCGGCCGTGACCGGCAAATCATGAAGCTTTGGGGCGGACGATTCGAGCAGGGGCCTTCGCAGATATTTGAACGCTATTCGAGATCGCTTCAATTTGACAAGCGGCTGATCGACGCCGACATTCTTGGGTCGCAGGCGTTTGCGCGCGAGCTGGAGCGGGCCGGCATTCTGACTCCGGACGAACGCATTGAGCTGATTGACGCTCTGGATCAGATGCGGGAGCAGGCGCGCTCGCCAGAATTTTTCGAAGGCGCGGCGGAGGAAGACGTTCACACGCTGGTCATTCGCAAACTGAAGGAGCGGACCGGCGCGCTGGCGGACAAGATCCACACGGGCCGCAGCCGCAACGAGCAGGTTTCGCTGGATATGCGTCTGTGGCTGCGCGATCAGGTCGACCGCACGCTGGAACGGCTGACCGGGCTGCTCGAAGCCTTGCTGGCGATCGCGACCCAGTATCCGGAGGCGGTCATTCCCGGCTACACGCACACGCGCCGCGCTCAAGCGGTGCTGTGGCCGCACTACATTCTGGCGTATTTTGAAATGTTTTTACGGGACCGCGAGCGGCTGCTGGAGGCGCGCCGGCGGGTCAACGTCTCGCCGCTCGGCTCGGGCGCGCTGGCGGGCAGCGGCTTCCCGTTCGATCGCGAAGCGATGGCGCGAGACCTGGGGTTTGAGGCCATCACGCGCAACAGCATGGACGCGTCCGGAGACCGCGATTTCGCGCTGGATTTCCTTTATGCGGCCGCGATGATCATGCTGCACCTGAGCCGGCTGGCCGAGGATTGGATTCTCTATTCCGGGGAAGAATACGGATGGATGGAGCTCGGCGATGAAGTGACCAGCGGTTCGAGTCTGATGCCGCAGAAGAAGAATCCGGATGCGCTCGAACTGATCCGCGGCAAGTGCGGGCGCGTATTCGGGTCGCTTTCATCGCTGTTCATGACCATGAAAGGGCTGCCGACGACCTACAACCGAGACATGCAGGAAGACAAGGAGCCGTTGTTTGACGCTGTCGATCAGGTTCAGGGCTCGTTGGAGATGGCGGCGGCGGTTGTGCGCTCGGCGAAGCTGAAACCTGCGATTCCGGCTGCGGCCGCCGAAGAAAGCTGGGTGGCGGCGACGGATCTTGCCGAGGCGCTGGCGCGCGCGGGCGTCCCGTTCCACCAGGCGCACCAGATCGTCGGCAGACTGGTGCTGGCGAGCGTTCAACAGGGCAAGCGGCCGGGCGACTGGACCGCGGATGAGCTGGTTGCTTTCGCGCCCGAATTTTCGCGCGATATGATCCGGTTCCTGAAGCCGGCCGAAGGAATGAAGACCCGCGAAATCCCGGGCGGAACGGGTCCGCGCGCGGTGCGGAGCGCGCTGGCCGAGGCGGAAAGGCTGGTGGCATCATGGCGCAGTCCAACAAGGGATACCGGCACGGACAGATCCTGAAAATTATCCGCTCGCAGCCGATCTTTACGCAGGAAGAGCTTGCGACCGAGCTGCGCAAGCAGGGCATCAACGCCACCCAGGTAACGCTTTCGCGGGATATCCGGGAACTCGGGCTGGTGAAAACGGCCGAAGGCTACCGCCAGATCGCTCCGCAGCCAGCCGGTCCCGATCTGGCGACAATTTTGGCCGACTTTCTACAGGATGTTCGCGTGGCGCAGAATCTGCTGGTGCTGAAGACGCTGCCGGGAAACGCGAGCCCGCTGGCTGTTGCGCTCGATCAGGAGGAATGGCCGGAAATCGTCGGCACCATCGCCGGCGACGACACCATTCTGGTCATCGCGCCGGATGCCGAAACCGCCCATGCATTGCAAGGGAAGCTGTTAGGGTATTTAGGGGAATAAGCGGCAACTTCGCCGGGGTCTTCACTCCGGCTGAAGAATTTCGCCCCAGATGACCTGATACGCCTCCGGCTGGTCGTCGAGATTTCGTCCTGCGCGGACGAACACCCGGGTGTGGAGTTTCAGGGCCTTAGGACCGACGCGGAGGCCGTTTGCGAGATAACGCGTGTCGGGACGCAGCGCCAGCGTTTGCTCGGCGCCGGCGCGCGTACGCAAGGTCAAGGCGCCGGCGTTGAGAGCCACCACCAGTCCGGAAAATGTCATTTCGCCGCGCGGGGCCCACGCCTGGGTGGGATCCGGCCAGCGGCGGGCGCGCGCGCGGAAGCCTTGGGGCGCGCCGCCGCCAATTTCGAGAACGTGCACCGTGCGCGCATAGCATTGGGCGGCGCCGGGTTTATGATCCGCGACAATTTCCAGGCGGTCGCCCGCGGCGAGCGCTCCGGGAGCGACGCGCTGATCGTCGCGCTCGAAGTACGTTTTGGCGTCGAAGCCGCACTGGTAGACGCGGCCGTTGTTTGCGATTTTCATTACGCCCGCATTGGCCTCGCCTTCCCAGGCCACCAGGTCGCCGCGAAGGATGCCAACCGGGGCCTCATCGGCGGCGAAGGTTGCAACGGTACAAAAGAACGCCAGAAATACGCGCATGCGCAGCCTTCTTGCAGTATAAACGCGGAGCGGGCGCGCAGTGATCCGAGATGGCCGCCTGCTGCTTGGCCCTGGGCTGCTAGAATGGGCGTTACACTGCATTGCACGCTTCAAAACGATCCATTTCATTGAGGGCGTCGGCGGCCGCGCAGCGCGTGGCCTCGTGGTTCCTCGATTCGGGCATTCAACAGGCGGATGGCGGCGTCGCGCGATACTACAGGTCGGACTCGCGGCGTTACGCGCCGGTTTCCACGGAAATCACCGGCTATGCGGTGAGCGCGCTGGCATGGCTGGACGGTATTGCCGCGGCAGAGTGCCTGAATGGCGCTCTGCGCTCAGCCGGTTACCTGCTGGATGCGTGGGATGAACGCAATGCGACGTTTCCGTTCGAGCCTGTTTTAAACGGGGGGCGGGGGTACGCCTATTTCTTCGATTGCGGCATTATCGCGCGGGGGCTGCTTGCCGCCTGGCGTGCCACGGGCCAGGCCGAGTATCTGGAGATGGCCAAGCGGTGCGGGCTGTCCATGGCCTTCGATTTCATCGCCGATGACGGAATGCATCCGATCTTGCAGTTGCCGGAGAAACAGCCGCTTGCCTATGAGGCGCAATGGTCGCGCAGTCCGGGATGCTACCAGCTCAAATCGGCAATGGCCTGGCGCGAGCTTGCGGAAGCGACGGGTCGGAGCGAGCTGGTCAGCGCCTACGAGCGGATGGCCGCCTTCGCCATGGCGACGCATGCCGGATTTCTGCCGGGCGATCCGAGCGACGAACGGGTGATGGATCGCCTGCACGCCTACGCCTATTTCCTCGAAGGTCTGCTGCCGGCGTCGGACCGGGCGGGGGAGCGCGCTGCGATCGCCGAAGGCATCGAGCGTATTTCGGGTTATCTGCGCAAAATCGCCCCCATATTTGCGCGCTCGGACGTGTACGCGCAGTTGCTGCGCCTGCGCCTGTATGCGGATGCGCTGGGGATCGCGCCGCTCGATGAGCCGGCCGCCGCCGCGGAGGCGGACGCGGTCGCTGGCTTTCAGCAGGCCGATGGAGAGCGGCGCATTGCCGGCGGGTTTTGGTTCGGCCGTAAAAACGGGGATCTGCTGCCGTTCGTCAATCCGGTATCTGCCGCGTTCTGCGTTCAGGCGTTGGTTATGTGGGAGCAGTTCCAGCGCGGGGAGTTCCAGGCTGACATCGCTTTGCTGGTGTGAGCGCGCCCCCACAGTTCCGCACCCCCGTCAAAGTCCTGTTTGCATCCTGCTCGGAAGCTCTGATCCCGGGCGCGATCGAGCGCATGAAGGCGATCCTGCCGGACCTGCCGCTGGTGGTCGTTTCCGAATTCCCAGCGCCCGGCGGCGAGTGGATCCCGTATCACATCCGGCGCAGCGTCCGCGAGAATTTGGAACTCGTGCGCGCGCGGCTGGATGGCCGGCCCGTGCGCATTTCGGCGCTGGTTCTGGAGCCCCGTCAGCCGTATTGGAACATGCGCCTGGCGGCGGTCCTATTGGCGCCGTTGCGCGTGCTGTCGTTCAACGAATGTCTGGATCACTGGATGCTGCGCCCGGCGAATGCGCCCCAGATCTTGGCGCACCTGGCCTGGCGCATGAAGACCTTTGTCGTGAGGGAGACCCACCCCGGGGGCTTCACCTACACATGGCTGTGGCGATTGCGGCATCCGCACGCTTTGCGGCGTCCGTTGGCGTACCGGGGCGCGCTGGCGGCAGGCGCGATCGCGCGCTTGATCAAGCGAGTGGCGCCCGTCGCGGCGGAACCAGCGCTCGGCCCTGAGCTGCCGGAGGGCGTCAGCGTGGTGATTCCGTCGCGGGATGGCAAAGAGCTTCTCGAGCGTGCGCTGCCCGCGGTTGTAGCGGATCTCGGATCCAAGGGCGAGGTGATCGTCGTCGACAATGGCTCAAGCGACGGCACGCGCGGATGGCTGGGGCGCCGCTATCCCGAGATCGCGGTGGAACACAGCGCCGAGCCGCTATCGTTTGCGGCCGCCGTGAATCGGGGCATTCGGCGGGCCCGCTATTCCCATATTTGCCTGTTGAATAATGACATGGCCATCCAGGCCGGATTCTTCGCGGCGCTGCGATCCGCATTCGACCGCGTGCCCGAATTGTTTTGCGCCACCGCTCAGATTTTGTTCCCGGAAGGACAGCGTCGCGAGGAGACGGGCAAGGCGGTGATGCCGCTCAACAGGGCATGGAACGTGTTTCCGGTCCGCTGTGACGAGCCGGTCCCGGGCGAAAATTTCAGCTACGTTCTGTACGGCAGCGGGGGGTGCTCGCTGTATGACGCGCGCAAACTGCGCGCGCTGGGCGGGATTGGCGAAGTCTTCGAGCCCGCATATGTGGAAGACCTGGATATCGGCTTTCGCGCGTGGCGGCGCGGCTGGCCCACGGTGTTGGCGTCCTCAGCCCGGGTGGTGCATCAGCATCGAACGACCACGGCGCGTTACTATTCCGCCGCCGAGCTGGCCCTGGCGCTGGAGTGCAACTATCTCCGCTTTCTCACGCGCAGCATCCGCGATGGACGCCTCTACGCGGAATTGTGGCGGGAGGCCGTGTATCGGATCAACGCACAGGCGGTTGACGCGCGTGAATATGAGGATGCGCTGGTTTCGGCCTGTCGGGCTCCCGGCTGGATCGAGGAACAACCGCCGGCGGTCCTGCCGGAGCGCGAAATTCTCGCCATTGGAAGCGGAGCGCTGGCGGTGTTTCCGGGCCATTCCGGGCGCGGCAAACCGGTTATCCTGATCGCCAGCCCGTACGCTCCTTTCCCGCTGTCGCACGGAGGGGCGGTGCGGATGTACAACCTGATGCGCGCCGCCGCGGCGGATTTCGATCAGGTGCTGGTATATTTCACCGACGCCCTGCAGCCCGCCCCGGCAGAACTGCTCGAGATTTGCCTCGAAGTCATTCAGGTGAGGCGCTTCGGCAGCCATGCGCCGCCCTCCACAGCGCGGCCCGATGTCGTGGAGGAGTTCGATTCGCCGGTGTTCCGGGCGGTCCTGCATCAAGCGATGCGGAAATGGCGGCCTGCCATTGCGCAGCTCGAGTTCACGCAGATGGCGCAGTACGCCGCCGACTGCGCGCCGGCGCGGACCATACTGGTGGAGCACGACATAACGTTCGATCTTTATGCGCAGCTGCTTGCTCACCGCGAGGATTGGGAAACACGCCGGCAGTACGAGCGCTGGGTGAACTTCGAGAAGCAGGCCTGGGCGCGAGTCGACTGCGTAGTCGCCATGTCTGCCAAAGACCGCCGGACAGTGGGGCGGGCGAACGCGGTGACGCTGGCCAATGGGGTGGACGTCCAGCGCTTCCGCCCCTCTCCGCGCGAGCCGGAGCCGCGCCGGATTCTGTTCATCGGTTCCTTCGCCCACCTTCCGAACGTAATGGCGCTTGATTTCTTTTTGCGCGACGTGTGGCCTGTGCTCGAACCGCTGCGGCCCACGCTGCACGTCATCGCCGGTTCGCGCCCAGAGTATTTTCTGGAACGCTACGCCGACCGCGCCCGGCCGCCGCTCGATCAGCCGCGCGTTGAAGTAGAAGCGTTTGTCGCCGACGTGCGGCCGGCCTATGAGCGCGCGACCGTGGTGGTTGCGCCGTTGCTCGCTTCTGCGGGCACCAACATCAAAATCCTGGAAGCCTTGGCCATGGGCAAGGCGATCGTGAGCACGCCGGCAGGCGTGAACGGGCTGGATGACATTCAGAATGGGCGCGACATCATCGTCGTCAACGCGGGGGTCGAGATGGCCTACGCGATCGCCGGGCTGTTTGATGATCCGGACACGCGGCGCGAGATCGAGCAGCAGGCGCGCAAGACGGCTGTGGAGCGCTACGATTGGGCGGTGATTGGGCGCCAGCAAAAGGCAGTGTACGACAGCCTGCTCCAACACGGCGCACCGGCAGGCCGGGCCGCGCCGCAGGCCGGATCCGGTCCAACTGCGCGGGCTTCGCGGGGCGGGTAACGATTTGGAAGCGCACGGAGAGCGCGAGGCGGCGCAGGCCGCCTCGTGCCATAATGGTCCGCAACCTGTCCAATGCGCGCCGGCGTCCTGTTTACATTCCTGACGGCTGCTCTTCCGGGCGCGGATCACGCTCCACAGAACGTGGCTGGCGCGTGGATCGACAGCCAGTGTAATATCTACGAATTCACGCAGCAGGGGGCGGCGCTGCGGATCGACGCCAGGAACTGGCGCTTTGATGCGCCGCACACGCCGACGATTTACGAAGGGCCGCTGGCGCTTGAGGGGCGCGCCGGACCGGAAGGATTTGAAGCCGATCAACGCGCTACGGGGGTGCGGATGAGCGGCGCGTTGCGCGAGAAGTGGCTGGACGCAAAACTGCTGCTGCGTGGCGAGACCTATTGGCTGCCGTTGTGCCCGCGGTCGAGCAAGCTGGCGGCCGGCTGCTCGGCGGCGCCGGGCGGCGCGCCGGCGCGGCTCGAGATCCGCAGCGCCGGCGTTTCGAATGTCCCGGGCCGCGCTGTTCCGGCGATGGTGTACGTGATCGACGCCCAGGGGAGGCCGGCGCGGGCCCGCGCCAGCGTGGACGTGTCGGTCAAAGCCGGCGAGCGGGCGCAATCGCTGAATATTGCGCGCGACGCCCCATTCACCGCGACGTTTCTGGAGGTGGGGCAGTCCGGACCGATCGAAGTGCGCGCCGAGGCGCCGGGTCTGAAGCCGACCTCCAAGGCCATCTTCGGCTGCGCACCCTCCGCGCCTCCGGTTTTAAGCGTGATCGTGCGCGAGCCGCGCCCGCGGGTCGGCGCGACCGTGCCGCTGGTGATCGCCATGTTCGGCCCGATCAGCGCAAGCGATGACATTCCGGTGGCGCCAGAATGGAGTCCTGGATCGGTAGGGAAGCTGGTGGGAGCAGGAAGTCTCGTCATTCCTGCCGGAAAGTGCGCAACGGAGGCGCTTCTCACCTCCGAGGAGCCGGGCGAGTCGAAATTGCGCATGATGGCGGCCGTGGCGGGCGTCGCCCCGGCCGCGGTTGCGGTTGCCTGGCGGCGCGCAATGACGCCGTTGTTGATCGCGCTGGCCGGAGCCGGCGGTCTGACCGGCGTCCTGCTTTTAAAACTGTTTCAAACCAGAGGCGGGTGGCGATACCGGGACATCGGAGTGTTTGCCCGGGGCGCTCTGGCCGGCGCCGTCGTGTACCTGATGTATTTCAATCTCGTGGCGCTGGCGCGCGATCCGGGCGGCAACGTCACGGCGTTCGTGGTCGGCGCGGCGGCCGGATATGCCGGCAAGGCGGCGCTCGACCGGTTTGCGCGGCGAACGCTCGCAGGGGGCGGTCCGAAGAGTCAGAGCTTTCGCGCGAAAACGGCGTAGTCAAGCCCGCCAAAGAAACTGTCGCGAAACCGCTCCGGCAAATCGCCAAGCGCGGGCATGGTTTCGATTGCGGGGGATAAGTACTTTACGTCGATCCGTCCGAACCCGGCCTCTTCAAGATAAAACGTCAGCAGCCCGGCCGGAACCGGGCGCGTATGCGTGGGATCGAGATAAAAGTGGGTGGCGAAAATCGCGAGGCACTCCGGGTTGGGCGTCTCAAAGACGGCTGGGCTTCCCGGCCGAAGGACCCGGCCGATAAGGCGGATGAGACGCGGCAGATGCGCTGGCGCGAGGTGTTCGATCATTTGTGAGCAGAACACTCCGCCGAAGGATCGCTCCGGAGCGCCCGCCAGGTATTCAAAAACATCGGCGCGCTCCACGTCGAGGCCCTTGCGCCGGCACAGCGCGACGTTCTCTTCGCTCAGATCAATGCCGCGCGCCTCGATCCCCGCCGCCCGAGCGCTCTCCAGAAATTCGCCGCGCCCGCATCCGACATCGAGCACGCCGGAAGCGCCGCGGAAGTATTCGACATAGAGCTGCTGAGCGCGCCGGATCCGCTCTTCCGTTCCGCGGAACCGGTCGGCGAAGCGCAGCCAGTCGATCTCGGGGATGCTGTAGTCCGGCGGCGGGGGCGGGGAAGCAGCTGGAGGATTCGCCGCAGCTCGCTGGCGTACGACCCGCAACTCATCGTATATCAGCTTCTCGTACTGCGCGCGCATGCGCTCCAGGTCGGCCCACAGGCGCTGCTGAATCTCGCCCGCGGCGCGCTGCAAGGCATTCTCGAAACTGGCGTGTTGGTCGCGCATCGCCTGGCGGAATTCGTTTTCCGTCAGCGTTGCGCGATGTTGAAACGACGCGTTCAGCTCCGAGATGGTGCGCAGCATGTAGATTTCGTTGCGGTTCGCCTTCTCTTCCTGGCCAGCGCGCCATTGCGACCAGTGTTCGCGAATGTCCTTCAGTTCGCGCGCTTCCGCGCGGAACTCGGCCGCACAGGACTCCACGCAGCCGGCCAGTTGCGACAGGGCGCGGTTCATATCGGCCAGCGCCTCGAGCGTTGCCTGCACGCAGCCCATGGCAGCGCGGTTGAATTCCACCTGCTCGCGAACGTGCCAGTCGAGCCCGCGGGCGATGAGCTTTTTGACCGACTGTACCAGCGAGTTGATCAGTCCGGGCGGCCGCGGATTGACCGCGCCGATTGCGGCGACTTTGGCTTCCGCCGCATCGCGGGCGTGGACGAGGGGCATGAGGTCGGGCGCAGTGATAGCGCCGGGCAGCGAGCCGGACGGATAGCGGCTGCGCACCCTTTCGCGAATCTCGCGAATGGCGGCGGCAAGCTCTCCGGCTCTGGTCTCGTCAGCCGCCACGTTTGCCGGACCGGCGGGCTGAGCGCTCATAGGTTGCTGTAACGACGGTCGACAAGCCGCCGCGCGGCGTGAAGTCGCCGATGATTTCGGCGCGGATCGGATCGCAGGCGCGCACGATGTCGTCCAGAAAGCGGTTCACGACGTTTTCCTGGAAGATGCCCAGATTTCGATAGGCCAGCATATACATCTTGAGCGATTTGAGCTCCAGACAGCGCCGGTCGGGGACATAGCGCAGCACCAGATTGCCCGTATCGGGCAGCCCCGTCTTGGGACAGACCGAGCTGAACTCGGGCATTCCGATCTCGATTTCGTACTCGCGCCCGCGGTATTGATTGGGCCAGGTTTCGATTTCCGGCAGTTTCGCGTCCACGCCAGCGCGCGCATGCTCGTCCGTATACTCGCGCTTCAATCAGCCGCCTCCTGCATGCACACGGTCCGCGCCAGCAGGTCGAGGAACAGGCCGACGTCCGTCACCACTCCGACAGCCTGGCCCGTGCCGCGATCGCTCACTTTCGTGGCTACGGCCGGATTGATATCGACGCACACGATTTTGACCCAGCTCGGAAGCATATTGCCGACCGCGATGGAATGGAGCATGGAGCCGAGGCACAGCACCAGCCCCGCTCCGCGCAGATGATGCGCATAGGCGTCTTGGGCCATGTTCATATCGGTAATTGTGTCGGGCAGCGGGCCGTCATCGCGCAGACTTCCGGCCAGCACGAAGGGCACTTTCGCCTTCACGCACTCATACATGATGCCGCTCTTCAGACGCCCGGTTTCGACGGCCTTTGCGATGCTGCCGGCGTGGTAAATGGCGTTGATGGCGCGCATGTGATTGCGATGTCCGTGTTCTTCCTGCCGGCCATCGCTCTGGCGGATGCCGAGCGATGTTCCAAACAGCGCGCTCTCGATGTCATGCACGCCGAGCGCGTTGCCGCTGAGGATGGCGCTCACCCAGCCGTTGCGGATCAGCGTTGCGAGCGGGGCGCATCCGCCGGTGTGGACCACCACGGGTCCGGCGACGACGATGATCTTCTGCCCGGCGCCGCGGGCATGTCGCATCAGCTCCACCGTCTGGCGCACGGCCGTTTCCACCTGCCGCTCCGACGAGATTCCGTTTGACATGAAAGCGAACGCCAGACGGTCGCGCTCTTTCGATTCCGGAATCACGCGGATGCCGCGCATCCCAACGACCACGCGGTCTCCGGCGCGCACATCCCGCAGCTTGCGGCACGACGCGCGGCCATTGCGGACGACGATCAGCGCATCCATACGCTGATTTTCCACCTCAATCCAGCGATCGTCGTGACGGATCAGCGTGCGATGGTTGGTGGTGGAATAAAAGTCCTCAGGCGCGCAGCAGTCCCTTTCCACCTCGGCCAGTTCGGCGTCTCCGGCGTCCACCGGAGAACAGCCGAGGCCCAGCAATTGCGCCAGAAGTTTATCCATCTGCTCGCGCGCCGGCGTTTCGATGCGCATTCGCAGATAGGACGGCTCGGCATTGGTGCGGCCAATGCGGAACTGCTCCACTTCGAACCGGCCGCCGAATTCGACGACGCTGTCGAAGATCTGCTCCATGATATGAGAGTCAATCAGGTGCCCTTCGGCCTCGACGATTTCGTGGCAGGGACCCGCCGCCCGGTCACCGGCGCCGAGCGGCGCCTCAGTTCGTAAGGTGCTCATGAGCTCTTAACCTTCAGGATATCTGTGTTCACCGGGCGGTGAGCTGCGCCGTTATGCGAGCCCGCCTTCGCGCGCAAATTTTAACGCCTCCACGGCGGCGCCCCTTGCGCCGGCGGTGTCTCCATTGGGCATGACGTAGATGGGGATGTCGGCCTGTTCCTGCCGTTGGGGCGGCATGCCGGCCCGGATTTCATCGAGGAACCAGCGTTGAAAATCAGGCCCGGTTTCAAGAGCGCCGCCGCCGACGATGAGAGCGTCGGGGTCGAACGTATTGACCATTTCGTCGAAAAACATGCCGAGCGCGTGCGCCTGGACGCGAAAAATTTCACGGCACATGGGGTCGCCGCGCTCAGCCAGGCCGCGCACCAGCTTCGCGCCGCTGCGCAGGTCCATGTTGGCCAGCTCGTGACCGGGATGCCGCCGCAGAAAGAAAGGGAGCAGCGATTTCTCGATGGCGGTGAGCGAGCACAGCGATTCCAGGTCGCCTGTCCGTCCACAATTGCATTGCGGCTTTAAGCCCTCGATCCCGCGCAGGCTGTGATAGGGAATCAGAACGTGCCCCAGCTCTCCGCCGAAGCCCCGGCGGCCCTTGATCACTTGGCCGTTGACGATGACGCCGCCGCCCAGTCCGGTGCCGATTACGGCGGAGATCGACGTTTCGCGGCTGCTGGCGCCGAACAGCGCAAAGTGCCCCCACAGCGCTCCCGCATTCCCGTCGTTGAGGTATGTGACGGGCTTGCCGAGCCGTCGCGCCAGATTCTCCCGGATATCAAAGCCAGACCAGCCGGGATGAAGAAAGTTGGTGGAGCCCTCCGCGCTCAGGACGCCCGCCGCGCTGGCCGGGCCGGGCGTGTCGAGACCGACCACCACCAGGTCGGAGAACGCAACGCCTGCCTTTTCGAGCGCAATATGCAGCCCTTCTTCGATCTGCCGCAGACAGACCTCCGGCCCCTCTTTCGACAGGGCTGGATGCTCACACAAGCCCTCGATGAGAAAACGCTCCTGATCGTCAATCAGCGTGTAATTAATGGCGGTCCCGCCCAGATCTACTCCGGCGACAACGTGCACGCGTCCAGCCTCGCTTGGCGTAATCAGATTCCAAAATGTTCAGATTAGCAGGCCGGGACAACCGGCACAGGCAGCCTGTCTGTCAATCTCGCATTCCCGGGCTCGTCAGTTTCAGGGCCGCTATCATGAACCGTCCACCGGTACCCTAAGGAGGCTTTCAATGGCGGGAGGTTATTGAATCAAATAAAAAGGCCGGAGCCAGCGCTCCGGCCCGGATGGAGAGGAAACGAAATTTATCGAGCAGCGAGCAGAGCGCGCAGGTGGCGGGCGCGTTCGGGAGAGCGAAGCTGGCGCAGCGCCTTAGCTTCGATCTGACGGATGCGCTCGCGCGTGACATCAAACTCCTGCCCAATCTCTTCGAGCGTGTGCTCCCGTTCGCATCCAATACCGAAGCGGAGCCGGATCACCTTCTCCTCCTTCGGCGACAGGGTCTTTAAGATATTCGCGGTCTCGTCGCGAACGTTGGAATCGATCACCGAATCCACCGGCGATCCCACCCAGCGATCCTCGATCAGGTCGCCCAAGGCGGACTCCCCGTCGCGGCCCACTGGCGTTTCCAGCGACACCGGATCGCGCGAAATGGTCTTCAGCTTTTGTACTTTTTCGACCGGGATGTCCATCCGGCGGCTGATCTCTTCGTTGGTCGGCGCGCGCCCCAGTTCCTTTTCGAGCTCGCGCGTAGCCCGCAGGAACTTGTTCATGCTCTCGTTCATGTGAACGGGGATCCGAATGGTGCGCGATTGGTCCGCAATGGCGCGCGTGATCGCCTGACGGATCCACCAGGTTGCATAGGTCGAAAATTTGTAACCGCGCCGGTATTCGAACTTGTCGGCGGCGCGCATCAGGCCGATGTTTCCCTCCTGGATCAAGTCCAGCAGGTGCAGTCCACGGTTCACGTATTTTTTGGCGACCGAAACGACCAGCCGGAGGTTGGCTTCGACCAGGTCTTTCTTGGCGCGTTCCGCTTCCGCTTCGCCGTGCCGGATTACCGACAAGCTGTGCTTGAGCTCAGCGAGCGATGCGCCTGCGATATGCTCGCGCTTCCGGATCTCTTTGCGCAGCTCGCGGATTCGCGGCTGGTTGGCCTGTCCGCCCTTTTCTTCGAGTTTCTTCAGCTCGGCGTTGAGGTGCGACAGCTCGTCGGCAGTGCGCTCAATTTCGCGCGTGAACTGCTTCCAGCGTGGCAGGTGCCATGGAATGGCGCGAATGGCCTTGGAGGTTTCGACCTTGGCGCGCAACAGCCTCCCCGTCCACTTCTTGCGCAGCTTCTTATTGGTCGGAGGAATTGTCTCAATTTTTTCAGCCAGCTGCTGCTGCTTCTTGTGCAGCACAGCGATATCATTGAAGCGCTGACGAATCTCTTCGCGCTTCTTCTTATCCGCCGCGCTGCCTTCTTCGACATCGCCCAGATCGACGAAGGCGTCCAGTTCCTCGGCGCCTTTCCGGATCTGGTCCGCAATATCGACAACCGTCAGTTGCACCAAGGCTGACCGGCTGATGGCCTTTTGCGCCCGCAGCTTTCCCCGCTCCATGCGGCGCGCCAAGTCCACTTCCCCCTCGCGGGTCAGAAGCGGCACGGCGCCCATTTCGCGCAGGTATACGCGGACCGGGTCGTCGGTGTAGATGGACTCTTCCTGCTGTTGTCCGCCCTGGAATTCGTCCTCGTGCACCTCCTCCGGGTGGAAAAATGCTCCCTCTTCATCGAAGGGAAGCCCCAGAGGCTCATGGCTGTCCGCTAAAAATTGATCTTCGAAATGATCCACCTTTTGTACTCACCTCCCCCAATCATCCGTGAGCGATAGGGCATGCTATGTTGGGGTATTGTTCTGTTATCCGCTGCTCTCTGACTCGGCTTTCGAAGGGACACTCGTCCCGGTCTCGCAAACCGGGTTTGATTATAACATTGATGCCCTTCGAAGTTAAGTGTCTATTTAAAAGATGTTTCCAAACCATTTTGGTTACAGAAAACTGCCCCGCCACAGCTCCACCCGACGCCTCGGGCGGCATCACGATCGCTTCTGCAGCATGAGGTTCTTGAGCTCCGCCAGAAACGCCTCCACGTCCTGGAAATCTCGGTAAACTGAGGCAAACCGAACATAAGCGATCTTATCCAGCCCGCGCAGCCGCTCCATCAGCATTTCTCCTATTTCTGTAGTAGATAGCTCGCGATCCGGCGTCTCGGCCAGCCGGTTTTCCACCTCGTCCACGATCCCGGCCAGCCTCGCCATGCCTACCGGACGCTTCTCGCATGCCCGGATCAGCCCGGCGAGAACTTTTTGCCGGTCGAACTTCTCCCGTCTCCCATCTTTTTTGATGACCATGTAGGGGATTTCGTCACTTCGCTCGTAGGTGGTAAAGCGGCGCGCGCAGGCCAGGCACTCCCGGCGGCGGCGGATGACATCGCCCTCTTTGCTCTCTCGCGAATCGATCACTTTGTCTTCCCGGTGGCCGCAGAATGGGCAGGTCATAGTTTCGATACGTCCTCTGCTACATGGGTCAGCGCGCCCCACTTCAAACCCTCCTGAAAGGCGAGCGTCAGCCCGAAGGGAACAACGATGACAAACGTTACCACCCACACGGCAAGGGCAATTCCCGCCGCGACCTCCAGGGGGTAGCCGAACAGTTCCGTCAGAACCAGGATGGCGGCGACCTGCATGCCTCCTCCGATACCCGGAATCTGAATAATGGATCCCAACGAAACGAACCCGAGGAAGATCACGGCCTCCGCGGCGCTGAGGCGGGCGGTGGCAGGGAAGGCTTTGAAAAGGCAGATAAAACTGAGGACCAACAGAGTCCACTCGACCCCTGACCAGAAGAGCAACATCCCGGCAAATCCGTTTTGCCGCGTGGATTCCAGACCGCCGGAGAAGGCGTTCAGCGCCTGCGCAATTCGTTGCTGGTACACCTTGGGCAGGAAGGCGATACTGGCAAGCAGCCGGCCTTCGATTCGCTTCGTAAAATGGCGCATGGCAGCCAGGATGGCCAGGCAGATGGCGCCGGTGATGCCGGTGAGGAGGCCACCGGTTTCGAGCACGATGCGAAGGTGCGGGCCCGGCTTGAGGTTGGTATTTGCAGCCTGGGCCAGGGCGATGCCGAAGATCAGCAAGATCATGAGGAGATCGAACATCCGTTCGAGCAGCCACGCCGCCATTTGCGAGGATAACGGGACGCGCTCCTTCACTGAAATGAGATAGGGGCGCACCAGTTCGCCGACGCGGCCGAACAGGACAATTGCGGTAAACCCGATCAAAGTCGCTTTCAAGATGTTAGAAACACTTGGGTTTTTCTTCAACGGCCGCAGCATGACCGACCACCGGACCGCGCGTCCGGCATAGGCTAGCAGAATCGCCGTCACGGCGCCGGACAGCCACCCTCCGCGGACGTGGCGGAACGTGGAAACGAACCGCGACCATTCGAAGGCGCCATTTCGCCAGCGATAGACCGCGAACAACACGGCGACGCCTAGACCCAGCCCCAAGCAGAGCAGGGCGCGCTTACCTTTAGCGATTCAAACCCTCCAGAAAACCGACCCGCAGATGCGGCGGTCCGCCGGTTGACCGCCGCAGTTCGCCGATGGTCAGTAGGCACTTATCCAGCTAGAATGTTAGTCTACACGCGACGGACCCTAAGAAGCTCATCGGCCGAGTTTTGGCGAACTTCCGGCGACGAATTCTCGTTCTGATTACTGGAAGGTAATCATAGAGCCGCGGGGCTCCGGCGTGGGTTGCCGCAGAGCGTCCCGACGGCGGGAATCGTCATGGCAGCCACGGCAGTACAAATCACGGTGCTCGGATGGGCGGGGAATCCGGCAATCCGGTTGAACACTAGCGTGGACACTGACGCACAGCTCGTAGAGCGCTGCCTGAAGGGCGACGACGCGGCGTGGGAGGACCTGGTCAAGACTCACACGCGCCGGGTGTATGCGATCTGTTACCGGTTCACGGGCAGTGATCAGGAGGCGCAAGACCTCACGCAAGAGGTGTTTCTGAGAATTTTCCGGACGCTGGGCAGTTTTCGCTCCGGCGAGGGTTCCTTCACTGTCTGGCTGACGCGCCTGACCCGGAACCTGCTGATCGATCATTATCGGCGGACGCGCCTTGAACGGAATTCGGAATCGCTCGAAGATCAGCTGCCGGTGCTTGAGGAGAAGACCGCCATGTCGGCGCGCACAGAGGGCCTTCTGGCCGGGCGGGAGGCCAGCGAGTTGTTGAGCGGGGCCCTCCAAAAGCTTTCTCCCGAGCTGCGGGAGACAGTGATCTTGCGCGATCTTGAAGAGCTCGAGTATCGCGAAATCGCAAAGATTTTG
>DASRCT010000016.1:0-47449 GCA_035652975.1 Bryobacteraceae bacterium | reverse complement strand
GATTGGGGCCGCCAGCGCAGCCTCTATTTCGGCGCGTTCGCTCAGACCGATTGGAAAGTCACCAAAACCCTCACACTGAACTTGGGGCTTCGATACGAGCTGTTCACGCAGCCTGTCGACGCGCGCGACCTGGGCAGCCTGTTTAATGTCGACAACGGCCAGTACGCGCTGCCGGGCAAGAACGGGTATACGCGCGCGATTGTGGACGGCGATCACAACAATTTCGGACCGCGCGCGGGCTTTGCCTGGCAAGCGGCGCCGCGATTGGTCCTCCGCGGCGGCTACGGGTTGTTTTACGGAGAGCGCGATCAGAACCAGCAGGTGACCCAGTTCTCCGGAAACCTGCCGAACGTGCCGGTCGTCTCGCTGCCCAGCATTTCGGCGAGCCAGACCGTCACGCCCCCCTACACGATCAATACGCCCATCAAGGTGCTGCCAGCCGATCCGTCGCTCGCCGGATTTACGGCGGCCAATCCCTATGTCGGCACAATTCGGACAGCCGGATTTCACGACGCGCGCGACCCCATGCTGCACCAGTTCAATTTCGATATCCAGTTTCAGTTGACGTCCTCCATCCTGCTGGAAACGTCTTACAGCGGCGCCATCGGGCGCGACCTCTCGTCGCTCTTTATCAATAAGAACCAGATCCCGTTCTCGCAGGCCCTGGTCGGCTTGAATAAGCAGGCAAACCGGCCGTTTCCCTACATCAACGGCACGGTAATTCCCACCTACTCAACCGCCAGCAATGATTACAATGCGGTGAATTTCCGCATCGAGAAACGCTATTCCGCCGGTCTGGCCCTGCTGGTAAATTACACCATCCAGAAGAATCTGGAATCGGGCGGCGCGGGGCCTGACGCATATGCGCAAAATGGAGGCACCAGCATCGCAATGGACTCCTACAACATCGCCCGCGAGCGCTCATACGCGCCCATCGATATCCCCCAAATTTTTTCCGCAAGCGCCGCCTATGAGCTGCCCTTCGGCCGCGGCAAGCGTTGGCTCTCACATGGCGCGGCATCCACCCTCATCGGCGGATGGCAGGTGAACACGATCGTGATGTTGCGAGGCGGTTTTCCGACGGACATTCGAACCAACGTCCTTCCGCCGATCTTTAATACGTTCAACGTGGCGGACCGGATCAGCGGCCAACCCATGGTGTTGGACAACGCCGGAGTCGACGGTTATTTCAATCCCGCCGCCTTCGCCGTGCCAGGCGCTGTTATCAGCTCCACGGGCGCTCCGGTGCAATTGTTCGGCAATGCGGCAAGACGCGTTGCGCGCGGGCCGGGGTCCAGGAATGCGGACGTTTCAATATTTAAAAACTTCGCCCTCACGGAGCGCAGCATGCTCCAGTTCCGGGAGGAGTTTTTCAATTTTACGAACACGCCGACATTCTATTTGCCCGCGGCCAACAGTCCGACGCTGACCTGTATCGGCAGCCCGGGCAGCGCCTGTAATTCCAACAACCCGTCGTTCGGCAAACTCTCCAGCGGCGCCGCCACCGGCAGGCAGATCCAGTTTGGCCTGAAGCTGTACTTCTAGTACGCATCCCATATTGGCCTCGCAGTCGCTTCGTAAAAATATGTGTTAGTTCTTTACAAGCGCTCAGCCGGGGTCTATATTGGCCAAACAACGTCTGTACGCTCCATCCACGAAGGAGTTTGGGGAAGCTATGTCAGCTCTACGTCAGAGAGGCGCCTGTTCGTTCTTGATTTTGTTAGCGGCAGCAGTCGGGCCGCTGGTCCGGAGAGGCTCGGCGCAGGCTGTCGCCGTCGCCGAAGTCGGGGGCGTGGTATCCGATGCAACCGGCGCTGCGATACCGGGCGCTGTAGTCAAGATTACGGAAACCGATAAACAACTTGTCCGAACCACTACGACCGACGCCCAAGGGGCTTATACGCTGCCCAATCTGCCGGTCGGACCGTACCAGCTTGAGGTGAACGCGAGCGGGTTTAAGACCTACACGCAGTCGGGCATCATCCTGCAAGTCGGCAACAACGTTCAGGTGAATGTCGTCATGCAGGTGGGCGCCATGACCGAGCACGTCGAGGTCACCGCCGCTGCGAGCATGGTGGAAACTCGCGAAAACACAGTCTCTCAGGTCATCGACCAGCAGCGCATCACAGAGCTGCCCCTCAACGGCAGACAGCCGACGCAGCTCATCCTCCTGTCGGGCGCGGCGCTGACGGCGCCGGGCGGCGGCATGGTGGGGAGCAAAAATTATTTCAGCTCAACCACGATATCCGTCGCCGGCGGCCAGGCGAATGGCGTTAATTACATGCTGGACGGCGGCGATCACAATGACTCTATGACCAACGTCAACATGCCAATCCCGTTTCCTGACGCGCTCCAGGAGTTCAGCGTGCAGACCAGCTCTCTGCCGGCGCGTTTCGGATTGCATCCCGGGGCGGTGGTCAATGCAGTGACGCGGTCGGGCTCCAACAGCTTCCACGGCGACCTGTTCGAATTTCTGCGCAACGGCGATTTGAATGCTCGAAATACGTTCGCCGCTGTTCATGACTCGCTCAAGCGCAACCAGTTCGGTGGAACGCTGGGCGGCCGGATCATCCGCGACAAGCTGTTCTTCTTCGGCGGGTTCCAGGGAACGCGGCAGCGCAGCGATCCGCCGCAGACCATCAGCTTTGTAGCGACGCCGGCGGTTCTCAACGGCGATTTCAGCGCCATCGACTCGGCGGCCTGCGTCTCGAGCGGCGCCCGGACATTGAGGGATCCAGCCTCCGGCCAGCCCTTCCCAAACAACCAGATTCCCGTGTCGCGGTTTAATCCGCAGGCCGTGAATCTGATCACCAAGTACATCCCCATTTCCAACGATCCCTGCGGCCGCATCACCTACGGAATCCCCACCACCGGCGACGAGGAACAATTCATCGGCCGCATCGACTGGATCCACACGTCGAAGCATTCATTCTATGGCCGGTACTTTCTGGCGCAGTATAAGAACCCGCCGGTGTTCGATGGAAAAAACGCTCTGACCACCACCGCGCCCGGCAACTGGGAACGCGCTCAAACCATCACGCTTGGCGACACGTTTACATTCAGCGGGGCGACCCTCAACGCGTTTCACGCTACCTTCAGCCGGCGCCGCGACATCCGCGATGTCGCTTCAAACAACATCAATCCGAAGGATGTGGGTCTCAACGTCTTCGCGCCTTTGCCCAACTTTCTTCAGGTCAGCGTCTCGAACTACTGGACGATCGGATGCGGCACCTGCGCCGCCGGGCACTTCAACACCAACTCCTGGCAGATCGCCGACGACGTCGATGTTATCCGCGGCCGCCATCAGATGGCGTTTGGAGTGGATTTCCTCCGCGATCAGTTCAATTTCATCAATGGATGGATGGAGAATGGATTGTGGTCGTTCGGATCGTTCACCGGCGACACCGGAGACACTCTGGCTAATTACATGCTCGGCCTGCCCAGCGATTTCCAGCAGTCTGGAGTGCTGCAAATGGCTACGCGCGCGCCTGTATTCGCGCTGTATGCGCAGGACAGCGTACGCTTCTCGCCGCGCCTCACCATTAACGCCGGGTTGCGGTGGGAGCCCTCCTGGGCGGCTTACGATTACTTTGGCTACGGCAGTTCGTTTTCGCAGGCGGCCTTCTCTCAGGGAGTCAAGAGCAGCGTCTTTCCCAACGCGCCGGCCGGACTGCTGTTCTACGGCGATCCAGGCATTCCCAAGGCCTATTTCAATAACAAGCTGGCCCTATTCTCTCCGCGCGCCGGAATCGTTTGGGATCCCAGCGGCAGTGGCAAACAGACCATTCGAGTATCCGGCGCGATTCTGCGCGACACCGCGGAGCTGTTCTACGCGGAGCGTTTGACCACCAACGCCCCCTACGGCAACCAGATCGACGTCCCCACGCCGCCCAGCTTCACCAATCCCTACGCGAACTACCCCGGCGGGTCGCCGTTTCCAGTTTCCTATCCGCCGCCCAAGTCCTTCACGTTCGCGCCCGCGGGCGTTTATGTGAATATGCCGCTCAATACGCAGCCAACCTACACGGCGCAGTGGAACGTCAGCTATCAGCGGCAATTGGGGCGGGAGTGGCTAGCCTCGGTCAGTTACCTCGGCAATAAAACGACGCATGTATGGATTGGCGAGGACATCAATCCCGCGGTCTATATCCCCGGCAAGTCCACCACCGGGAACACCAATCAACGGCGCCTGCTGTACCTGCAAAATCCGGTCACTGGCGCGGCCTACGCGAGCATTGTGCAGTCGGATCAGGGCGCCAACTCACACTACAACGGCCTGCTGTTGTCCTTGCAGCACCGCTTCGCCAACCACTTCACGCTCCTGACCAACTACACCTGGTCGCACTGCATCAGCGACGGCGATTTCGGCGGCGAGCTGGCTGGCAACTACTATCAGGATCCCAACAACCGCCGCGGAAATCGGGGCGATTGCAACTTCGACGTGCGACATCTGTCCAATACTTCGCTGGTGGCTCAGAGTCCGTTCTCAGGCTCGGGCTGGAAGGGCCGCCTCCTCGGCGGCTGGCAGTTCGCGCCCATTCTCTCGATTGCGAGCGGAATCGCAATTAACATCACCTCGGGGCGCGATAATTCGCTGACTGGAATCGGCCAGGACCGGCCGGACGCCACTGGAGCAAAGATCTATGCGACCGACCCCAATCCGCGCGTGTTCTTGAATGCAGCCGCGTTTGTGCAAAACGCCGCCGGCGCATTCGGCAACCTGGGACGCGATGTGGTTCACGGTCCGGGCCGCGTGAATTTCGATGCGTCGCTTACGCGATCATTCCACCTTACCGAACGGTTGCGCCTTGAAGCGCGCGGGGAGGCGTTTAATGCCATCAATCATGTCAACTACAACAACCCCACCACATCGCTCAATTCGGCCAACTTCGGCAAGATCCTGGGCGCCGCCGACCCGCGTATTATGCAGGTCAGCATGAAGTTACACTTCTAGGGATGGGGCGCGTGCTGCGCCCGATCTCAATGCGCAAATTTCGATCGATCGTAGTCCTGGCGGCCGGCGCCTTGAGCGCCGCGGCCGATTCGCCGAAAATTCCGGCGCCCGTGTTCCCGTACGGCGCAGTCTACTTCCGCAAGTCCAACCCGCCCCCAGAGGAATGGGCCCGCGATCATCAGACCGCCGCCCGGATCGGCATGAATACGTTCCGGCACTGGTTTATGTGGTCGGCAATCGAGGTCGCGCCTGGCAAATACGACTGGGGCGATTACGATCGCATGATGGATCTTGCTGCGCAGAACGGAATGAAGGTGGTCATCGCCGAACTGATCACGGCGGCGCCGGAGTGGGCCTTTCGCAAGTGGCCGCACGCCCGATATCTCGCGAGCGATGGAACCGTATCCAACAGCAGCATTGGCGGCAGCAGCGCGACGGGCGGCTTCCCAGGCCTGTGCCTGGATAACGCCGAAGTGCGCGCCGCGGCCGAACGATTTCTGACCGCGCTGGTCGATCGCTATCGCCATCATCCCGCTTTGCTGGGCTATGACCTCTGGAACGAAAACACCTATAACGGCGGGAACCCGCGCAAGATGCATTGCTATTGCGAGGCGACCAAGCGCAAGCTGCGGGAGTGGCTGCGCGCGCGCTACGGAACCGTCGAGAACACGGCCCGCGCCTGGCGTCGCTACAGCTATTCCTCCTGGGACGACGTCGAGCCGCCGTACGATTTCGGCGGATATCCGGACAGCCTCGACTGGCTGCAATTCCGCATCGACAATGCGTTCGATCTGTTGCACTGGCGGGCGCAATTGTTTCGAAAGCTTGATCCGGCCCATCTGGTGGTGGCGCACGGCGTCGCGGGCTCGCTGGAATCGCTGCCTTCGAATGCGCACGATGAGTGGCGCTCGGCCGCCGAGGTGGATGTCTGGGGATTTACCTTCGTTGCCTCGCGCAAGGGAGACGAACCGTGGAAGCAATATCAGGCCGTGGACCTGGTGAGAGCCGGCGCGCGCGGAAAACCCTTCTGGCACGCTGAAGCGGAAGGCGGTCCGCTGTGGATGCAGCCGCAGGTGATCAACCGCCCCCGCGAGGACGGGCGCATTCCCGACGAAAAGGATGTGCGCCTGTGGAACCTTGTGTCCTGCGCAGGCGGCGCGACCGGGATCCTGTATCCGCGCTGGCGCCCGCTCCTCGATGGGCCCCTGTTCGGCGCATTCGGCCCTTTCGGCATGGACGGTTCCGTCACGCCTCGCGCCGAGATGGCTGGCCTGTTCGCCCGGTGGGCCAATTCGCATCCCGAGATTTGGAAATCGCATCCCGTTCGGGGCGACATCGGACTGGTGTTCGCGCCCGAATCCGAGATGTTCAACTACGTACAGCAGGGCGATACGAATTTCTATGCCCAATCGATTCGCGGCGCCTACCAGGCGTTTTTCGACTCCAATATCCAGGCCGATTTTGTCGCGCTCGACGACATCGGACAGTACAAAATTGTGTACCTGCCATATCCCGTGATGCTGAAGAAAGAGACCGTTGCGCGTTTACGCGATTACGTGGAGCGCGGCGGGACGCTGATCAGCGAGGGTCTCCCGGCGTACTTCGGCGATCACGGCCGCGCCGGTGAACGACAGCCGAACTACGGGCTCGATGAGTTGCTCGGCGCGCGCGAAAGTTACGTGGAATTCACGCCGGATCTGCTCGACAACGTACTGCTCGAGGTAAACGGCCATCGCATCTACGGCCGCTATTTTCTTCAGGAGTATGAACCCGCGGGAGGCCGGGCGGTGGGCCATTATGCGAATGGTCATGTCGCCGCAGTTGAGAACCGGCGCGGAACGGGCCGCACCCTGCTCATCGGAACCTTTCCGGGCGGCGGCTACTATCTTCACCACTCGGCTGAATCTCGCGCATTTTTCCGCGAACTGCTGAAACTCGCCGGCGTCGAGCCGCGCCTTGAGACAAACAACGCCCGGATACAGGCCCGCCTGCACGCCGGTCCGGGCGGAACGTACCTGTGGGTGACGAACCCCGCGCGCGACGATGCCAGCGTGACCGTGACCGTCCGGCAAGCGCCCGAGTTTCACAATGCCGTGGACGTTTGGGCCGGACGAGAAGTGAAAGTCCAGGAGCGCATGGTTTCCGTGAAGGTTCCGGCGCGTGATGGAGCGGTAATTCAGCTTCGCTAGACCGGATAAGAACGGAATCTCCCGGCTCGCAACCCTGCCCGGCGCACAGTAGCGCCGGACCGCGTCCCGCCGCGCCATACGGTCGCTCCGATAAATGGAGTGAATCTGGCCTATACAAACTTCAAATTGTGGACAACAGGGTTCTCGGGTATTCTGAAAACTCCAAGTTGTCGCCTTCGTCTCCGTCCGACGTGGTGAGGGCGGGCTTGTAGCTCCCGGTCGCGCTTCCTCAAAGTCCCGCACGAATTGTCCGCTAGGAGGAGATACCATGCGACTTCAAAGGTGCTTGAGCGTTGCCCGTTTTGCGGTTTCTCTCGCGCCGCTTTCAATCTGCCTTGCGCAGGACGCCGCCGCGCCGGCCGGGGACGGCGCGCAAACTCCCGCATCACAGACCGCTCCAGCTAAACCCCCCGATCCGGCGCCGCTCCCCAGCCCTTCCATTACGGGGCCGCTCCAGGGCATGCCGCCAGCCGCCTTCGATGCCGGCCCCTTCGGCAAAGTGGCGGTGAATGGCATCCTCACGGGCTTTGGCCTGTGGCAGGGCAATTATGCGTCCGGCGACAATTCCACGCAGGCCACCCTTAGCAACGGCCAGATTTTTATTCAGAAAACCGATGGAGTGGTTCAATTTTATCTTCAGGCGGGCGCGTACTCAATGCCCGCTCTGGGCAGCCCGTTTCTTGCCGCCGACAAGACAATCAGCGGATTCTACGGACCCATCCCGGTTGGCTACTTGAAGCTGCAAGCAGGCAAGAACACTTCCTTCCTCATCGGCTCGCTCCCCACTCTGATCGGCGCCGAATACACCTTCACCTTCCAAAACATGAACATCGAGCGCGGCCTCTTGTGGAACCAGGAAAACGCCGTCAATCGGGGCGTTCAGGTGAACCAGACCTTCGGCAAGTTCACCGCCTCGCTCAGTTGGAATGACGGTTTTTATTCCAACCGATATACCTGGCTATCCGGCTCTTTGGCCTACACCAAAGGAGCTCATACGCTGTCGTTCGTAGCTGGCGGAAACTACGGTCAGACCGCTTATCAGACCACGGCGACCCCGGTTCAGAACAACAGCTCCATCTACAACGTTATCTATACGTACATTAAGGGCCCCTGGATCGTCCAACCCTACTTCCAGTACACGGATGTGCCTTCCAATCCGAGGATCGGCGTCGTTAAGGGCGCTTCCACGCGCGGCGGAGCATTGTTGCTTAGCCGGGCCTTCAGGCGGGGATTTTCGCTGGCCGGCCGCTGGGAATACATCGCAAGCACCGGCGACCGAAACGATCCCGACGTCATTAACTTGATGTACGGTCCAGGCAGCGCGGCCACCTCTTTGACGGTGACGCCCACGTTTCAGTGGCGAGGCTTTTTCGTGCGCGGCGACCTCTCTTGGGTGCACGCCATGGACATCACGCCCGGCTACGCGTTCGGACGCAACGGGGCCAACCAGGACCAGCCGCGAGCCGTTGCCGAGATAGGCTTCATGTTCGGAAACAATATCGAGCGCTGATCGAAATCGGCTGCTGAGGGGCGCAAGCGCCGGCAGCGCTTTAAGGCGGAACGCCTGCTGGGGTCCTCGCGCCCGCTCGGCGCGCGGCGAAACGATCGGCTATTCCACGACGACCGGATCAAGACGCGGCAGCAGCAGTTGTATGAGCGCCAGCGCGATCAGATACATCGAGCCTGCGACGAAGAACAGCGGACCGTAGGCGCCGCCCGATAAATCGAGCCAGTAGCCAACGGCCGGCGCGACCAGCATGCCTCCGAGCGCGCCTCCGAAGCCACCGAGGCCGACAACCGACCCCACCGCTGACCGCGGAAACGTGTCCGATACGAGCGTGTACAGGTTCGCCGACCACCCCTGATGCGCCGAAGCGGCGATGCTTACCAACGCGACCGCCAGCCACAGTTGTGCGCCCGCATACATGATAAAGATCACTGCGGTCACAGCTATGGCGCAGACCAGCATCGCCGTCTTCCGCGCCGCGTTCGGCGACCAGCCGGCCTTCAGCAGCCGCGACGAAAGCCAGCCGCCGAACACTGAGCCGAAATCGGCCGACACATACACGGTGACGAGCGGGGGGCCAAGCTGCGTGAGGTTGAGTCCGTAAGTCCTGTTCAGAAATCCAGGCAGCCAGAACAAATAAAACCACCACACCGGATCTGTGAGAAATTTGCCCAGCAGAAACGCCCAAGCCGCCCGTTTGCCGAGCAAGGCGCGATACGGAATGCGTCGCGGCGGCTCCGGATCACGATCCGATTCGATGATTGCGAGTTCATCAGACGACAGCAGCCGGTGCTCCCGCGGCTCGCGAAACAGCAGCAGCCACGCGGCAAGCCAGATCAGGTCCAGAGCGCCGGTCGCGATGAACGACCAGCGCCAGCCCAGATGCGCCGCGACAAACGGAACCATCAGCGGCGCGACCACCGCGCCAACGTTGGAGCCGCTGTTGAAAATCCCGGTCGCAAGCGCCCGTTCGCGTTTCGGAAACCAGTCGGCCACCGTCTTGATGGCCGCCGGAAAATTCGCGGCCTCGCCCAGCCCCAGGCCGAATCGCGCCGCTGCGAACTGCGCCGCACTCCGCGCCACTGAGTGCGACATCGACGCCACACTCCACACAACCACCGCCAGCGCATATCCGGTTCGCGTGCCGAGCCAGTCCATTACGCGCCCGGCGACCGGCATCATCAGCGCATAAGCAAGCTGAAAGGCAAACACGATCCAGCCATACTCGGCTTCCTGCCAGCCGAGTTCTCTCGAAAGCACTGGCTTTAAAATGCCGAGGACCTGCCGGTCGACATAGTTGACCGTAGTGGCGAAGAACAGCAGGCCGCAGATGTACCACCGCAGATGTTTTATGCTCCGGGCGCTGGCGGCTTGGGTGGTCGGCTTGATGCAACCAGCTTATCGCGATCGTTTTGGGCTTTCCCGGGCGGTGTGCGCCTGCCATCCTGTTAGTACGTATAGGACGTCAATCGTTCGAGCGGCTGGAGAAGCGCGTGCGGTTGTGTCAAACTGCCCAGAATGGAAAGGCCAGCAGATCTGCGCTGGTTTCAGCCTCCTGGCGCCGGAGCGTGCAACGCTCCGATCCCGGTTGCCACTTTCGTAACAGGCGACCCCATGTCTATCCTTAACTACAAGGCCGTCGCGTTCCTGTTGCTGGCGTCGATTCTGGTTTCGGCGTGCAGACGGACCCAGGCGCCGGAAAAACTTGTGCTCGAGCCAACGGTCCCCGCTGGTTATAGGAAAATCGCTCCGGCTCCAGCCGAGACGTCCGCCCAAATACTCGCGCAGACTGCCGCCGTATTCCGGGGAACCATCAGAGACGTCAGATTCACTTACGACGACTGCGGCGGTCCGCGGACGAACTACATCTTTTCCGACGCGAGTTCTCTACTGGGTTCTCCGGTGACGCGAGAGGTGTCGCTCAGCGTGCTTGGCGGACCGACTCCGCACGGAACCTGGGTTCGCGTGTCGGAAATACCCAGCCTCGCGTTGAATTCCGAATATGTGGTGTTTTTACGCAATACCGATTGGACATACAGCCCGATCGTAGCCCAGCTCGCTTTTCGAAGAGAAGTGGCCGGCGGCCGGGAGTTGCTGGTCGATCCGAGTGGACGCGTGGTGACCGGCTGGGGCGAGAATGGCCCCGTTCTTTCGGCAGCGCGCGTCAGTGACGCGGTCGGGCGGCAGGCGCGCGGGTATCGCGCAGCCGAGGCGCGCGAAGCTCCGCCTGGACCGTCATCAGCCGAAGAGAATCCGAACGGCGCCGTTCAAGGCGGCGAGGGCAATGCGCCGCCGCCGCCCCCTGCGCCGCCAGAACGCACCGGCGGCTCGCCGCTCGCCAGCGCTCCATCGCGCGAAGACATCGCCCGAGCAGGACTGTTTGCCAGACCCGGCTTATCGGTCGACGCGGTTGCAAATGAGCAGACGGCATCGGTCGGGTCGCTGGTCGCAGCCGTCACAGCCGCGGCCGAGCGCGATCGCATCCACATCGGCGGCCGCATCACGCTGGTCCCGTATTGGAAGTGTTGGAGTATTACGCCTACGGCGCCGGGCCGGCGCTAGTTCTTTTGGGAGGAGAGCATGTCGGGGCTTCGCCAACTAGTCGCAGTAATTTTAGCTGTGTTCCTGTGCTGGTCGACGGCCTTTTCTGCGGCCTGGCATACGTGCAACGACGTGCCGGTCCGCGTCAAGTATGCGCCGATGGGCATGTCCTGGGATCAGTGCAGCATCCCGAGCGGCAGCCCGCAGGAGCGGGCCTTTTTCAGCGCATTGTACGAGCAAAGGTTCTACAGCTTTGCCCTCGGGTTCGGCGCCGGTTTTCAGCACATTTACAACGGCAGGTGCATCATTACGCATGACGATGGCCGCTCGGATGTGGCTCTGGTCAACCGCTCGGATATAGACGGCGCGCTCGGCCTGACGATCACCCAGGACGATGGTTGCACCTTCTCTTGGGAGGAGCAACACATCGTCGAGGCGGATGTAATGGTTTCTGCGGATTTGAGCTTCACCCGCGCCGATGAATCGCGCGTGGTCACTCGGGCCCCGGCTGGCGCCGTTATTGGCGCCTTGGTCCTGTTGCACGAACTCGGGCATGCGCTCGGGCTGGACCACTCCAACGCCTTCGCGGTGATGCGCGACGGCTTGCGCGCGCGAGCTCCTTTCGTCGGAATGACTCTCGACAGCGGCGGACTCAGCAGCGAGCTGACGGGCGACGATGTGTTCGGCATCTCCAGGATCTATGGCTACGATCCGAGCTACCGGAACCTCTTCGTATCCTCCCAGCTCCTTCGCAACGGAATGCTCGTGGACAACAATATCGATCCGACCCGGGGCGATGCGCCGCACCCGGATCCGCTCATGGTCTGTCCGGGCGACAGAGTGAACTTCTACGCGACCGTGGGAAATAACAACTCAAACCGCGAAGCGGTCCAGGTTCGCGTGTATGCGGATTCCAACCTGAACGCCTACTACTATCCGGATTCGGTCCCGTATTCATGGTTTAACATCAGTTTGGGACGCGGCGCGTATTCGTTTCCGGTGTGGTATACTGTGCCCTCCTCTATGCCGTCGGGCACGACGCAAAATTTGTATGTGTCGCTGCCGACAACAAATTTGTGGGAGCGCAAGGGCTACGACAACTCCGCCCGCAGCCGGCTGCGTATCCGCCGCAAGGCAGGCTGCTAACGACGGCGGCGCTCCGACGCCGGCTGGCCTGCCGCCTCCACGGTTTCCGGCGGCCTTCATCCTGCTCTCGCGGACCAATGAATTCGTATCCTGAAAGGAGACCGTCGCGTCGGATGAAGCCCCATGCCAAACCGCCTCGCCGCCGAAAAGAGCCCCTACCTTTTGCAACACGCCCACAATCCTGTGGACTGGCTCCCGTGGGGACCCGAAGCCTTTGAAAAGGCCAGGACGGAAGACAAGCCGATCTTTCTTTCCATCGGTTATTCGACCTGCCACTGGTGTCACGTGATGGAACGCGAGTCCTTCGAAGATGAAGAGATCGCTGAGTTGTTGAACCGCTACTTTGTTCCTGTCAAGGTGGACCGGGAGGAGCGGCCCGATGTCGACCGCATTTACATGACGTTTGTGCAGGCCACTACGGGAGGGGGCGGCTGGCCGATGTCGGTATGGCTGACTCCCGAATTGAAGCCGTTCTTCGGCGGAACCTATTTTCCGCCGGACAACCGCTACGGCCGCCCAGGGTTCAAGTCAGTGCTCGAAAGTTTGGCGCGCGCCTGGGCGATGGAGCGCGACAGGATCAACGAAGCAAGCGCGGACGTCGTTTCGCAATTGGAGAAAATCAGCCGCCTGGAGGCGCGCGCCGCCGTTCCCGATCCGGGCGTGCTCGATTCGGCGTTCTATGGCTTCCGCCGCAGCTACGATTCGCGTTCAGGCGGTTTCGGCGGCGCGCCCAAGTTTCCGCGCCCGGCGGTGCACAACTTTCTGGTGCGCTACCACCATCGGACGGGGAACGAAGAAGCGCTCGAGATGACGCTGTTCACGCTGCGCGAAATGGCGAAGGGCGGGATCCACGACCACATTGGCGGCGGGTTCCATCGCTATTCGGTCGACGAACGCTGGTTCACGCCCCATTTCGAAAAGATGCTGTACGATCAGGCGCAGCTCGCGATCTCGGCGCTCGAGGCCTACCAGATTACGCGCGACCATCTGTTTGCGGAGATTGCGCGCGACATCTTTACTTACGTACTCCGCGACATGACCAGCCCCGAAGGCGCATTTTATTCAGCCGAGGATGCCGACAGCGTTCTCGATCCGGCGCAGCCCCATGTGAAGGGCGAAGGCGCATTTTACGTTTGGTCCAAAGCGGAACTTTCTGCTGCGCTGGAGCCGGCGGCTCTGGAGTGGTTCTGTTATGCCTACGGCGTACGGGACGATGGGAATGTACGCGACGACCCGCATGGCGAATTTCGCGGCAGGAACATCCTGTACCAGGCGCACACAGCCGAAGAGACGGCGGCGCGGTTCGATGCGGCGGTGGAAGACGTGCGGGCGGCGCTGGAGAACGCCCGTGCGGCGCTGCTCCGGGCGCGATCCCGCCGCGTCCGTCCTCATCTCGACGACAAAATTATTACGGCCTGGAACGCGCTGATGATTTCAGCCTTCGCAAAGGGCGCGCAGATTCTGAATGACGCGTCGTATGAACGGGCGGCGCGCCGCGCAGCGGAGTTCATCATCGGGCGCATGTTCGATCCGCAGCAGAAAGCGCTGTTGCGGCGATACCGCGACGGCGACGCAAGCATTCCCGGTTTCCTCGATGACTATGCGTTCTTCATTCAGGCCTTGCTCGATCTGTATGAAGCCGATTTTGTTCCGGAGCGGCTGCTACTGGCTTCGGAACTGGCGAATCAAATGCGCGTTCTGTTCGAAGATCAGGAATACGGCGGATTTTTCAGCACGCGGGCGGGTGACAGCAACCTGATTCTCCGGATGAAGGATGATTATGACGGCGCTGAGCCGTCGGGGAACTCCATCGCGGCGAGCGTCTTGATCCGGCTGGCGCGCATTATGGATCGCGCAGCGTTCCACCGGTCGGCCGAGCGCGCCCTGGCGGCGATGGGATCGCGCATGAGCCAAACGCCGACAGCCGCGCCCCAGGCGATGGTGGCGCTCATGGAATATCTGGCGCCGCCGCGCCAGATTGTCATCGCGGGCGACTCGCCGGAGCTGTTGGGCGCGGTGCGCCGGCGCTTTCTACCGTTTGTCCCGGTGGTGCGAATTGACAGCGACCGGACGCGTGAGGCGCTCTCGCGCGACATGCCGGCGGTCGGCGGCATGCGCCCGTTAAATGGCAGACCTGCCGCCTACGTTTGTGAAAACTTTGTGTGCCGGCTGCCGGTAACCGAGGTCGCCGAGCTGGAGCAACTGCTAAAATAAGATTCTCGCAGTCACGTACTCATTCGCTGAGATGGGGAGGAGCAGTCATGGAGCGGCCAGGAGCCACCACCTTAAAGGGCAATCCACTCACGCTGATCGGTCCGGAGTTGAAGATCGGCGATCGCGCCCCCGATTTCGAGACCGTGGACGACAGACTACAAACAGTGAAGCTGGCGGACACCGGTAACAACGTCCGGATTTTCAGCGTCGTGCCTTCGCTCGACACGCCTGTGTGCGATGCGCAGACCAAGCGGTTCAATGAAGAGGCCAGCCAGTTGCACGGCGTTGACATTTACACGGTCAGCATGGACCTGCCGTTTGCGCAAAAGCGCTGGTGCGGAACCTTTGGAGTGGATCACGTCAAAATGCTTTCGGACCACCGCAGCGGCTCCTTCGGCGAGCACTACGGGACATTGATCAAGGAGCTGCGAATCGAGAGCCGGGCCATTTTTGTGGTGGATCGCGATAACATCCTGCGCTACGTCGAGTACGTGAAGGAGGTGGCGGACCACCCGAACTATGAGGCCGCCCTCGCGGCCGCCCGGTCGGCAGTCGGCGCAATGTCCGCGGCGTAGCGGAAACCGTCGCCAGGTGCGGACAACAGAAATCAGGCTATGATCTCGGTTCGGCCAATGCGCGAAGCCGACGTGGAGGAGGCGCGCAGGATCTTCCGCGTGGCGTTCGGTACGTTTATCGGCGCGCCCGATCCGGAGTCGTTCTGGCTCGATCGGGATTTCGTCGGCCCGCGCTGGCGCGCGAATCCGAGCGGGGGAGTGGTCGCGGAAGTGGACGGGACCATTGCGGGGTCCAACCTGGCGACGAACTGGGGGAGTGTCGGCTTTTTCGGCCCGTTGACGATCCGTCCGGATCTGTGGAACCAGGGCATCGCGCAAAGGCTGCTTGGTCCCACCCTGGATCTGTTCGCACAATGGGGCGTGCGAGCTGCCGGGCTGTTTACGTTCTCGCACAGCCCCAAACATATTGGACTGTATCAGAAGTTCGGATTCTGGCCTGGGTACCTCACGGCGATGATGTCGAAAGACGCTGCGGGCAGCGATATAGGAGCGATCAGATATTCAGCGCTCGAGGAGGCCCAGCGGAAACAGGCGCTTGATGCCTGCCGCAGGCTGACCGATTCGATTTTCGAAGGACTGGACGTGACCGCCGAAATTCGGGCTGTCGCCGCGCAGGGACTGGGGGATACGCTGCTGCTGTGGGGCGGCGATACGTTGGATGCGTTCGCGGTGTGTCATTGCGGCGAGGGAACCGAAGCGGGTAGCGATATGTGCTTTATCAAGTTTGCAGCGGCGCGGCCTGACGGCAAGGCGCTTCCGCGCATCCTTGCGGCCAGCGAGGCGCTGGCGGCCGAACGCGGGCTCCGGCGGATGCAAGCGGGCGTGAATCTTGGCCGGCGCGCGGCGTATCGTCAAATGCTGGAGCATGGATTTCGAATCGATGCCCTGGGCGTTGCGATGCACCGCCCGGATTCGGCTGCCTATAACCGGCAGGACGTGTTTGTAGTGGACGACTGGCGCTGAGCCGTCAGGCTGCTAGCGCGCGCCAGCACAGCTGGCCGCCGAGCGACACCAGCCACAGCGAGATCGCCACGCGCAACGGCCGCGAAGGGAGCAGGGAAGAGAGATTGGCGCCGGCGAGCACGCCGAAGACTCCGCCCGAAAGCAACTTGACCAACAGGGCTGCGTCATAATTGCCGGCTGTAAACTGTACGCCGCCGCCGACAATGGACAGACCGAGTCCGAAGAACACGTCGGTGCCGACCACCTGCGCCGTCGTGACGGTGGTCAGGCCCATTAAGGCGAGAGAGCCGAGCGCGCCTGCGCCCGCCGAGGAAAAGCCGACTTCGGCGCCGATTGGCAGAGCGAGGAAGGGCAGCCACCGGCGGTGGTCGCGCGGGTTTCGCTGGGGCGGCGTCATGAGCAGGCGCCACAGATTAATGGCGGCGCAGCCGGCGATCATTACCCCAAGAGCGCCATACAGAACACTGCTCCGCTCCGCGGTCTTGAGCCTTTCGAGAAAAAGCGAGCCGATGACCGCGCCCGGCAATCCCCCGGCAAGCATCCAACCGAGGATCCGAAAGTCCACCTGCCGGCGGAGGAGGTAGCTGGGCGCCGCGATAAACTTCGTCACCGCGCCGAAGATCAGGGCCGTGCCCACCGCGGGGGCGGCAGGAACTCCAAGCAGGATCATGAGAGCCGGCGCCGTGACGCTCCCTGCGCCGACCCCCGTCAATCCGACAGCGAAGGCGATGATAAATCCGAGCAGTACGCCGGCCATGACTCAACTCGCTTGAATGTGAATTCCGCACTCCAGTTTATGACCGCCCCAGCGCCCCGACCGGGGATTCGATTCGTCAAGCGGCAGCGACGTGCAGGGCTGGCAGCCGATGCTGGTATAGCCACGCTCATACAGCGGCAGCACAGGCAGTCCGCGCTGCTTCATGTATTGCCAGACCTCCTTGGTGGACCACAGCGCCAGAGGGCTGATTTTGCGCAGCACCTTCCCGCCAGGCAGCTTGAAAGTATCGACCGGCTGAAGGTTGGCGCGCGTGGGAGACTGCTCGCGCCGCAGCCCGGTGAACCAGACATCGTACGCGCTCAGCCCGGCAAAGAGCGGCTCGACTTTGCGGAATCCGCAGCATCGGTCCGGCGCGGTTTGATACAGAAGTCCGAACTGCGCCTCCTGTTCCTCGATGGTCATACGCGGCTTAAGGTTGACCAGATTCAGACCGAGCCGCGCAGAAATTTCGTCGCGATAGGTATAGGTCTCGGCGAAGTGATATCCAGTGTCGAGAAACAGCACGGGAATGCCGGGCGCTTCCTGAACGACCATATCTGTCAGCGCCACACATTCAGCCTGAAAACTGCTGGTGACGCAGGCAGCGCCGCCTGCGGCAAGCGCGTCGCGGATGAGCAAGCGCGCTTCTTCAATGCGTTGATCCAGGGTCATGGCTTCAGATCCCTTCTCCGCCAGTCACTTCAAACTCATTGCGCAGCATTCCTGAACTCTGGAGCCAGGACAGCAGCGCCTCAGCGGCAGCCTCATCGCTGCGCGGCAACTCGATCGGCGGCGCGCCGGAATCGACAATAATGGCGAGAGCGCCGACGGCGCGGGCGGCGGATTCAACCGCACTGTTCCACTCGCGGACAATGAGTGGCAGCGCCCCGCGGTCAAACAAGCGGCGTTCCAACAGAAGGGCGACGCCTTCGCGCAGACCGACGCGAACGGCTCCGCCAGGGTGACCGTAGCGCGCGCTCCGTTCCGCTGCGGTGACCGGTCCGGCGCCATGCGCGTCGTGCGCGATACGCGAGATCATCAACGCGCCGGCGGTGGCGTTGGTCTCGGGATCGATGAGGATGGCGGCGCCGGTAACGCGATTGTCCTTATACGGGTCGGCGAAAATGGGGCGCGTGGTTTCGACGCGAACTTGACCAATGCCGTTGAGCTCCAGCATTCGCGAGGGCTCGCGCTCGAGCGTTTGCAGATTGATGCGGTGATCAACCGAGCGGACGCGCGCATGAACGGTTTGAGTGGTGTGTTTGAGCAGATAGGGCCGCGCGGGATCGAGCGGGCGCTCGCTCAGCCAGACCGCGTGCGCATCGAACGTCTTCACCGGCGCGGGGCGATCGGCGGCGACGATCATATCCCCGCGGCTGACGTCGATCTCATCTTCGAGCGTCAGGGTGACGGACATTGGCGCAAATGCGCGGGTCAGCGGTCCGTCGAAGGTTTCGATGGATTTTATTCGCGTGCTGCGGCCGGATGGCAAAACGAACACTTCATCGCCGGGGCGTATGCTGCCGGAAGCCACCTGGCCGGCGTAGCCGCGGAAGCCCTGGTCAGGCCGGATGACGCGCTGGACGGGGAAACGAAAGGGGCGGCGCTCTTCCAGCCGCGCGATCTCCACCGTCTCCAGGTATTCGAGCAGGCTGGGACCGTCAAACCACGGCATTGCGCCGCTGCGGCGCACAACGTTGTCGCCCTTCAGCGCGCTGATGGGAACGAACCACCACGCTCCAACCCCGAGTTTTCTAAGGACGCCGGTGAACTCTTCACGAATGGAATGGAACACGTTCTGGTCGTAGCCGACCAGATCCATCTTGTTAACGGCAATGACGAATTGTGGGATGCCGAGCAGCGCGGCGATGTAGGCGTGCCGCCGCGACTGCGCCTGCACGCCGTTGCGCGCGTCGATGAGGATAATGGCCAGGTCGGCCGTGGAGGCGCCGGTCGCCATGTTTCGCGTGTACTGCTCATGACCGGGCGTGTCGGCGATGATGAATTTCCGTTTGGCGGTGGCGAAGTAGCGGTACGCGACGTCGATGGTGATGCCTTGCTCGCGCTCGGCGCGCAGACCGTCGGTGAGCAGCGAGAGATCGAGATCGCCCGCCGAGCGGTTCACCGTGGATTTTCGGATCGCATGGATCTGATCTTCGTAGACGCTGCGCGAATCGTACAGCAGCCGGCCGATCAGGGTGGACTTGCCGTCGTCCACGCTGCCCGCCGTGGTGAAGCGCAGCAGATCCTTGCGCTGCTCTTCAGCCAGGAATTGTTCGACGTCGAACCGCCTTTCTACGCAGACGGGATCGGCGGCCATCAGAAGTACCCCTCGCGCTTCTTCAACTCCATGGAGCCGTCCTGGTCGTGATCGATCACCCGATTCTCACGTTCGGAGCGGCGAAACGAGATCAGCTCTTCGATAATCTTGGGCAGCGTGTCGGCGTCTGAGCGGATCGCGCCGGTGCAGGGACTGCAACCGAGCGAGCGCATGCGGCAACGGACCAGCTTCGGCTCTTCGCCAGGAAGGCGCGGTACGAAGGGCTGCTCGGTGGAAATGAGCGAATCGCCGCGCACCAGCATGGGGCGTTCCTTGGCGAAATACAGCGGCACGATGGGGATGCGCTCGACATGGATGTACTGCCAGACATCCAGTTCGGTCCAGTTGGAAAGGGGGAACACGCGGATGCTCTCGCCGGGGCGGATGCGGCTGTTATAGAGGTTCCATAACTCCGGCCGTTGGTTCTTCGGATCCCACTGCCCGGCGGTGTCGCGTACGGAGAAAACCCTTTCCTTGGCTCGGGATTTCTCTTCATCGCGTCGCGCACCTCCAATGGCGGCATCGAATCCGCCTTCCCGCAGCGCGTCGAGGAGCGCTTGGGTTTTCAGCAGCTGGCAGCAGCGCGTAGTGCCGAGCACAAACGGATTTGCCCCGTTTTCGATCGCCTCCCGGTTGGTATGAACGATCAGTTTTACGCCGAGCCGGGCCGCCTGCTCATCGCGGAACTTAATCATTTCCCGAAACTTATAAGTTGTGTCGATATGTAGCAGCGGGAACGGAATCCGGCCCGGGTAAAAGGCCTTTTGCGCAAGCCGGAGCATGACCGAGGAGTCCTTGCCGATCGAGTAGAGCATCACCGGACGCTGAAACTCGCTGGCGACCTCGCGCAGAATGTGTATGCTCTCGGCTTCGAGTCGCTGAAGGTGGCTGAGCGAGGGCATGGCTCAGGATACCATCCCTAAACTCTAGTTGTCTATAGGAATTGCCAGGATTAACTCGGCCGGACCACGCGATCATCAGGGCGTACACGACAGGTACTGCGAAAAGGGCGCTGTCGACGCGGTCGAGCCAGCCGCCGTGTCCGGGCAGCAGCGTACCGCTGTCCTTCAATCCGGCGCCGCGTTTCAGGGCGGATTCGGCAAGATCGCCCAGCTGTCCCGCGATATTGCCGGCCACCGACAGCACGGCCGCCCACCCGAGGGGCACCTCGTGCGGCAGCGCCCACTCGAAATAGAGCAGACCGAAAAGTGCGGACGCAGCCACGGATGCGATCGCGCCCTCCCAGGACTTTCCGGGGCTGATGCGCGGCGCGAGCTTCCGGCGACCGAAGGCGCGTCCGACGTACAGGGCGGCAGTGTCGCCGGCCCAGTTCAAGGCGACGGCGAAGAAAAGCAGCGCCGGCTGGACCGACCGCAACGCGGCGGCGCATCGCCAGGACCCGAAGACGTAGAGCACTGCAAGGACGAACGCGCCGGCGGCGGGCAGCGCTTGGCGCAGATCCACACAGCGCATAGCGTAAGCCAGCGCCGCCAGCGCGACAAAGACGGCAAGCGCGACGTTAACCGGAGCGAAGAGAAGCGCGAGGCCGGCGAAAGCGCCGGGGATGCCGGGCCGCAGGATGCCGTGAGCGGCTATGATGCCGTCGAGTTCCCAGTAGGAAACCAAGGCCACCAGAGCAAGCGCGGCCGAGAAGACCGCATTCGGCGCCCACAGCATGATGTAAAGAAAAACAGGGATCAGGACTGCCGCTGTGACGAGGCGTTTCATGGTCAGCGGCGGGCCGCTCTGAAGGCGCTGGACAGGCCGTCTCTGGCCGCGTTCCGGCGGGAGGCCTTGCCTTGGAGAGTACGCGGACCCGCACTCAGGGCGGCGTTAGCGCGATTGGCGAGAATGTGGGCGGCAGTAGACATTGTTCTTCCGCCTTCATTGTGGCATGCAAGGCCAAAATTTCCTGCCAGCAGGCGCATGGCTGATGGTCTGTAGCCTGTTGTTTGGCCAGCCGAATACGAAAAGTTTCAATCCGGTGTGAACGGGACGGCTTGGAATTTTAACCTTTGATCACCGCTACAGGCCTGAGACGCGCCACCTTACGCGCCAGACCGGCTTGGTGCACGACCTCGACCACCTGGTCGACGTCTTTGTAAGCTTCGGGAAGCTCTTCAAGGATGCCATCGCGGGAGGCGCTTCGGACCAGCACTCCGGCCTCTTCGAGCCGCTTCTGCTCCTGGCGGGCATCCTTTCCCTTCTTGGCGGCGGTGCGGCTGAGCACGCGGCCCGCGCCGTGGCATACGCTGCCGAAGGTCTCCTGCATCGACCGTTCGGCTCCGACCAAGACCCAGGAGGCCGTCCCCATGCTTCCAGGGACGATGACGGGCTGCCCGACCGACCGGTAGGATGCGGGCAAGTCCCGATGCCCGGCTGGAAATGCGCGGGTGGCGCCTTTCCGGTGGACAAGGACGTCCCGCTCGACGCCATCGACGACATGCTTCTCCCGTTTCGCGATGTTGTGGCAGACGTCGTACACCAAGTCGAGCCGCGCGCCTTGGCCGAAAATTCTGGCGAAGGCGGCTCTAGTGAAGTGCAAAATGGCCTGCCGATTGGCCCAGGCGAAATTCGCCGCCGCGGCCATGGCGGCGAGATACGCCTGGCCCTGTTTGGATTGAATCGGGACGCAGGCGAGCTGGCGGTCGGGCACGGCGATGCCGTGTTCCTTCATCGCGGCGCCCATCGCGGCGACGTAGTCGGTACAGACCTGGTGGCCGAGGCCGCGCGATCCGCAATGCAGCAGCACGACGATCTGGTTTTCACGCAGGTTCATCGCGCGCGCCGCTTCGGCGTCGTGCACGGACTCGACGTACTGAATTTCGATGAAATGGTTGCCGCTGCCGATGGTGCCGGCCTGAGGCCGCCCGCGCTCCTTGGCTTTGGCGGAGACCTGATCCGGATCGGCGCCCGGCAGGCAGCCCGATTCCTCCGCGAATTCCACATCGCGTTCTTCGCCGTAGCCCTTCTTCACCATCCAGCGCGCGCCGTCTTGCAGCACGCTGTCCAGCTCCCTGGCGTTCAGCGGGATTCTTCCCTCGCCGCCTGCGCCACAGGGCACGTCGCGGAAGATCTGGTTGACAAGCTCATTGAGGCGCGGAGCGACTTCAGCGCGGTCCAGCGATGAAGCGGCCAGGCGCACGCCGCAATTGATATCGAAGCCGACGCCGCCCGGCGACACTACGCCGTGCTGAAAATCCATTGCGGCGACTCCTCCGATCGGAAACCCGTAGCCCTGGTGAATATCCGGCATGGCCAGGCTTGGCCCGACGATTCCGGGGAGCGTCGCCACGTTGACTGCCTGGTCGAGTGACTGATCTTTCTCGATCTGCTTGAGCAAGACATCGCTGGCGTATACGACAACATCGGTGCGCATGCCGCGCGACGGGTCGCGCGGAATTCGATGGCGTAAAGCGTCGATGGATTCGAGGATTGGCATGTCAGACGTCCAGGAAGAAATCTGCCCTCCATTGTCCCGCCCTCTGCTCGATCCGTAATTGATGGTAGGTTACGGCTTTTACGGTTATTCTGTGCGGATGCTTTTCAACGTCGCGAGGCTCGCCGAAAGCCCGCCCAACTACGCGCGCCTCGTTCAGCTCATCCACCGCGATTCTGGCAGGCGCTACGCGCGCGCCATCGAGCAGGTAGACAATCTCGTTGAGCCAGTTCACTAGCAGCGCGTCGAGATCCTCGCCGCTCGCCTCGATCGCGTACTCGCGCTTCGGTTCGATGCGAGCAGGGTCGAGCACAACGGACACAAGCGCCTCTGCGGCTGCAGCGAAGAGTTCCGGGAGTGATGGGGCGGTAATGCGGATGCCGAGATCGGCTGTATGCTCGAGGATTTCGAATGACCGCTGCGGCATGGTCATGCGCTCGCCCCTCTGCTCCGGTCTCGATTCGTTGCGCCGTCAGGGATCAGTTCGGGCTACTTCTTTCCTAGCTGCGAGTATACTGCGCCTGGACGCGCCCCAAACACCACGGGTAGGCAAAATCGATTTGCGACTCATGATGAATGCTGAGAGCGCGTATGCGTTCGATCGGTGTAGTAGGGCTGTGGTCGTTCGCCGCTGCCTCGGCGCTCGATTGGGCCTGAATGCTACGGGACGGCTGTCGCCGGCCTCCACAAAAATTTCGGAGCTCGGGCCGAGGAATCGGCTACACGCCCCAGCAGTAATCTTCGACCACCTTTTCGATGCTCTCGTCCTTTTCCATGAGGCGCATCAGTTCCAGCCGAATCGCGTCGACCAGCGCCAGCCAGCTCGCTTCAATAACGTTTTCGGATACCCCGACCGTCGACCAGCTCCTGCGATGGTCGGACCATTCGATGAGGACGCGAACTTTTGCCGCCGTGCCTTTCTTGGAATCGAGCACGCGGACTTTGTAATCCGTCAAGCGGACGTTGGCAATGGCCGGATAGATGGGCGTCAGCGCCTGGCGCACGGCCAGGTCGAGCGCATTCACGGGGCCATGGCCGGTTGCCGTGGCCGAATGCACGGCGTCGTCAACCTTGACGGTGACGGTGGCCGTGGTCACGGTATCGAAGGAGCCATACATTCGCGTGGTCACGTCGAATCCGAGCACCTCGAAAAACTGCACGCCGGGCCGCAGCGCGTCGCGGACCAGCAGCTCAAAGGTGCCCTCGGCGGCTTCGAGTTCGTAGCCCTGATACTCGAGATGCTTGATGCGGTCGAGCAGCTCGCGCCGCGCCTGTTCGGTGAGGCGGTCGGCGAGACCGTGCTGCTTGAGTTTGTACAGGACGTTGCCCCGGCCGGAGAGGTCGCTCAGCAGCACGCGCTGGCGGTTGCCGACCGATTCCGGTCGCGTGTGTTCGTATGTGGCCGAATCTTTCAGCACGGCGCTGACGTGAACGCCGCCTTTGTGTGCGAAGGCGCTATGTCCGACGTAGGGCTGATCGTTGCGCAGGGGCAGATTGGCGAGCTCGGCGATGTAGCGGGCGACGGCCGTGAGGTTTGCGAGGTTTTCCCGGCCAATTGTGGTGTGGCCCAGTTTGAGCTCGAGGTTGGCGATGATTGAGCAAAGATTCGCATTGCCGCAGCGCTCCCCGTAGCCGTTCATCGTGCCCTGGACGTGGGTGAAGCCCTGCTCGACGGCGGCGATGGCATTGGCCACCGCAACATCCGAGTCGTTATGAGTGTGAATGCCGAGCACGCCATCGAAGCGCTTGCGAACCTCTGCGCAGATTTCTTCCAGGCGCGCCGTTAACGTCCCGCCATTCGTATCACAGAGACAGAGAACATCGGCGCCCGCCAATTTCGCCGTCTCGAGCGTCTTCAGGGCGTAGTCCGGATTGGCGGTATAGCCATCAAAGAAGTGCTCGGCGTCATAGACGACCTGTTTGCCGTGCTCCTTCAGATAGGCCACGGTTTCAGAGATCAATTTGAGGTTCTCATCCTCGGTGATGCCGAGCGCCCGGTGAACGTGGAGATCCCAGCTCTTTCCGAAGATGGAGACCACCGACGTGCCGGCTTCGAGCAAGTCCCGCACATTCGGATCCTGATCGACGCGGTTTTTGCTGAACCGCGTCGAGCCGAAAGCGGTAAGTTTCGCGTGTTTGAGGGCGAGCTCGCGGGCGCGGGCGAAAAACTCGCGGTCCTTCGGGTTCGAGCCGGGCCAGCCGCCCTCAATATAGTCGATGCCCAGCTCGTCCAGCTTGCGCGCAATCGCGAGCTTGTCATCGACAGTAAATGAGACGGCTTCGCCTTGCGTGCCATCCCTGAGCGTTGTATCGAACGTGAAGATCCGCATGTTTCAATGACCAGCTGCCAGTTGATGGCCGGCGGGGCAGAGGAGCCCGGGCTTATTTGGTTGCGGCCGCGGCCTCCTGGGGTACGCCGGCTTCCCTCTTTTTCTTCAAGAACGTCATCATTTCGCGCAGCTCGCGCCCGACGCGCTCGATCTGCTGGTCGCGCGCCGCCTCGCGCATGGCCAAAAAATTCTTGCGGCCGGTCTGGTTTTCGTTGATCCAGGCGCGCGCGAACTCGCCGGATTGAATTTCCCTGAGGATCTTGCGCATTTCCTCGCGGGTCTGCTGGTTGATAATGCGGGGCCCGCGGGTGTAGTCGCCATACTCGGCTGTATCCGATACAGAGTAGCGCATATAGCTGAGGCCGCCCTCGTAGATGAGATCGACGATCAGCTTCAGCTCGTGCAGGCACTCAAAGTAAGCGATTTCGGGAGCATATCCGGCCTCGACCAGGGTCTCGAAGCCGGCGCGAATCAGTTCGCTTGCGCCGCCGCACAGGACGGCCTGCTCGCCGAACAGATCGCTTTCGGTTTCCTCGCGGAAGGTGGTCTCGATCACGCCGGCTTTGAGGCATCCCAGCGCGAGCGCATACGCAAGCGCCTGTTCGAGCGCCTTGCCGGACGCGTTCTGATGAATGGCGACCAGCGCGGGGACGCCGACGCCCTCGGTGAAAAGCTCGCGGACGCGATGGCCGGGCGCCTTGGGCGCGATCATGGAAACGTCGACGTTGGCGGGCGGCTGAATCTGTCCGAAGTGAATATTGAAGCCGTGCGCGAACATCAGAGTCTTGCCGGGGGCGAGATGCGGCGCGATGTCGTTCTTGTAGAGATCGCCCTGGATGTGGTCAGCCACCAGAATCATGATGACGTCCGCCGAGCGGGCCGCATCGGCTGTGGAGAGGACGCGCAGCCCGGCGGCTTCGGCCTTGCTCCAGCTCTTGCTTCCGGGATACAGCCCGACCACGACATCGACGCCCGAGTCGCGCAGGTTGAGAGCATGCGCATGTCCCTGGCTGCCATAGCCAATAATGGCCACCGTCTTATCTTTCAAATATGCGAGATTTCCGTCTTTTTCGTAGTAGCGATTGGGCATGAATTTAATCCTGGTTTGACCTTATTTTGCCGCGACCTCTTTTGTCTTTTCGGTGGGAATGGGCGGCGCCAGGCGGAGTTTCTTGGACTCGAGCGACACAGCGACCAAACCGGAGCGGGTGACCTCGATGTCCCCGTAGGCGCGCAGAATATCGATAAATTCGTCCAGTTTTTCCGGGTCGCCGGTGGCTTCGAGGGCGAAGCCTTCGGTGGATGAATCGACCACGCGCGCGCCGAAGATCTCGGCCTCCTTGAGAATTGCGGTGCGGTTATTCATTGAGGAGCGGATCCGCACCAGCGCGAGCTCGCGCGCGACCGAAGGCCCCTCGGTCAGGTCCGAAGCCTGCAACACGTTCACCAGCTTGTTCATCTGCTTGATCACCTGGGCGCGGAACTGCGGCTCGACGTCCACAACGATGCTCATGCGCGACAGCGTGGGGTCCAGAGTCTTCGCCACCGTGAGACTCTCGATATTCCAGCCGCGCGCCGTCAGCACTCCGGTGACGCGCATTAAGGCGCCAGGCTTGTTTTCGACGAGAAGTGAAATCACTTGCAGCATCGGAACTCCTGGTTACTTGCCCACCGGAACCGGCTGCGGCGGACGCAGCACCATTTCGTTGATCGCGGCGCCGGCGGGCACCATGGGATAAACGTTTTCAAACGGCGATACCCGCACATTCAGCAGGTACGGTCCGGGATAGCGGACCGCTTCTTCGAGGGCGCTGCGCAGCTCGCTGGGGCGTTCGACGGTGCGTCCAGGGAATCCGTAAGCGCCGGCCAGCTTTTCGGCGTCAGGAAAGGTGTCCAGCTGGACGGCGCACAGCCGGTTATTGTAGAACAACTCCTGCCACTGCCGGACCATTCCGAGATAGCCGTTGTTCATGATAATAATTTTGATCGGCAAGGCGTGATTGGCGATGGTGGCCAGCTCCGGAATGGACATCTGGAACCCACCGTCGCCCACGATGGCGAAAACCAGCTTATCGGGACGGGCGAATTGCGCGCCAATGGCGGCGGGCAATCCGAAGCCCATCGATCCGAGCCCGCCGGAGTTCAGCCACAGGCGCGGCCGATTGAACCGGATAAACTGCGCGGCCCACATCTGATGCTGGCCGACATCGGCGGTAACCAGCGCTTCACCGTTCGACAGCCGGTCGATTTCCACCATCAGGTGCTGCGGTTTGATCTCCTGGTCTGAAAACTCAGGGACCAGCGGATGCTGTTCGCGCCACTGCTGGATCTGGTCCCACCAAGCGCGGCGGGCGTCGGCCCTCTTTTGCTGTTGCGAATCCCGGAGCTCGAGCAGGATCCGGTTGATTTTGGCGAGCACGCGTTTGCAATCGCCCACGATGGGAAGATCGGCGGCGCGGTTCTTGCCAATCTCGGCCGGATCGATGTCGACGTGGATGACCTTGGCGTGCGGCGCAAAGGCTGAAAGCCGCCCGGTCACGCGGTCGTCAAAACGCACCCCGAGAGCGATCAGCAGGTCCGCGTTGGTCATGCCCATGTTCGCCGCGTAAGAGCCGTGCATTCCCGGCATGCTGATGAAATTGCGATGCGAGGAAGGCAGGGCGCCAAGACCCATGAGAGTGCAGACCGCGGGCGCGTCCAGAATCTCGACCAGGGCTCGCAGCTCCTCGTGCGCGCCAGAGTGAATGATGCCGCCGCCTGCATATACGAACGGGCGCTCCGCGTCCCACATCATTTGCGCCGCACGGCGGATCTGTCCGGTGTGGCCGTCGGTATAGACCTTATAGCCGGGCAGGTGGATCGTGGAAACCGGCGAGTAGTGGGCCTGCGCCTGGAACACGTCCTTGGGTATATCGACCAGTACGGGCCCCGGCCGGCCGCTCGAGGCCAAATAAAACGCCTCATGAATCGCCTGCGGCAGGTCCGCGATGTTCTTGACCAGGAAATTGTGCTTGGTGCAGGAACGCGTGATGCCGAAGGTATCCGCTTCCTGAAAGGCGTCGCTGCCGATCAGCTTGGTCGCTACTTGTCCGGTAAGAGCGACGACCGGAATCGAATCCATCATCGCGTCCACCAGGCCAGTAATCAGGTTCGTCGCGCCCGGGCCTGAGGTGGCGCAGCACACGCCGGTTTTGCCCGTCGCCCGCGCATATCCTTCCGCGGCGAAGCACGCATTCTGCTCGTGTCGCACGAGGACATGCCGGATCTCATGATCGTAAACGGCGTCATAGAGCGGCAGTGTGACGCCGCCGGGATAGCCGAATATGCAATCGACGCCCTCCCGCACAAGGCAATCGAGCAGGATGCGCGCTCCGCTCATGAGCGGAGCCTGTTTTTCCGACATTCGAGACAGTGCTTCTCCTGGCATGTGTTTTCTCGTGTTCGTCACCGGAGCAACAGAAGACTTTGGCCGCCGGATCAAAACGCTGCTTCAAATCAAAAAGGCCACTGGGCTGGGCTGTTACCCCGCCAGTGGCCTTTGGAACTTCTTCCGATAGGACCGTTCAGGCGGGGCCTGCTAGAGCGACCCCGATAATAATCTGAACGATAACCTGGGGAACCTCGAAAGAGACAGCGATTACGGTTTTGGTTGCCGGTAGGTCCCTGGTCCTCATCGCTTGCCTCTATGGTTCGAGGATAATGCAGGAGTTTGGTAAATGCAAGATCCAAATTGTATTTAAAGTTTTAATACATCGATTTGGGGTCTCTGACACTTCCGGCATCGGCGCCTTGCGCCAGGCGGCATTGGAGCGGCGTCACTCACGGATGGGGCGAGCATGCTCGACGCCTCGGGACAAATCGTAGGCCATTTCGTCCACATAACACCAGCCCCAGTGTTCGCCCGGCTCGATGGAGCGGATGACGGGATGGCTGGTGGCATGATAGTGCTTTGTTGCGTGCCGGTTCTTGGAGGAGTCGCAACATCCGACATGGCCGCAAGTCAGGCACAGCCTGAGATGGACCCAGCGATCGCCGGTCTTCACGCAATCTTCGCAGACATGCTGTCGCGGCTGTAGGTCGCGCGCCAGAGCGATATGGCTGCAGTTTTCCACAGGGCGCTCTCTTTCACTGCGTGGACGCCGTTTTACGGAATTCGTTCCGTTGATTTTCGAGTATAGTGAGACGAAGGTTTTCGATGAACGAAGCTTTTTGCATACAATGTCACGCTCCGATGCGCCAGACATCGGATGGCCAACTGCTGTGCAGCGACTCTTCGTGTCCCAACTCGAGCGCGGACACGGGCAGGATCGAGAAGGCGCAAGCTCAAGGATCGGTGGCGGACGGCCGTGGCTGGCCGTCATAGAACCTGGCTGGATTATATGCTTGCGGCGCGCTTGGCGCGCACGGTCCAGAAGGCCAGCGCGTCGCAGACGGTACGGATGAACTCATCAAAATTCAGCGGCTTTCGCAAGTAGCAGTTGGCGTAGTGATCATAAGCCGCGTCGATGTCACGTTGCGCGCCGGAAGTGCTCAGTACCAGTACTGGAATGCGCCGCAACATCGGATCGCTCTTGATGCGTTTGAGCACGTCGCGGCCATCGATTTTGGGGAGATTCAGATCGAGCAGGATCAACTCTGGCGTCGGGGCGGCATCGAAGGGGGGTCGTTTAAACAGAAGATCCAATGCCTGTTCGCCATCAGTGACCAGTGTTAAGCTGATCTCCGGTGCGCAGATCTGAACCGCCTCCCGCACCAAGCGGGCGTCGCCGGGGTTATCTTCGACAAGGAGTACGCGCACTGGAACTATAATGAGATGCCCCGGGCGAGAGGATGTTTCAAAGGACGCTCGTTCTGTCAGGACTAGCACGCAGTCAACGGCAATTGATCTTACTAACTGACTGAGGGCGCGGGAGTGGCAACGGCGGGTTTGGCGCGCAGGGTTAACGCGTCCGGCAGTTCCGGAGCTCCTCCGGGTTGCGAGGCGACATAGGCGCCCACCTGATTGGCAAAGTCGGCTACCTGCTGTAGCGGCCAGTGAGACAGGATGCCGACGGTTACGGCGGCGGCGCATGCGTCTCCCGCGCCGACCGAGTCGGCCTCGGGATGACGCTCAAAGCGCGCGGAAGCGCCCTCGTAGACGCCTGTAGCGCCGCAGATCACGGTTCCCCGTTCGCCGCGCGTGTAAATCAGGTGTTCCAGTGCGAACCTTCGGCGAATCACTTCGGGGTCCGGCGCCAGTTGGAACAGGCGCGCGACGACGAGCAGTTCCTCCTCATTTAGCTTGGCGGCGGAAGCCAGCGCGAACCCGCGCTCTAGGATGCTGGCGTCATAGAAATGCTGGCGGAGGTTGATATCGAACAGGCGCCATGCGCGCCGGGCGTCACTGACGAATTGCTGAATGGACCGGCGCGAACGCTCGCTGCGTTGCGCCAGCGTACCGAAACAGACAGCATCGCAGGATGCCGAGAGGCGTCTGAGGTCATCCGTATACTCGATCGCGTCCCAGGCGGCGTTGCGGAGGATATCGTAGGACGGTTCGCCCGCATCGCTGATGCGGACCCGCACTTCGCCGGTGGGACGATCCGCGTCCTCCTGGAGAAATGCATCGTCGAGACCGAAACGGGCGAGCGCCGTCCTGATTTCGCGGCCGAGAGCATCCCGCCCTATCCGGCTGACCGGAATTGCGCGCCCGCTGGCGGCGATAAGTTGACCCGCGTGAACTGCGAAGTTCACCGGGGCGCCTCCCAGGCGCCGGCGGCCGCCAGGAAAAACATCGAAGAGCGCTTCGCCAATGCCGGCGATTGTGAGCATTGCATATTAGTTTGGGACAGGGAGCTACGGTCGGGCAACAACATCTTCATCTAGCCCGCCGCGGCGGAATTGGGACGCGTAAATTTCCGGAGGTCCAGAAACTGGCGGTAAGATGTGACGGAGCATGAGCGATTTGGCTGAGCAGCTATTCGGACTGTATACGGCTGAAATTTACCCGGTATTGGTGAACAACGATCCTCTATACCAGCGGTCGCTCGCTAAGGCGGGGTTGGGCTGGCAGCCCCGATCTGTTCCCGCCGCGCAGCGCGCATCCTTTGAGGCGGAAATGAAGATGCAAGCATGGCTGGCGGCGCGGCGCGTGGAGGAGGCCAAAAGCCTGGTTCCGGGGACCATACGCGCAAAGCTTTTGACCGGACGTGTTACGCTGTACCGCGTGTCGCAGCAGAAGTCGAGGGCGCCGATAGGAATTTGGTGGTTCACCGACAAGGTGGCGGAGCGATGCCGCGCTGAGGCGGGCGCCGATGGAGCAAAGCAGCTGGAGTGGCTGCGAAACGTGCTGGCGGTGTGTTTCAACTGGAGCACGTTTGACCGGATTGAACGGATAGCGCTGCGCGAGGGCGAGAAAATTCCTGCGATTTTGGGAAGAGGATTGCCAATGCCGCACTATAAAGCCGATCCATTCATCGATCGAAAGACGGGGCAGCGCGTCGTCAGCATCCCCGACGACTATTGGCAGAAAAAGGGGCAGATGCTGCTCGGCGGCGAATTGCAGATTGTGCTGCCGTGGATCCCGGTTCACAGGGTGTTCACCACATCGCACCTGTAGGCGAATCCACTGACCTGCCCCCGTTTTCTCTGCCGACCAAAGCTAGAGCTTCGCCAGGTTCGGTTTCATTCTGGGGCGGCCGAAGCCGCCCGCGCCATTCCAGCGCTGGGTCGGTGGCGGCGCCGGACTGCAATTGCGTGCGAACTCCCTCGGCGTCCGGTAAGCCAGCCCGCTGTGTGGAGTCCTGTCGCCAGGCCTCGATCCTGCGTCGGCGTCTGCAAAGTTCGCGAAGCCGTTGGCATTCGGCCGCATCATAATGACGCTTGGGTCACGCTGTGGGGATCACGGGGACGAGCTTCTAGTCGGCCCCGGTCAATCGCAGCCACCGGCCTCGGTGAAAATACCAGATCACGGAAGCCTTCTCGAGAAAAGCATCGTCGATGCCTTGGTGATCCACGGGGGGAGGCTGCGGCCCTCCGTAGGCGCGGTAGTGGCGCATGATGAAATCGCGGCCCACGGCCGTAATCTCCCGGGAGTAGACGACCCGGTTGCCGCTGAGCGTTTGAAGATACACTTGGTCGTCGGTTGTAATGATGGTCGCCGGGGTTCGATCCTTACCGTTGCGAAACGCCAGCAAGCTTGTCACGTTGTTGACGGAACAGAGCACAGCCCAGCCGGTTTCACCCTTGGCGAAGAACTGACCGCTGATGACATTTCTCGGCGGTCCTTCAAGCGCTGGTTGGGGCACGGCGCAATTGCGAGCGCGCAGCGCGGCGGCTACGGCCGGCGGCAATTGCGGAAAGGCGTCGACCGGCAAACGGCGGATGCGAGCGGCCGATATGCCGGCGCGCGCCTCCTGGCCGCGCGGCGCCTGCGCGGCGACGTCCTGCGGGCGGGAGGCGCGGTTGGCGCGGCTGTAGAAGGCCATCAGCTTCAGCCGCATCTGGTGGTTTTTGGGGTTGTGCGTCAGTTGCTGCTCGAGCCCGGCCGCTTCGGCAGGCGCGATGTCGAGTAGGCCGCGCAAGGCGCCGGCGTACCACAGGCTGAACATTGGAGGAGGCAGTTGAACGGCGCCAAGCCGCAGCGATCCGGCTGGAACGCGCTGCGCTAGCGCGCCTGGCGTTCCGAACGGGAGCAGGAGTCCGCCCGCCAGCGCCACAAGGAGTGCACTCCGTGAGGTCATGTACTCAATATGCCGCGTCTTTTTCTGCCCGTCCCGGCCGGCGCCTCCGGTCTCCTGGCAACGGGAATCGAGCGAGCACGGAGCGTTGTTGCGGCGCGCGGCGCTCATTTCACAGCGAGCCAGGCGATGAAGAGTCCGTCGGGCTGGACGTCTTCCCAATAGGAAATGAACTGGCTCGATACCTCGCGGCAATGGCGCTTCAGCAGCTTTTCAAGCTCGTCGCGGTAGAACCATTTTTCCCAGGGCGGAGTCGGGAGGCGGCCCCACTGCTCAGCGTTCTTGTCGATGATTACGATGCGGCCGCCGGGCTTGACGATGCGGCAGAGTTCGGAGACCGCGGCGTCGATATCGATCGCATGTTCCAGGCTTTCAGTGGCGTAGGCGCCGTCGCAGGATTCGTCTGCAAGGGGCAGCGCCGTGATTGCGGCTGCGCATCGCTCTGTCCCCGGCGGCGCGTGGCGGAGCATGCCCATGGAGATATCGATGGCGACGATCCTGACGCCCGGTTCGGCTGCGATTAAAACTCGGGCAAACCGGCCCTTGCCGCATCCGACGTCGGCGATGCGGCGCTGGCGCAGGTCGCCGAGATGCCGCTGGATGAGCTGCACATGGTAGATGCGCGGATCGATGGTGGATGGGAAATGCTCCTCGTCGCGCGAAGCCTGATCGAAAAAGCGGGCCAGTTCGAGCGCGGAAGGCCGGCCGCGAAACAGGCGCCGCAGCCAGTTCACGTTATCGCGCCCGGGTCAGAAAGATGGGCAGTCCCATTTTGTTTGCGTAATTGGGCCGGTAGCGATCCGTGTTATAGAGCGAGGCGACGTCGACCTTTCGCGGGCCGAGCTTCGGATCGGGGATCTCGGTCATAGTGTAGCAGCCTTCGACGAGCGCAGCCATCATTCCGCTCTTGCCGCTGAGGATTGACTCGAGCGCCATATTGCCGAAAGTGGTCGCCACCAGCTTGTCCACGAAGTCGGGATCGCCCGAGCGGAGATCATAGGTCAAGTCGCTGACGATGGTTTCTTCTTTGGTGCGCTTTTTGATTTCTTCGCTGAGCGCCTCGGCGACGCTGGCCTTCTTGCGGTGCCCGTAGGCGTCCGGCTCGCCGTACTCCTGCACCTGATAACCTTCCCACTCGGCGCCTTCGGAGAGAACGATCAGCGTGTAGTTGCTTGGATTGTTCTTTTTATCTGTGATCAGAAGCTGGATGAGCTTTTCCAGGTTGACTTTGTATTCGGGGATGCAGCACCGGATGGAAGTGACGTAGGCGGTGTACAGCGCGGTGTAGCCCGCGTCGCGCCCGAACACGCGAAAGATTCCGATGCGTTCGTGTGAGCCCACCGTGGTGCGCTGGCGCTGGATAGCGTCGGTGGCGCGGGTGATGGCTGTGGAAAAACCGATGCAGTATTCGGTGTTCTGGACGTCATTGTCCATCGTCTTGGGGATTGCGACAACCTTAAATCCGAGCTTGTCGAGTTTGGCGGCATAGCTGAGCGTGTCGTCGCCGCCGATGGAAATGAGGTACTCGATGCCGAGCTGTTCGAGATTGCGAAGGACCTGCTTGCTGACGTCGTATACGGTTGTCGTGACCCCATCCTTGGTGACCTGAGTGGATGGAAAGTCACTCGGATTCAGATGGTCGGGAAGTGACTTCATCTTGGACGGGTTGGTGCGGCTGCTATGCAGAAAGGTGCCGCCGGTGCGATCGATGGTACGGGTGTTTTCGCGAGTAAGCGGCAGGATATAACGGGCTTTGCTGGCGGGATCCTCGAGGTTGACATGGGTCAGGCCTTCCCAACCTCGGCGGATGCCGATCACATCGCAGTCATTTTCGAAACCGCGATAAACAACGCTCTTGATTACAGAGTTCAGGCCGGGGACATCGCCCCCGCCGGTGAGAATACCTAGTCGTCTTCGGGGCATGAAGAGACTATTCTATCGTGTGGCGCCCGATGGATCGCGAGCGCGGTGGTCGAAGAGTCAGGCGACGGCGGTGGCCAGAACGGGCCGGGCGGCTTCCTGGACGAACAGGTAGAAGCCGAAAAGAGGAACGGAATCGCCGCGGCCCCAGCGATTTAATTTATATTCTCCACGCAGGTATTTGACGCCGGGATGGCGTGAGAGGTCAAGCATGAGCGTGTAAGTGCCGCAATAGAACTTCTGTGGGAACTTGGCGAGCGGACGCTCGCCCCAGTTGGTTCCGTCGGGAGATCCCCAAATGGAGATATCCAGGCTCTCCTGTTCGACGATTCGGGTGATGCCGAGGGTCAGCAGCAACGGCTTCCCGGCAGATGAACCGACTTCGATTGGTGCGCTGACGCCGTTTTGGCGCGCGACCGTTTCAGGTATTAAGAACTGCGGTAGCATTTCAGCCTCCCGACGCTCGCCAGCCTCCGCGCTACCGAACGAGGGTAAACCGATTCGCAAGACGACCGGACCTACAGCGATGATCGCACAATTTTGTCCTGAATGAAAGTCAATTCATGATCAGCTGAGCGGGAAATCAGGGGTGGAGGACCGCGGAGTCGGGGTGAATCGATTTAAAGGGAAATTGAGGCGCCTGCGTATAAAGACGGCGATAAATGTCGGCATTGCGCAGCACGGTCTGCACGTAATTTCTTGTTTCCGAATAAGGGATGACCTCCACGAACTCGGCAGGTTCTCGGAATTGACCCCAGGTGCGCCAGAGGGCGGCGCGGTTCTTGCCCGCATTGTAAGCCGCGAGCGCAGTCTCTACGCTGCCATCAAATTGCAAGATGAGCGATTTGATATAGAAAGCGCCCAGGCGGATGTTCACCTCCGGTTGAAACAGCAGCTCGGGCTTGAAGTAGGGGAGGCCGGCGCGCCGGCTCAGAAGACGCCCGGTTCCAGGCAGAACCTGCGTTAATCCATAGGCGCGGGCGCGAGAAATCGCCTTGGGATCGAATTCGGACTCCTGGCGGATCAGCGCAGCCAGAAGACAGGGGTCGAGGTCGTTTGCGCGCGAGTAGGTTTCGACCGCGGCGCGATAGGGCAGTGGAAAGGCGAGCCTCCAGAACTCCTGCGGAGCGCTTTCCAATGGAAGGCTAAGATAACCAGGAGCATAGCGTTTCATATAGCGGATGCCCCGTTCCGGCGCGCCGGCGCGCCAGGCGCACCGGGCCAGCTCGAGGGCGATGACCTGCGGCTGTCGGCCAATTTCCGCCGCGTATTTCAACTCTATCTCGGCATATTCGTCGAGCGCCGCCGAAGAGAGCAGGCGGGCGCGTTCGAGGCGCGGCTTCGTGGTCTGGTCGGGGTTGAAATCCGCCCGCAGAGTGGTGCGGGGAAACCGAAGGGAGGCAAGGAATTCTTGAGCCGACGCCGGGGGTTGTGAACGGCCGATCACGGGATCCCGCAGGCGGCTGCGGGCGACGACGGAATAATAAGAGTTCGGAAAGCGGTGCGTAATTTCTTCGTAGCAGGCGCGGGCGGCGCCCCAATTGGAGTTCGTTTCGTCAATGCGCCCAAGAAAATAGAGCGCGGCCGGCGTTTTTTCCGACCGGGGATACTGACGAAGATGCTGCTCGAATTGCTCAGCCGCCGCCGCGCGATCCTGGAGGTATTGGGCGAATGCGACTTTCCAGTGGCAGCCAGCGGCCTGATCGGCATTGGGGAACGACTGGTAACAGGCCTGAAACAACGGCACGTAAGAAGCGGCGTCGTTTTGGAGCAGGTAGTAGTTCGCTGCTGCGATGATGGCGCGCAGACGCCAGTCCGAGGCTGGATAGCGCTTTGCCAACTGATCCAGCGCGGTGCGGAGGATGTCAGGGTTTTTCAGGCGCCGGGCGCATTCGACGAGGTAGTACAGCCGTTGAGCGTCCGCATCGGCGGATGAGAGGCGCAGGGACTGGAAGTATGACGTTGCGGTTAAATCCTGGCGCAGGCGGTACCGCGCCACGCCGGCTTCAACCAGCGCGAGGTCGCGATCGGGCGAGCTGAGGAGTGGCGCGAGCGATTCCAGTTCGCGTTGCGCCAGGGCGTACTCGCCGCCTTCCAGAAGCTCTGTGGCTCGCTCCAGCATGGACTGTGGAGAAGGCGCCGGATAGGCGGCTCCCAGCGCCAGCTTAAGCCGCGCGAGCGCCTCCCCTGCCGCGCCGGCGCCTGGTGCGAGGGGCCGCCGGTAATACACGCGCTGGTAGCAGGCGGCGGCGGAGACAAGATCCTGGGCGGCCTCGAAGGCTCGGGCCAGCGCCAGGTCGCCGCCCGGCTGGGCGAGAGCATCATAATGTCGTTGCAGAACAGCTACCGCCTCTTGCGGTTGGCCAGCGCGCATCCAAGCCCGCGCGCTGAGTATAGCTGCCTGTCCGGCCAGCGGGGAGGGCAATCGGCTGGTAAAGACAGTCTCAGCGGACTGCAGGGCGCCGGCATCGTCGCTCAGGTCAAATTGCGCAAGAGCCCTGAGATATGCCACGTAATCGGAAATGGCTGTCAGACGTTGCGCAGCGCCGTGCAGACGGTTGGCGGCCTCAACCGGGCGCTTCGCCAGGAGATCTTCGTAGGCCAGCGCCAGCAGCGCCAGAGCCCCCGACGTGTCATCGGGATGCGCGTCCGCATAACGGATCAGAGCGGCGTGGTTCTCGGCGGTCGGCTGCGCGCGGCGCCTGCGGGCGAGCGCTTCGAAGTCCGCCGCTGGAGGCGGGGCAGCGAGCGCGGCGGCCAAAAGCAGCGCCGGCGCGAGTTCATGCCATCGGACCGGGATATTCTCCTCCGAGCGCGTCCGGATCGTTTTGCGCCAGCGTTCGCACGAATTCTGCATGGAGGCGGTCGCCGGTTCCGGGGAATCGCCGCCTGTACTCCTGACGCAGGGCGTCAATCTGGTTCTTCAGGACGCCGTAGATGTTTCGGGATTCGCGACCGCGCCGAAGCGCAGCCGAGTTTGCGAGAAGCAGCCTGGCGACTTCCACGCGCGCGAAGCTAAGGGCGCGCAGGTCGCTGTGCGAGGGCAACGGTTCAGGGGGGCTTGAGGCGGCGCGCGCCGGCGCGTGCGCTTCGAGCATTGCTCCTGCAACTGTGGCGATGGTTTCCAGAGCCGTAATTTCGACGGCGCCTTCGGCGTAAAGAACGCCCTTGGCGACGCGAGCCGTGACAATCGGCAGCAACGTGACGCTCACATCCGGCGCATCTCCGAACAGCGCAGCGATGTCTTCAGAAAGCTCGGCGGCTGTCCGCCGCGCTTCAACCGGAATGCCGCGCCGGGCGGCGCTGGCAAAGGCCGGCGCGGAGCCCAGGGGGGTCTCACGCGGCGCGGCTGCTGGCTGCCGGTCGAGCCCGCGCGCTCCTTGAAACCAAAGTTTGTCGCCGCGTATGGAGAAGAAGGCAGCGCGCCGGCACAGCGTAGAGGCTGCGGTTAGGAGCTCTTCACACCACTCCTCATCGCTCTCACAGCGGCGCATGCGCGCGAATGGCTGGTTGAGCGCCTGGGCCAGTTCGCGAACGACGGCGAGCCGCTCGCCGGCGATTCTCGACGCCAGAGCGGCCTCCAATTCCGTGAACCGGTGTTCCAATAATCGCGACACATCCTGGCGCAGGTCGCGCTCAAACATCGCGACCAGCTCGCGGCAAGGATCCGGGGATGACATTGGTTCTGCCACGGTTTACTTTTACTGTACTGGCGGCCGCCGAGCGCGCTCCACTGCGCGCATCAGGCGCAGCGTGTTGCCGCCGTAAATCTTGCGGAGATCGTCCGCTGAATAGCCTTTTTCAAGCAGGGCGCGAGTCAGGTTCGGGAACTTTGAAACGTCATCGAGCCCGGCGGGCGTGCAGGGGACGCCGTCAAAGTCGCTGCCCAGGCCGACTGCATCCACGCCCGCAATTTTCACCACGTGATCGATGTGAGCCACGACATCGGCGACAGTGGCGCGCGGAATTTCGCCTGTTGCATAGGCCCGCTTCAGCGCGGCTTCATTATCGGCGCCGTGCATTTTTTCGAAAGCGGTTTCGCCCCCTAAGGACGCCGCCGACAGGTAACTGCAATTGAAATTAATGTGGATGACGCCGCCCTTTTTCGCCATCGCGACGATCATTTCGTCGGTCATGTTGCGCCGGGCGGGCGTAATCGCCCGGCAGGAGGAATGCGACGCCATGAGAGGCGCGGAGCTCACGGCGAGCGCATCCCAGAATGTCTTGTCCGCGACATGGGAGACGTCCACGATCATGCCCAGCCGGTTCATCTCGCGCACAACCTCTTTGCCGAAGTCGGTCAACCCTCCGTGATGCTGCACGTCAGGCTGGTCGATGTCGCCTGATGAGTCCGCCCAGCTATTGGTATTGACGTGCGTCAAGGTCATGTAGCGTACGCCGAGGGTAAAGTAATCGCGCAGCAGCCGCAGGCTGTCCTCGATGGCATGGCCGCCTTCAATTCCCATCAGCGCCGCGATTTTCCCCTCGCGGTGAATGCGTTCAACGTCATCCGCCGTGGCGGCGAGCTCGAAGACGCGGGGATAGCGACCGACGATGTCGTGGCGCACGGTGTCGATCATTTCGAGCGCGCGGTGAGCCGACTGATGATCTTTCACGTATCGGGCGGAGACATAGACAGCAAAAAATTGAGCGCCGACGCCGCCCTGCTCGAGCCGCGGAACATCGGTGTGCGTTTTGGCCGAAAGCCTGCCGATGTCCAGCCCGGCGACGGTTTCGCTGGTGATGTCGTTGTGAGCGTCGATGAGCAGGGCGGAGCGGTGGACGCGGTCAACTTCGGCATCGCTTACCCGGCGCGTCTGCGCCGCCAGCGCCGCGGCGATGAGGCAGACGGCAGCCTGCCGCCTCACGGACGCCCTCCCGGCTTTTCTGTGGTGTTACGCTGCTCAGTTAGGATATTCGGACATGACGCGGACATTAAGAACCATTCTCCCCTGGCGGACAACCGTTGCGGCAATTGCAATCGGAGCGTCGGCAGGGATTCTGGCCTTTATGGCGGTTGCGCAGCAACAGGGCGCCGAACCGGTCGGGTTTACCGATACGCCGATGCTGCCGGATCAGCCCTGGCATGTGCACGATATCAACCGGCCGCATCCGCGGGTTGTCACGCCCGGAGAGCGCTGCGGAGATCCGCCGTCAGACGCGGTAGTGCTGTTCGATGGAAAGGATCTGTCCCACTGGGTGCAGCGCGGCCGCGGCGCGGATCGCGGCAAGATCATCGAGCCGCAATGGAAGGTGGAGAACGGCTACTTTGAGGTGGCCCCGCGCACGGGCGATCTGATCTCCAAGGAAAAGTTTGGAGATGCGCAGTATCACGTGGAGTGGGCGGCGCCCGCCGAAGTGCGCGGAAACAGCCAGGCGCGCGGCAATAGCGGCTTCATCATGATGAGCCGCTATGAGTTGCAGATTCTTGACTCCTATAACAACATTACTTACGCAGATGGGCAGGCTGGCGCGATTTACGGCCAGTGGCCGCCGCTGGTGAATCCGTCCCGCAAACCGGGCGAATGGCAAACCTACGATATCATCTTCGAGGCGCCGAGATTCGATGGCGACAAGCTGGTTAAGCCAGCGTATGAGACTGTGTTTTACAACGGCGTGGTAGTGCAAAATCATCAACAGGTGATCGGGGCGGTGGTGTATCGCCAGGTGGCGAAATATACGCCGCACGCGCCAGAGGAGCCGCTGATGTTACAGGATCACGGCTATCCGGTGCGGTTCCGCAATATCTGGGTCCGGCGGCTCACGCCGCGGGATCAGCCGGAAGCGCGGTCGTAGGCTTTCCAGCTTTCTCGATTTCCCCGGAGAACGCGCTTTGATAGCATATACCTGCCAAGGATCGGTATGTTCAGAATGACCAAGTTCGCCGTATGTGTAGCCCTGCTCTCGGCTACGCCTTTGCTTGCGGATTTTCAATACCAGCAAACCACCAAAATCACCGGAGGCGCATTAGCCGGCCTCATGAAATTTGCAGGCGCATTCAGCAAGCGGGTTAATGAGCCGACCACCTCGAGCGTATACCTGAAAGGCAACCGGATGGCCCACGTCGATCCGCACGCTGCCAGCATCGTCGATTTAGATAAGGAAACCATCACGCATATTGACTTCGAGAAGAAGACGTATTCGGTGATGACGTTTGAGCAGATGAAGCAGGCCTTCGAGCAAGCGATGGCTAAGGCCAAGGAGCAGCATCGGGAATCGGAGGGCGACAAGGTGGACCTGAACGTCAAGGCCTCCGTTAAAGAAACCGGCGCCGCGAAAAATATCAACGGTTACAACGCCAAGCAGTACATCATGACGCTGATCATGGAAGGCAAGGATCAGAAATCGGGGCAAACCGGGGCGCTGGGACTGACGTCCGATCTGTGGCTGGCCCCAGACATCGCCGGCTACCAAGAGTACCGGGATTTTCAGCTCCGTATGGCAGGAAAGCTCGGAATGGTAATCGGCGGCGGGGTCATGGACCGGATGCAGATGATGCAGCCGGCACTGGCGCAGGGTTTAGCGCAGGCCGCCAAAGAGATGTCGAAAATGAAGGGCATCCCTGTTATGACGGTGATGCGCATGGGCCCCACGCAGAATGGGCAGCCTCTGCCGGCTGCGTCGGATGCGCCCGAAGCGGCCAAAGTCCAAGGACCGAGCGCTGGGGATGTAGCGGGTCGGGCAGCAGGCAACGCCGCCGGAAACGCGATCGAGAGCCGTCTGGGCCGGATTGGCGCATTGGGCGGGCTGGGCGGTTTTGGCCGCAGGAAGAAGCAGGAGGAACCGCCTCCGCAGCAGACGCAGGCATCCTCACAGCAGCGAGCCAGCGCGATTCTGATCGAGGCTACGACGGAATCGAGCGGGTTTTCGTCAGCTTCTGTGGATCCGTCGAAATTTGAAATTCCGGCCGGATTCAAACAGGTTCAGCCTGATATCGAGCGGCAAGGGAGAACACGCTAAAAACGCAACGGGCAGGTGAACCGCGGCTCCACCTGCCCTACGGCGCAACGGCCTACTCTTCCATCTTGTTACGCTTTTTGCGATTGCGCTTGCGAGCGAGCGCCTGTTTGGTGCGGCGCTTCTCGCCCGGCTTCAGGTAGAACGAGTGGCGTTTGATTTCCTTGATGATGTCCTCCTGCTGCACTTTGCGCTTGAAGCGGCGAAGGGCGCTCTCCAGCGTCTCGCCCTCTTGCACGTGGACTTCAGCCAAACTCGATTCACCTCCCTTGCGTCGTAACAGTGGACGGCGCAAATGCGCCAATAATTAGGATAGCGGTCGCGTCCCCGCAATGCAAAACGTCCTGGCTATTCTGCTGGCGGGAGGGGCAGGAGAGCGCCTGTATCCCCTCACTCAATACACCGCCAAACCCGCCGTTCCCTTTGGCGGGACATACCGGATCATCGACTTTACGCTTTCCAACTGCCTGAACTCAGACATCCGGCGAATCTTTGTTTTGACGCAATACAAATCGCTCGAGCTCTCACGGCATATCCGGGAAGGCTGGAGCATTTTCGCGCGCGAAATCGGCGAGTACATCGAAAGCCTTCCGCCGATGAAACGCGTCCACGAGGACTGGTATCTTGGCACCGCCGATGCGGTGTATCAGAATATCGAAAGCATTTATGCGGAACGGCCGGAGTACACGCTGATCCTTTCGGGCGATCACATCTACAAGATGGACTATCACGAGATGGTGGACTGGCACCGGAGTCACGGCGCTGACGTGACCATCGCCACGATTCAGGTCCCTCCCGAAGAGGCCTGCCGTTTCGGGATCGTCGAAATCCAGTCTGATCATCGCATCACCAGTTTTGAGGAAAAGCCGACGCATGGGCGCCCCAAGCGCTCCAGATTCAACCCGGAGATGGTCAGCGCCTCGATGGGGATTTACGTGTTCAACACCAAGGCGTTGATTGAAATGCTGGTGGCGGATGCGGCGGATGAAACCTCATCGCACGATTTCGGCAAGAACGTTATCCCGTGCTGGCTGCATCGCAAAGTCGTGATCGCATACGATTTCCGCGACCTCAACGATAAGACCGCGCGCTACTGGCGCGATGTGGGTACGCTTGACGCCTACTACGAAGCCAACATGGATCTGGTCGCGGTGACGCCGGAATTCAACCTGTACGATCGCCGCTGGCCGGTTCGCACGCACCTGGTGCAGGCGCCGCCGGCGAAGTTTGTGTTTGCGTCCGAGGGGAGGCGGATGGGGGTCGCGCTGGATTCAATCGTGTCCCATGGCTGCATCATTTCCGGCGGACGCGTCACACGCAGCGTGCTTTCGCCGGGAGTTCGCATTAACAGCTATTGCGAAGTCGACAGCTCGATTCTTCTTCACCGGGTGGAAATCGGACGCAACAGCAGAATTCAGAAAGCGATCATTCCGGCCGGCGTGACGATTCCTGAAGGCAGCGTGATTGGATTCGATCTGGAGGCGGATCGCGCAAAAGGGTACACGGTCACAGAATCTGGAATTGTTGTCGTGCCGCCGCCGCCGGGCCCCTTGGAAATGTAGAGGGGGACGCAGCCCGGGGAGTCCGATGCGCGTCAACCGCGAACCGCATCAGGCTTCCTGTACTGACGCGGTTCGCTCCAGCTTGCCCCAGCTCACCAGGCGGCCTTTGAGCGCAAACGCCAGCGATTTCACCAGCACATACTGCATCAAGGCGCGGAAATAGATGCGCTGGAAAACCAGAAGCATGAGATCGCGCGGTCTGTCCCCTTCAAGACTGTAGGCAAGCGCGGCGGTCAGCGCTTCCAGGAGGAAGAAGCCGACATAGTAAAGGAGCACCATACGCCAGTTTCCGGCAAAGAGGGCGAGAATCATGGCGATCTCGGCAAAGGGCGAAATGGCGGCGAGAAGCACCTGAAAGATCCAGATGCTGGGCATGGCGACAAAGCCGAGGAAACCGCAACGCGGGTCAAACGTAGCCTCGCGGTGCTTCCACGCAGCCTGAAGAGTTCCAAACGCCCACCGAAAACGCTGTTTTGCGAGCGCCCGCGTGGTCTCAGGCGCCTCGGTGTACGCTACGGCCTTTTCTTCGTAGCGGATTTCGTATCCCGCGCGACGGATGGCCAGCGTAAGATCGGTATCTTCGGCCAGAGTGTCATGGGGGAACCCGCCGAGCCGCTGTACGAGTTCCTTGCGCCAGGCGCCGACGGCGCCGGGCACGACGGTAATGGCGTTCAGCAGGTCGAGCGCGCGCCGGTCGAGGTTGAAGCCGCAGATGTACTCAATTGACTGGAAGCGGGCGATCCACTTGCGGCGGTTGCCGACGCGCGCGTTTCCGGACACGGCGCCGACATGCGGATCGGCGAAATGGCGAACCAGGCATCCGATTGCGCCCTTTCGAAAAATGGTATCGGCATCGACTGCGACGAGGATGCTGTTCCGCGCCTGCGTGATGGCGTGATTCAGCGCCGCCGCCTTGCCGCGATTCGGCTGCGTGCAGATGCGAACGCGCGGTTCATTTTCGAACGCAGCGGCCAGTACGCGATAGGTGGCGTCTTTGGAACCGTCGTCGACAACGACAATTTCCAGGTCATCGTATCCGTTTTGCAGAATCGATTCGACCGTCCGCACGATCACCTTCTCTTCGTTATAAGCGGCGATGATCACGGATACGGGCGGGTGGAAGCCGTCGTTGAAAGCGCGCTTCCGCGCGCGGAACTTCTGCGCGACGGCAAGCGAGCCGAACAACAATGAGCGGGCGGCGGTCAGGAAAATCGCCCACAGAAATACGGTTCCGATCACGATCTTGAACGCGCCTTTGGCGTCGAGGGCCTGCCCCTCGAAATTCGCCCAGCGAAGCTCTTCCGCCGGGGGAACGGGCATGACGCTGGCGCGGGAATTGCCCATCAGAGCTGTGAGCGGCACGAACTCGTAACCCTGAGCGCGAAGCGCGTCAATGATGCGGGGGAGGGCTTCGACCGTGGCGGAGCGGTCGCCGCCGGCGTCATGCAGCAGCACGATATGGCCGTTGTCTTTTTCATTGAGCACTTCGCTGACGATGTCATCCGCAGTGATGCCTTTCTGCCAGTCTCGCGGATCGATGCGCTCGCCGACGGTCACATAGCCGCGGCTCTGGGCCCGCCAAATGGGTACAATCTCGGCGGGCGTCTGAGGCTCGCTGTCAGCGTTGTAAGGCGGCCGGAAGAGCGTGGTCGCATGGCCGGTGATGTGTTCGATGAGGCGCTGGGTCATGCTGAGTTGGCGAGCGGCGGCCTCGTCGGACAACACGGCGATATTGGGGTGAGAGTACGTGTGATTGCCGATCAGATGTCCTTCCGCGTATTCGCGCTGAATGAGCCGCGGATTCTCCTCGGCGTTGACGCCGACTACAAAGAATGCGGCGGGCGCCTGTTTTTGCTTCAGGATGTCCAGAATCTTCGGCGTGTACCGCGGGTCGGGGCCGTCGTCGAAGGTGAGAGCGATCATTTTCTTGCCGGCGACGCGCGGATCGCCAAAGGCCTCGATCACCCAGTAGGACGGGTACGTTTCGTACGTCTCATCGTAATCGCCGTCGCGGTCGCGCCACACGTTGCGATGGCCGTCGTGGGGCGTCTCGGCGATCCGAAGGATGTCGCCATTGCCGTAGTGACCGACGGACTTTTCCGCCTTGAGCGGATTCAAAAGCCACGGCTCGAACGAGTCGTCGGGCCATTGATGGCGAGCGAGGACGGTCCAGAGTCCCGGGTCTTCAGCGCCGAGACGCCACAGCGCCAGGCCGCGAAAACCGGCTTCGGCGACATCGGCGGCCTGGTTCAGCGCGGTGACGGCGTCGAGGAACCATACCTCGTGCTGGCGGCCGTCGCGCGAGTAGCGAAGAACAGGGTTTTCTTGGTCCTTGTCCCATTCGATTTTGGCCTGATTTTGCTGCGCGGCGGCCATTACGTCGCCGAACGAAACTTCAGCCCCGCCGCGCGAGCCTATGATCCAGTCGTAACCGTAGTTCCCGATTCCCACTACGGTCTTTTGTCGAGGCAGCGCCTTCGCGAGTTTCTGAATTTTTTCGTAAAACCACGCTTCGCTGGCTACGGGTCCCGGCGAGCTCGACTGGTAGTGCTCATCATAGACCATCGGCGCAATGTAGTCGTTGATCTGTCCGAGCTGCTTTAAATCGTAGGCAGGATCGTCGATGGGCACGGCTTCGGTGACGAGGAATCCGGCGGAGCCGAGCCGCGCCTTGAGCTCTTCCATGAAGCGGACGAATTCGGCGCGGTCCCGGCGCGGAAGCTGCTCGAGGTCGATATTCACGCCGGCGAACTTGTGCTCGACGAGGTTGTTATAGATGTTCTCGATAAGATCGGCGCGGCGGTCCGGATGAGTGATGACGGCGTGGAGATCGCCGGACTGCCAGCCATTGCGGTAATTGGTGACCACGGCGAGAATGGGCAGGCGAGCGTCGCGCGCGATCCGTATCACCGTGGGGTCGGATTCATCGGAGAGGTCGCCTTGGGCGTTGCGCAGGACCAGCCATTCCGGAACGAGATGGGTCAACCGGCTGATATTCAGTCGTAGCGAGACCATGCTGGCGGGATCCCAGTTGACGTAGTAGCCAAAGACAAGCGGCTGATCGTCCCGGATATTGGCGGCCGCGTGATAGTGGATGACCGGCGAAGCGGACTTGACGTACTTGACCTTCTGGCTGCGGAACGGGTGGTTGAGCGCGGCCTTCTGGCCGGCGATGATGACCGGCACTTCAGCCCGGTTCCCCACATGAGCGACGCTGCCCAGGCCGAGTCCGGGCAATTGCGGGCTGGTGACGAAGCTGATGGCGAGCAGCGCGATGAGCGCGGCGGCCGCGAGGCCGGCGATATTGAGCATGCGGCGCACGCGAGTCCAGCGCTTGCCGCTGGGGTCGTAGAAGACAAATCCCCGTTCCATGGGTCCGGTCTGAAGACTTCTGATTCTTTGATGTGAGTATGTTTACGGGCGGTACGTTCTCAGCCGTTAAGAATCGATTAAAGCGCGCGGATGAACGCGCATTAACGCTGGCTGGTCTGGCCGGAGGCGACTCGCTGATTGAACTCCTGCGACCGGTTTTTCGGAACTGAGAGCGACTGCCAGTGGTCCTGCGCGAAGTGTTTGGCAAGCAGAACGATCTGTCCGACGTGATAGGCGTAGTGAGCGAGCTGCCGGTTGATGGCTTGCATCACGGAGTGGGCTTCCCCACGAATTGTGACGGTGCGGCCCAGGTCCTCATCCGATAACGGCTCGATCGCCTGGAAAACCCGTTCCCAGCCGTTCTCCCAGAGCTCCAGCAGAGCTCCGCGGTTGGGCGGAGGGTCGACGAACTCGCTGTCGCGATCGCGGTCGGGCTTTTCGCCGTCGGTGGTAAGGAAATCAGTCCAGCGGGATCGCATGTTTCCAGCCATATGCTTCACGATAATCGCGATGGAGTTCGATTCCGCATCGGAGGCAACGAACAGCTGTTCGTCGGCGATCTGGTCCATGGCGCGTTCGCCGAGTTTTTTGTATTGACGGAACAGATCAACGGCGTCGCGGATATAGGAAGTCGTGAAGGTGAGCGGCATGCATCCATGGTAGATTGGGATCGGAGGAATGGGTGAGTGGTTGAAACCGGCGGTCTTGAAAACCGTTAGCGGGGCAACCCGCTCGGGGGTTCGAATCCCTCTTCCTCCGCCATAAATCGGGTCCCAGCAGTTCAGGCTCTACGCCAAAAACGGGGGCAGGACCCGATCCCATCTCAGTTAACCACATAAGACCTTGACTCGGAGTCTGTAGTTTTCGAAGTTGCGGAAGCCGTACGCCTGTCTACTGATCAGTTCCATCTTGTAGTGGAATCCTTCGGTGATGCCGTTGTTGCGGGTGAAGCGCCACATGGCGGCGATCTCTTCCCGCCAGGCGT
>DASRCT010000015.1:0-135048 GCA_035652975.1 Bryobacteraceae bacterium | reverse complement strand
TTAGGGATCCGGTGCGCATGTCCGGCCAGAGTGCAACGGGCTGGGGCCGGCACGATTCCAGCGCGGCGGCTGCTGGACTACGTGCGCCTGCTGCCAGACGCTGACGTAAGCGTGAAGCTTGCAGAAAATCAGTGGGCAAGTCTGCTGTGTGGGCGCTCGAGGACGCGGATTGCCGGCATGTCCCGGGAGAGCTTTCCGGAGCTGCCGGAGATGCCTGAACAGCTTGCGGAGATTCCGGCCAGCGCGCTGGCTTCCATGATCTCTAAGACTATTTTTGCGATCTCCATGGAAGAATCGCGCTTTACCCTGAACGGGGCGCTGCTGTTGCTGAAGCCGACCGGGCTGACGATGGTGGCGACCGACGGCCACCGCCTGGCGCTGGTAGATCAGGCGATCGCGTTCCCGAACGTCAGCGGAGTGTATCGCGCCCTGCTGCCTCGCAAGGCCATGGGGGAAATCCTTAAGCTTGCGGGAGACGCAAGCGCGGAAGCGAAGCTGGCTTTTTCCGGCGACGACAACCATCTTTTCTTTCAACTCGGCGACCGGCTGCTGATGAGCCGCAAGCTGACCGGCACTTTCCCGGATTTCGAGCGCGTGCTGCCAAAGGACCACCCGTACTCGATTCAATTGCCGCGGGAGGAGTTCAAGGCGGCCATCGAGCGCGTTTCGCAATTTTCCGATGAACGTTCCCGCGCCATCCGGCTGCAATTCCTTCCTGGAGAAACCAAGGTTCACTCGTCGATTTCTGAGACGGGTGAAAGCGAAGAGAGCGTACCGGTGGAATTCGACGGGCCCAAGATGGAGATCGGTTTTAATGCGCAGTATTTGCTCGATTTCCTTCGCGCTGTTCAGCAGGATGAGGTTACGTTCTACTTCAAGGATGCAAACAGCGCGGGCGAGCTGAGGCCCGCTGCTGAGAATCCGGAGTTCACCTACCGCTACGTGATCATGCCGATGAGGATCTGAGCGTGGCCGAATCCGGTGGAGCAAAAGGCAAGGAACATCTCTGTATATGGCAACGAAAGGTATAAGCGTGGGCGTCCCCGAGGTTTACGATTCGAGCAGCATCAAGGTTTTAGAAGGCCTCGAGGCTGTCCGGCTGCGCCCGGCGATGTACATCGGCTCGACCGGAGACGCAGGTCTTCACCATCTTGTGTACGAGGTGGTGGACAACTCGGTTGATGAGGCGCTGGCGGGCTACGCCACGGAAGTCAATGTGATTATTCACATTGACAACTCGGTTACCGTGGTCGACAACGGGCGCGGCATTCCGGTGGACATGAAAGAGGAGTTCGGCGTGTCGGCCGCTGAGGTCGTCATGACAAAGCTCCATGCAGGCGGCAAGTTCGATTCGAATACGTACAAGGTTTCCGGCGGTCTGCACGGCGTCGGCGTCAGTTGCGTCAATGCGCTTTCGGAATGGCTTCAGCTGGAAATCTGGCGCGATGGCTTTACTTGGGAGCAGGAGTATGTCCGGGGCGTACCGAAAGCCCCGCTAGCCAAGACCGGGAAGGCGGGCCGCAAGCGGGGAACCAAGGTCACGTTCAAGCCGGATCCGACAGTGATGGATGCCACCGTGTTCAACTACGACACGCTGGCGCAGCGGCTGCGAGAGCTGGCATTCCTTAACAAGGGCTTGAAGATCACGCTGACGGATGAGCGTGAGGAGCCGGAGAAGAAGAGCGAGTTCCTGTTTGAGGGCGGGATCGCGGAGTTCATCAAGCACCTGAACAAGGGCAAGAGCGTGCTCCATGATAAGCCGATTTACTTCGAGGGCGAGCGCGAGCTTCCGAACGGCGGCATCCTCACGATGGAAGTTGCGCTGCAATACAACGATTCCTATTCAGAAACCGTATTCAGCTTCGCCAACAACATCAACACGGTAGACGGCGGCTCGCACTTGAGCGGTTTCCGCAGCGCGCTGACGCGTACGATCAATGCGGCGGGCCAGGCCGCCGGCCTGTTCAAAGACGTGAAAGAGAACCTGACCGGGGATGACGTCCGGGAAGGTTTGACGGCAGTGGTCAGCGTCAAGCTGCCTCAGCCGCAGTTCGAAGGCCAGACCAAAGGCAAGCTGAACAGCGACATTCAGGGATATGTGGTGCAGCTTGTGAACGAAAAGCTTGGCGAATTCTTTGACAAGAATCCGCCGGTGATGCGCAAGATCGTTCAAAAGGCGATTGACGCAGCGCGGGCCCGCGAGGCTGCGCGCAAGGCCCGCGACCTGACGCGGCGCAAGGGAGCGCTCGATTCGGGCGGTCTGCCCGGCAAGCTGGCCGATTGTCAGGAGCGCGATCCGGAGCGGTGCGAACTGTTTCTGGTCGAGGGTGAGTCGGCGGGCGGAACAGCGAAAGCAGGCCGCGACCGGCGTTACCAGGCCATACTGCCGCTCAAGGGCAAGATTCTGAATGTCGAGAAGGCCCGGTATGACAAAATGCTGAGCCACGAAGAAATCCGGTCCATGATCACCGCCATCGGAACGGGCATCGGCAAGGATGACTTCGACGCCTCCAAGCTTCGCTACGGCAAGATCATTATCATGACAGACGCCGACGTCGACGGCTCGCACATCCGGACGCTGCTGCTGACGTTCTTTTTCCGGCACATGCAGGAGTTGATCAAGCGCGAACATGTATTCGTCGCGCAGCCGCCGCTGTACCGCATCAAAAAAGGGAAGACGGAAAAATATATCAAAGACGATAAGGAGTTCACTCGCGAGATTCTGCGAAGGGCTACGGAGAATCTGTCCGTCGAGCTGGGCGCTTCGGAAGGCCGCCCGGCGACGCAGACGCTGGAGGGCGCCGAACTCCGGGCGTTTCTGATGTCGCTGGACGAATACCAGCAGATTTTCCGGCTGATGGAGCGCCGGCTTCGAGAAACGCGCGCCGTGGAGATTGTTTCAAATGTCGATCTCCACATCGACACTAAGGCGGATTTCACGGTGAAGGCGAATCTCGAGCCCGTCTTTGAAGCGCTCAAAGCCGCGCGGCTCGAGGGCGTGGAGCTGGAGCACGAAGAAGAGCACGATGCCTGGCTGGTGAAGTACCGGGACCACACGAACGCCGTCCGGCTGATCAACACGGAGCTTGCGGCCCAGCCGGAGTACCGGAGGCTGCGCGCCTTCGCCAAGCAGATTGCGCGCTACAACCAGCCGCCGTTCCTGGTCGTCAAGGACAGCCATCGGGACCGGCTGGAGGACTGGCGCGATCTGCTGGCGCACATCAAAAGCGAAGGCACGCGCGAGGTGCAGGTGCAGCGCTACAAGGGGCTGGGCGAGATGAACGCGGAGCAGTTGTGGCAGACGACGATGAACGCGGAGACGCGCACGCTGCTGAAGGTTTCCGTTGAAGATCTGGTGCAGTGCGACGAGATCTTCACGACGCTGATGGGCGAGGATGTGGAGAACCGCCGGAGGTTCATCGAGGAGAACGCGCTCGATGTGCGGAATCTGGATGTGTGACGCGGCGCCTTGGAGCTGGCGTAGCCGTCTAGTATCCTGAGATTTACCATGTCCGCCCTGTCCAGCCCGGCGACTGCGCCCTCTCGGCCGCCGCAACGTCCCCGGCCGGCGGCCGCGCCCGGCCGGCCGCGGCGCAGACGCATCGGCGCTGGCTTTGTTGCGCTCCTTCTGATCGCTGGGGGCGTAGCTGCGTACCGCGCGATCACCCGGACCCGTCAGGCGGAGTCGCCGCTGGCGGCGATCCGAACGGCGAAGGTCTTTTCCGGTCCGCTGGAGGTCACGCTCAGAATGTCCGGCCAGACGTCGGCCCGCAATTTCGCCAATGTCACCGCCCCGCTGCTGCGCGGACCGGAGATGCGGGGATCGCTGGTGCTGATGCGGCTCGCCAAGCCAGGAGCGATGGTTCATAAGGGAGATCTGATTGCTCAGCTCGACGCGCAGTCGCTCGAGGACCACATCGACGATCTGAAGGACACCGTGCAACAAGCGGCCAATGACGTCTGGAAGCGCGAGGCGGAGCAAAAGGTGGAATGGGAGGACATGCAGCAGACGCTCCGCGTGGCCAAATCCGAGCTGGACAAGGCGAAACTGGATTACTCGGCAGGTGAAGTAAAGACCGAAATAGAGCGCGAACTGCTGAAGCTTGCCATGGACGAGGCGCAGGCGCGCTACAACGAGCAGCTAAAAGATGTAGCGCTCCGCAAGGCCTCGCAGGAATCGGAGCTGAAAATTCTGAAGCTCACGCTGGAGCGGCACAGCCGCCACTTGGCGCGCCACACGCGAGACCTGGAGAAATTCACGATGTACGCCACAATGGACGGTCTGGCGGTGATGGCCAATATCTTCCGTGGTGGAGAGATGGCGCAAGTGCAGCTTGGCGACCAGGTCTGGCCCGGCCAGCAGATCATGAAGATTGTCGACACCCGCAGCATGCAAGTGGAAGGCTCGGTAAGTCAGAGCGACAGCAGCGGGCTGCGGCTCGGCCAGCGAGTTCGCATCGGGCTGGATGCATTTCCGAATAAGACGCTGACGGGCCGGATTTACAGCATCGGCGCGCTGGCCGTGGGCGGGTGGCGGCAGAATTATTACATCCGCAACGTTCCTGTTCGTGTGGCGATCGAGGGATCGGACCCGACGCTGATTCCCGATCTCTCGGCGCACGCGGACATCATCCTCGAAACCGTCCCGGATCAGCTTCAAATTCCCATTGCCGCCGTAAAAGAGGAAAACGGGCGGGCTGCTGTCCTGGTGAAGTCCGCGACCGGCTGGGAAAGGCGCCTGGTGACGCTCGGCAAACGCAACAACGTTTATGTTGCAGTGGCTTCCGGACTGGCCGCCGGCGAAGAAGTGCGCCTCAATTAGCCTACGCAGGCGCCGCCTCTCGCGGCTCGGCTAGAATTGTGATCGAATTACATTGGAAGAATGCGCAAGATCCTGTTGATTACCGGCGACGGCGGTGAATCCTACGAAGCCCTATATGCGGTCCATCGGTTTCGTGAGGAGGGGTGGCAGCCGGTAGTCGCGGCTCCATCGCGGCGGCGCCTGCATCTGGTGATGCACGACTTCGAGCCTGGGTGGGACACGTATATCGAACGGCCGGGCTACGGCGTCGAGGCCGATATCGCGTTCGACCAAGTGCAGGTTGAAGACTACGAAGCCGTTTTGATCCTGGGCGGCCGCGCGCCGGAGTATCTCCGGAATGATGCTCGCGTGCTCGAGATCGTCCGCGCGTTCGAGCGTCAGGGGCGGTGGATTTTTTCCATCTGCCATGGCATTCAGGTTCTCGCGGCTGCCGGAGTGATTTCCGGCAAGTCGGCGACCTGCTATGAACACGTGCGGTTTGAGGCGGAACAGGCGGGGGCCCGGTTTTGCAGAGATCAGGCGGTTCGCGACGGACGCGTCGTAACCGCGCAAACCTGGCAGTCGCATCCCGAGTTCTATCGCGAGATTTTCGCCTGCCTCGCGCAAGCCGCTGATGCCGCTCGATCCTAGATCGCGGCGTATCTCGAGGCCCAAAAGGGCAACGGCCGAGATCTCCGCTCAGCGTTCAAGCCCCTTGCGAGAGGATGCGGCGCGCGTCGATGCCAGGCCGGACCTGGACCGGGAATCGCGCGCATCGAGGAGATCGCAGTGCTGCGACAGCTTCACGCACGGCAATATTTGCCTGCGGCTTCGGGCGCATTTTGCCGTTTGAAGCGCAGGGGTGAGCAACGCGTTCGCCGAAACGCCGTTGGCCGCAAAAGGTAACTCAAAACCACTGCGTGCGCGTCATTTCTACGGGAACAGGGCGGAGCAGCAACGCATCGACTGCCGTGGAGATGAGCGTGAGCGCGATCCGGAGCGCGAGCGGCAGCCGGGCAACGGCGGTGAACAACGGGTCCGCAAAGGGACCGGGCAGCGGAACGCGAGTCCGCATCGGTTGATGCATATTGTGGCGAGTCGTATTGTATGACGCATCCCTCCGGCAGCTCCAGGAAGCAAGCCATCGACCGGAGTTTAAGATATCTGCTCGCGGCGGCGATTGTTGCGGCAATTGGCGTAATTTGTTGGGTGCTTCGCCGGTATGGGCCGGGCATACCGCCGATGCTTCTGTTCGTTGGCATTCTCATCAGCGCGCGCAATGGGGGGCTCGGGCCTGGTCTGCTGGCGACGCTGCTGTCGACGTTTGCGCTGAACTATTTTTTCAGCGATCCGCCGTTCACGCTCGCCGCCTCGCCGCAGGAATTTTGCGACCTCGCCGCGTTCACGATTGCCGCTGTGATCACGAGCAAGCTGGTGGCGGATCTTGAAGAGGCGAACATCCGGTTGGCGAAGCTGCAATCGGATCTCGAGCGCCATGTAGCCGAACGCACGGCGGAGCTGACGCGGGCGAACGATCAGCTCAGAGACGAAATCGAGGCGCGGCGGGAGGCGCAAAAGGCGCTCGCGCGCTCCAACGAAGAGCTTGAGCGCTTTGCTTACGTGGTCAGCCATGAATTTCAGCATCCGTTGCGCGCAGTCGCGCTGAGCGCGGGGGAGATGAGGGAGCGTATACGGAACGCTTCACCCGAAGAGAGCGAACGGCGGCTCGCTGAGATCGAAGCGACCGTGAAACGCATGGATTCGTTCGCTTCGGGTCTGCTGTCGTACTCGCGTCTCGCCAATCAACGCATGAGGGTAGCCGACCAGGTCTCCCTGGAAGGCGCCCTGCAATGGGCCATCGCCAACCTGCGGGCCGCGATAGAGGAGTCGGGCGCAAAGATCACGCACGAACCGCTGCCAAATGTGACGGGCGATCAGGCGCAACTGGCGCACGTTTTTCAGAATCTGATTTCGAATGCGATCAAGTACCGCTCGGACAAATCGCCTGAGGTGAAGGTGTGGGCTCGTCAGAGCGACGGCGAATATATCGTTGCGGTCCGAGATAACGGGGCCGGAATCCCCGAGAAGCATCGAGAGCGAATCTTTGAGATGTTTACGCGCCTGCATGGCGGCGCAGCGCATCCCGGCAACGGGATCGGCCTCGCAACATGTCAGAAGATCATCCAGAAGCACGGTGGGCGCATGTGGGTCGAATCGTCGCCGGGAGGAGGCTCGACGTTCTGCTTTACGATTCCGCAGCCGTGAAGGGACATGCGGGCGGCGGCAGGCGCGAGAAGGAGCTAATAATGAATCGATTCACGAGCTGCGCCGGCTCTGGCTATAATCGAATCGAGGGATCAGTCACAGCACGCGCATGCCGACGATCAAAGAAGTCGCGCGCCGGGCGCGAGTATCGGTGGGTACCGTGTCCAATGTGCTCAGCGGCACTTCGGCTGTCGGCGCCGAGTTGCGCGCGCGCGTCGAGCGCGCGATTCGCGAACTGGATTATCACCCGGATCATATCGCCCGCAGCTTGAAGTCGCGGCGGACGCACACGCTTGCGATCGTAATCTCCGATATTACGAATCCGTTTTTTCCGCTGGTGGTGCGGGGGGCGGAGGACGCGGCTTCCAAGCGCGGATATCTGTTGACGATTTTCAACACCGACGACCAGTTCGAACGCGAGCGCCAGGTTTTTTCCGTGCTGCGGATGCGCCGCGTGGATGGCGTGCTGGTGGTTGTATCGCCGGATTCTGACAAGGGCACGCAGCTCGCCGAGATGATTGAGGCTGGTACGCCGGTAGTTTGTCTGGATCGCAGGGCGCCGCACGTCAAGGCGGACTCCGTCCAGGTAGACAACGTAAAGGGCGCGCGCATTTGCGTACGCCACTTGATCGCAATGGGGCACGCGCGTATTGGCGTCATCACAGGACCTTGCAAATTGCAGACGGCGCGCGATCGCCTGCAAGGCTGCCGCCTGGCGCTGCGCGAAGCGGGCATCCCTTTCAATAAGGCGTTGATCCGGGAAGGCGACTTTCGTTTTGAAAGCGGTTATCGTCTGGCCAAGGACCTTCTGCTGACCCATCCGCGGCCCACGGCGCTCTTCGTTCTGAATGGCACGATGGGAATGGGCGCCTACAAGGCAATTCAGGAGCTGAATCTCCGATGTCCCGAGGACGCCGCCCTGGCGGTTTTCGATGATGTGCCTGGCGGGGACGTCTTTCGCCCGCAGCTCACCGTCGTATCGCAGCCCGCCTACGAAATTGGTTACCGGGCGGCTGAGATCTTGATCCAGCGGATCAATCATGAGATTGCCTCAGAGCGGCCCTTAGCGCTGTCTCTCGAGCCGGAGCTGAAAATCCGCGAGTCAACGGCCGCGCGCGCCGGAGGGCCGGCGCAGATGAACGCGCCATCCGAGGGTTAAAATACGAACTTCAGCCCGAATTGGATTTGCCTCGGCGCGCCCGCCGAAGTGATGCGGCCAGCCGTAGGTAAATTAATGTTTGCTGCCGGGAGGCCGAAATGGGGCGTGTTTGAGGCGTTGAAGGCCTCCGCACGGAACTCGATCCGCTTGATCTCGCTAATCGCGAAATTCTTGTTCAGGTTCAAATCGAGATTGCGCGCGCCGGGTCCATACAGGATGTTTCTGCCGCTGTTGCCGAAGGTGTAATTGGCGGGGATCGCGAAGGCGGAAACGTCGAACCACTGGTTGATGCTGCGCTGGCTGGCGGGAAGATTTCCGTTGCCGATGCGGTCCGGATGGTTCTGGTTGGCGGCGCCGCCGGTGGGATTGCTGGTCCCGGTATTGGAGATATCGGTGCTGACCAGCGCAGTGAAGGGCAATCCCGTACGCAGGGTCAGAATTCCGCCCGCCTGCCATCCGCCCAACGCCAATTCCAGCGGGCCGCGTTTGTTCAGCCAGCGTTTGCCACGCCCAAAAGGAAGGTCGTAAATCGCGCTTGTGACGAAGACCTGACGCAGGTCAAAGACCGAATTGCCGCGATTCCGGCGGAGATCGTAATTATCCTGCAACTCCTGACCGCCGGCGCTGGTAAGGGCTTCAGCGACGTTATCAATGGCATGCGCATAGGTATAGGCCGCCATCACGGTCAGGCCCTGGGAGTAGCGCTTCTCCAGTTTCACCGCGGCGCCGTTATAGCTGCCATTGCCCGCTGGATCGCGGAACACAATCCAGCCGAAGTATGGCCATGGCGAGCGCGATTTGACCGATCCGGGACCAGGCGTAAGCGGTTGATTGATGTTGCGGATTTGGGTCATGTGCCGGTTGCCGTTTCCGAGGTAGGAGAGCGTGAGCACCATCTGCCCGGGCAACTCGCGCTGAAAGTCCGCAAACCACTGCATGGAGTACTGCGTCGGAATGAACTTCGGCGCTGTGTTGACGAACACGTTTTCCTGGACCGTCATAGCCGGGATCAGTCCTGGAGGAAAGCCCTTGGACACAATATTCGAGGGCTGCAGCAGGCGGTCGGACGGAAACGTGATTTCGGTGAACTCCGGCGGCAGATTTTGGAAACGGGCGTCGCCGAAAAACGAGATCGCATCGGGCTCGCCATAGTAGATTCCGAAGCCGGAGCGGACAATGGTTTTCGCCGTGACCTGGTAGGCGAAACCGACTCTCGGCGCGAAGTTATTCCAATCGCGGTCGCACCCACAGTCTCTTTCGTCTTTGGGCCTGACGATTTGATAATTCTGGGCGCCGTACGTGAACAAGAAGTTGCTTACGGGGTACTCTTTCAGCTTCTTGAAACTTGGCGGTCCGAACATGTCCCAGCGAACGCCGAGATTCAGCGTCAGCCGCGGAGTGATGCGCCAGTCATCCTGGAAAAAGGCCGAGTAGTTATGGGTGACCGCAATCTCGCCGTTCTGATTGCCAAGCGTCGAGTTGTTGGAGGCGCCCAGCAGGAAGTCAGCCATGGCGTCGCCTGTATTGCCGCGGTTATTGGGGTCCTGCGTAAAAGATCCGTCGAAGGCGAAGTAGCCTCGCACAAACCGCGCCGCGACGCGTCCCAGATTCTCCCGGCGAAAATCGAACCCAATCTTTATTGCATGGTGGCCGTGAATGTACAGAAAGTTATCCGCCGCTTGAAACAAATTCAGGTTGTTGTAGTTTGGCCAGAACGTTGCGGCGCCCAGCTGCGCATATCCTGTAGGCTGGAAGCGCGACATGCCCCGCTGGTTCAGACTGCCGAGATCAGGGATGCCTGCGATGCCGAGCCTTTGATTGTAATTGTCGGTCCAGGGGATGTCGCGCGTGGTATCGCCGCGCGTGATGCCGATTCGAAACTCGTTATTCGATGCTGGCGAAAGCGTGGAATTGAGATTGGCGACGCCGCTGTGTCCTACGATGCCTTCGGTGGCCCAGCCGCCGCCATCGGCAGGAAGCGGGAGCGAACCGGGATTCACCCGGTCCGTTCGGCGCCGGCTGTAGCGGCCAAAAAGACGGTGGTTTTGCGTGAAATTATGGTCGATGCGGGTATCGATCTGGTCGGTGTCGTTTTGTGAAACGGGTGAGTAGAAGAAATTATTGACGCGCCCGGGCAGGTTGGGCAGCGGGTACAAGGCGATTACCTTTGCGGCGACCGGATCGAAGCGGCTGGACGGAATACGGTTGCCCGGGAACAGTTGCCGCACGTACCGGCCTGTCGCTTCCTGGGCGGTGGTGGCCCAATCGTAAAGCGGCTTAGCTCCGGAGAAATCGCCATCGCGCATAGCCGGGAGGGGGACGGTTGTCGTCGAGCTTTGCCCGGATCGTATACGCGTACCTTCGTAGCTCAAGAAATAAAAGGTGCGGTCTTTGATGATCCGGCCGCCCAGGGTCCCGCCGAACTGGTTCTGCCGATACTCCGGCTTGGGCCGGCCCACGGCGAAGAAGTTTGCCCCGTCCAGCTTGTCGTTCCGCAGAAACTCGTACAAGGAACCGTGGAGAGCGTTGGTCCCGGACTTAGTGGAAACGATAACTGCGCCGCCGAGACGGAAACCGTACTCGGCAGAGTTATTGTTGGTGACCACTTTGAACTCAGCCACGGAATCGATCGAGGGCGTTACGATCTGGGCTTCGTTGCCCAGAATGCCGCCGGACAGCCGCGAACTGTTATCGATGCCGTCCAAGCTGATATTGGTCTGGGACCCATGCTGGCCGACCGCGCTGAATGCGCCGGCCGCATTCTCGCGGCTTCCATTGGCGGGCGTCACGCCGGCGGTCAGTCGCGCGAGCTCCAGGTAGTTCCGGCCGTTCAGCGGGAGTTCAACGATGCTCCGGTTGGTAATCACCTGCCCAACCACGGACGTTTGTGAATCGAGCAGCTCGGCAGCGGCGGACACTTCAACCGCCTGCGAGACTGGTCCGACCGCCAGAGTGAAATCCACTCGCGCGATCTGTTCGACGTCCAGTTTCAAATTGTCGCGGGTCGCTGGGGCGAAGCCCTGCTTTGTCGCCTGGACGTGGTACACGCCCGGATTCAGAAACGCTACGGCGTAGGCGCCGCTTGCGTTTGTAATCGCCTTCTGGGCGACGCCTGAGGCCACGTTGGTGACGATGATTTCAACATCCGGAATGACCGCCCCGGACGCATCCGTGACGACGCCTCGAATGGAACCGACCTGGCCATATGCGACATGGCAGCCCATCAGAGTTGCAAGGCAGGCAAGCATCCTGCGCGTTGAGGTAAACCACATCCGGCTGAGCATGGAACTCCCTTCTGTTTGCTTTGGCCCGACCCGGAGCATCCACCGGGCAATGTGACGACAATTCCGCGCGCAGCGGCGACCGCTGCGCCAGCATCCTTACCGAAAGATCACTATTTCGTCGATCTGGATATCTGCGCCTCGGGAACCGGGGTAAGGCTCTCCTCGAACGACCAAACGGAGGTTATGTTTGCCCGGACGAAGTCCAAAGGCATGCCAAAGGGCTTCCGTCGACTTCACGTGATCCTCATCGGGGTACACATCGACCGTGCGATCGAGCTTGCCATCAAGATAAACGTCCGCCTTTCCGCCCGAGGGCAAATACGGGCCCACCAGGATCGCCCCGGCGCCGTCGAACGCAAAGCGCGCTTCGGCCCCTTTTTGCGCAGAGATCCGCGCGGACAGCGAGCCGCGCCGCGTCTTCATTTCCTTCGCCTGCCACGCGCCGCTCCAGGTCCAGCGGGGGTCTTCAGCGCCGATGCGTTCCACCGGAGAGCCGTAGTCATCCCAAAGCTCAAGTCTGGCGGCCTTTGCGGCCTGCGTTTTGATCTTGATCGTGTCGCCCTGAAGGAAGCCCCCGTTCCGCTGCACCAGCGCCAGGGCGCGTTTTTCGGTGCTTTCGACGATGGAATGAAAGTCGAAATCGGTGTACTCGAACTTTTTGCCGGCAATGCCGTCGATGCCCTTCTTCCATTCAGCAGGAATCTGCCGGTATCCGAGCATGACGCCGAGGACGCCGCCTGCGCTTGCGGGATTGCAATCGGAGTCCTGTCCTGCGCGCGTGGCGATCTCAATTGTTTTTCCGAAATCGCGGTTCCCGTACAAAAGCCCAAGCGCGATGTAGGCGCCGTTCAATTTGGCGTCGATGTTAAAGGGGCGCAGCGCGCCCGCTGGACATGGATCGCGGCGGTCCCATTTTTCTTCGATGAGACGCCAGACCTTTCTCCAGTCCTCGGGCGATTGGCGCGACCACGCGAGCACGTCGGCGATGACGCGCGCGTATGGGCTTTGCGCGGGGATGCAGGCCAGGCCCGCTTCGACCACCTTGCGTGGATCGGTTTCGAAGAACGCCGAGGCGTACATGCAGGAGACGAACATTCCGCCGTAAATGCCGTCGCCGTAATTCATGACGCGGCCGGCGCGCCAGGCGATGTCATTTGAGGACTGGGGAAGTCCCGGCGCCATCAGACCGATGAAGTCCGCCTCAATCTGAAAATCGATGTCGTTGGCGTGGGCGTTATATTTCGGGCTGCCGCTTAAGGACGCTGGAACGCCGCGCCTGATATTGCGCCGAGCTGCAAGATTGGCGTGCCACAGGCTGTACCTGGCATTCTGGAACAGGGCGGCGAAGTCTTCCGTCGTAGCGTCCAGACCCTTATCGTCCAGCACTTTCGCGAAGGTCATGTCGACATACAGATCGTCTTGCTGGAGCGAGTTTGAGACGCGGTCCACGGTCCAAGAAGGCAAAGGGCCTTCGATGATTTTGGCCAGCGAGGTGAACTCGGTCGGAGCGCCGTAACTCACGCCGATCATCTGGCCGGCCCATCCCCCCTCGATCTTGTCGCGCAGTTGAGCGCGCGACATCGCGCGATACGGACCGGTTTGAGCCGCGGCGGCTGCAACCGCCAAACTGAGAATTGCGGGCGCTAAGCGTCTCGTCATATTGCGAACCCTCGTATTGTGTTTCCTGTCAGCCGCGCGGCAGGAGGAAGAATTACTGCGTGACATAGATTGGAGAGGACCATGCGATTTCGCCTTCACGCTCCGGGAACTGCGGACTGAACTGCTGGATGACGCGAACGTAGTAGTATGCCGCCTTTTCCGCTGGCCGCGGGCGAATTCCTGTTTCCGGCGCGCTCCAGTCGTGAATCTGGTCGGTAGGCGCAACGCTCGTGTCGCTGAAGCCTTCGTTGTCGCGATAAGAAAAGTCGAGGACTCTCGGATCCGCAGGGGGCGGGTCCGCGCCTCGGCTGAACACGATGCGATTATTCTTGATGATTTCCAGGCGCAAAATGGGTTCGGTGGCGTTGACGTGGATGTGGAACGTCGGGCTTTGCGCGGCCCGTATTTCGCCGCCCTGAACGGTAGGGCCGGCCGTGAAATCCAGCACAATATTGTCGGTGGAGGCGTAGGTGCGTCGATTTCGAAATGCATCCAGAAGGTCGGCGCGAGTGACGATCGAATCCGGCGTCAGCAGATTCGCATAGGCGATGTGGGTTGACCAGTGGTCGCTCGACGCGATAAAGCCCAGCTTGTACCCCGCGCCCAGCGCGTTCCAGATGAGACCGTTCACAAAGGGCGCGCGCCCGCTGAAACCGCCGCCTGGCGCGCTTTTCGTGGCGGCGCGGGGCTGGCCTTCGGCCTCGAAGCCGCCCCAATCGCCGGAGTAGAGTTCTGCGACAGGCTCCAGTTCGTCATCATGAAAGCGCCAGTTCGTCCCCATGTTCGTTCCCGTGCTGTGCGGGAGCGCGATGCCGCGCGTAGATCGGAGGTAGTCCCACAGGCCGCGGACGTCGCTTTCGATCAATTCGGGCCGCTCGGATATGAACAACTTAGGAACGCGATAGCTGAAGACGCCGCGGCGGACATGAAGGATGTTGCGGTGGCCTCGCGGAAAGTTCACAGAGCGCTCGTACCCGTAGAGCGGCACGAAGCGGCCGGGCGCATAAAACAGATCCGCAGATTTCTGGGTGCGCCACCACTGATATTCGTTGTCGGTGTTGGGCGATTCCGGTTCATCGGTGTCGAGCCATGCGCCGTAATTATGATCGGTGACGGCCACGTAATCGAGATTGGCGGCGTCAATTGCGTAGCGGTAAAGATCCCACAGACTGCCGTCGATGGCTCCGTCCATGGAGATCTCCGTGTGGCGATGCACGTCGCCGCGAACAATCTTGTAGGTGCGATCGCCGGCCTGAATTCGATAATTGCGGACGGCTGCGACCTGCCGGGATTCGTCCGGGTGAGTGATGCGGAACGGCCCGGGCGCGCTGGGATGAAACGGCCGGAGCGCCGGGTCTGTCTGCCGCAATCCATCGGCGCTCAGAAGCAGGGTCGATATGTCGTGATTGATGGGCAGCGGTACGGGGAAATGGCGGTGATCGCCGACCACCGCGAGAGCGATACCGTCATCGGCCGGGGCGGCAGCGAGTACGGTATCCTGACGGCCGGTCCCGCCGGGTACAAGGACCAGCGGCAGCCATCGGCCTTCGCCGGCTCCGCCGGTGAACGTGGTCGCGTAGATGTCGAAGAACTGGCCGCCATTGCGCCCTTGAGCAATCAGTTGATGCCTGACGAGCACCCAGACATGGCCATTGCCGTCTACGGCGACGCGCGGACTCATGTACAGGTTCTGTCTCAACTCGTCCGGCCAGGCGGTCTCGAGCGGCCGAGCGGGTTCGCGCCACTGGCCGCCTTCAAAGACGGCTAACCGCGGGCGCCTGTAGAGCGCCGAACGTGAATCGGGGGGTCCGTAGAGGCGTGATCCTCCGGGCCGCAGCCAAATATGATGCTGCGGGTTGGCATAGCCCGTGTCCTTGCCCCAGTTGACTCCGCCTTGTTCCCATGCCACCCAGACGCGATCACGGCCGTCCACCGCCACGCTGGTCCGCATTTCCGCAAAGGGCGTCGCTGAAATCGTCTGCACTGCTCCTAAGCCGGACTTGGAGTATGTTCGGAACAACACATCGTAAGTTGGCGCGCCGCCGTTTTCAGAACGATAGGAATCCCAGGTAATCCATGCGCGCCCCGTACTGTCGACAGCCACCGCGGGTTCCCAATCATCATCCTCGGACTGACTGAGATTGATCTCGTCTGACCAGCGGTCGCCGGAAAGCACGCGCATGAGGATTTCGCTCTGGGGGGCGGCGTCCTTCGGTCCGGTGCGGTAGCCCATCCAGACCAGGTAAACGGTCCCGTCGCGCGCAGTGGCCGTTCGATGGAAGATATCGGGCATTGAGCTGCTGGTCAGTTGCTGCTCCGCCGACCAGGTCGCGCCATCAAAGGAACGGCCGTAGAGATCGAAGTTGCCCGTTCCCATCCGCTTTTGTTCAGAATAGATGCACCAAATCCGCCCGCGCCCATCTTCAGCCAGCGCTACACGAAAGTGATCGCCGGGCGGGGTGAGCGGGACGGGCGCGTCCCAGTCGCGGCCGTTGCGGCCGTGCGCGACCAGGACCTGGTCAGCGCCGGTGTAGTTGTAGCCCTGGCGCCGGAGCGTGCGATAGGCCACCCATGCAAGCCAGTAATCGCCGGCGCGGGTGCGCAGCAGCGCCGGATCGTCATCTTCGGATTCGGGACCTGTCACGATCTGCGGCATGGGGACGCGTTCCACGGTGACATCGCCGCGGAAGATCTCGACATCGTACCGTGCGCCGTAGGGGATGTCGGCCGGCGTGAACGTGAAATCCCCGTAGCGGGTGAACACCGTTACGGGTTGGGTCTCCGGCGACACAAGGTCAAGGACGATCCCTTTAGCCGCGACGTCGCCGCCGATCATCTCCAGCGTGATGTTCCATCGATCCGGCGGCGCTATGGAATCGTCCACTCCGAAATGCCAGCCCTGAATCGAGCGGATCCGCGCGGGCGGCCGGATGCCGCCGGACCAAACGCGTCCGTGCGTGGGGTTGCGCACCCCGAAGGTGATTTGAAAGCCGTGCGCTGTCTGCCGGGCCAAGGAGGGCGTCTGGGCCTGTACGGGGAGCGCTGAAGGACGCCAGCGGCGGACCGCGACGGCTACGCAGAGCGCGAATGCCAGAAGAATGATTTTGCGTCCGCTCATTGAGCCCGGGCGAAGACAGCGCGGCCAGCCGCGCGTTCCCCTGTGGCTTCCGATGATATGTGAATCGATTCACGCCTGTCAAGCCCAGGCCAGGCCAGACTCCTCGGAAGAATCGGCGGACCGATCATCGAGTGGATGAACCGGTTCATAAGGAACGACGCCTCTTCGCCGGCCGGCATTTGCTTTTACCCGCCGGCAGTCACGAAAATCGAATTTGCGCTTTGAAATTCAGGCGGAGTGTCCCGTGACGCGGGCGCGCGCCGGGCTGATATACACGGCCCACGGCGTCATTGAGACGCCCGTTTTCATGCCGGTGGGCACCCAGGCGACCGTCAAGGCGGTGGCCCAGCGCGATCTGGCCGGCGAACTCGACGCGCGCATCATCCTGGCCAACACCTATCATCTGTATCTGCGGCCCGGGCATGAGCTGATCCGGCAGATGGGGGGGCTGCACCGGTTCATGTCCTGGCCGCGGGCTATTCTGACCGATTCAGGCGGCTTTCAGGTGTTCAGCCTGGATGCGCTTCGCCGGGTCAGCGACGAGGGCGTGCTGTTCCGTTCGCACCTGAACGGAGATGCGCACCTGTTTACGCCGCAGTCGGCGATCGATGTTCAACTGGCGCTGGGCAGCGACATCATGATGGTGCTGGATGAATGCCTGCCGTATCCGGTGAGTCATGAGGCTGCGCGGCATTCGGTGCAGCGTACGATTGCCTGGGCTCGCGCCGGGTTTCTGCGGTATCGTCAAGCCGCCGATCCGGAGCAGCAGGCCTGTTTTCCGATCGTGCAGGGGTCCATGTACGCGGATTTGCGACAGCAATGCGCAAGCGAGCTCGTCGAAATCGACGCGCCGGGCTACGCTATCGGCGGCTTGTCGGTGGGCGAGCCGCGACCGCTCAGCCTGGAGATGGTGGACGTTTCCGCGCCGCTACTGCCGTGGGACCGGCCGCGCTACGTCATGGGAGTTGGCATGCCGGCCGAGCTGCCGGAATATGTCGCGCGGGGCATTGACATGATGGATTGCGTGCTTCCCTCTCGCAACGCGCGCAACGGCTATCTGTTCACCACGCGCGGGCGTCTCATCATCAAGCAAAACCGGTACCGGGATGATCCGGCGCCGGTGGATCCCGACTGTGACTGCTACACTTGCCGGACGTTCAGCCGCGCCTACCTGCGGCATCTCTATCAGGCCGGCGAAATTCTGTATTCGACCCTGGCCACGATCCACAACCTGAGGCACTATCTTGACATGATGCGGCGGATCAGGGAGGCTATCATTTTCGGGAGATTCTATGAGCTGCTGCGCTCGGCTCGCTCGGCGCGGCTGGAAACCGAAGCAGGACAGCAGTAGTCGCAGCTCTCTCCTTGTTTTAAACTAAAGATATACTACTCCACAGAGCGGTCCCGGGACGGTTCCCGCGATAGCCAGTTACACGCGTGATGGTTTACTCTACGCTGATTCTGCTCCAGCAGCAAGGCGGCAATCCGGCATTCGGCTTCGGCCTGATGATCGTGATGATCGCGATCTTTTACTTTCTGGTGTTCCTGCCGATGCAGCGCCAGCGGCGGCAGACGCAGAAGATGCAGAAAGAGCTGCAGAACGGGAATACCGTTCTCACCACGGGGGGACTGGTAGGAACCATCGTTGCCGTTAACTCCGACGACACGGTGATTCTGCGGGTAAAGCCTGATAATGTAAAACTCCAGATTGCGCGCAGCGCGGTCGCCGGCCTGGTGCCTGAAGAGGCCAAGAAAGCGTAGAACGGCCGAATCGCGACGAGCGACGCGCCGAGACGAGACAGTACTCCAATGAACCGAAGCCTGAAAATCAAAGCCGCGATTATCGCCGCGGTTCTGCTGATCTGCGTGTACGGAATCATCGGCATTCCGAAATCCGGAGCGGACATAGCCAACAATTTCAAGAAGAACATCCGTCTCGGCCTGGATCTCCGGGGCGGCAGCCAGCTGGTGATGCAGGTCCAGGTGCAGGACGCCTTCAAGGCCGAGGCGGACGCGACCATTCAGCGGCTCCAGGAAGCTGCGCGTAAGGCCAATATCGACATTCTGCCGGGCAACATCGATCGTAACGATCCTCAGACCATCAGCGACGCGGACAAGATCCAAATCAATGTCCGCGGCGTTCCAGCCACAAAGGCCGGCGACTTCCGCCAGCTTGTTAACAATGAATTCGGCCAAACCTGGATCCTTACGCCCGTCAATGCAACCGATTACCGGTTAAACCTGCGCACGTCGGAGGCTCTGAAGCTGCAAAAGGACACCGTCACGCAAACCAGAAACACGATCGAAAAGAAGATCAACGGTCTGGGTCTGGCCGAGGCCACCGTTCAACAGCGCGGCAGTTCGGAGACGAATCCTGAGATTCTGGTCCAGATGCCCGGCGTGGACGATCCGGCGCGAGTGAAAGAGATCCTGAAAACCACGGCGATGCTGGAGCTCGATGAAGTCAAAGACGGGCCGTTTGCCACACGGGAAGAGGCGCTGGCCAAGCATGGCGGCGTGTTGCCGCTCAATACTCAGCTTTTGAAGGCGGTTCCACGGGCGGGCCAGAGCGAGGGCTGGTATCTGGTGAGCCGGACTCCGGTGATCACCGGACGCGATCTCCGCGACGCCCATGCCCAGCAGGGAGAAATGGGCCGCTGGGAGACGAATTTCGTGTTGACGCAGGATGCGGCGAAGAGATTCGAGCGCTTTACCGAAGCGAATATCGGCAACCGGCTGGCCATCGTGCTGGACAAGATGGTGCTCAGCGCGCCGACCATCCAGAACCGGATTGGCGACACGGGGCGGATTACGGGCGCTGCGAACCGCGAGGAGGCGGCCGATCTGGCCCTGAACCTGCGCGCCGGATCACTCCCGGCCAGCGTCGTTTATCTTGAAGAACGCAGCATCGGCCCGGCGCTCGGCGCGGACTCGATCCGCGACGGCATCTATGCGGGGTTAGCGGGTATAATCGCGGTGATTGTCGCGATGCTGATCTACTACAAGCGCGCCGGAATCAACGCCACGCTGGCGCTGATCCTGAACGCAATTATTTTAATTGCCTGTCTGGCGTGGTTTGACGCGACACTGACGCTGCCTGGTATTGCTGGCGTGATCCTCACGGTAGGTATGGCGGTAGACTCGAATGTTCTCATCTTTGAGCGCATCCGGGAGGAGCTGCGGAATGGCAAGGCAGTTCTCGCCGCCATCGACACCGGGTTCAATAAAGCATTTTTGACCATTGTCGACACCCACGTTACCACGGTGGTATCGTGTGCATTCCTTTTCATATTCGGGACGACGGCGGTCAAAGGTTTCGCCGTGACGCTGGTGATCGGTCTGGTGGCGAACTTGTTTACGGCGGTGTTTGTTTCGCGGTTTATTTTCGATGCCGAGCTGTCCGGCAAGCGGCAGGTTGCGGCGCTGAGTATTTAGGTGCTTTCGCTGTGTTTTCCGAGGTTTAAGGGGAAGGCAACGCATCTGGGAAATGTGCCACGCGCGATGGTGGTAACTTTTTGGAGATGACGGGAACTGACGGGTGGGAGCCGGTGTCTAAGACAATAACAGGCCGGCGAAGCGGCTTCGATGGAGATATTTAAGAATACAAACTTCGATTTTTTAGGCAAGAAGTGGCCGTTCATCACTGCTTCGCTGGTGCTGACCGCGGCTGGACTGGCGAGCCTCGTGTTGAAGGGCGGACCGCGCTACGGGATTGACTTTCGCGGCGGGGCGTTGATGACGGTGCAGTTTGCGATGCAGCCCCCGATTGATAAGATCCGGAGCCTGCTGTCGGCCAAGATCCCGGGAGAAATCTCGGTGGTGAACGTGACCAGCAAGCCGAATCAGGTCCTTATTGGGACAGAGATTCAGGAAGAACGCACGCTGAACGCGAACCGCCAGGCGATCCAGCAGATACTCGAGTCGGCGTTCGGCGGAGGCTCTGACAAGCTGGATGTGAACAATGTCGGGGCTCAGGCGCTGGCGGACCGGATTCGCGATCCTTTACAACGTGCGGGCGTTGCGATAAACGAAGACCAGTTGCAGAATCTGGCGAAATCGATCATTGATTTCAAGAACACCCAGCGCATGGGGGTGTTGAAGAGCTTCGATGAGCTGGCCGGGGTTCCGGGCGTAACGCCGCAAATTATTTCGGTGTTAAAACAGGAGTGCGCGCTGGCGCCGTTCAGCATTCTGTCGGCCGAGGTGGTCGGGCCCAAGGTGGGGGCGGAGTTGCGGACCAAAGCGATTCTTGCGACGCTGTACGCGTTGGGCGGGATGCTGGTTTATATCGCCTTCCGGTTTGAATGGATTTACGGGGTAGCGGCGGTGATTGCGGTGTTCCACGACACCATTATCACCATCGGGCTGTTTTCGATATTCAACAAGGAAATCGACCTGACGGTGGTCGCGGCGCTGTTGACCCTGGTCGGTTACTCGATGAACGACACCATTGTGGTGTTTGACAGAATTCGCGAAAATTTGAAGATCATGCGGCGCGAAAGGTTCGAGCCCTTGATCAACATCAGCATCAATCAGACCCTGAGCCGGACGATATTGACTTCGGGTTTGACGTTTTTGACGGCTCTGTCGCTGTTTCTGTTTGGCGGGCCGGTTTTGAATGGATTTGCGTTTGCACTGGTGGTGGGCATCATTGTCGGCACGTACTCGTCGATCTTCATCGCCAGCCCGATCCTTGTCTTCTGGCACGATTTCCGCGAGAAGAAGAAGGTCGCGCCGGCGGCAGTGGCGGCAATGAAAGAACCCGCCGGGAAGAAGGCCGTTAGAACGAGATAAGGCGCCGGTTCCTTTGACCCGGCTGCCATGCTAAGGGGAAAGGCAATGTTTGAACAAACATTCGTGGAAGGACGGAGCAAGACCAACAAAGGGTGGACGGTGATTGTATCGTTCATTCTTCAGGTGTTGCTGATTGGCGTGATGGTCCTGCTCCCGTTGATTTACACCGACACGCTGCCCAAGGCGACGCTGACCAGCTTCCTGGTCGCTCCTCCGCCGCCTCCTCCGCCGCCTCCTCCGCCCGCTGCAACTCCGCCGCCGAAGGTTGTCAAGGTGGCGCCGAAGCAATTCGACGCGGGCCGGCTGATGGCGCCCAAGGTCATCCCCAAAGAAATTGCGCAGATTAAGGAAGAGGAGCTTCCGCCTCCGTCGGCGTCGGCGGGCGTGGTGGGCGGCGTTCCGGGCGGCGTGCCGGGCGGCGTGGCCGGCGGCGTGATTGGCGGCGTGATCGGTTCCGTGCCGAGCGCAGCGCCTCCGCCTCCTCCACCTCCCAAGGAGCAGCCGAAGCCGCCGCAGCGGATTCGCGTAGGCGGCAACGTCCAGGCCGCCAACCTGATCAGGAAGGTCACGCCTGTGTATCCCCCGCTGGCGCGTCAGGCCCGGGTGCAGGGCACTGTCCGGTTCACCGCCATTATCGGCAAAGATGGCACGATCCAGAATCTTCAGTTGGTGAGTGGGCACCCGCTGTTAGTGCCGGCTGCTACCGAAGCCGTGAAACAGTGGCTGTACAAGCCCACGATGCTGAACGGAGAGCCGGTCGAGGTGGTCACGACGATCGACGTGAACTTCACCTTGAGCGGCTGATCCCAACGGCGAGGCCCGGCGTCGCAGTAAGGAGTGTGTGTATCGTGCACAAAGTTTCGTCAGTCTAAATCAACTCGCAGGAGAGAACAATGTTGTTACAGTTGCAAGTATGGGCTTTCATGCTGCTCCAGGAGAGCACCGGGCCCGCCATCAGCTTTGACCCGCGCGCCATGTGGGGCCAGATGAGCTGGCTCGCTAGGCTCGTGGTCATTATTCTGTTTATCATGTCGGCATGGTCGATCGGGGTTATGATCGACCGTCTGATCGCCTTCAACGGCGCCCGCAAGCAGTCGCGCGCGTTTGCTCCGGCAGTCGCCGGCGCGTTGCGCGAAGGCAAGCTGGATGAAGCGATCAAGATTGCCGATCGCTATAACAAGAGCCACCTGGCTAAGGTCGTGGTCGCCGGCTTGCAGGAGTTCCGTGCGCATCAGATGAGCACGGAGATTCCGGGTGAGGAAATCGAAGCCTCAAAGCGAGCCCTGGAGCGCGCCGAAGCAATCGTTCACGCCGAACTGAAACGCGGCATCAGCAGCCTGGCGACGATCGGCTCAACCGCTCCGTTCGTCGGACTGTTCGGGACGGTGGTCGGGATCATCAACGCGTTTCGCGGCATCTCCACCGAAAAGAGCACGGGTCTCGGCGCGGTTGCCGGCGGCATTTCGGAAGCGCTGGTCACGACCGCGGTCGGTCTGTTTGTGGCGATTCCGGCGGTCTGGATGTTCAACTACTTCACCAACCGGGTGGAGGCGTTTGACGTCGAGATGGGAAACTCCAGCTCCGAACTGATCGACTACTTCCTGAAGCGTACGCAGCGCGCTGGAGCGGTGAAGTAAGCCAAGGAGAGGTTCCGGCGAGTTGAGAGGAATCGGGTCCGGCGCGTAAGGACAGAGGCGCCGGACCGGATTCCGAAGGAGAACAGGATGGAGAAAAAAAAGGCGCCCCCAGTCGTGGCGGACATCAACGTCACCCCCATGGTGGATGTGATGCTCGTCCTGCTGATCATCTTTATGGTCATCACGCCGATGCTCCAGCACGGCGCCAGCGTTGATTTGGCGAAGACGCACAATCCCATCGCAATGCAGGCGGCGGATAAGGAGGATGCGGTACTGATTGCGATTACCCGCGACGGGAAAATCTTCCTGAGTCCCGGCAATACGCAGATGAAGGCCGAAGATCTGCCGCAGAAAGTGAAGGACCTGCTGACCAACAAGCTTGACAAAACGGTGTACATCAAGTCGGATGCGCGCGCGCGATACGAGCGTGTGACGGATGTCGTCGACAACTTGCGCGCCGCCGGCGTCGACCAGATCGGTCTGTTGACCGAGCAGGTGAAGCAGAAGGAACAACGGCCCGCAGCGACGGCCGCCGCCGGCGCGGGGCAATAGAACCGGAAAAGGATTTAAGCAGTCAAAAGGAGCAAAACCTATGGCAATGGCAGTGGGTGGCGGGAAAGGCGGAGCCAAGGCCGACATCAACGTCACGCCGCTTATTGATGTGTTGCTGGTGCTGCTGATCATCTTTATGGTGATCACGCCGCTGACGCCCCACGGACTTGAGGCGCTTGTGCCCCAGCCTCCTCCGCCGAATGCGCCGCCGCCGGATCCAAATCAGGATCGCACCGTGGTCATCATCATCAACAAAGATAAGACCATGAAGTTGAATGCGGAGCCCATCGACATGAACCGGCTCGGGCCGCGCCTGGAAGACGTTTTCAAGACGCGCGCGGAACGCGTCGTCTTTGTGAAGGCTGATCCCGATCTGGAATTCCAGACCGTGGCGCAAGCGATCGACATCGCGAAAGGCGCCGGCATCGACAAGGTCGGCCTGATGACGCCTAAGGTCGAGGCCGGGCAGTAGGGTGAACAGAAAGAGCGCCCACCAGGATATTTGTATGAAGCGAACCGTGACATTCGGTCTGGCCGTTGCGGCCGGACTCATGATGCTGCTGGGAACCGGTTGCGACAAATTAAAATCCCGCGACCGCCTCAACAAAGGAGTGCAGGCGTATAAGAACGCCCGCTATCAGGAGGCGATCGACAACTTCAAGGAAGCCATTGCGCTGGACAATACGAACCCGAACGCCAGACTGTATCTTGCGACGGCGTATATGACCCAGTGGATCCCCGGCGCCGATTCGCCGGAGAACCGGCAACTTGCCGAGCAGGCGCACAAGGAATTCGAGGAGGTGCTGAGACGCGATCCCAAAGATAAGGTCGCGCTCGCATCGCTCGCTTCACTCGCCTACAACGAAGCCGGGCCTCTTCAGGGCGAGGCGAAGATGAAGAAGTTCGATGAAGCTCGCGAATGGAATCAGAAGCTCATCCAGGTCGATCCCAAGAACAAGGAAGCTTACTATAGCCTCGGCGTCATCGCCTGGGCGAAGTGGTACCCGGCGCTCGGCAAGGCTCGCGCGGACCTCGGAATGAAGCCTGAGGATCCAGGTCCGCTCAAGGACAAGAAGGTGAGAGAGGCGCTGAAAGCGAAGTGGTCCGGTACGATTCAGGAAGGAATCGATAACCTGCAAAAAGCGCTGGACATCGATCCTGAATACGACGACGCCATGGCCTACATGAACCTTCTGATCCGAGAGCGAGCCGACTTGGCCGATACGCCTGAGGAATACAAGAAAGAGGTTGAGATCGCCGACAACTGGGTCCAGAAGGCGCTCGATACGAAGAAAAAGAAGGCAGCTCGGGTTCCGACCGGCGTCGTAACGGCAGAAAAGTAAACTTAATCCACAGCTGAGCGCAGATGAACACGCATCACAATGGGGAGTTCATCTGCGCTTATTGTCATCTTCGGCAAACAGAATTTTCTCTCTATCCAACAGCCACTTGGCCCTCCGCTGAAAAATAATGTTTTGGAGCCGAGCGCCGGGCTCTGCGTTCACATCAATCGCAAGCGCTCTTTTGAGCGCTGCTTCGAAGCCAGCGCGGTCTTTCAAGGCCGTTAACACGTTCTCCGCGTAGGCGACATAAGGCGCTGCCTGCCTGCCGTGGGTCAGCTCGACCGCCCGGTCAAAATGCCGTCTGGCTCGCCCGGCCTTATCGCCGGTACGCGTCGGACTGGCCATTTCATAGGTGATCATAAACGTATGGAGCCGGCCGGCGTCCCACGCTTCATCGAGCTCGAGCGCCCGCAGGATCAGCGCCTCAAATTGCGGAATTTGGGGCAGCATGAACATGTCCCGCGAAGAGGCCAGGGCTGCGGCCCATGCAGCGCCGGTCCAGTACATGAACGGCACTTCGCTCGAATTCAGTTTTTGAACCGCCCGTTTGGGATCGGTTTTCAGTTCCTGGGCGAAGCCCGGCCGCTTGAGCTCCAGACCTTGCATGCCGTAATCGCGCGCTCGCAGATAGAGTTTGGCGGCGCGCTGACGCATCGCGGCCGCCACTCTCCCATCGTCGACTTGGTCGGCCTCCATTTGTACGAACGCGTACGAATACTCGGTGAATCCGCTTGCGGCGGCAAGCAGCAGTCCCGGATGGCGCGGATTCTGCTGGAGCATCATTTCTATCAGCTTCAGGCTAAACGGAGCAGCGCTGCGGATCAGCTCAGGATCGTCATCTGACGCCATTGAGCTCGAGGCGCTGGAGGACAGCGCGTCAGCCACGGCGCCGAGCGTATACTTTTTCACGGAACAAGCCGGCGCCGCAATTGCGAGCGCCGCGATCGAGCCGGCGAGCATGCGATTCCCGGCGGTGATCATTGCCGCGCCAGCAACGGCCACAGAGCCGGAAGCGGCACGGCGCCCTCCCTCAACGCGCGGTCATGAAACTCGGCGAGCTGGAATGCGTGGCCCTTCTTCTGGCGATAACGGTCGCGATCGCGCAGCCAGGCGCGCCACCCCACGAAATATGTCGGCAACTGGCAGGAGGAAAGCTGCGCCCGCTGGAGCTTGGCGGCGGCCTCTTCCTTCTCCTGGTAGGTGTCTTTGATCATGAGATCGAGCGCCTGCTGGTCTGTCATGCCCTTGGTATGCATGCGGACGTCAAGAATCGTATTCGCGATGGCGCGCAGCAACTGCTTGCGCCAGGTGAGCTGCATCCCCGGGTCATCTCTATAATAGCCCTCGTCGATCATCATTTCCGTTGCATACACGGCCCAACCTTCGATGTAGGGCTGGTTGCCGAATACAGATCGCACCAAACGCCGCGACTTCGGCTGGACCTGATCGGCGAACTCGAACTGCACGTAGTGTCCCGGCATGGCTTCGTGAAGAGTCAACAGCTTCAGACCATAGAAGTTGTACTCGCGAAGCTTGGATTCGGCGCGGTCTTTCGGCCAGCTCTGCGGGATCGGCGTGATCCAAAAATAGGCGCCGAGCTGCGGCTCCAGCGCCGGGGCCGGATTGAACCCGCCGACTGCGTAGATGCCGCGCATAAACTCTGGCGTGGGGATTACTTGCAGGTTCGCGCCCGAGGGCAGCGTGAGCAGCTTCTTGTCGCGAACAAACCGGGTCGCTTCGGCCAGATCGCGTTTCGCAGCGTCGAAATACGCATCCGGGGCGGCGTGTTTTTGAGCGATTTTGTTCAGCGCCGCCTCCACCGTCTGCGGTTTCGCGATTTCAGCCATGCTGGCGCGAATTTGCCGCAATTGCTCCTCCGCCTCCGCAAGAACGTCCTCAGGTGGGGCGTCGATTTCGAGCGAGTACCGGAACTTTTGCGCATATTTCTCCTTGCCGAGCCTCCAGTCGGAAATGCGCTGTGAAAGCTGCGTTTTGAGATAACCGTTAAAATCGCGAAGAGCTGACAACGCGACGCCGGCGGCCTGGTCGAACTCGCTTTTCAATTCCGGCGGGCAGTTCTGGCGCAGCGTCTGGTCGATCAGGCTGATGTTTCCGTCGTTCTCCTGCTGCGCCACGCGGTTCCATACTTCGGGCGCGTCCACGAGGTTGGTTTTGGCGTCGTCGAACAACTGCGGCAGCCGCTTCATGCGGGCGATAATCGCGCGGTACCGCTCCAGTTTGGGGGCAAACTCGAGTGTATAAGGGGTATTCAAAGCATTGCCGGCGAGTTCGACATACAGCGTCGGATTGTGCCGGAAGTTTTGAATTACGTCGAGTTCGAGCAGCGAAAGAGAAATCTGGTCGCTAATAATCCGGAAATCGGCGGAGTCCTGAGGCGCCAGGCGATCTTGCTGAATGCGCTGCAACCGCTTTCGGAATCCGTTGAAAAAGGCGCGTTGCTTTTCGATGCCGCTTCGGCTCAGATCATCGATCTGCTCATCCAGCACGGCGCCGTTGTGCCGGTGATATCCGGCGGCCGTGGCCGTCACAGGCGATAGCGCCAGAGAGCCGTACACAAATTCTTCAGCCAGCCTTGAAAAGTCTTCCGCGCCGCCGTTGGTCGAGTTGGAGCATCCAAGAAGCGCGGTAAATCCGATGATCGCTGCGAACGTCCTCATAGTCTTTTTGCCGAGCCGAGGTACACTGCGTTCAATACGAACTTGAACGTACCGAATGTCTGGCCCCGGAACTGGGGCCGGAAGCCGAATAAGAGAACGCTGCCTTTTCCGCGGCGCGCCTCCACCAGAATAGGCCGTCCGAGCACTGCCCGCTCTCCGCTGACCCATCCGCTTGCGAGTAGATTCGAGCCCGCATAGCGGGCGATGATTTTGATTTCGCGGTCGCCTGCGTTGAACTCAGGAAGCAACATGTTTTCGAACGCCTGGCCGCCGGTGGAGAATGCGAAAGCCTCCTTCGGAACTCCGAACGCGACCGGATGCTCGGTATTCACACTGATCCGCAGGATCGAGCCAGGACAGTAGTAAGCGCCAGCAGGGGGCTCCGTCTCGCGGCCCTCCGCCCCGGTTGGCGCCGGGCGCAACAGAAGCCGCAGCGGCAGCGGGAACAGCTCGACCGGCAGCTCTGTTGCCGCGTCAAATGCAATCAGCGTTCCACCGGATCGAACAAACGTGTCCAATTCAGAAAGACCGGCGAGCTCTATGCCGCCGGAAAATTCGGGCCGCTGCACGGCGGGGACCTCCTCGCCGGCGCGGCCCGGCGCGCGCTCGCCAGCGCGAATACCGTGCAGAATAGAGGATGCGCCTTGCGAGGCGAGAATAATCGTATCGAATCTGTTGCGCAAACCTGCCGCACGGAAGTCCTCGTTGTGAATCATGGAGTGCGGCACATGGAAATAGTCCAGCAGCCAGTCCGTCCATCCCGCGTCGATGTTCGCGGTCCAGGGTTCGTAAACAGCCACCCGGGGCGGATTCGTGAATTCGAACACGCCCTGGTCAAAGCCAGAGTCAGCCGCTTCGAGCAGCCGTCCGTCTTTGGACCAGCGCACGGTGCGATGCGCGTTGAGCGCGGCCGCCATCGCCAGGAAGAATCCGCTATCGCGGTGATCGGCGGACGGGACCACTGCTTGCGTCCAGGATGAGTCTTCTTCGAGGCGCGCTTCGAGGGGGCCTTCGACGCGGTCCACCTGGGCTCCCATGAGCATTGGCAGCGTCCAGCCGGCGATATCGTAGGGGCGCTTGGTCGGTCCCGCGAGGCCGGTTTTGAGCTCGGGATAACGTTGCGGCTCCAGCAGATCGGTAATGTAGCCGCGAAAGGCCTGGCCGGCGCGAATCACGCGCGTGCCCTCCGGATACGTCTTGCCGTTCGCCTGAAAGGGCGCCGCGGCGCGTTCGATCCGAATTCCCGCATAGTGCAGCCGCTCGAGCATCGATTCGGCCGCGCTTTGGTCCCACTGCTCGCGCGGAATGATGTACCAGATCTGCGGATTTGCCTCGATGTTCGCCCGCGCAATTTCGTAAGCCTTGTACAGGAAATGCGCCGCCCGCGCTGATGCGAGCTCCAGGATGGCGAAGTCAGCCGTGAGCATGTACTCGATCGCCTCGCGTACGCCCCACTTGCCGCCCATCCACGGCCGGTCGTAAAAGATCGTCGCCGATTTCGTCGGCATGCCGTTGCTGAAACGTTCGGGAAAATCGGCTGGCGTGTATACCTTTGAATTGGCGTAGACGAATCCCGCGGTTTCGGTGAGAATGCCATGCATGTTATGGAAGGCGGGAACCGAGCGCAGCCCGCCGTTCCACCAGGCATCGTATCCCCAATAAGAGAGGACGCCCGGCTGATTCGATCGCGCGAAGCGCTCCCGCATCGCCGCCCCGATCTGGTTAATGCCGTCCATCACCGCGGCAGGAATATTTGGATTCAGCGGCTCGGCGTAGGGCGGAACGAAGATGCGCGCCGGGAACGGCGGCGCCTGGTGCTGGTTATAAACGATCTGGGGAAACCATCGCTGAAAGAGCAGCCGCGTCACGTTCCGGGTTTCCGGAAGGTTCAGCATGAACCAGTCGCGGTTATTATCGTGTCCCGAGTATTTCTGATACAGCCGCGGCAGCGGAGCCAGCTCGTATGGCGTTCCGACGTTATGGCGATACCACTCCACCACCCAGTCCAGGCCGTCAGGATTAATGCAGGGGATTTGCAGCAGAATGACGTTCTCGCGGATATGGCGCGTCTCGTCACTTTCATCCGTGATCAACCGGTAGGCGAGCTCAGGCGCTTGCTGTGAAGGCGCGACCTCGGAGGCGTGCAAGCCGGAATCGATCCAGACAATTGCCTTGCCTTGCTCGGCAAGCCTGCGCGCCTCTTTCGGTTCTGGGATGCCCAGCGCAAGCCGCAGACTGATGTCGCGGTAGCGGTCCAGCTTCCGCAGGTTGCCGGCGTTTGAGATGTAGGCGACGTACATCGGTCGCCCGCTCGAAGTATTGCCGAAGGTTTCGAGACGAATCCGATCGCTCGCCGCGGCGAGCTTCTGAAAGTAGCCAATGAGCTCTTCATAATTTGCCAGCTTCTTTTCATCGCCCGGCGTAAAGCCAAAATAGTCGCGCGGCGTGGGAACGCCGGCATAGGCGTAGGCAACAAACCCCAGGAGAGCGATGCTGAGCCGGACGGGCATGCGGTCAAGGATCATCATCGCGTGAAGACCGGGTCTGGCTCAATGCGCGCCTGTGGATCCATCGAATCCTGAAGCGCGTTGAGCGTCATGTAAAGGGGGCGCGTAAAGGGGGCGCGCCGCCGCAGCCGCGATAATAGTACCATGCCATCGTTCAAGGAGGAGGCCTTCACCATTGGGCTGGTGCAGATGCGCTGCTCCGCCGATCCAAACGAAAATCTCGAAAACGCGAAGTGGAAAATTCGCGAGGCGGCGGCGCAGGGCGCTCAAATTGTTTGCCTTCCGGAGCTGTTTCGCAGCCAGTACTTCTGCCGCGAGGAGAGCGCGGAATTGTTTGCGCTGGCCGAAACGATTCCAGGACCCTCCACAGACACGCTGGGCCGGCTTGCGCGGGAACTCCGCATCGTAGTCATCGCGCCGCTGTTTGAGCGGCGCGCGCCCGGTCTCTATCACAATACCGCGGTCGTCATCGGAGACACGGGCGAGATCGAGGGCATGTATCGCAAGATGCACATTCCCGACGATCCGCTGTATTACGAAAAATTCTATTTCACGCCGGGCGACCTGGGTTTTCAGAAGTTCGACACCCGGTACGGCGCTATCGGAGTATTGGTGTGCTGGGACCAGTGGTATCCCGAAGGCGCCCGCCTGACCGCGCTTCAGGGCGCCAGCGTTCTCTTCTATCCGACGGCGATCGGCTGGCATCCGTCCGAAAAACAGCAATATGGCGCCGCACAGCTTGACGCATGGGTCACGATCCAGCGCGCACATGCGATCGCCAACGGCGTATATGTCGCGGCTGTGAACCGCACGGGCTATGAAGGGCCGCCCGGGCATGGGCTTGAGTTCTGGGGATCCTCGTTTCTGGCCGATCCCTTCGGCCAGATCATCGCGCGCGCGGATACAGGTCGCGAGGAAATTCTGATCGGATCTTGCGACCCGAAACGCATGGACGAAGTCCGGCGCAATTGGCCTTTTCTGCGCGATCGCCGCATCGATGCGTACTCGCAATTGACCCAGCGATGGATCGGTTGACCTCCGCCGGACCTGCGCCGCGCGAGCTCGGCTTCCGCATGCCTGCCGAATGGGAGCCGCATGAAGCCACCTGGCTCGCGTGGCCGCATGAAGAGACGGACTGGCCGGGGAAATTCGAACCCATTCCCTGGGTGTACGCCGAGATCGTGCGGCAGCTCTCGCGCCTCGAACGGGTGAAAATCCTTGCCCCGGACGGCGGGACTATCGAGCGTGCGACAGCGATGCTGCGCAAATCCGGCGCGTGTCTGGATGCCGTCGAGTTCCTGGAAATTCCGACCGATCGGAGCTGGATACGCGACTACGGCCCGATCTTTGTCAAGCGTCCCGGTGAAATCGCCGTTACCAAATGGCTGTTCAATGGCTGGGCGAAGTACGGCAATTGGGCAGCCGACGACGCGGCGGGCGCTGAGATCGGTCGGCGCCTCGGCGTGCGCATCTTCAAGCCCGGATTGGTGCTAGAAGGCGGCAGCATCGAGGTGAATGGCGCGGGACTCCTGTTGACCACCGAGGAATGCCTCCTTTCCACCGAACAGGCCCGCAATCCAGGCCGCAGCCGGACCGAAATCGAGACCGCCTTGCGCGACTATCTCGGCGTCCATCGCGTGTTGTGGCTGAACCGCGGGATTGCGGGGGACGATACGCACGGTCATATCGACGATCTCGCCCGCTTCGTGAGCGCCGATACCATTGTCACCGTGGTCGAAGACGATCCGCGTGAAGAGAACTATGAGCCGTTGCAGGAGAATTTGCGGATACTGAATGCGATTGGCGGTCTGCGCGTCGTCACGCTTCCCATGCCGCGACCGGTCTACTTCGACGGACAACGACTGCCAGCGAGCTATGCGAATTTCTACATCGCCAATGGGGCGGTCCTGGTTCCCACATTCAATGATGCGCGGGATCGCATCGCGTTGAACACCCTGGCGGACGTATTCCCGGGCCGGGAGGTGGTCGGGATCTCGTGCGTCGATCTCGTGCTGGGCCTAGGAACGCTGCACTGCATGACGCAGCAGCAGCCTGCGGCAGAGTAGCCATGGCTGCCGCCCCGCGGTCTGAGAGCGTGCGAGAGGCATCCGGAGCCACGAAGCGGCCGCCGGGTCTCGACGGACGCCGCTGTGCTGATATGCTGAGGGACAGGCGAGAATCCCGAAACCGGGGCGCCCGGCGTTTCACTCAGAGGTCTGATGGCGATCGTGACCGTTTCCGGCGAGACGGGCTGCCGGACGGAATCTCTGGCGCGCCTCGTCGCGCACAGGCTCAACTTTGAACTGATTACCGAAGCCCGGCTCGATCAACTCATAGCCGATGAGTTTGGAAGCGGGGCATCGCTTGAGGGCAAGGCGTGGCGCCCGGCGGCGACGCTCGTGCTGGCCCGTCTTGCAACCGAGCACCACCTGGTGGTATGCGGATCCGGAGCGGAACTGCCGCTCCCGAGCCTCCCTGGACTGCTGCGGGTGCGCCTCATGGCGCGGGAGGCTTTTCGAACCAGCAATCTCATGGTCGAGAGCGGATCCGACCGGACGCAGGCCAGAGCCGAGCTACGCGCCTTGGACGCGGCGCGCCGCCAGCTTCGCAACGAGCGGCTTGGACGAGCAAAGACCGCAGCCAGCCATGTCGATCTCATCCTGAATGCGGAATCGTTGACCGAGGACGCCATGGTTGGCATCCTCGAAGCGGCTGCCTCGTCGCGGGAGCTGGTGGAAAGCGGGTTCCTCTCTTATGCCGCCAATGCCCAAATTGAGTTTCAAATGCGTCTTCAGCTTGCAAGGCATGGCATCGCGCCTGCGGGACGCGCAGCCCTCAAGAGGGCGCGGTTCAACCACGCAAGCGAACAACTCTTTGCAAACGTGCTGGATTTCTACCGGATCGAATGGCAGTACGAGCCGCGCAGTTTCGCCCTCCAGTGGGACAAAGACGGCAGAGTCACGGAGGCCTTTACGCCGGACTTTTATCTGCCCGAATTCGACCTGTATATCGAATTAACTACCATGAAGCAGGCGCTGGTCACCAAAAAAAATCGAAAGGTAAAACGGCTGAAAGCCATTTACCCGCACATTAATATTCAAGTCTTTTACCAGAAAGATCTCCAGGACCTTGTGTTCAAGTACGGCCTTTCGGATCGCGCGCCGGCCCTATGAGCGACGTCGCGCGGTTGCCGGAGATCGAAAAGATACTGTTCACTGAGGAGCAGATTGCCGAGCGCATTCGCGAGCTGGGCGCCGAGATCTCGGCGCGCTACCCGGAGGGCCGGCTGAAGCTGATCGGCGTACTCAAAGGCTCCGTCTTTTTTCTGACGGCGCTTGCGCGCGAGATATCGGTTCCCGTCAAAATCGATTTCCTGGCTATTTCGAGCTTTTCCGGCCGGCCGGGGACGCCCGGCCTGGTCCGGATTTCAAAAGACCTGGACGAGCCGATCCACGGCGACGACGTTCTGCTGGTGGAAGATATCGTGGATACTGGTTTCACCGCGCGCTATCTGCTGCAGACGCTTGCCGGCCGGAACCCCAACTCTCTCGGCATCTGCACCCTGCTTGACCGCACCGTGCGACGCATCGTCCAGGCGCCGGTTCTGTTCCGCTGTTTTGAGATTCCAGATCGCTTCGTGGTCGGTTTTGGGCTCGATTACCGGCAGTTGTACCGGAACTTGAAGTATATCGCCGTAATGAAGCCATGAAGGCGGCCGAGCCGCCTCGCTATCGGGTCGGCACCGGCGTCAATTCGCGGCTGCTGATCACACGGTCGACCATGCCGTACTCAAGGGCCTGTTCGGCCTCCATGATATAGTCGCGGTCAACATCCCGGGCGATCCGCTCCACCGGCTGGCCCGTCGCGTTGGCCAGGACCTCGTTCAGAGTCTGGCGCATCCGCAGGATTTCTTTTGCGTAAATGTCGATGTCGGTCGCCTGTCCGGCCAGACCGCTCATTGAGGGCTGATGGATCAAAATCCGGGAGTGCGGCAAAGCGTAACGCTTACCCTTGGTTCCGCAGGCCAGTAAGACAGCCGCCATCGAAGCCGCCTGGCCAATGCAGTACGTGACGATGTCCGGCTCGACCAGATTCATGGTGTCCAGAATCGCAAGTCCGGCCGTGATCGAGCCGCCCGGAGAATTGATGTACAGCGAGATGTCCTTTTCAGGGTCCTCGGCGGCCAGAAACAACATCTGCGCAATCACCAGATTCGCGATGTTGTCGTCGATCGGGGTGCCGAGAAAAATGATATTTTCCTTCAGCAATCGAGAATAAATATCGAATGCTCGCTCCCCGCGGCTCGTCTGCTCAACAACCATCGGAACCAGCACTGAATTGCGCATCGGCATACCTCCTTAAAGTTTCGTTCTGGCGACCGCGGACTTGGCGGGCTCAGGCGCGCGACGGCGTTTGGCCTGCTTGTCGAGAGCGCGGCGTTTCTGATCGAGGGCGCTGGCGAGATCTTCCACCGTGGTGCCCTCCAAATACTCTATGATACGCGAACGCAACGCCTTCCAGCTATCATGCATGCCGCACCGCATCTGATCGTTGCATTCCTGCATGCCGCCTATGCAGCGCTGATAATCGGCTAATCCGTCAATGGATTCGACAATCTGAAGCAGCGTAATTTCACTCGGCGGATACCGCAGCGCGAAGCCGCCGGTCGGCCCCTTGCTGGAGCGGAGAAAGCCCTGGCGCGCGAGTTGCTGAAGAATTTTCGCGAGAAAGTGAGCCGGAATTTCCGATTCTTCCGCGATTTGTTTTACCATGGCGTATTTTCCAGGCGGGGCGGCAGCCAGGTAAACAAACGCCCGGATCGCGTATTCGGCCGAACGCGAATAAATCATCGAAGGTCCTTCGAGAGGCGAATAATACTCTTTTATCTTAAAACGGCAGGCCAGAGGACCGACCGCCGGCGGCAAGGCAAGTTGTGGTCTGGAGGGAGTCTACAGGGGCTCAGGCATTCTCAGCCCGGCCTTCATCAGAACGCCGTCGAGCAGAGCGACCGCGTCGCTCTCGTTCAGTCCCTTGGAAATGCATAGCTCAGTCAGGATCATCTGACGGGCTCGGTCCAGCATCTTCTTTTCGCGGAAGGAGAGCGGCTTGTCCTTCTGCACAATCAGCAGGCTCTTAAACACTTCCGCAATCTCCAGGAGGCTGCCGGACTGCATTTTGAGGCTGTTCTCCTTATACCGATCCTTCCAGTCCTGGAGACGGCGGCACTTCCCTCCGGCCAGAAAGCAGAGAACCCGCGCCACATCCCCGTTCTTGGTCACTCTTCGCAGGCCGACCTCGTCGACGTGTGAAAACGGGACCATAACGGTCATGTTGTTACAACTGAGCCGGAGCAGATAGAAGCGCTCAAAACGCGGGCCGAAGGAACGGGAGCTGATGTTCTCGATGGTTGCTACGCCGTGATTTGGATAGACAACCTTTTCACCGACTTGAAAGGTCATGCGGGGACCTATACACCTTTAAAGAGTTGTCAGCGTTGCTACGAATCGTGAAAGAAAATAGTAAAGCCAACCGGCGCCCTTGTCAACAGAAAAACGCGAAACCTACTGATCCGGCAGGCTTTCTTCCGCGCCGGCGCGGCGCGAGGCGGTTTAATCCCGTTGAATGAAAGCGTTATGAAGGCACGCCTGCACCCGGCGGAGGTGTTACCAAACCCGAGAGCCGTGTTCACAAACGGTTTTCGACCATCAGACGACGGATGTAGGCCAGGTTGCGGCGCATATCTTCCTCCACAGATCGGGACGGCGAGTCGGTTTCCAAGTTCGCAAAGCCGCGGTAGTCGATTTCCGAAATTGCGTGCAAAATCGCGTTGAAGTCGATGCTGCCTTCGCCCAGATAGTGCGGATTGTCCTTAAAATGGAACTGGCAGATGCGCTTGCGTCCAAGCTGCCGAATTTCCCGAGGAACGTCGAATCCGTTCCTGGTCGAATTGCCGACGTCATAGTAGACCATCACCGCCTGCGATCGCGTCCGGTCGAGAATGCGCATGTTGTCGGCAGCCGAAATGGTGTTCTCGAGGCCCAGAATAACGTGGGCCTTCTCCGCTTCGGGCGCAAGTTCCCGCAGCACATCGCCGACATAGTCCATCTCTTCAGGAGTCTGCAAAGCAGCTTTGCCGAAGAATGGCACGAGCATGACTTCCACGCCGAGCGCATGCGTGATGCGGATCCCGTCTGAGATCCATTTCTGCGCCAGCTTGTCATTCTTCAGGGCGTTCACATGCAGAATATCCAGACAAACGCCGTCGATGGGTATCTGCTGAGCCTTCGATTCGGCGACATACTTCGCCTGGAGCGCGGCGTCATCGAGCGGCATTTTCCCATCGACCGCTTTGCGGCCAATGCTCACCTGCACGCCATCGAATCCCAGCGTTTTGGCCAAGGCGACGGCCTCAAGGCTCCCGGTCTTCTTCAGGTTCCAGTCGGTGACGCCGATTTTGAGGCGAGCGCCGCGAAACGCGAGCGCGCCAGGAGCGGCGCAGGCCAACGCGGCGCCGGCTTTCAGGAGGTTCCTGCGGGTGATCACGGATTCATTATGGCGCCGCGCGGCGTCTCTGGCGCGCTCTGATCGAAACGTGCGAAGGTGTAAGACACGGCTGTCACGATGGCTTGGTTGTTTGCGGGCACGATCTTCCTGAGCGCGTATCTATTGTTCCTGGTCCAACCTCTGATTGCGCGGGTGATCCTTCCCTGGTTCGGCGGGGCGGCGGCAGTGTGGGCGACGTGCCTGATGTTTTTCCAGTTGACGCTGCTCGCCGGCTACCTCTACGCGCATGCGTCCATTCGCTATCTCAGGCCCCGCAGACAGGCGACGCTGCACTTATGCGTGCTCGCCCTGAGCCTGTATACGGTCCTGGCGGCGCCGGCGGTGCATCCCACGCCGCTGGCGGACTTGCACCCGATCCGCGGAATCCTGGCGTTGTTGACGGTCATGGTGGGCGTCCCGTATTTCGTGTTGTCGACAACCAGCCCGCTCGCGCAAGCCTGGTACGCGGAGCATAATCCCGGTCGGCCGGCCTACAGGCTCTATGCCCTGTCGAACGCCGGCTCTTTTCTGGCGCTGCTGACGTATCCGGCGGCAATCGAACCCGTGCTTCACGTCCGCGCACAGATGTGGCTGTGGCGAGCCGGTTATTCGGCGTTCGCCGTCGCGTGCGGCATCCTCACCGTGCGAGCAGCATGGAACGGGAAAGCCAAGTCGTCGGACGGGCTGTCCGCTGGCGCCGAGTCTCCGCGCCTCGGAGATCGCCTGTTGTGGGCTGGACTGGCGTTCTGTCCCTCCGCCCTGCTGGTCGCCGTGACGACTCATATGACGCAGAACATCGCGCCCATTCCACTGCTCTGGGTCGCGCCGCTGGCTTTGTATCTGCTCAGCTTTATCCTCACCTTCGAAGGCTCGCGCTGGTACAGCCGGCGAATCTGGCTGCCGGCATTCATCATCGCGGCGGCTTTAATCACCGCACTTCTGTTTCCGGACGCGCGGAACGCCAGCGTGAAGACCGTGATACCGCTGTTCTCGGCCGGTTTTTTCTGCTGCGCCATGACCTGCCACGGCGAGCTGTACCGCCTGCGCCCGAGCGCGCGCCATTTGACGGCCTTCTATTTGATGATTGCCGCCGGAGGCGCGGCAGGCGGGCTGTTTGTCGGTATCGCGTCGCCCCTGCTGTTTAACAACTATCTCGAACTGCCCATTGCACTGCTGGTCGCAGTCATCCTGGTGATGATAGCGCTTCGGCGGGCGGCGCCATCCTTGCCGGGGCCGCACGGTCGCTTAATCGAGTACGCCCTGACCGGCGCTCTCGCGTCTGGCTTGATCTATCTGGTGGCTTGGGAGGATCCACACTGGGCGGCCGGATATCGCGTCATCCAGCGCAACTTCTACGGCGTCCTTCGCGTGGAAGACGTCGACGCCGATGATGGCGCGCCCGAAATGCGGCAACTGCACCACGGGACCATCAACCACGGGGCCGAGTTTCTGCGAGCGGACTGGCATCGCCGTCCCACCACGTATTACGGACCAAAATCCGGAGTTGGGCTGGCGATTCGGGCCGCGCTCGCGCCCCGCCGCGTCGGAATTATCGGGCTCGGGGCCGGGACGCTCGCCGCTTACGCAGCGCCGGGCGACACGTTCCGTTTCTACGAGATCAATCCGCTGGTGGTCGATATTGCGCGATCGCAGTTCTATTTTTTGCGCGAGTGTCCTGCGCGGGTGGATATCGTGATGGGGGATGCCCGGCTCTCGCTTGAGCGCGAGCAGCCGCAAAATTACGATGTTCTGGCCGTGGATGCGTTCTCGGGCGATTCCATCCCTGTGCACCTGCTGACCGTGGAGGCGTTTCGCGAATACTTCCGGCACTTGAAACCGGAAGGCGTTCTGGCCGTGCACGTCTCGAACAAATACCTCGAACTTGCGAAGGTGGTGGCGGAGGCCGCCCGCGCGCTGAACAAGCACGCCATCCTGATTAACAATGATTCGGAGAAAGAGCAAGGCATTTATACGGCGGACTGGGTGCTGCTGGCGACCGATCCGAACCTGTTCGCCATGCCGCAGTGGATTGTCGCGGATCGCGACCCCCTGCCCGATCCCGTCCGGCGCGAGTGGACGGACGATTACAGCAGCATTCTCGGAATCTTGAAGTAACCCGCTAACATCGAATTGTGAATTCGCTTCCCGACGCGCTCGTCATCGGCGCAGGCATCATTGGCGCTTCCATTGCGTGGCGTCTCAGCCAGCGCGGCGCCCGCGTCATGCTGCTCGACGCAGGGCGTTTCGGCGACCAAGCCAGCCGTGCGGGGGCAGGAATGCTGGCGCCGGGCGGCGAAGTGGATCGGGAATCGCCGTGGGCCCGCCGCTCGGTTGAGAGCTTGCGGATGTACCCCGCCTTCCTGGATGAGTTGACGGCCGAGTCGGAGGTTGCAATCGATTACCGGGTCTGCGGCGCCATCGAAGTGGCTTTTTCGGCGCAGGAGGTCGAAGAAGCCGCGCGGCGGGCGCGTGCGCAGGCCGAACTCGGAATTCGCTCCAGCGCCATCGCAATCGAAGAGGCGCGCCGCCTTGCGCCGGCGTTAGCGAAAGATGCAGTCGTCGGCGCGCGGTACTATCCAGACGACGCTATAGTGGATCCCCGCGACGTCCTGCGCGCCCTGCGCCAGGCCTGTGCAAACCGCGGCGTGGTCATTTGCGAAAATCGCGCCGTCTCCAGCATTGACGCCGCGCAGGGCCGGGCCATGGCGGCGGGCTCGCCGATTGCTGCGGGCGCGATTGTTCTCGCGGCCGGCGCGTGGAGCGGCAACCTGCTTGCCGGCGCGGTGAAGTCATTTCCGGTCAAGGGCCACCTGATTGGCTATGATCTGCGGCCAGGTTCGCTTGAGCCCATATTGCGGCGCGGCCACACATACGTGTTGCAACGTGGTTCCGGCTTGACAATCGCAGGATCAACCATGGAACGGGTCGGCTTTGACGCATCGGTGGATCCCAAGATCGCCGCCAGGCTGCACCGGCGCGCACGGAGGCTGCTTCCGGCTCTGCTGTTGTCGTCGCCGGATTCGTCCTGGATCGGCTTCCGGCCGGCGGTCGCGGGCGACGAACCGCAGGTCGGCCGGTTTCGCGATTCGCGCGTCTGGCTGGCTTACGGCCACTACCGGAACGGAATTTTGCTGGCGCCTGTGACCGCCCGTATCATTGCGGATGAGATCGCGCCGTGAACGGGCGCGCGGTTACTTCCATTCCGGGAACGGATTGGAGCGGACGCCGCGGGCCGCTGCGATGAGCTCCGGGACGCGGCGGCGGCGCTGCAGAAGCTTTTCGAGCAGCGCTTCCAGAGCCTCGCTATCGCCGTCGATCCACGCGAGAGGAATCTGCTTGTAAGCGTCATCGATGACTTTCTCCGGGAAATTAACGATGCGCTCCAGCCAGGGCTCAAAATCCGTCAGCGAACGGACCTGCGAATATACCACCGGGCGGAAGTAGAATCCTTGCAGCGGCGAATCCATGAACGTCCAGTGCGGTCCGTCGAACAGGTAGCCATGGTCGACCATTTGCGCCACGAAGCCCGGACGTTCGCCAACGGGCGACAGCGGATTGCGGAGACGGGCGCGAAAAAAGATGCACTGCCGCGCGTCCGCATTGCCCATCCATTTGTCCACCGCGAATACGCCGAGAAAATCCCGCGTGTTCGCCACCTTGTCCAAAAGCGCGTCGGGCAGGAAATCATATACTGCTGTCCGCAGCGGGTCGCCCGGATGCCGCGAACCAAAATGCCATCCGGGCTCGACATCGATGCGCCGCATTCCAAGCTGGATGTGAACCTCAGGATTTTCCGCCAGGAACTCCGTGGTGATTTCGACAATCGCGGTCGCCGGCGCAGGGATCTGGAGATAATTCAGAAAGACCGATGCTGTCCACTCATTGATCAGGATCCGGCGGTGCTGCGGGTTATTCGTGAATTTGACGACATAGAAATTGCCATCGTCCGCTTGGAGGAGATGCGCCTGCGCGCCTCCTCGCATTTTTCGAATAAACCGGGTAGCCCTGATCGGCATTCAGATGTGAGCGGACGCTGATGATTATCGCAAAGGAGAGCGAGCCATTACATGAGTGAAGAGAAAGACAAGCCGCAGGGCGCCAGCCGGGATGAGATCGCACTGGAATTGATGAAGTTTATCGCGGTGACGACAGGATACGGTAAGGGCGCGCCGGTGGCTGGGTTCGGAGGCAAGCCGTCGAAAACGGCTGAGGAATACGCAGATTCCCTGTTGCAGCTGTTCGAGAGATGCCGGGATGTCGTGGAAAAGCGGCCACGTTGAGGCGGGCAGCCGGGCGATGGAAAAATCGCCCGGCTGATCATTCCTGCTGCCGCGGAGACTGTTACCTGCCTCTGGACGCGCCTTTTTTCGCGGCGCGCTTGGCGGCGGTTTTCTTGCCGGCGGCTTTCTTGGCTGCGCTCTTTTTGGCGGCGCTTTTTTTCCCGGCTGCTTTCTTTTCGGCGCGCTTGGCGGCAGTCTGTTTCGCAGCCGCCTTCTTCACGCTCTTGCGCGGCGCGGCCTTTTTGGCGGCCGCCTTTCGCGGCGCGGCCTGCTTGCCGCCAGCCTTCCTGGGTGTTCCCGCAGCTTTTTTCGCGCCTCCCCCAGCGGCGCGTTTCGATGCTTGAGCAGCCTTCTTGGCCGGCTTCTTGCGAGGCGCCTCCTCCTGTTCAGTCTTTCGCTCCTCGGTCGCTGTTGAAGGCGTCTCTTCGGCGCGCGATGGCTCCGGCGACGGCCCGCGTCCGGCGGCAGGCTCCTCCTCCTCGGCGTCCTCTTCCTCTTCGTCCTCGTCAGCCGAATCGTAATCGTCGATATCGGATTCCAGATCTACCTGCTCGTCGCTGTATTCCATGTCGTCGAGATCGTCCTTCTCAGCAGCGAATCGGTATTGGAACATTCTCCAGGCCTCCTGTCTGCCTTAGTCAGACTTAGGATATTCGCGTTTTGCGATCAAGGCAAGAGCAATTATGTGTTTTCCCGAGCGGGCAAATGAAGTGAACACGAACCTTCGACGGATTCCACCGCGGCTCTGGTTGCAGCAGGCTGCCGGGCGCCGCGTATTTAGCGGGCGATGGCGGTATTTTTGAGCGCCGCCGTCCTAAGGCGCGGCGCAGTGGCGCGGCGGTGCAGGGACTGGCCGCTGATGCGCCGCGAATCGACGGAGCGCCTGGAGGCCGTGGCATTACGCAACTTCGCGCCGGTCTTCGTTGTCCGCTTCGCCGACGGGCTCTTTTCGTGATACACAGCAGGGATGATCAGCACATCGCCCACTTCGGGGGCATCGATGACATTTGAGTTGGCAGCCAGAATCGCAGCCGGCGCCGACCCATACCTGCGCGCAATGGCCGCCAGCGTTTCGCCACGCTCAACGCGGTGCATGCGCGCGCTGGCGCGCCGCGAAGCGGGAACTTGCTCGAGCGCCGCCATGAGCGCGGCCGCCGTACCCTTCGGTACGCGCAACTGATAGCCGGCCGGCGCAGAGCCCCGCAGAAGAGCCGGATTCAGCTCACGGATCTCGGAAACCGGACGTTCAATCGCATCGGCAACCAGCGCAAGATTCGTTGGCGCGTCCAATGCGACGGTGTCATACTCGACCGGAGCCTCCTCGTCGATGCCATCCAGGCCATAATCCTTGGCATTTTTCGCCATAATCGTCACAGCCAGAATGGCCGGAACATAGTTCTCGGTGTCCTTGGGCAGTACGTGCAGCTCGCGAAGCTTCCAGAAATCGGCATAGCCAGTGCGCTGCACGGCGCGGTCCACGCATCCCGGGCCGCAGTTGTAAGCGGCCATGGCCAAATACCAGTCGCCGAACTGGTTGTACAGATCCTTCAGGTGGCGGGCGGCGGCGCGGGTCGCTTTTTCCGGGTCGAGGCGGTCGTCTGTGGCTGAGGTCTGCATCAGCCCATATTCGCGTCCGCGCCACTGCACGAACTGCCACATCCCGACCGCGCTCTTATAAGACACCGCGCGGGGAAGGAATCCCGATTCGATCTGGGCCAGATAAATCAATTCCTGCGGCAGGCCTTCCTCAGCCAGAATACGCTGGATCAGCGGGCGGTAGCGGCCGGCGCGGCGAAGACCTGCCACGAGGATCTTGCGTCCGCGTTCGGTGGAGAAGAAATGAATGTAGCTGATGACGGAGTCGCTCTCCTCGAGCGGCAACTGCGAAGCCGTGGCCGCAATCTCTTCCTTTACCTTCGGCTTGAGCGCTGGATCCGTGGGAAATGTCATCTCGAGGATGCCATCCAGCGGCGATTTATCAAATACGACTTTGTCCGCGTCCTCCCCTGACCCCATGCCATTTACGTCATAACGGAAGATCGCGTCCACCATCCGGTCCAGGCGCCGCTCAAGCCGCCCGCGGTCCGGCAGATTGTCTGGAGCGCTCAGCAAAATATCGACGGCGCGATTAAATTCACGACGCGCCAGAGCCATATCGCCCTGCTGATAGGCTTTTTTGCCAGCTTCAAAGCGCTCCTCCGCCTCACGTATCCGGATCTCGCTTTCCGGAGGACGCGGCGGCGCAAGAGTTACGGACGCCGGAATGATATCGGGCGCCTCTCGCAGGTAAAGACCGGGGTCGAGCCGTGGTTCGCTGGTAACCACGATTTCCGCATCATCGACCGCAGGAGGGGCAGGCGGCAGGAATGAAGTGCGAAATTGCACTCTTGACGGAGCGCAACCGGAAGCGGCAAGGAAAAACAGCGGAAGGGACAGTATCGCGCCAGTATAGCGGTGACTTTGGGTCATCGTGGCTCAGATTGCAACAAGACTACAGCGAACTTCTTAACCTACAACGAGCTACAAAGAAGCGTCAATAACCGACCGGCCGGGAATGTTACAGGATCGAATCGCTCACCGGGACTTTCGTACCGTTCTTGAAAAGACACCCTATTGAAATAATTCAGCTTAGGCGGTACTTAACGTCTGGGGGATCCAAAGATTAAAATCGATTAATATGTAATACAGATTACTTAAATGGATTTACAGGAAAGCTGTATTCCGGATTGACGCACAGGCGATTGGGCAACGCCACCTCGCTTTCGGGCGATCAACCCGCAAACGAGTGCTGAGGGGCGGTGGACGCCGCCCCTCGGGCTTGGCGCCTTATTGCGCCAGGACGAAAGCGATCGCGGCGGACGCGTCGTACTGGCTCTGGCGGCTCCAGCCGTTATTAATGGTTGACCAGACGTACAGCAGTTCGGCGAACCCGGCGACATTGCACGAGCCGAGGAGCGCAGCCACAGTCGCCGTGACGGGAGAAGCGGCGGCGCTCACGGGTCCGCTGATGGCGGGAAGCGCGGGATTAACGCCCTTGATCAGTTGGAACTGGAACGTCGCAAAGCCTTTAGGTTGACTGGCGACATACGGCATCACGACCGGGTCGTTGTTCTTGGCCGTGTATTTGAGGATCCCGCAATTCGGGTCGGCGGCGGATCCGTTCAGCGTTGGCGTGCCGAGCGACGCCACACAGGGCTCATTATCCACGAGAATTGTCAACGGCGTGCTGGTCTCCTTCAGGGTTCCGGCGCCGTCTACAAACTCGACCACAATCGTATGCGCGGCGTTGGTGAGACCCGTCGAGTCCACGATGCTGCCGAGCGACGGGTTCATCCACAGGAAGAGCTCGCCGAACGGATGGACCGGATAATAGCCCGGCTGCCCGTTCACTGTGACCGGTGAAGTGGTTTGGGCGATGTACTGAACGCCGTTCCACTTGTAATCGGTCCAGGAATCCATGCGGACGACGCCATCCACTTTGATTCGATACCAGGCGGCTCCGTCCAGGGCGGCGCGGTAGTGGTTGATCATGAGCGGAAGTGGGCCGCCGAAAGGCGTGTCTTTCACCTGATAAAAATAAGTTGGATCGACGCTGGTATCCGCCAGTCCAGACGGCTTCACGCGGTCGAAGGGAATAAAGCCAATGCCCATAAGCAGTGGTCCGTTCGGCTGGAAGGAACCGAGGACGAAGTCGACGCTTTCGATGATCTGGTCGCTGCAGACCAGAATTTCGCCAGGATGCGTGACGGCGACGCTCGACGGCCGCACCGGCACTCCGGCCGCAACCAGTTGTAGCGAAGCGGTGGACAGGGTCAGCAAGCTGATGCGATTGGCCGGGTCGCGCTCTGGAACGAAAATCTGCGCCTGTGACGCGTCGGACCAGGTAAGGAAAAAGGGATTCGTCAAGCCCGTGGCGAGCGGGGTGCGGGCGCCGTTGCTGAGCTTGTACCGGCTGATGCGGCCTTTGTCGGGGCCGGCGGTCTGTTCGCTGATGTATGCGAACTGGAGGTCTTGACTGATGATGAGTCCAACCGGATGGTCAAGATTGGTCAGGACCGGCGTTTGCGTCCCGGTGGTCAAGTCGATGCGCAGCAGGCGGCCGGCGGGGGCGTATTCAACCACGTAGGCGGCGTTGTGCGCCTCATCGAGCGCGAGCTGTTGCGGCGCGGCCATGCCGGAGCTGACCACCGTGGCGGAGGCGCGGTTGGGGGCGGCCAAGCTGACGCGCAGCAGGTTGCCGGTGCGCTCGGTGATGTAAACATGGACGTTGTCGCTGCTCAGTTTGATGTCTTCAGGCTGCTGGTAGCCCGTGCCCAGAACCACGTAAGCCGGGTTAAAGTGATACGTCACCCACTGGATTTGCAGATCGTACCCATAGCTGATCACCCTAACCTTCGCGTAGTTGCCCTGATTGGTCCGGACCGCGAACACATCGCCGGGGACGAGCTTGTTACTTGGATCGTTGTTTCCGGGGATCGGCGTGCTCGAGTAGGTGAGCCCCTTCAGCGTTTGCGGAGTGATGGACGTAAAGTCAGTGACGCCGATATTGACGATTCCGGCGCTGTTCACGGGGACCATCTGGCGCAAAACATTGGTCTGCTGTTCCCACCAGATGTCAAAGGCTGGACCGACGCCGCCTTGTACGCCGGTATCAAGATCAAAGGTGAAGGTACCCTTGAGAGTCGCAGTCCCGGAAGAGACGATCGACGCCGTGGGAACCAGATTGAGGGCGGAAAGCTTTCCGCCGAATTCAACAAAAAGAAGCCGATGCTGGCTTGGCTGCAGGTCGCATCCGATGGCGCCGCCGAGGCCGGACGCCAATTGGGTGATCGTGGCCATGTAGTTAGTTCTCCTGTGTCGCTTAGGGTTACGGTTGGATCGTGATAACCAACGTACGATCGTTTCAGAGTTTCGTGATGGCGGCGGGGCGGCGCTTCAGGCGTGTTATGATCGCGGTGTCGCCCCGATTGCATTGGCTGAACTATTGGAATGCTCGGCCGGGAATTGCCGTCTTGTTTCTGGCGCTTGCCTCTTCGTGCGGCTATGTCGGTGAACCTCTTCCGCCCGCGTTGAACATTGCGGCCCCGATTCGGGACCTGCGAGCGGTCGAATATGGCGACAACATCATCGTAAATTTCACGATTCCCTCGCTCACTACGGACGGACTCGCCCTGAAGCGAATCGGCGCAGTGGATCTGAGAGCCGGGCCCGGAGGAAATCCTTTTGACGCGAACCGGTGGGCGGCCGAGGCGAAGCGCATCCCGGTGGCCGCTGATTCCCCCGGGGCGGTGGAAGCGAGAATTCCGGCCGCCGAATTTCTGGGACGCGAGATCGTCGTCGGCGTTCGGCTGGTGAATCCAAAAGGGCGGCCGTCGGAATGGTCCAATCTGGTTGTAATTGCCGTCGCGCCGCCGCTTGCGCGTCCGGCCGGTCTGAAGGCGGAAGCAACGGCCGGCGGCGTGAAGTTATCGTGGCAGGGCGCCGCGCCCGGATATCGCGTCTACCGGTCCGTTGGGAGCGAGAAGCCGGTCCTTATCGGAAACAGCGACCGGCCTGAATATCTGGATGCGACGGCCGAGTACGGAAAAACGTACAGCTACATTGTTCAGGGCGTTCGCGGCGCAAGCGAGAGCGAAATTTCGGCGCCATATGAGATCACGCCCGTCGACCGGTTCGCGCCAGCCATTCCAACCGGATTGACGGCGGTGACGGGCATCAGCTCCATTGAGCTGGTCTGGGAGCGCAACACCGAGCCGGACCTGCGCGGTTATCGCGTCTACCGGGCGCTCGACGACGGTCCCCTTCAGCCATTGAGCGACATCGTGGATACGCCGTCTTACAGCGACCGGCAGATCGAAGCGGGGAAGCATTACCGCTACGCCGTGACCTCAATCGATCAAGCGGGCAATGAGAGTGGGAAATCCGCGGTGGTGGAGGCGGTAGGGCCCGAGCAAGGCCGCTCCGGCGTGTGATGCAGGGTGACGGTTTCCCGCGAGAGCTATCGTGCAAACAGGCCCCGCCACTTGCGAAGGATCACTTCTGCGACGTTCAGCGCCAGAGCAATCGCCAGCAGACCGGGCCACAGGCGCACAGTGGAAGGAACCGAGCGGCCGCCGGGGTCGAAAATCTGGCTGGCCTCCGGCTGGAAGCGGCCCCCGGTGAATTCGGCGATTTTCCGCAGTAGAAACTCATCAGATCCCCAGTCGTTTAATTCATCTTCCTGCCGGTAGAGGCCGATTTCGGGGAAGGCCTGCGATTCCACGAGCGGGCGCACGCGGTAAAGGCCTTGCCGCTGGCCCACGTGAATGCGGCCCTGGTAAACTCCCTCGGCGACTTTCACGATGGGCACGGGTCGCTGAAATCCTGACGGACCGAAGGCAAACACCTCCGGAATTTTGGCGGGCGCCTCAGCGCCAGGGGTCATTCGGTAGTCGACAACCAGATCGCCGTTGGCGCGGTCGTAATCAATCGTCGCTTCGGTAAAGCCGGTGTGCGGCAGCAGATCCCGGATGACGTTGGTCCAGAACCGGTCGTAGCCCTTCCAGCCGATCCAGTCGGCGGCCCACCGGCTCTTGGCGTCTGATGCGAACACGGCGGCGCGACCCAGGCCATATTGCCAGCGGACCAGCAGCGGGTCTTTACGGTCAATGGCCAGAATGGTTTCGGCCGTCGGCTTCGCGGTGAAGCGCACGTAGCCCTTAAGCGGCGGCGCTGTGTCCATGCCAACGCCGTCGAGAATTTCGGCCTGACGCACGACGATGGGACGCAGCATCTTTTCGACCGCTGTCGAGCCGGTATGCTCCATCACATCCTTCAGCAGAATCTGCTCCAGACCGCTCGGCTCGCTCAGGAAGTACGATTTGCCGCCGGCCATCGCGGCGACCTTTTCAAGATAGGCGCGGTTGACATCCTGGCCTAAGCCGACGGTGGAAATGGTGATGCGGCGCAGGGACGCTTCGCGCGAGATCTCGAGCGAATCGCCCTCCTCGGAAATGCCGTCGGTCAGCAATACGATGTGTTTATACGTCCCTTGCGCCGTCAAGATTTTGCGGAACGACTCACTCAGCGCGGGGGCGATCTGCGTACCGCCGTCGGGAGTAATGCCGGCGACCAGGCGCTTGATCAAAGTTTTGTCCTCAGCGCGCCGAATGGGCACGGCCCATTGGAACGAATTATCGAAGATGAGTACGCCGACCATATCGATCGGCCGCAGATTGTCAATGACGCCGATAGCCGCCTGGCGGGCGAGCTCGATTTTACGACCCTCCATCGAGGAGGACTTGTCGATGATCAGGACGACGCAGGAGCCTTCGGGCGAGCGCGGCGGCGCAACTTTCGCAGGGAGCGCGCGGTCGAGCGCATCCTCAGTTTTCTTGCCTTCGGGATAAACGTTCTTTTCCCCGCCCAGTACAAGGACGCCCCCTCCTTGTTTCACAAATTTCTCCAGCGCGCCTTTGGATGAAGCAGCGATCTTGTCAAGATCGATGTTGTTCAGCACGACGATCTGGTAGTCGGAAAGCTTGGAGGCATCCAGCGCAGACGCGCGCTGTACATCGAACTGCGCTGATTGGAGCGCCTGGAGGAAATTGGCTTCGGTTCCCGGCGGATCCTGCGAGACCAACAGCAGCTTTGGGCGGCGGAGCGTTACGGCCTGATCGAAACGGACTTCGCTCAATCCGGCGGCGCGCAAGGCGACGGCCACGCCAACCGCTCCGGAAGCCGTAAGATTCGCATGCGCCTTGATGTGGTTCTCGCCGGGCTCGATGGCAACGGGCGTTTTGCCGATAGTCTTGCCATCGGCTTGAAGTTCCAGAACGCCCTGCGCCGATCGAGGCGAGGAGACGACGAGATCGATCGGAAATTTTTCGCCCGTGAATGTCAGCGATGGAATCCCGACCGTTTGAAGCTGAAGGTTTGGCCGCGGTCGTCCGGCCAGCGGTACAGCGTCAATGGGAATCCCCAGCTCACGGGCCTGCCAGGCTGCGCGAGCGATGCTGCCCTTGTTTTCTTTTCCGTCGGAGATGACGAGGATGCGCGGGACAAAACCTTCCGGCGCCGCCGCGAGCGCTTCCCGGACGCCTGCCTCGAGGTCTGTCGCCCGGCCTGCCTCGGAAGCGGTATGGCGCAGCGTCCAGACTTTGGCGTGCTCCTGTTGGAGCGGATTTCGCGTTTCACGCGCGAATGGAATGACGCGAATCCAGTTGCGGCCGCGATGTCGCTCGATTCGCGTGACGAGCGCCGAGGCTTGCGCGAGATCCTGCGGGGTAACGCTGGCCGAGGTGTCCACAAGTATTGCGACCGCGACTTTGGTCTCGGTGGTGGAGACGCGCGGCGCAGCAAGCGCGAGCGCGATGGCGAGCAGGGCGGCGGCTTTCAAAATGAGCGCTGTGCGGCGGATGGTCCGGCTCCATTCGTAGTACGTCCACAGGAGCGGAACGACAGCCAGCAACAGGGCCCATGGATGCTCAAAGCTCATGACGCCCTCCGGCGCAAAGCGCGCTCAGTGATACTCTGGGGACGGCGGATCACGTGCGCCTGACGGCGCCCGCGGGCGAACAGCATCCACTCAGCGCCCAACACCACGGCGGCGGCAAGCGCAAGCCATGGCCAGGTCTCGGTTACAGGCGATTCCGGCGGCAGGCCGCGCGGAATGCCGCGCCGGATATGAGCCGGAGGATCCCAGACAGCATCGCCGATCTCTGGAAGGCTGAGCGAGAACACAAGCTCCCGGCCGCCTTCGTACACCCGCACGGTGCCCGGAGAACCCGAGAAGAAGCGCAGCTCGCCGTTCTGAATGGTATAGGGGATTGGGCGGCGGTCGTCAGCCGCGACGCGCACCGATTTCGGATCAGAATTCCGGTCAAGACGGACAGTAATTGCGCCTACCGGCTCCGCATTGATTTCCAGAGGGCGGAACACGCCGGGATGCATCCAACGGAGTAGATTCGCAAACAGAAGCGGCGTAGCGAGCTCGTATTTCATCGCCGTGCGGACGGGATTGAAACCGATCACAGCGCTTCTCGGATCTCCGGTCGACTCGTCTCGGGCGACGATCACGGGCCCGTGTTCCGCTTCCGCCACGACGATATCGTCAGGGCCGGCGCTAAAGATTTCGGCGCGGTCGATCTGAACATCCCGAGTGTGAAGACCGGCGCCGAGTTCGTGGTCATTATTCCAGCGCACCAGGCGCACGGCGTCTTCGGATTGGCGAACCGGCACTGGCGAGCGGCCGGGCGGCGGCTCGATCCAGATCGAGGGCGCACGCGGCCGGAGGGACGGCGCGAACCGGTCAAAAACGACCACGTCAGCGCTCGCACCGGCGCTGTACGACGACGGCGGCTGAAACGCGGCGATGACGTCGGGGTTGGCTGCAAGCACAGGGCGCAGAGCGCCGGGATCATCGGTGAACACAGTTACCCGCAGCGGCGGATGGGCGGGAACTTCGAGCAGCGCGCGGTCATCTTCCGGGAATGCGTCTTCGCCGACAAGACGCGCCTCCAGCCAACCCGCCGCGCGCGTATGAAAGCTGAAGGTGGTTTCTTCAGATGCGCCGGGCCGGAGCGTGAGCGTGCGCGTCCCCACCGGGGCGCCCCCGAACTCCACCACTAACTCCCGTGAACACGCCACCGACCCATAATTTTTCGCCGTCACCAGCACTTGCCAGCCGGCCGGGTCCGAGGGCGAGGGCCTCAACCCCATCCGGCGGACTCCGCAGTCATCCGCCGGCGCCTTGATCTGGAGCAGGCGGACATTGTTCGGAACGAAAGCCGCGGCGGAATCGGCGTCTGCAACGCGCTCCGCCGTCACCACGGCAATTTCACCGGCGCGGCGGTTGTGCAGTTTCTGGATCCGGGCGGCGAAGGCCAAGGCGCTGTCGAGATTCAGCGCGGCGGCGCCCGGCCTGGAATCGCGAATGGCGCTTTCGACGGCTGCGTGGTTCATCTCCAGCGGAGTTGCCGGCGTGGCGACGACGTCCGCGCGCAATAGCATCACGCGGTCGCCTGCCGGAACTGTGCGCAGCCAGGCGAGCGCGGTGAGCCGGGCGTGGTCCATCAAGGTTCCGCGGCCGGAGCGCGCGCCCATCCACGCGGACGTATCGAGGATAAGTACGTGATCGCGAGGAATGTGGTTTCGCGTGCCGAGTTGAAGCTGTGCGGTCGCAAGCAGCAGCAGCGCGATCCCGAGGAGCTGTAGCACCAGGGACCATGGCTGCTGGATGCGCCGCTTCTGCCTCTTTGTTGAAATATTCTCCGCGGGTTTCCAGAAGCGGAGAGTGGCGACCACCTGCCGGCGGCGCGTGCGGTCCAACAGGTACAGCGCGATCAACACCGCAGAGATGGCGCTGAACAACGCGACGAATTCGCCAACAGTGAGGTTCAAAAGCGACACATTCAGAACCGCAGAAGGCAGATCAGCATGAATGACTTCATTGCACGGCCCGGGCGTGCGCCATAGGACCAAAGATTACATCTTCGATGCTGGTATTCGTGGAGACGCCGACATATCGTCCACTGTTGCTCAACGCCAGCCGCTCCAGCGCGGCGGCGTAAGCGTCAAACGCCTCCGTGTATTGCTGTCGCGCAGCGGCGTCGAAGCTGAGATCGAGGCGTGCGCCGCTTTCAGCGTCCTCCAGGTCGAGCTCGCCATCCCATGGCGGAGTGCGATCTTCTTCGGCCCACACTTGAACCAGAAGCAATTCGTGCCCGAAATCTGCCAGATACTGCAACGCCTTTACTGGGTCTGCGTCGTCCAGGAAGTCAGAGATGACAATAAGGAGACCGCGCTGCGCATAGCTGGAAACGAACTCGCGGGTCACCTGAAGCAAGTCCGTTGAGCCGCCGTGCTCGAGCGTAGCAAGGTACTGGACAGCCGGCATCAGGCGGTGGCGCCCGCCGCTTGCAACGAAGGAATCATACAGATGGTCGGAAAACGGCTGTATGCAGATGGTGTCCAGGCGAACGAGTCCGATATAGCACATTGCGGCTGCCAGCCGCTTTGCATAGAACAGCTTACTCGGCTCTCCCGTCTGCATGGATGCGCTGGTATCGAGAAGGATGCGAACGGGTACGCGTGGCTCGACCTGGAACATTTTGAGGAACAACTTTTCGAGCCGCAGATATGCGCGCCAGTTGACCGCGCGGAGGTCGTCGCCGTGATGGAAGTGCCGGTGATCGAGAAATTCGATTCCGGGGCCCGGATACCGGGAAAGATTATGCCCGCCCACCAGCCCAGGAAACGATTTCTGCCATCGGATCGTGAGGCGCTCAAGCTTTTCCAAAAGCTTGCGATCGATGAGCGGTTCTGCCGCTGTCGCCACGGAGGTTCTCTCTCGCCTTGAGCGTAGCACGCGGGGACAAGGCGGGGGTTTACTGGGGGAGCCGATGGATTCACACTGTCGGGGACTCCGCGTCCGTTCCGCGGCGGAGTCTCGGCCGTCATCCCTGCCCGGCTGCCGGTTCGATTCCGAAACTTCCGGCCAGCACAGCGGCGCCTGCGGGTACGTCCGGTCCCATCTCGATCGGCCGCTTTGCCCCGCGAAGGTCGCAATTGCTCACCGCAATCTCGCCCGTCCGCTCGCCCTCTAGACGCAGAAACACTTGCGCGCCCTTCGGCGCGGCGCAATCCCGCAGCCATGCGCCCCTGGTGTGGATGAGTTTGACTACAGGCTGGCGGCCGGCCACGCTCACGGTTCGCAATCCGCTGACATCGAGTCCCTTGACGTCGTCGCAAACCAGCGCGGGCCGCTTTTCGCCCGGCGCCCCGGCAAGCGTGATATCCCGCATGCGCAGCCCGGTCACATGGCGGCAGTAGAAGCCGTACGACGATAGCCTACCGAACATGCGCGCTTCGGGATAGGCCTGGGGGATCTCGGGAATCTCGCGATTCACCCATTCTTCCAGTCCGGCTTCGTCACTTTCGATGTGGATGCCCGCAAGCGTGACGTCTTCAACATCGAAGCCGTGCAGGCCCGTCACGGAGCTGGTCAGGATCGATCCTGTGGCGTGCACATTCTCGATCATCACGCCGCGCAAGCTCCCGGCCGATCCATCGGGCGTCTGATGGCGGATCCCCCGCCGCAGGAAAATCGGCGTCCGGACCCGCTGCATCCGGATATTCGAAATCACGACGCCTTCCAGGCGCCCGCCGTCCACCATCTCCAGGGCGATGCCGGCGATCACGCGCGCATTCAGCGCGACGTTCTCGTTGGCAATCACGCAGTTGCTGAAAGTGATGTTTTCGAATGCTCCCCACGTGGCTGTTCCGAACTTCAGCCCGTTGCAGCAGGAGGTCAGAACGCAGTTGGTGATCGTGATGTTGCGGGAAAGGCGGGCCTCGGTTCCATATGGGTTCTCGCTCTTGAGGCAGATTGCATCGTCGCCCGTATCGATGTGGCAGTCGGAAATGAAGACGTTCTGGCAGCCGGTCAGATCGATGCCATCGGTATTGGGGCCGATCACCGGATTCTTGATGGCGACGCCGTGAATCACGACGTTATCGCAATTGATTGGCCTCAAGGTCCATCCGGGCGCGTTCTCAATGCGCACGCCTTCAATCCGCAAATGGCGGCACCCCACGAATTCGAGCAGCGGCGATGGCCGGTCCAGCGGCTTCCAGTCGTAGGTGGCCACGTCCCGCCAGCCATCCTGCGGGGCCGGCTTGCGCCGTCCGCTGGGTATCCAGAACGCAGGCCCCTGGCCGTCGATCCGTCCCGGCCCCGCGAGCCCAATATTTTGGGCGTCTCTGGCGAAAATCAGGTGTTTCTGGTTGGCGTCCCCGTGGGCTGGGGGGCCCGGCTGCGGAGAGTAGTCTTGCACGTCCTTGCTGCCAAGCAGCGTCGCCCCCGCTTCCAGGTACAGCGTTACGTTGCTTCTGAGCACGACCGTACCGGACAGATAGACTCCGGGCGGGACATACACCATGCCGCCCCCGGCGGCGTGGCAGGCTTCAATCGCGGCGTTAAGGGAACGCGTGTCCAGGGTTCTGCCGTTCCCGGTCGCGCCGAAGTCACGGACCTGGAAGAGGCTTAAACCCTGCTTTCCGCCGGGCGAGGCCCACAGGGCTGGGCGGATCAGCCCCCCCGCCAGCGCGCTTCCGCCGAAAGTCAACCAGTTTCGTCGATCCATCACCAGCCCTGTTTGTCGCGCGCCGCTCCCGCTAAAAATCGAATCGCAGCCCGAGCTGTATGTTCCGGGGAGTGAAGCCCGGCGCGGCGCCGTTGTTTTGTCCGAACGTATTGCTGGCGATATTGGTGTCGGGCCAGCCAAACTGCGTCCGATTCAACGCGTTGAAGAACTCGGCGCGGAACTGCGCCTTTATGCGTTCGGTCGCCTGGAAATTCTTTAACAGCGCCGCGTCCAGGTTGTTGCTGCGGCTGAAGCGTACGTTGGTAAACCAGCGCGGCGCGTTGCCAAACGTAAAGGCGGCGGGCTGCGAGAATGCGGACGTGTTAAACCAGCGGTACGTCGATGGGTTGTCGACCGGCACGTCCTTCATATTGGTCACATTGGGCTGTTGCGAACCGCCGAATGAATTCGTGTTGTTTGGTGCGGTGAAGTGTGACGGCAGTCCCGACGCAAGCCGGTAGATGCCGCTCACTCCCCATCCGCCCAGAACCGCATTCAGCCACTTTGGCCATGCGCTGCCAAGCGCCCGGCCTTTGCCGAAAGGCAGGTCCGCCATGAACGCGGCCGCGAAGCTGTGGGGCACATCGTGACTGCTGATGCTGCGCTCGAGCGACAGGTTGTTAAAATCGCGCGCCGCATCGACAAGCCCGGGAGATCCCTGCTCGGAGGCGTTGTCAATCGCCTTCGAAAACTGATAGGACAGGTCCAGCGTCACGCCGTGCGAAAAGCGTTTCTGGAGATGGGTCACCAGCGCGTTGTAGCTCGAGGATGCGCCCGGCATGAAACTTGCCGTGACGCCGTTAAACTGCGGATACGGCCGGAGGAGTTGTCCGTACTGCACCGTCGGTCCGGAAAGCGGTCCGCTGCTGATCAGGCCGTAGAACGGATTGGGGACCTGTTGCAGCAGTTGGTTGCCCAGCGCCAGCGCCGAATCGGGAAGCTGATCGAACTGGAAGCCATAGCTGCCGTACAACAGTTTTCGCCCCTGTGTACCGGTATAGCCCGCTTCAATCAGCACATTGCTTCCCAACTGGTATTGGAGGTCAAAGCTGTATTGCTGGATATAGGAAGCGCGAAGGCTCTTCAGAACCCCTCCAACGCCCTGGCCGACATTGGTCAACGCTCCGGCCGAGGAGCCAGTGATGGGCAGCAAGCCATCGGGGAAGGGGTTCCGCAGATATGCATATGGCGTGCGTCCACCGTCGAGCGAGGTGGTCCAAGGCGTGGTCTGCGAGAACCCATCCGTGCCGGTGGTCGCGCCCGGATAGTTGACGCGGTCGTAGAAGATCCCATAGCCCGTTCGCGCCACCAATTTGTCGCTGATCCGGTAAGCAATGCCGACCCGGGGCGCGAAGTAGTTAAATCCGGAATCCCATTGGGTGCGGTTTTGCGGGGTCACATACACCAAGCCGCCTTTGAGGTCCGGCCTGCCGATCTGCGCTCCGATCGGATTCGGCACGCTGAGATCGAGCCGCGCCAGGCGGTTGTAGCGCTCCGTGCGACCCTGCTGAATCTCGTACCGCAGTCCGTAGTTCACGGTCAGCTTGCGGTTCACCCTCCAGGTGTCCTGAATATAGAAGCCGTGGTACGGATCGGTCACCGCGGGGCGGATTCGAATCGGCAGTCCACCGCCCGATCCGGTTCCAAGCAGCAGTGACGCAATCGAGTTGCCGGCCGTCGCAATTCTCGCGTCAGGATCCGGTCCGCTCGTGAAATACCGGTCGAAATTGAAATTTGGTCCGTTTACGTCAGTGCCGTTGATCTGCATGAGCTGGTACGACCATCCGAACTTGATGCTGTGACTGCCCAGTTCCTTGGTCGCGCCGGCCTGTAGGCTGAGCACATTCTGCACGTTGTTGAGATAGCGGTTGTAGGACAGGCTGGTATAATCGCCCACGTTGATAACCGGCGGCGCTGCGACATCGAACCGGGAAACCAGCGCCGAGGGGAAGCCCAAGGTCGTGGAGTCGTAGCCAGCTGCCGGCGAAAGGTCGATTTCTGACCATCGACCGCCTCCCACCAGGGTGGTAACGACAAATGTTGGGCTGACGATGAAGGTGTTGCCCCATGAAAGCTGTTCGCGCGGATTGCGGGCGAAATAGCTGGTCTCAGCCGGACGATCGAAGAGGATGGCCGGGTCGTCGTTCTGACGGCCGATGGTAAAGCGCGCGAACATGGTGTGGCGTTCCGACCGCGCCCAATCCATTCGGGCGTCGTAGCGGTTATAGGAGGTGGAACTGCTGCCGGCGCCGTACCAGTTGTTCACGCCGGTGATTGGATCGCCAGGTTGGTTGGGCTTGGGGAAGAGCTTCAAGACGTTTAGCGCGACCGGGTCGAAGCGCGACTGTGGAATCACGTTGCCGGGGAACGGGCGACGGATATACTTGCCAGGTTGCGCCGGGTCGAGCGCCGTCGTGGTCGGATCATAGATCACTGCCAGCGAACCATCGCGATTGCGCGTGGCTGAGAAATCACCTTGCAACTGTTGCGCGGTCGGTACGGTGGAGAGACGGCTGGCTGGAGCGCCCGTGCGCAGGCCCTCATAGGCGAAAAATCCGAACAGCTTTTTGGATTTCCAAATAGGGCCTCCAATCGAGCCGCCGAACTGGTTCCGCTTGTATTCGGAAAGCGGCCGGCCGGCGCGATTGTTGAAGAAGGAATTGGCATCCATGTTGTCGTTGCGGTAGTAGTCGAAGATCCCCCCGTGATATTCCGGGCCGCCGCCACGAGTGGTAATATTGATAACTCCGCCTCCGGTGCGGCCAAACTCGGCGTCGTAGGTATTCCGGACCACTTGCATCTCCTGAACCGCTTCCACCCCCGGGCTGGCAATCAAGCCGCCCCACTGCCCGGAGCCCATTGGGATGCCGTCCACCAGAACTGCGGTGGTTTCATGACGGCCGCCGTTGAGCGAGAACCGGTTCGTGTTCTGATCGGGCGTGACGCCCGGCACGCCGGTACGGGCCGACACAACGCCCGCCGAAGTGTGCACAAGCGCCAGCGCGTCTCTGGCATTCAGCGGCAATTGACGCACAATCTCGCTGGTGAGCGTCATCGAACGATTGGCGTTCTGAGTATCAACCATCTCGGCGTTGGCCGTCACCCGCATGGCCTCGGTCACGCTGCCCACGACCAGCTGTAAGTTCACCTCCAGAGCCTGGTTGGTCGAAAGCTGAATTCCTGACCGGTCATATGTCTGGAATCCTGGATGAGCGACCTTGATCTCGTAGGTGGAGGGCAGCAGCCGGGAAAACGTATACCGGCCGCCCTCATCCGTCGTAGCGCTCCGCACTTCCCGGGTAACCACGTTGGTCAGAGAAACCGTTGCTCCGGGCACGGCTCCTCCGGTCGGATCGGTCACCACCCCGGTGATCGTTCCTGAAAAGGTTTGAGCCAGCGCATTTCCAATCAGGACACTGGCCAGAAAAATGGCGCGTGCGCTCCAACCTGGGAGCGAAGCCTTGTTCGACATGGTGCTCGTCTCGCCTTCTCGTCTCACCTTGTAGCGGGAACCGCCGGGAACTGCAAGGGAATTTACGGTTAGCCGGTTGTAAGAAGTCTGTTAAACTGGAGCGGTATTAGTGACTTACGGGAGAAGGCGAAATCGTCCGCACGGCGATCGTCTGGGGCGGCCGCATCGTCGCGCCGATGACGCTGGTCTTAAACACAACCTCGAAGTACGGTAAAGGCGCGTCAGGCGGTCTGTTGAGCGCTCTCAGCACTTGCGTGCTCCATAATTCCGGGTTGGTGACCAATTCGCTGGCCGACTCGGTCGCGTGCATGCCGGCGCCCTCCAGGATCAGCACGTTGCCGGTATGCGCCAAGTTGGGGACAAACGCGACGACCCCATACGATTCCATCATGGGCGGCCGGACCGCGGTCACGTAGCGCTCCTGTTCGCCGGCGCGCGGGTGTTTGTTGAGGACGATGCCGTAGCCGGCAGCTTCGTCGTGATCGAAGTGAAAATTCAGGTCGCTCTCAAAAAATTCAACCCACGGGTTCGCTCGCCGGCTCCCCAAGAGAATCACATTGGATGTTTTCAGGTCATCGGGAGAGAAATCCCGGGCGAAATAGACATGGATGCGCCCAGCTTCGGCGCCGCCCAACGCCAGCACCCGCTGCAGAGCGTGTACGTCGGCCATGCTGGTGTAGCGCCGCGAGATGATGAGCTCCAGCGCGCGCCGCAAATCGGCGCTCAGCTCGCTGCCATAGCGATTCGCAAAATAATCTCTGCGGAAATAGTCGCCAGCCGGTACAGGACGCCGCGTGACGTCTTGCAGCAGACTGAAGTTGGAGTCGGCCACTACGACGCTGGTTGCATGTTCGGCGGAGAACATCCGCGACCACAAGTTTTTCAAAGGTGGCGGAACGTTGATCCCGGACAAAGGTTCCGGCGATGCTGGCCGGCGGACTGCAAGCAAAAGGCAGGCGACAGCGAGGATGAGGCTGATGGCGGGAAACACATAGCCGGGAATGCGGCGGCTTGCCGTCTGCGCCTCTTGCGGCGTGGAGACTTCCGGCTCCGAAACGGGCGTACAAGCCCGCGGCCTCGGGACGAAAACCAGCGAGTAGGCGCCCTTGGGGATCTCCACAATTTGGGGCTCATCCAGCCCTTCGCCGGCGAAATAGGCTTGCAGCCTTTTTCTCAATTCGTGGATGCTGACCCGAACTATGTTGTCGAGCGAGGTGTCGTACTGGGAGGACCGTCCGAAGACCGCGCTCCCGATCTCCTGCTCCCGCACTTCACATCCGGGAGACTCGAACGTTCGGTTCGCCAGGTACAGGAGGAGCTGCCGCTGCCGTGGAGATTTCCTGAACTGCCGGCTGGCGGCAATTCGTTCCACCAGCTCACGGCCGCCTGCATCCGAAGGCGGGGATACAGAGGTCGACACGATTATCGGAGCCGCTTGTCCTTGAACAATATCTGCCCTTGGTTTCCAATTTAGCCCATTAAAACCGCAGTTTCCATTTTGGACGGCTCCGCGCCGGGGGGGTTGCTTCGCGGCGGCTCTTTGCTGCGCGCCTCTTTGCGGTGCGATCTCCTGCGACCCGGCCTGTAGTATCCTGTTAGAGAACACAGCTTTTTGAGAGCCGGAGGTCCGAATATGGACAGCTTTCCCACCTTGACGTGGATCCGAAAATCAACATTCCTCGCAGGGCTTTTCCTTCTGGCCGGCGCCGGGGCCTGGGCGCAGACAAGTTCGATTGAAGGCACTGTAAAGGGCGAAGACGGCAACGGTCTGAAAGGCGCCACGGTTCACATCACCAGGACGGACATAAAAGGCAACTACAAAGTCAATACCGACAAGAAAGGCCATTATTTTCACGCCGGCCTGCCGCTTGGGACGTATGACGTGAGCGTGGAAGTGAACGGCCAGACCATGGACACGGTCAGAGGCGTAAGGACTAAACTGGGCGATCCCACCGAGGTCGACTTTGACCTGCACAAGATGGCGCAGCAACGCCAGCAGATGCAAAAAGCCGCGGAAACCGGCGAGTTGACCAAGGAGCAGATGCGCGAAATGTCGCCGGAGCAACGCGCGGCGCTTGAGAAGCAGATGAAGGAACGCGCCGCCCAGCTTGCTAAGAATAAAGCCCTCAATGACGCCTATAATGCTGGCCGCGAGGCTCTGAACCAGGCGCAGGCCTTGAAGCCACAGGTGGCGCGAGAGACTGACCCGGCCAAAAAGCAGGAATTGCAGAAAACGCTGGTCGCCCAGTTAAACACCGCCATTCAGAAATTTGATGAGGGCGAAAAGGCCATCGACCCCAACGATCCGAAACAGGCCGCCAACATGAGCGTGATCCAGGGCAACCTGGCGGAGGCGTATGGCGCGCTGGTCGATTCGACAACCGGCCAGGAGCAGCAGGACGCGCTAGCCAAGGCCATGGATGCCTACAATAAGGCGATTGCCTCCAAGCCAGATGACGCCGCGCTGCACAACAACTACGGCCTGATGCTGGCCCGGGCGAAGAAGATTCCGGAGGCGCAGACAGAGCTGGCCAAGGCGGCTCAGATCGATCCCGCGAATGCGGGCAAATATTATTACAACCTGGGCGCTGTGCTGGTCAACAGCGGTCAGTACGACCCGGCGGCTGAGGCGTTTAAGAAGGCCATTGACGCGAATCCGAACTACGCCGATGCTCAATACTGGTACGCGACGGCGCTGTCGTCCAAGATCTCCGCGACGCCGGACGGAAAGGTAGTCGCTCCTCCGGGAATGAAAGAGGCTCTGGAAAAGTATCTTCAGTTGAAGCCGGACGGCCAATTTGCCGAAGCGGCCAAACAACTGTTGGCCACCATTAGCGGACAGATCGAGACGAAGTACGAGAATCCAAACGCTTCGAAAGGAAAGACGAAGAAGCGTTAGAACGGCTTCGCGGATCGCGGCTGGCTATTGAAAGGTGACGGGCGCCTGAGAGCGCCCGTCGTCATTTTATGTTGCGGTTTATCCTGATACTACTCGCGGCCATCCTGCTGATCTCGCTGCTCAGATCGATCATCGGCATTGTAGTGAAGGGCTTCGCCCAGGCGCTCAGCTCAAACGACGGAAACGCAGCCATGCGAGGCGGCGGTCCGCCGGCGAGCGAGTTAAAGAAAGATCCCGTTTGCGGCGCCTATGTGCCGGCGGCGACGTCTGTCAAGAAGATGGTCGGAGGCGGCGTGGTCTACTTCTGTTCCACCACTTGCCGTGACAAATACCAGGGTTAGGGCAACGGCGCTCTCGGCCTGGCCAGCGCACGCGATCCGGCACAATTTACATGAAACTCTCAGAGATTGCAGCGGCGCTTGGATGTGAACTGGTCGGCGACGGCGATATTGAAATTTCGGGCGTCTCCGGCCTGGAGCATGCGGGCCCGTCAGAGCTTACATTTCTCGCAAATCCGAAGTATGCGCCCCGCGTCAAGCATACGCGCGCAGCCGCGATTCTGGTCTCTTCAGCCATTCGGGACGCAAACGTCCGCTGCCTCATTTCGAAGAACCCGTATCTGGACTTTGCGCGCGCTCTGGAGCTGTTCTACACGGCGCCGCGGCCGCTCCCAGGAATTCACCCTCTGGCCGTGATTGCGGGATCGGCGGAAATCGGCGAAAACGCGTCCATCGGGCCGTTTACATATATCGGTGAGAGGGTGCGGATCGGGCGCAACGCGGTTCTGCATCCTCACGTTGTGATCTACGAAGGCGTGCAGATCGGCGATGATTTCTACGCTCATTCGCATGTAACCGTCCGCGAATTCTGCCGGATCGGCCACCGCGTTATTTTGCAGAACGGGGTCGTAATCGGGGGCGACGGATATGGGTTCGCGAAGAAATCGGACGGAACGCACTATAAGATCGTGCAGTCCGGCGTAACGGTTATCGAAGACGACGTGGAAATACAATCACTGACCTCCGTGGATCGCGCCACCGTGGGCGAAACTCGCGTGAAGCGTGGCGCCAAGATAGACAGTCTGGTTCAAATCGGCCACGCTTGCGTGGTGGGCGAGGACAACATCATCTGCGCACAGACGGGCTTGGCCGGGAGCTCGGTGCTCGAGCGCAATGTGTTGCTTGCGGGTCAGGTGGGCGTATCGGGCCATCTCACGATACACGAAGGCGCCGTGGTATACGCCCAGAGCGGCATCGGCGGAGATGTCGCGCCGGGGGCGGTAGTTTCAGGCTCGCCGGCTTTCGATAGCAAGCAATGGCTGCGCGCCGTCACCGCCTTCCCTAAGCTGCCAGAATTATTGAGGATGGTGAGACAATTGGAAAAACGCGTAGAAACGCTCGAGCGCGCTGCTGGGGCGACCTCTGTCGTCAAAGGAGTGGACGCCGCGGAGGAAGACCGGTTGCGCCCTCTGCCCGGTAAAGCAGTTTCCGAGTCGTAACCAAGTGGCATGAACGAGACTACGCCCCCTGATCTGAACCACGAACTGGAAAACCATCTTGCCGGCAACGGCAGCGCGCGCCGTCCTGTGGCTTATCTGAATGAAGCCTTTCTCGAGAGCCCGGACGCACGGCCGCTTCGCATCTTATCTGAGTACTTAGAACCGCTGTCCCACTTTCGGGATGAAGCGATCCAGGACACGATTGTGTTCTTCGGCTCGGCCCGGATTCACGAGATGGGTCCGATGGGGCGCTATTATCGCGACGCCCGCGAGTTGGCGCGGCTGGTAACGGAATGGTCCAAGCAGATCAAGGACACGACCCACCGTTTCGTCGTGTGTTCGGGCGGAGGCCCCGGCATCATGGAAGCGGCTAACCGCGGGGCACAGGATGCAGGCGGCAAGACCATCGGCCTGAACATCGGACTGCCGTTTGAGCAACGTCCAAATCCCTTCATCACGCCGGAACTGTCCTTTGAGTTTCATTACTTCTTCATGCGCAAGTTCTGGTTCGCCTACTTGGCCAAGGCGCTCGTCGTTTTCCCTGGCGGGTTCGGAACGTTGGATGAGTTGAGCGAGATCCTCACGCTCGCGCAGACGCGAAAGCTCGAAAGCAAGATTCTGATCGTGCTGTACGGGCGCGACTACTGGCGCGAGATCCTTAACTTTGACGCCCTGGTCAAATACGGAATGATCGCGCCCGAGGATTTGGAGCTGTTCCGGTATGCGGACACGCCGGCGCAGGCGTTGAGTATTCTGCAAGAGGGGCTGACGCGGCATTATCTGGAGCCGGAAGCGCCGCTTGCAGAGCCGGTAAAGGAGGCGCCGGCGATCGCGAAATCGAGAGTGTAAGGATGGCGGTTCCGCCGGCATTGAAGAGCGCTGTTGCGCGGCTCGGTCGGGTCGAGCGGGCATTTCTCGTTTCTCTCGCGCTGGTGATCGCCTTGACGCCGATTGCGCCGGAATCCGGATGGACGGCGCTGGCGCGGTTCCTGTGTTTCGCCCTGGCAGCGTGGGTTGCGGCCCGCCTGGTCCGCATCGCCTCGCGGCGCGCGATCTGGAGATTGCGCAACCGGCTGATTGTCACCTACCTGTTTATCGCGGTCGTGCCGGTTACTCTGATTGTGACGCTCGCCGCGCTGAGCGGGTGGGCCCTCACCAGCCAAGTAGCGGTTTTCCTGGTCACATCGGAGTTGGACCGTCGAATCAAGAGTCTCGAATCGGCCACCGACAGCCTGGCTCGCGCCGCCGCGTCAGAGCGCTTTGGCATGCTTGGCGCCATGGGCGAGCTGTTCTACAACGAACGATTTCCCGGTCTTCAGATCATTATTCGAAGCCGCTACGGCGTGCTGCATTATCCGCTCAACTCCGAGTTTCCTCCGCCGCCGCCCGGCTGGAACAAGATATCCGGGGTGGTGCGGAAGGACGGCCAGTTCTGGATCTGGTCGCGCTCCGTTGCCGAAGATGGCGACGTAACCGCGATCGCGCCGCTCAACAGCGAGTATCTGGCCAGGCTGGCGCCCGGGCTGGGCGTGGTGCGGTTTCTGTATCTGCAAGACGTCGCCGGGCGCAGGCGGGGGAGATTGAACATCAACATCGATGGCCGCGATCTGGAAATCGCGCCGGAGCCGGAGCGCACAACCGAGGCGCTGCCTCCGCCAGCCGGCGCTTATGATATCCAGGTGCAATGGTCCGCACTGTACCCGGTGGCGATCTGGCAATCGGCGGGGCGGCAGGAGAATGCCCTTCTGGTGGTGCGATCACGGCCTTCGGCGGTCTACTCCACAATTTTCAGCCGCAAGACGGACTGGGTCCAGGGTGCGCTGGTCGTCATTCTCGTTGCGGTCTCGATCGCATTCCTGATCGTCGAACTCATCTCGCTGGTTATCGGAATCACGATGACGCGCACCATCACCCGCGCGGTGCACCATCTGTACGAGGGGACTCAGCGCGTCATGCACGGCGATTTCAGCCACCGGATCGAAGTGTACGGACGCGACCAGCTCGCCGAGCTCAGCAAATCGTTCAACACCATGACCAGCAGACTGGAAGAGCTGATCCAGGTGGCCAAGGAGAAAGAGCGGCTTCAATCCGAGATTGAAATCGCTCGCGAAGTGCAGAGCCAGCTTTACCCCAAGAAGGCGCCTTCGGTGCGATCGCTGCGCATCACGGCCGTCTGCAAGCCGGCGCGAATGGTCTCCGGCGACTACTTCGACTACGAATGCGTGCGGGACGATAAGGTGGCGATTGCGATCGGCGACGTCGCCGGGAAGGGCATTTCTGCGGCTCTACTCATGGCGACGCTCCAGTCAGCGCTCCGTACGGAATTGCGCAGTTCACTGGAGCTGGCCATGGCGGCGGGAAACGGCCAGCGGGTGCAGAACATATCGACTGCCAGACTGGTTTGCCATCTGAATGAGCAACTGCACGCGTATACCTCGCCGGAAAAGTACGCCACCTTCTATCTGGGGCTTTACGATGAGTCGAGCAGCGAATTGCGGTATACGAACGCGGGGCACCTGCCGCCGATTCTGATCCGCAACGGCCAGGCGGTGCGGCTCAATGTAGATGGCACTGTGGTCGGCGCGTTTGCATTCGCGCAATACGACGAAAGCCGGATACTGATGGAGCGCGGCGATCTGCTGGTCTGCTTCACGGATGGAGTGACGGAGCCGGAGAACGAGTACGGGGAGATGTTCGGCGAGGAGCGGCTCATCGAACTCGTGACCAAGAATGCGCACCGGAGCGAGGACCAGATTGTCGAAAGTGTGATTCAAGCGGTGGAGCAGTGGACCGGATCGCCCGAGTTGCAGGACGATATGACTCTGCTGCTTGCGCGCCGACAATAGAACACCGCATGGATCACATCCCGCGCCGCCTGGGGTTCCTGGCGATCGCCATTGCGTTCACGCTTGCAAGCGGAACGCTGGGTTTCGTTGTCATTGAGGGGTATCCGCCGTTTGATGCGTTCTACATGACGTTGACCACGGTGACCACGGTCGGATACAAGGAGCTCCACGATCTCAGCCGCGCAGGTCGCATTTTCAATTCGTTTCTGATCTTCTTCGGCGTGACAACCATATTTTTTGCAGTCGGCCTGGTGACGCAAACGATGGTCGAGCTGGAGCTGCACCAATACTTTGGCAAACGGCGGGTGCGCAAGATGATTCAGAACCTTCGCAATCACTATATTGTCTGTGGATTCGGCCGCGTTGGGCGCGGCGCGGCTGAGGAACTGGCCGCGGCAGGAGCGCCGTTTGTCGTCGTGGACCGGTCCGAAGAGCGCGTGGCGCGCGCGCTGGCCGCCGGCATGACCGCCGTGCGGGCCGACGCGACGCGCGATGAGACGTTGCGGGAGGTTGGGATCGAGCGCGCCCGCGGGTTGATCGCGACGCTGTCGACAGACGCCGACAACCTGTTCGTGATCCTCTCAGCCCGAGCGCTCAATCCCTCGCTCAAGCTGTCGGCGCGAATCGCCGAGGAGGAGGCAGAGCAGAAGATGCGGAGAGCCGGCGCGGACTTTGTTTTCGCGCCGTACAATCTGGTCGGCCACCGTATGGCTCAGGCCATGATGCGGCCGCACGTGGCGCAGTTCATCGATTTCACGACAAAGAACATCGGCCTGGACGTCGGAATTGAGCAGGTCCAGGTCGCCGAACGGAGCGAGTTCGCGTCACGATCGCTCGAACAGCTTCAGTTCCGCCGCGAGCTGGGCGTCATTGTTCTCGCGATCCGGCGCGCGGACGGGAGCATGCACTTCAACCCTCCGGCCGATGCCGTCATCGGAGGCGGCGACTGCCTCATCGTGATGGGCGAGCCGGAAAATTTACGGCGAGTGGAGCGCATGTTGATGCCGGTCCCCAGTTCGTGAGAGCCGCCGCCGCGCAGCGTCCGGGCGGCGAGCCGGCCGGCCTCCGGCGCAGATAGAATGAGAAGCGCTTGGAATCCGCGGACGTGATCATCATCGGGGCCGGAGTCGTCGGCTCCAGCATCGCCTATCACCTCACCGAAGCCGGCTGCCGGAACGTGCTCATCCTTGAGCGCGAAACCTCCCCAGGCAAGGGATCCACGGGCAAGAGCATGGGAGGCGTGCGGGCCCAGTTTGCAACGCCGGTGAATATTCAGATGTCGCTGTATTCAATTCCGTTCTTCCGGGATTTTGAGGAGGCCACCGGGCATCCTTCCGGCTACAGGCCGCAAGGCTATCTCTTCGTCGCCACGCGGCAAAGTCATCTCGAGTATTTACGCGGCAACTACAGCCAGCAAACGGCGCTCGGCTTGAAAACCGTTCAGTTGCTGTCAGCCGGGGAGGTACTTCGCATCGCGCCCGAGCTGCGATCGGACGATATCCTCGGCGGCAGCTTCTGCTGGACGGATGGATTCGTCGACCCAAACAGCGTTATGAGCGGCTTCATGGCGCGCGCTGTCGAGCGCGGCGCGCGGCTCCTGCGGGATACGGAAGCAACCGGCATCGCGATGGATTCTCATGGCGTGGCCGGCGTCAGAACCACGCGCGGATTTATGGCCAGCCGCACCGTGGTGAACGCCGCGGGCGCATGGGCCCGTTTAGTTGCGCAACTGGCCGGGATCGAACTGCCGGTCGAGCCGCTGCGCCGTATGCTGGTTCCGACCCAGCCGTTTGACCGAATCTCGCGCAAATCGCCAATGGTGGTTGACATGGCGACGGGATTCCATTACCGACCCGAGGGCCTCGGCTTGCTCTTGGCGTGGAATGATCCCGACGAGACCCCTGGGTTCAACATGAACTTCGATCCGGCCTTCATTGAAAAAATCCTGACGCGGGGCGTGGACCGCGTGCCGTGTCTTGCCGAGGTGGAGATCAATCCGCGGCGGGCCTGGGCCGGGCTCTATGAGATGACGCCCGATCACCATCCCGTGCTCGGCCGCGTCGACGAAGCGCCCGGGCTCTTTCTGGCCAACGGTTTCAGCGGTCATGGCGTGATGCATTCTCCGGCGACGGGAAGGATTCTCGCCGACCTGATCCTGAAAGGCTCCACCGAGCTGATTGACGCCGGTCAACTCAATCTGCGGCGTTTCGCGGAAAACCGGCTGCTGAAAGAGACAGTGGTGCTGTAACAAATCCGTCCGACGACGGCGCAGGATCTCTCAGCGCCGCGTGATTCGAGTCGCGTCGCCACTTCAGGATTATCTTGGACAATTTGTTGGACAAACGCTCGGACCGGCGCGGCTTTGTCGAGGCAGAGTATAATTTCCAAATTCGTCAAGAGCGAAGGGAGCGCGGTATGCCCACTATCACGCTGACAGATCAGCTTGGCGCGTCGATCGATATCGACCCGGATCCGGCGTCAGCCATCGCCAGGTATTTCAAAGCCGTTCCGAAGCTGCTCGTGCAAGACAAGACCATACGCGACTTGGAGTCGCTGACTCTGGCGGATCCGGGGATCACGTCATTCCGGGTTGGCCTGACGTTCGCCGAACCAGCGCCGATCGGAGCCACGGATATCGATTTGACGATCAATGCGGGCGCATCTGGCAGCCTCGATATTTTTGTCCCCAGCCATGATATGCCGCCCGGGGCGCCCGATTCCCTCTTCCCCTCCGATGATTTCGGCGAGGACGTATCCGTCGAGCCGAACGAGCGCTACGTGTCTGCCGGTTTCACTGCCACGCTGGGCGCTTCCATTGGAGCGCGAGCGTCCGATTTGAGCTTCGGCTTCGGCGCAAGTACGTCGATGTCGGTGGTCAATTATCAGAAATTCAAGGTGACGCCAGAGCCGCTCACGGCGCTCGACGCCATTCGCTGCACGTTATCGAAATTCGAGCTGCCGGGCGACATCGAAGATCTTGAAGCCATGGCGCCCGACAGCATTATCACGCTGTCCGGAACCGGATCGCTCAGGTTTTCAGCGAAGGCGAATCTGGTGGCCGTCTCCAATCCTCTCGCCACGGTTGACCTCGGATCGGCGCTTCCAGAAATCAACCTAGCTCAAGGCAACTCGATTACAGTTGGCGCCGCATTCAAACAAACCGGCGATTACCAGATCCGGGTGCGCAAGGTTGGACTACAGACGGTGCGGCTCGGCTATTTCAAACGCCACGTCTCGGAACTGGATATTTCGGCCAGCGCGCAGGCCGGATTTTCCGTTTCGGTGGAAGGCGAGGATCTCTTCGCGAAAGTAATTTCAGCGATCAGCCCGGACGCCGCCGCCGACCTCAACGAACTCAAAGCCGCCAATATCGATTGGGACACGATGGGCGCAATCCAAGCCACGGTCAAGGCTAGCATCGACCGCTCTCTCGAGATTGCGGTATCCGCGGAGTGGGACAGCATCGGATCGCATAAGGCCGCCTTCCTGTACGAGATTGATCTCAGCGCGCTGAATGCGGAGAGCCGGGCGGCGATTCATAAGGCGCTCGACGGCGATCTGACCGAACTGATCGAACGGGAAGACCATTTGCCCGCCGGCATCCGGATGATCCACAGCATCTACACGAATTTACGCCAGCGCAAGCATATATACAGAATCAACCTGCTCGGAATTTACAATTTCCTGTCCATATCCAAGCTCACGCTGAAAGGGCAGGTTTTATTCGATCCCGCCAGCGGGCAGCTCACGATTGCCGACAGCGCGGCGGCGAGCAAGCTTCAGGCTGGCGTGGTGAACGTGGGTGGGAAGCCCAACCAGGCTGACCCGCAGCAACTGCGTAAAGCGCTGGCCGCATCATTTCTGATTACGGCGACATATCGCGCCGCCGGCTGTGTGATTTCTCCCCCGCAGTTGACGAGCAGCCAGACGTATTTCGAGCTGCACAACTCCACAAATCGGGAGCTGATGCAGGATGAATTGGATCTCGCAGTCGGGTTGGGGCTTCTCACGCCCGCCGAGCAGCAGCGATTGACGCAAGGCATCGGCGATTTTGGACGGACGATTGTTTATGCCCACGCCAGCTACAACGACCAACTGACGCGCGCGTTTTTTGTCGACGAGGGCGGCGCTCCACGCAATCTGTCGGAATTTGAATCCATCGGAAGAAGAGCGATGCAGATCGCCATACATGACGACTCGGTAGACCGTTTCCGGCTCAAACCGCTCCAGGACGATGCGCTCTGGAGAAAAATGAAGGATGTAGGTCAGCCGGGCTTTGCTCGCATGGACGAATTCAGGGGCCTCACCGCGCCGCAGATTGGCGCTATTGTCGCGGATTACTCCGTCATCGTCTGGTGGGCCGGCGCTATGTCGAAAGCGGCGCAAAAGCTCGTGGCGCTGCAGGCTTTTTTCAAAACGAACCCGAAGCCGGACCTCGAAAACAACACCTTTAAGAGGCTGCGCTCTGATCTGGCCGATCACTTGAGGGCCGTGGCGGCCGATACAAAAGACCAGTTTGGCCGTCCTTGGGGCATGATCGTGATGGACATGCTCTCCGGCGGGCGATCTGAGGCATCGGTGATCTACGCCGGCCCGGTAATCAGCCTGACGCGGTCGCGAAAGTCGGTTACCGCGGGCGTCTGAGCCGGCCGAAGGGGGCGCGACGGCAGGCAGCGTCACGGCTGGAGCGCAGGCGCGTCCTTCAAAAGTCCAGCCTCAAGCCGAGACGCCCGACGAGCTACCGCGCCTGGCTGTGTTTAAGGCCTAAGGCTGGCGGCCGGTTGACCCGCAGGCTTCAGAAATCCGGACGAGTCCATCCAGGCATAGAACAAGTCGATCCATCCATCTGTCGGAATGTTTTGCTTCCTCATTCCGAATCCGTGATTCCCCCGGCGGAAAATGTGGAGTTCGGCCGGTTTTCCGGCGCTGTGCCAGGCCATGTACAACCGCGCGCTGGAATTCGGAGAAATAAGCTTGTCGTCATCAGCGATGACGATGAAGAGGGGCGGCGCGTCGTCCGGAACGGGCGTCGCCGTGCGGTAAGCTGGATAGATCGGCGCGGCGAAGTCCGGCCGGCTGTTCGCATCATGCTGCATCACAGGCCCCATCGCGACGCCTCCGCCCGCTGAAAATCCGGCAATGCCGATCCGGTGAGGATCGAGGGACCATTCAGCGGCATGCTGGCGCACATAGCGGATCGCCTGGCGTCCATCTTCTTCGGCAATGGCTATTGCCGCCTTTGTGGCTTCATCATAGGGCGGCGGGTTTTCAGACTTGGTGTCGGCCGCGCTCAGTCTGATTCCAAGATTGCGGAGATAATCGCTCATCGCCGCCTCGTCTTCAGGCGTATGCATCAGACGATATTTCAGAACGAACGCAGTGATTCCATGTTCGACCAGCCAGCGGGCCATGTCTACGCCTTCGTAGTCGACCATCAGGAAACGGAAGGCGCCGCCGGGCGCGATAATTACGGATGCTCCATTCGCCTTTCCCGGCGCCGGCTTGTACATGGTCAGAGTGGGAGTGACGACGTTGCGAACCATCCGGCTGCCGCCACGGTCCCCGGATTGCTCGCGCCACGTCCAGGTTTCGGAACCGGGAGGCGTGGAGGGCCAGATCGCGTACACGCCGGCCGCATCGGAACTCAGCGGTTGAGGCGCTTGCGCCGAAACGCAAGCGGCGGTCGCAAGAACCAGTAAAATCCGCATCGGATTTTTATTATTACTTGCCCCTATCGCTTCGCGCACGGACTGCGAAGGTCGCAGGCGCGTTGACCGCGGCGGCGAACCGCGGATTTAAAAATCAAATCGGTCGATATTGGCGCCATCGAACACAAACGGAGCGCCCAACAGGATCTGCCCGTCCCGAATCTGCACCTTTCCAAGTCGGCCGGCGGCAAACCGGGCATCGGAAGGTTTTAACTTGCCTCGCGCCGCGGCATTCGCCGCGTATACCGTCAAATATCCGAGGTCGTGCGTGTTCCACAGCACCACTGCCTGCACGACGCCTTCGTGCACGTAGGCTTTACACAGGCTCGGCAGCGAGAGTCCCATGACTTTAACATCCGAGCGGCCTGACTGCTTCACCGCCTCGGCCGCGCCGGGCACCGCCGGCGCGGCAATGCCCATGATCAGCTTCACATTCGGGTAGACCTTGAGGATCGTTTGCGTTTTGGCGAATGCTTTGTCGCGATCGTCATCGCAGGGTTCGATTGTGACCAGGTTGAGGCGTGGATGCGCTGTCCTGAGCCGCTCGCGTATATAACGGATCCATTCATTCTGATTGGCTGCCGTGAGCGCACCAGTAATGATTGCAAAATCCCCACTCCCGCCCAGCAGGAGAGCGGCGCGGTCCACCAGCGTGTACCCGATGCCTTGCGGCGTGGCTTGATTAACAAAAAACTCGCGAGCGTCCGGGTCCGCGTCCGCATCCCACGTCAGGACCGGAATGCCGCGGCTCATCGCCTTCCGCAGGACGGTGGAAATGCCGGCGCGGTTTTCTACAGCTACCGCTATCGCGTCCACATGCTTGGTGATCCACGCCTCGACCACCTCATTCTGCTTGGCGGCGTCAAGTTCAGTCGGTCCATCCCAGATCAGATTCAGCCCGAGCTCTCGCGCCGCCTCTTCGGCGCCTTTCCGGCAGCTCACGAAATACGGGTCGCCTTTCGCTTTGGGCATCATTCCGATCGTTACTGAAGTTGGCGAGCCGGCGTGGGGCGCGATCTCCCGCGCGCCAAACGCCGCCATCAGCAGCAGCAATGCGACAGCGGCCGCAAGCGCCAGGCGCGGCAGCCGGCGTCGCGGCTGTGAGCTGTTTGATCGCGCGTGTTCCAACAGCACGGCGGCAATCAGCAGTACGCCGGTCAGAACGCCGGCGAGCTCGGCGGGCATTGCCGACAGCCGGAGTCCGTTTTGCAGAACGACCATCGCCGCGAGCCCCAGCAGACTCCCCGTGACGGTTGCGCGCCCTCCAAAGATGGATGTGCCGCCCATCACAACGGCGGTGATCGCAATCAGCTCATAGCCCGTCCCGGCGTCGGCTTTCGCCTGCCCCAAGTGAGCGACGTAGATGACTGCCGCGACGCTGGCCGACAATCCGGACAGCGTGTACACCAGCAGCAGCCGGCGCGCGACAGGGATCCCCGCATACAACGCGCCGTCGGGCGCGAATCCGATCGCGCTCAGCGAGCGGCCAATGACGGATCGGTGCACAAGCGTCCAGTAAAACAGCGCCGCAGAAAGCAGAATGAAAGCCTGAACCGGGACCACAGTGAATACATAGCCCTGACCCAGATACAGAAAGCCGGGTGGGAATCCTGAGTAATTCACGGCGCCCTTCGTCCAGCCCTCAGCGACGCCGCGAAACAGAGAATACGTGCCGAGCGTGACAATCAGGGGCGCGATGTTGAACCGCGCGATAAGCAGTCCATTTAGCATGCCGCCTAGCGCTCCGATGCACAGAACAATCGCAATTGCGACCGGCAACGGGAGCCCATGGTCGCGCCACAGCGCCCCTAATGCGACCGCGCAAAGTCCCATCGCGGAGCCCACTGACAGATCGATCCCCCCGCTCAGAATAATCGGCGTGAGAGCCAGCGCCAGCACGCCCAGCTCGGCGCCGAGTCGTACCAGCTCAAAGGCGTTCGTGATGGACCAGAAGTTCGTCCCCGTAAAGCTGAATATCGCGATCTCGACGGCCAGCAGCGCCAGCAGCGCGCGTTCATAGCCCTTCCCAACGGCAACGCCGCCAGCTTGCGCGGCCGGGACGCGAATGGCGGATGTAGTCATGCCGGCGCTCCGGCGCGGGCGCGCCGCCCCGCCTTCGCATTCGAAATTCGTTCCGAGCACACGGCTGCAAGAATGATAGCTCCCTCAACCGCGCGCTCCCAGTACGGGCTGACGCCGGCAAAGATCATTCCCGTGGCTACAATGCCAAGCAGCAATACGCCGAGCAAGGTCCCCAGCAGCGATCCTCTACCTCCTGTAATCGCTGTTCCTCCGATTACGGCGGCTGTGATGCACTTCAGTTCTAACCCGACGCCCGCGTTTGCGGGAACATCCTGAAACCGCGCTGCGGAAGCGACCGCCGAGATTCCCGTCAAGGCTCCGCTCAGCGCAAAAACCGCCAGTAATACTGTGCGCGGATGTAGACCGGCCAGGCGGGCGGCCTCGCGGTCTGAGCCTGTTGCATACACCATCCGACCCGCGGGCGCGTTCTTAAGCGCCCAGGAGGCCGCGGCGAATATCGCCGCCGCTCCGGCCAGGATGGCCAGACCTCCGGCGTCCTGGCTCAGCCCGAACCATTGAAACGCGGCAGGCAGTCCCTGGACCCATGCTCCTTCGGTCGCCCACCGGAGGCTCTCGCGCCAGATCATCATTGTCGCCAGCGTCACGATGATCGACGGAATTCCGGCCATGGCAACCAGCAATCCGTTCACGGCGCCAAGCGCCGCTCCGGCCCCCGCCGCACAGAGCAGGACCGCCAGGGCCGGAAATCCCGCCTTCGCCAGCACGCCGGCAAAAATGCTCAAGACTGCAAATTGCGAGCCTACGGAAATATCGATCTCCCCGGCGAGTATCACGATCGTGCTGCCGATCGCCGCAATCAGCACCGGCGCATTCGCCAGCGCAATGTCGCGCAGGTTCTCCATGCGGAAAAAATCCGGATGAATCAACGCCAGAGCGATCAGAATTGCTGAAACGAGCAGCCCGACGCCGATCTCGCGCTTCATATCCCCGCGCCTCCACGGATATGCGCGCCCAGGGCCGCCGCCAGCACCAGCTCGGGCGTCAATCCGGCCCGCTCGAATTCCTCGACAATGGTCCCGCCGCGCATGACCAGAATCCGGTCCGCCACCTCCAGCAGTTCTTCGATCTCAGAGGAGATCAGCAGTACGGCGATGCCGCGGCGCGACAACTCCCGAATGAGCGCATGTATCTCGCCCTTTGCGCCTACATCCACGCCTTGCGTCGGCTCGTCGACGATCAGCACGCGGGGCTGTGTCGCCAGCCATCGCGCAAGGGCGACCTTCTGCTGGTTGCCGCCCGACAACGTGTCTACCGGAGCGTCGACCCCGGCCATGCGGATCTGAAGCCGGGCCCCAAACTCGTCCGCGATCTTGCGCTCGCGCTCACGATCGATCAGACCGTTTCGCGACAGCTTATCCAAAATCGACATCGACACGTTCTGCGCAATGGTCATCGGCAGAATCACGCCATGACGGCGCCGGTCCTCAGGGACATAAGCGATTCCAGACCGGATGGCATCCCTCGCGCTGCCGATAAAGACGGTCCGACCGGCGATCTCAATCACGCCGCTCGTGGCGGGCGTAATGCCGAACAGGACGCGCGCAAGTTCTGTCCGCCCCGCGCCAATCAGTCCCGCGAGGCCCGTAATTTCGCCTGCCCGGAGATCAAGATCAACTCTGTGCACCCCTGATCGGCTGCAAGACAGCCCGCGGGCGCGAAGCACGACATCCCCCGCCCGAGGCGGCTCATGACGCGGGGCGGCGCTTCCCGCCCCCGCCATGAGCCGGACGAGTTCCTCTTCCGTCACCGCCTGCGCCGGACTGGTTCTTACGGTCTCGCCTTCGCGCAGTACCGTGATGCGATCCGCCAGCCGCATCACTTCCTTCAGCCGGTGCGAGATGTAGATGATCCCACGCCCGCGCAGCCGCAGATCGTCGATGATGGCGAATAACCGCTCCGTTTCGTTCACTCCCAGCGATGCTGTCGGTTCATCAAAAATAAAAATTCGCGCCTCGGCCCCAATGGCTTTTGCAATCTCGACCAGTTGCTGCTCAGGCATGCTCAACGACGCCGCGGCCGCGTTGGGGTCGATTCGCGCCCCTAAGGTTTCGAGCAGGCGTTTTGCCTGTTCGCGCCGCGACCTCCAGTCAATCCGCCGCCACATCGAGCCCGGCCTGTCCAGAGCCAGCGCAATGTTTTCCGCCACGCTCAAATCGGGAAAGAGAGCGGGCTGCTGATAGATCACAACGACGCCCCGCGATCGCGCGAGCGACGGATCGTTATGCTCCAGCCGGTCGCCGCCGATCATGACCGTTCCGGCGTCGGCCTGGACTGCGCCGCTGATCACCTTGATTAATGTGGATTTGCCCGCTCCGTTCTCGCCGACAAGCGCGTGTACCTCGCCGGCGCGCAGATCAAATGACACGCCTTTGAGCGCGCGCACGCCGCCATAGGATTTCTTGACGGACGACATCTCGAGGAGCAATCCGGTCTCACGCATAGTTCAGCGACGCGGCGCCGTTCCGTTTCCGGCGTCCCCTCATCGTGCGCTCATACTACAATTACACCCGCCGCCGACCTGCTCGCGGCGTGGCGCCGATCGCAAGCTTTGTGACAACTTTGACACGCGGGTTGAATCTGTCACAGTAACATGACGCGTGAAGTCTGCTGTTGACAGGCTGGAGCGCCCGCTCGCGCCGCGCCATCACCCGGCTGTAACGCGCAATTCACGAAAACAGTCTAGCTTCTGACAGGTCCTTCTGTACGAAGGTAAGCAATAGGAGGTCCGATGCTGAACGAAAATCGGCCGCGTCTCCAAATCCGTCTGTGCGCCTGCCTCGTTTTCACATTTTCTCTCCCGCTTTTTGGACAATTTCGCGCCGCCATCCAGGGCAGCATTAAAGATACAACCGGCGCCGTTATTCCCAACGCAAAAATAAAGCTGACGAACAATGAGACCCGGAAGACCCAAGAGACGACGTCCAGTTCCGAAGGCTTCTACCGGTTTTCAGGACTTCCGCCGGGCAGCTACAACATCGAGGCCTCAGCGGCGGGAATGAAGGTGGGGCTGGTTCAGAACATCATCGTAGCGGCGGAGTCGACGCAGGGCGTGGATATCACCCTGGAGCCCGGAGCCGTCGCCGAAACAGTGACCGTCACATCTGAAGCCACTCCCGCGCTGCAAACGGAGACAGCGAACGTCTCCACCGAGCTGAGTGCAGATGCGGTGCGCTCGCTGCCGCAGGTGGGTCGCGATCCCTATGAGCTTGTGCGCCTCGCTCCAGGCGTGTTCGGCGATGCCGGGCGTTCCGGAACAGGCGGCGCCGTGGCGTTGCCCAACAGCACTGGCCCGGGCGGTTCCAATGCTTCGATTTTCCAGACCGAAAATCAAATACCGATCGTCGCCAATGGCCAGCGCCTGTCTCAGAACAACTACGAGATCGACGGAGTAAGCGTAAACAGTCTCACGTGGGGAGGCGCGGCTGTAGTGACGCCGAATCAGGAATCGGTCAAGTCCATGCGGGTTGCCTCGAGCGACTACTCAGCCGAGGCGGGACGCAATTCCGGGGCGCAGATCGAAGTAGTGTCCCAGAACGGGACCAACCAGTTCCATGGCAGCGGCGTGTTCAAGTACAACGATCCAATTTTCAACGCGTACAACAAATTCGGCGGTCCCAACAACGCGCCTGCTGTTCGCGTCAACCAGTACCTGCGGCAGTTTGCGGCCAGTCTCGGCGGGCCGGTGGTCCGAAACAAGTTGTTCTTCTTCTTTTCCTATGAAGGCCTCCGCCAAACCAGTACCGGTTACAGCGCTCAGTATGTCGAGACGCCGCAGTTCCGCCAGCAAGTGATTGCGACCCGGCCGAACAGCATCATTGCGCGAGTGCTGGGTAATTCAGGCATGACTCCTCGCGTCGTGAGCTATTTGCCGACGGCGTGCCCTTCCGGTTTTGCGGCAGGCGCATGTCAGCAGGTGGCCGGAGGCCTCGATATTGGCTCGCTGGCCGGCGCTACGGGACAGTATGTCGATATCGGCAAGAATCCGGCGGGCGCCGGTCTCGATGGCATTCCCGATATCGCCTTTGCGCAGATCGCGCTGCCGGGAAGCACGCAGGGCAACCAATACAATGCGCGCATCGACTTCAATCCCACCGCAGCCGATTCGTTCGCAGTGAGCACCTTTATCACCAAGCTGGATACGGTGTCCGCGGATGGCGCGGGCGCCGGGCGCCCAATCGGCGATATTCCGTTCAGACCTCTCAACAGCGCCGCGACCGCAACCTATAACCGCATCCTCTCGCCCACTGCGCTCAATGAACTGCGGTTCAACTTCACACGCTTCGCCGACAACGGACTCAGGGACGCGTCGAATGTCAACTTCGGCATACCGCGCCTGGAGGTGGAAGGACTCCCGCTGCCGGATCGCATCCGGTTCGGAGCGCCGCAGAGTGAAACAACGCCGAGCAAGCTAGCCCAGAATCAATACGAACTGCGAGATAACGTGAGCAAGGTTGTGGGCAACAGCGCCCTCAAATTCGGAGTGGAGCTCCGGTGGGAGCAGGACAACAGCAGCTTAGTCGGCGGCGCCCGGCCCCTGTACTCGTTTCAGGGACTGTTCAATCTCGCAAACGACGCCCCGGTCTTTGAGCAGATCAACGCGAACCCCGCGACCGGCGCCCCCGCCGACGCGCAGCGGTATTTTCGAACTCACACCTACGCTCTGTTTGGCCAGGACGAATGGAAAGTGCTGCCCAATTTGACGCTGACCCTCGGGCTGCGGTGGGAATATTTCGCTCCAATTACCGAGACTCGCAACCGGCTCAGCAATCTTGTTTACGCTGCGCCGTACACGTTGGTGGGCGCCCGAGTGCAAACCGTCGACCGCCTGTTCACGCCGGACCGCAACAACTTCGCGCCGCGCTTCGGGTTTGCTTACAACCCGGATGCGTGGAACAAGAAGCTCGTGGTGCGCGGCGGTTTTGGAATTTACTACACGCGCGTCCCGGACGTGCTGTTTGCCAACACTCGCGGCAATCCTCCATATTTTGCGCGATTTGGAATCTGCTGTGGAAACGCGGCGGCGCCGTTCGACAATGGTCAGATCCTCTACGCCTTGGGAAGCAGCAACTCAATTTACAGTTATCCTGCTAATCCTGCTCTGGCGGTGGGGATTGACCCTTCAACGGGCGCGATTCTGAACCGCACGGTCGAGGTCTGGGGCGCGCAGCAGAATTTTCCAACTGGCTACGCCTACGTCTATTCGTGGGGCTTCGAATACAGCCTGCCGTGGCGCATGGTCGCCTCGGCCGGCTATCAGGGCAGCACAGATCATCATCTGATACGGATTGTGAATCAGAGCTTCTTGTATCCGAACAATCCAGCGTTCAGTCCTGTTTACTTTCCCCAGCCTGACGTGAATTCCAATTACAACGCCCTGAATCTCGGGCTTACTCGAAGCTTCTCCCACGGGCTTGGATTGCAGGCGAAGTACCGGTGGTCAAAGAGCATCGATGAGTTGTCCACGGAGGGACCGGGGGCGAGCTCGAACCAGACGTATCCCCAGGACTTGCGCAGCGAGCGAGGTCCTTCGGACTATGACGCCACACACTTTTTTCTGCTCGCGGCGCAATACGAGCTTCCATGGCTTAGGAAACAGCAGGGCGTGGCCGGAAAGCTTTTGGGCGGTTTTCAGCTCGCTCCCATTCTGACCTATCACACCGGATTTCCGTACACCGTGAAGATTGGACAATCCGTAAGCACGCCCGGCGGACCGTCGCTCGGCCCGATTCGACCCACGAGATATTTCGGCGGCGCGGTTTACAGCAACTCAAACGATGCGTTGATTCATGGCGTGAATTGGCCCGGGGGTGGCGCACAATATTTTGATATCAAGGATGCTGGACCCCCGGGCATCGGGCGCAATACATTCCGTGGGCCACGATATTTCGACGTCGATCTGTCGGTGATCAAAGTCACCAGGCTTCCTCCGAGCTGGCATCTGGGGGAGGCGGCCGCAGTGGACATCCGCGCCAACCTGTATAACCTGTTCAACAACTTGAATTTGACGCCTTTCGGTTTTTTCGATCCGGGGGTGTTTGCCGACAGCAGTCAATTCGGCAGGGCGACTCAGCCAGCGATGGCGGGCCGCGTCGTGGAGTTCCAGGCGCGGTTCAGTTTCTGAAACAGCAGCGAACTGATCAGTTTTGTTGAATCAGTTCGAAGGTGAGGGTGACGCTGGCGTGAATATCGATTTGGCCCGGCTCCACCGGTGCCAGTTCGGCGCGTTGCGTTTTCCCGGCGGGCAACTCGACCTCCCGCGCGGGGGAAACCACCACGGGCTGCTCTTCCTCGACCCGCAGCACGCGCCCCAGCTTCAGATGCAGAGACGCTGCGAGCGCTTGCGCGCCCTCTTGCGCCTGCACGGCGGCTTTACCCAGAGCTTCGGCTCGCACGGCAGCCTCATCGCGGAGCAGAAAGTTCAGGCGGTTCACATTACTCGCTCCTGACCTCGTTGCGACATCAATTGCTTTGCCCAGCGCCGTCATGTCATCGATCGTAATGCGCACGGTGTTGTTCGCCGTGTAGCCGCGCGTTACCGGCGGCCCGCCGTCCTTTGGATATTCGTAGTTCGGGTTTACGGAGAAGTTGACCGTCGTAATATTGGCTCGCGGCACAATCGCCCGCAGCTGCTCGATGACAGCGCCCGACTGCTTTGCATTCGTATTTGCGGCGCTCTGGGATGTCTCGCCGTGGCTGATCACGCCGATATCGAGCTGCGCACGGTCCGGCCGGGCGGAAACAACTGCGTCTCCATGGACGCGTACATACGGGACGGCAGGCGGCATGACGACTTGTTGTGCGAGCGCCGGAACTGCCAGTACAGAGACGGCCAAAAGACGTATCATCGGCGTCAAGATCAATTCTATTCTTCGTGCGCCCGGCTTGAGTCTACGGGTCCGTGTTGAGTATTTCTGATACAGAGTGACTGGATTGTCGCGGCGGGCCTTCGTCCTGCTCCCAATGCTGCAGGCGCGTGGACAGACGGGGAGGATGCTGTCGCAGGAAGATGATCTGTTTCTCGAAGATCTCTGTGCGCGGGCGTTCCGCTATTTTTGGGAGCAGGCGGATCCAAGAACGGGCCTGGTGCTTGACCGGGCCCGCAACAGCGGCGAGAGAACCGAGGGGCGGACCGAGGATATCGCCAGCATCGCCACCACCGGTTTCGGACTCGCGGCATTGTGCATTGCCTATAAGCGCCGGTGGCTGAATCCGGAGGAAATTACCGAGCGCGTGCGCGTCACATTGCGCCATCTTGCGAGCGTGCAGCGCCATGAACGGGGGTGGTTCTATCACTTCGTCGATATACACACGGGCGATCGGGCATGGAAATCCGAGCTGTCTACGATCGATACCGCCCTGTTGTTGGCGGGCGTTCTCACCGCGCAACAGTGTTTTCAGACCGACGCCGAAATCGCGCGCATGGCCCAGGAAATCTATGAACGCGTTGATTTCCGCTGGATGCTCGACAACGCAACCGGATATCTGCGCATGGGCTGGCGGCCGGAATCCGGTTTTCTCCGGGCTGCGTGGGTGAATTATCGCGAGAACGCGATTCTGCACATTCTGGCGATTGGCTCGCCGGCGCATTCCATTCCCGTCCGCTGCTGGTATGCCTTCGCGCGCGATCCCGTTGTGTTTGAAAATTACCGGTACGTCGGCGCCGGGCCTCTGTTCACGCATCAATTTTCACAGGCGTGGCTCGATCTCCGCGGCCTCCGGGATGGCTCGCCCTATCACCTTGATTACTTTCAAAACTCCGTTGTTGCGACCTTGGCGCACCGCGCTTTCTGCCTGAGCCTGCGCAGCGCGTATCCCAGCTATTCGGACAACCTCTGGGGCATAACGCCGTCCGACAGCGACATCGGGTATGTCGGCTGGGGCGACGCGTTTTCACAACGAGACATTGATGGCACTGTGGTTCCTTGCGCCCCGGCAGGGTCGCTCATGTTTACGCCCTGGCTTTCGCTCGCGGCCCTGCGCGCGATGCGCGAACAGTTCGGGCGGTATATCTACGGCCGGTATGGGTTCGCGGATGCGTTTCACCCCATATCCCTGTGGGTCGATTCTGACGTGGTCGGCATCGACCAGGGCATAACCTTGCTTAGCGCTGAAAACCTTAGGGCGCGAACTGTATGGACCTGGTTCAACCGGCAGCCGAACGTCCGGTGGGCAATCAACAAGATCTTCCAGCCGGATCCGTGAATGGAAGATCGGAAGTTCCTCGGCGCACTGGTCGTTGCTGCGGCGTTCCCTGGCTTTGGATGGCTTCCGGTAGGGGGCCTCCCGATCACCCGTCCCCAGCCGCGCCGGAGGCCGTCCCGTCTTGTGCTGCTTACGATAGGTGGAGCAGATTTGCTCGCTCGCCGCCTGCTGGCTTGATGGCGCAGTACGCCAGAGGCAAGCGCAAGAGAGGCGCGCGCATCATACTGTTTATGAAATGCGCACGCTTTCAGTACTCGCACTTCTGTTCTCCGCCAGCCTGACTGCCCAGACGATTGCCGACGTGCGACGCGGTTTCGAGAATCCACCGGACGACGCCCGAATCATGATGCGATGGTGGTGGTTCGGGCCGTCTGTGGAAAAGGCGGAGCTTGAGCGCGAGCTTCGCTTGATGAAAGAAGGCGGGATAGGCGGGGTAGAAGTGCAGCCTGTCTACCCGCTCGAACTGGATGACCCGCAAACCGGATTCCGCAATCTCCCGTATCTATCCGATGAGTTCGTGGACGCCTTGCGATTCGCAGCCGACAAAGCGCGAGAGCTTGGACTGCGCATCGATATCACGCTCGGCAGTGGCTGGCCCTTTGGAGGACCGCACACGCCGGTGACACTTGCCGCCGGCAGATTGAGGTGTGATCGCGTCCCCATTTCTGAAGGCGCGAGTTCGATCGCGCTTCCAGACCTTGCGCACGGCGAAAACATGCTCGCGGCGTTCCTGGCCCGCGGCGATGCCCGACAGTTCTCGCCCGAGGGAATCGAGCGAATTAATAACATTGCCGGCGGACGTTTGTGGTTGCCGCCAAATCTCGCAGGCCCGCACGTCGCTCTGTTTTTCTTTTCCAGCCGCACAGGACAGCAGGTGAAACGGGCTGCGGTCGGCGCAGAAGGATTTGTGCTGGATCATTACAGTCGCGCAGCAATTGAACGGCACTTGCGAATGGTCGGTGAACGGCTGATGCAGGCGTTCGGTCAACATCCGCCGTATGCCGTTTTCAGCGACAGCCTGGAGGTCTACGGATCCGACTGGACGCCCGACTTTCTCGAAGAGTTCCGAAAGCGGCGGGGATACGACCTGACGCCGTTTTTGCCCGCACTGGTCGGCGATATCGGCCCGAAAACAGCCGACATTCGCCACGACTGGGGCAAGACGCTTACCGAACTCGTCGAAGAGCGTTATCTGACCCCCGTGCGAGAATGGGCCAAAGCGCACGGAACGCGCTTCCGGTCTCAAACCTATGGGATTCCACCGGTGAGGCTGTCGAGCAACGCGCTGGTGGATTTGCCGGAGGGCGAGGGCGCGCAATGGCGCGCATTTTCGACGTCGCGCTGGGCTTCATCGGCAAGCCACTTGTATGGCCGCGCAGTCACGTCCTCGGAAACCTGGACGTGGCTGCATTCACCCGCATTTCGCGCGACGCCGCTCGACATGAAAGCGGAAGCCGACCGGCATTTCCTTCAGGGCGTCAATCAGCTCATCGGGCATGGATGGCCGTATTCGCCGCCATCGGCCGGCCAGCCTGGCTGGCGATTCTATGCCGCCGCTGTGTTCAACAACCACAACCCTTGGTGGATCGTGATGCCTGAAATCACGAAATACCTGCAACGGATCAGCTACGTGCTGCGGCAAGGCAAACCAGCAAATGACGTCGCGCTGTATCTGCCGACCGATGATGCCTGGGCCGGTTTCACCGCCGGCGGCCGGGTGTCAATCAATCAATCCATGGAAGCGTTGTTTGGACCGGACCTCATTCCGCGAATTCTGGACTTGGGATACAACTTCGACTATATCGATGATGCCGCGATCGAGAGCGCCGGCATCCCATATCCCGTCCTGGCGCTGCCCGCTGTTCATCGCATGCCCTCTGAAACTGCACGGCGCATTGAAGACTACAAACGCAAAGGTGGAATCGTGGTGGAAGCCGCGCGCATCGGCGAGTTGCCAAAATTGTATCCTCCCGATTTCGCAACCGGGTCGGCTGCCATCGGCTTCATTCATAGAAAGCTGGATGATGGCGAGGTCTACTTCATCGCGAACACTAGCAATCTGGCGGTGCGGACCGAAGCCCGCGTTCGCGTTCAAGGCTTGACGGGCGAATGGTGGGATCCGTTCAGCGGCGCCTCTTGGGCGGCTGGCGGACCACGTCTTACGCTGAACCTCGAGCCGTACGAATCGCGCCTGCTGGTCTTTTCAAAGCACGCCGCCCGGCCGGCGCCAGCCGTGCGCGCACGCACGGGCATGCTTGACTTGAGCTCCGGATGGCGCGTCGTCTTCTCCGGTCTGAATCGCACCATTGAAATGCAGACGCTGAGATCCTGGACCGAGGACAACGCTACACAATACTACTCGGGTCAGGCGGTGTATGAGAAATCCGTACAAATCCCGGTCAAGCCGGATATGCGCGCTCTGCTCGATTTTGGCGCCGGGACGCCCGTGCCGCCGCCAGCCCGCCGCGGTCCTGGAATGCGCGCGCTGCTGGAAAGCCCCGTGCGCGAAGCCGCCCTGGTCTATGTAAACGGCAAGTTCGCGGGGGCCATATGGCGCCCGCCTTACCAGGTGGACGTTTCACCGTTCCTTCATTCCGGCGAGAATCAGATTCGCTTGGTTGTCGCCAATCTCGCCATCAACGAACTCGCCGGCCAGACGTTGCCGAGCTATCGCCTGTTGAACCTGCGCTACGGTGAGCGTTTCACTCCGCAGGATATGCAAAACCTGAGGCCGCTCCCTTCGGGAATTCTCGGCGGTGTAAGACTGTTCTTTGAATAGAGCCAGCTTCTCAGCGAATCGCCTGAGATTGTTTGGATTTCACACCGACAACTGTGATAGGCTGATTACTGTTCCATTCATTCCGGCTCAGTTCCGCAATTCGCGCCGCATGAGTGTACGCGTACCCAGGGCGCTTTGGCGGCTGCTCAGGCTGAAGTGGCTCCGATGAATTTTACTCCGACCGACATCATATTTATCGTGCTTGTTCTTTGGATCGCGATTGAGCTCCTGAATAACGGCGGCTGGGGCGGGGGCCGGCGCTCCAGGGTCGATATCCTCGGTCGCGCTCCGGCCGAATGCGCAACAGTGTAGCCATTGTAGGCGGGGGGCTGGCTGGGCTGGCAAGCGCCGCGGCTCTGGCGGATGCCGGGTTCCGCGTCACGCTCTTTGAAGCCCGCCCTTTTCTCGGCGGCCGCGCCACGTCGTACCAGGTCGCCGCAGCCGGCGAAACTGCGGAAACCATCGATAACTGCCAGCATATTCTGCTGCGATGCTGCGTCAACCTGCTGGATTTCTACCGGCGGCTCGGCGTTGAAGACCGCATCCGGTTCCACAAGGATTTTTACTTCGTGGAGCCGGGCGGCCGGATGTCTACGCTGCGCGGCGGCGGACTTCCTGCGCCGTTTCATTTCAGCGGATCGTTTGCGGGCCTTCGATTCCTGAGCGCGCGCGACAAGCTTGCCGTCGCGCGGGGGCTGCTCGCGCTCCGGCGCGAATACGGCGCCCGCGACGATCTCGACCGCATATCGATGCTCGAATGGCTGCGCGAAAAGCGGCAGACGAAGCGCGCAATCGAGCGATTCTGGCGTCAGGTGCTGGTCAGTGCGGTCAATGAAGACCTCGACCACATGGCCGCGCTGCACGGATTTCAGGTGTTCTGGCTCGGATTTCTCGCTCGCTCCGATAGCTACGAAATGGGAGTGCCGGCGACACCGCTCGGCAGTCTGTATAGCGAGGACGCCTGGCGCCGGTTGCCAAACGTCGAGCTTCGTTTGCGTTGTCCGGTGAAGGGCGTCGCGATCGAAAACGGCCGCGCCGCGGCGGCGATCACCGATAGCGGGCGGTTTTCTGCGGACTATTTCATTTTGGCGGTTCCGTTCGAGCGCCTGAACGACCTTGCGCCCGAGCTTCGGGTCGACGCCGCGGGTTTCGAACATTCGCCGATAACCGGCATTCACCTGTGGTTTGACCGCGCCATCACGAATCTTCCGCATGCAACCTTGCTGGACCGCACTCTCCAATGGATGTTCAACAAGAGCGAGGGCCGCTACTTGCAACTGGTGGTCAGCGCATCGCGTAAGCTTACGCCCCTGCCGCGAAACGAAATCATCGCGCTGGCTCTCGAAGAGCTGGCCGATTTTTTTCCTGCTGTTCGCCACGCCAGGCTCGAAAAGGCGCATGTCGTCAAAGAGATTCGCGCGACGTTTTCCGCCCGCCCGGGTCTCGAGGCGCGGCGGCCGGGCGCGCACACCGTCGTCAGCAACCTGTTCCTTGCGGGCGACTGGACTGCGTCCGGATGGCCGGCGACCATGGAAGGCGCGGTCCGCAGCGGCTACATCGCGGCGGAGGCGATCACTCGCGCGGCGGGCGTTCCTCGCGTATTTCTGCTGCCGGATATCGCATAATTGAAACAATGAACAGGTTGTTATTGGCGCTTGTAACGGGAGCGCTCGCGCTGCCGCTGATCGCAGCGGATACGACGAAGCTGCAGGTCCGCGTCACGAATCTCGAAGGTAAACCAATTGACCGCGCGAGCGTGGTGGTTAAATTTGTTCAGGGCCGCTCCAAGATCAAGCTCGGCAAGAAGATCTGGACGCACTGGGAAACCCGCACCAATCAGGAAGGCCTGGCGAAGATGCCGGAGCTGCCGCAGGGCAAGATTCTGGTTCAGGTTATCGCGAAGGGATATCAGACCTTCGGCGACACCTTCGACGTCAATGAAGAGGAGAAGACGATCGATGTGAAACTGAATCCGCCGCAGCCGCAATATTCGGCGCACCAGTGACTACGGCGCACCAGTGACTACGGAACGATTGCAATCGCCTCGATTTCCACGCGTACGTCTCGCGGCAGTCGCGCCGCCTGTACGGTCGAGCGCGCGGGCGGACTTGCGCTGAAATAGCGGCCGTATACTTCATTCATTTCCGCGAACTCGCCCATATCCCTGAGGAAAACAGTGGTCTTCACGACGCGATCCAGGGAGGATCCGCACGCCGCGAGCACGCTTTTGATGTTCTCCAGCACGCGCTCGGTCTGCGCGGCGATGCCGCCTTCCACAAGCTCCCCGGTGGCTGGATCCAGCGGAATCTGGCCGCTCAGAAAGGCAAGTCCGTTGTGCACAATCGCCTGTGAGTAGGGGCCGATCGCCCTGGGCGCCTTATCGGTTGCGATAACCGTCTTCAAATGTTCCTCCCTATAAACACAGCGTGCCAACCAGATCCGCAACACTCGAAAGCTTTTCCTGCGCGACGAAACGATCCAGTTCGCGCGCAATCCGCACGACGGACTGCGGATCCCAGAAATTTGCCGTGCCGACCTCGACGGCGCGGGCGCCGGCGATCATGAATTCCGCCGCATCAATCCCGGTTGAGATGCCGCCGATGCCGATCACCGGGATACGAACCGCGCGCGCGGCCTGGTAGACCATGCGCAGCGCAATGGGCTTGATCGCGGGTCCGGACAAGCCGCCGAATCCTGCTCCGATGCGCGGCCGGCGCGTGCGCGCATCGATCGCCAGCGCCACGAATGTGTTCACCAGCGACAGAGCATCTGCGCCGGCGTCCTCGGCTGCGCGCGCCAGCGGCTCGATCGACGATACATTCGGCGACAACTTCACAATAACCGGGCGTTTCGCCGCGCGCTTCACCAAGCCGACTACTTCCGCCAGCAGCGACGGATCATTCGAGAACGAGATGCCCCCGCGCTTCGTATTTGGACACGAGACGTTCAGCTCGTAACCAGCCAGCCCTTCGCCGTCTTCCAGAATCCGGACTACCTCGGCATAGTCTTCGGGAGCATACCCGAATACATTCGCGAAGACGGCTGTCTCATATCGCCGGAGCGCGGGCAGTTTGTCCCGGACGAACGCGCGCGCGCCAATATTTTGCAGTCCGACGGAGTTGATCATTCCGCCCTGGGTCTCCCAAAGCCGCGGCGGCGGATTGCCGGCGATGGGTTCGCGCGAGAGCCCTTTGACCACGAATCCGCCGATCTCATTCAGGTCGACAATGTGCTCAAATTCGACGCCGTATCCGAAGGCGCCTGATGCGGCGAGGACGGGCGTGCGCAAGCGGATTCCGCACACTTCCACGGCAAGCCGGTTGGATGGGGGGCTCAACTCACCAGCGTAACAGGATCGGCGGCTACGGCAGATTGAATTCGACTGAGCGCTGCTTGTTCAGTTCCTTCGAGAAATCCTTATCGATTAGCGCCAGCGAGGCCCGATTGAGGACCCCGCTCTCGGTCACGTAGTTGAGCGTATCGCCTTCCACCCAATATGCAAGCGCGGGGAGAATGGTGTGATCCTTGAACGCGAGCAGATATAACGTCGGCTTCTCGTCCGGCGCCGTTGCGGCGCGACCCTGCTTCTGCTCGTTCGGGTCCGGAAACGGATGCGCGGGCGCGATATACGTTTGCGGACCGGAAGCGGTGGACTGCGTATCGGAATTCGTTTCGTAATCGTGTATCACCGGACTGACCGTTTCCGGTTTATACGCCTGGTTGATGATCACCACGGGCGGCGTGACCGGTTGTGCGCCGGCCAGGGCTGGATCAGGCGGATACGCATAGAGCGGCGGCGCGCCTGGGTCATATCCAAGGCCATAACCGTAGCCGTATCCACCGATAAAGACCGGATATGGCACAACCACTTGCCGCGCATGGCCCGGATGCCCGACGGCCGGCGGGCGCACTACGCCGCGGAAGCCGCTCCCTGGGTATGGCGCCGACCGGGGAAATCCAGCGGGCCGGGTCACGGGCGCGTGCCCGACGCCGGGATACAGCACATTCCCGAACCCGGAGGGCGAACCGTAATGGCTGGGCAAGGTGATGAGCTGTGCGTACGCGCCGCTGGACACAACCGCGCAGATGAGAACCAGGACGAGACGGGACATACTGCCGCCTTTCTCTAAACGAGCTTAACTCCGGCTGCACCGCCGGGCAACCATCATAAACGGACGCAGCCGGGAATCGTCTGGGTTCTTATCTTTTGGGCGCCCGGCGCCCTGCGCCCATGAGGCTCCCCAGCCGCCGCGGATCCATGCCCGCACGAACTCGTTAGCGGAAGTACAGGACATCGGGCCGGATGCGCCCGTTCGCCTCTGCGCAAGGACCGCATTCCATGCGGTAATCGGCGCGCATCGCCATAATGATTTGCGGAATGCGCACTGGATGATCCGGCACATGATACGTGGAGATCGAGATGCGCGGCTTCCAGCGCCTCAGCGTCTCCCGAGCGCCTTCCAGCGCGTTCGGCTCCGCGCCTTCGATGTCCATCTTGATGTAATCCACACGCGGCAAATTCAGTTCCACCACCAGCTTGTCGATCGTCGTCAGCGGAACCTGGACGGAGGGCGTCAGTCCCTCGTGATGAATGACAAACGTGTCCTCGGCTGTGTTGTTCGGATCGACGCTGAGCGTCAGAACGTCGTCCTTGTTCCAAACGCCCTTGGGAATCACAACCACTTGCCCGCGCGCGATCTCATTCCCGTAATTCCGCCGGAGACATTCGAGATTGTCCGGCGCCGGCTCGATCGCGACGACCCTGGAAGCGCCGGCGTTGAGCGCGACGCGCGTGAATACGCCGACATTGGCGCCGCAATCCAGCACGATATCGCCTTTTTGCACTGCTTGCGGGCCCGTGCCGTAAATCTTCACCTCCTGTTCGGCCAGATTGAATGGCAGGACAAACTTGTCGCCCTTCGGGATCCAATAGCGTCCTTTGGGCGTCTCCCAGAGATCGTAGCCGGCGGGATCCTCTTCGACAAGTTTGCTGGCCTTGAGAATCCGATTGTGAGAGGCCTTCAGCTTCTCGATGTGATCGTGCGCGAGAACGGCCGATTCGAGCGCGCAGTGCGGGCTGCGGCCCGCTACGTACCAGGAAAACAGTCGGAATGGCGGATAATACGCATAAGCCAGTCCCAGAACGAGCGCGACCGTGATCAGAATGCCGAGTGCGCGTTTCACACGCTTAGCGTAACAACGGCGGTGAAGCCAGGGAAAGGCCGAGCGCGGCGGCCAACTCCGCCGCCAGCCGCGAAGGGTGGGAAAGCCGGAGCACCTCGAATCCTGCTGCGCGGCCGCTCTGTTCGCCGACATCGGAATCCTCAACAACCAGGGCCCGTTTCACTCCAAGCAGCTCCGCAGCTTTCAAATAGGGATCCGGCGCCGGCTTCGTATTAGTGACTAACTCCCGTCCGCACACCAGCGCGCCGAACCGGTCCCGCACGCCCGCCCGCACCAGCGGCGGCTCAACTTCGGTGCGGGCGCTCGAAGACACAACGGCAAGCTTGTAGCCGTTAAGCCGCTCCAGCAGCTGCAAGGTCTCATTGTGAAACACCGGCCGTTCGGTCAGACGTGAACGGAAGATTTCAGTCTTGCGTGGATATTCCGCCCAGATCTGGTCGAAATCGAGCGGCGGCGTTGAGTTTTCGCAAAACTGCCGGATCATGGCTCGATCCGATACTCCGACCCAGTGACGCTTGTAAGAATCCCAATCGATATGGAAACCGTAGGGCGCGAGCACCTCCATCCAGCACTCGTAATGGATCGGCTCGCTGTCCACCAGGACCCCGTCAAAGTCAAACAGAATTGCCTCGTAGTGATCAGTCATGCAATACGGCTTCGATCGTTCCGGGAGCATTGCCCTCCAAGCGATTGTTCACGAAGATAAATGCGGCGCGCCGGCGCTCGCGCGCGATCCGGATCAGCTCGCGCATAGCCTTGCGCGCTCGCGGGTTCTCTTCCTGCACCTGGCGGTAGGGCGAGAAACGCTCCACCGCCTCTTCGTACGTCCGCCCCTTCCGCAGCAGCGCGCGCAGCACCATGAAATCTGCGGTATAGGCGTCGCCCATCGCGATCTGACGGTCGAGTTCCGGCATGCGCGTCCATCCATTGAAGACATGCGCGACGCCGCGCCGGCGCAGGCAGTCAAAATACTCCGGAATCAGGTACTCCGGATTGCGCATCTCCACCGAGTACCGGAAGTGCGGCGGCAGTTTGCTCAGAAACGGGTCCAGATCGGCGACGAACTGCGTAACATCCTCATAACAGCGCTTGTTGAATGTCCCGAACTCGAAGATCAGCACGGCAACACGCCGGCGGTAAGGCTCGAGCGGCTCGAGCAGCGATGTGCGGAGCAGATCCGCATTCAGAAACGATTCGTTTACCGTTCCGGCGCGCGGTCCGTAGCGCGCGTGCGACGGAAACTCTTTGGCAGTGATCTCCTCGGGTATTTTCAATGCGAACTTCAGCGCCGGACCTGCCGATTCGAACAGCCGCCGCCAATGCTCCGGCGCGGGGAACTGGTAAAACGAGAAATCTCCACAGACGATCGGGAAGGTTTCGGAATATTCGGCCAGGCACTCGGCCTCAAACCGCTTCCGGGCGAACCGCCCGCGCGTCAAATATCGCTCGCGCGTGTAAATCTGTCCGCACCAGCCTTCGTACTTCCACGAACTCGCGCCGATCCAGATGTTTTCGTTCGCGAGCCGACGCAGCTTTTCAGCCAGCGCGCGGCGATTTACCGGCGGCGCCTCGTCGAATAGCGGGAGCACACTTCTATTTCAGCAGATCGAATCAGTGGGTCGCGTCCGCAGCCTTGTCCACTTCCACGGCAAACGCGTATGTCGGGCCGAGCATATTTGACCGGAATACCACCCACTTCCGATCCGGTGAAAAGCTGACGTTGGGCTCTAGCCGGTAGTTGTGCTTCGACATGTTGACCAGACGCTCGGCTCGCAAGACGCCCGGCTGGATGAAGCTCTTGTCCTGAATGCCGCGGTTGGGGATCAGTTCGGGGCGGAACAGGTAGATCCACTTGCCGTCTGGGGCGTGCGCCACCTGGCCCTCGTCGCCGCCATCGCCGCAGAACAGCGCGCCGTCGCGGCTGATATTGAAATGAATCGACCACTCGTTCCTCTGCAGGTGATACCACGTCCGCTGTCCATTCTCGACGTTGTAGCCCGCCAGCCAGAAGTCCTCGCCTCGCGGCGTCTGGAGATCGTACCAGATGGTCTTTCCGTCTGCGCTCCAGAATTCGTGTCCGAAAATTTCCATCGCCATAGTGCGGTGGTGGATCTTGGTCAGCTGCGATCCGTCTGTCCGAATCGTCCAGATTCGGTCAACCTTATGCCACGGCCCTTCGTGGCAGAACATCAGCAGGGTGGGGTCGGTTGGCGAGAATTCGAGGTGATTGAGCCAGTCCGTGGATTTATGAATGACGCGCGTGGCGCCGGTTCGGGCATCCATCAGAAACAGGGCCATGGGAAGACGAGCGGCCAGGCGCTCTTCCATCATTTGGCCCTTATTGCGCGGCTGCTCTAAAAGTTGCGGCTGCTCGGGGCGGCTCTGGTTGTAATCCCGCCCTGCGCCTTCGATATACGTGCCCGCGATCAGCGTCTCGTCGGCGTTCACCGTAGCTACGGAGCCGCGGGAGGGTAGCTTGGCGATCTCGCGCGTCGCCCCGGTGTCGACATCCGTCGCGTAGACGGCCCCTTCTTTGGTGTAGTAGACGTTTTGCGTTTTCCGTCCGGCGACGATCACCCGCACTCTGCCCTTCACCACAGGCTTCGACGCGTGCGTCTTCAGATCGAGCGCGAAAATGCCGTCCGGAGTCGTGTAGATCATCTTCCGCAGATCCGACGTGTACCCATTCTGATTGAAGTAAAGGGTCGCGCTGTTGGGCTCATCCGTCAGCCGGATCACGCGATGTCCGGTGGATGGATCAATCCATTCCCTGGGCGGCTCGGCGGCTGCAACGTACACCATGAGAAGCCGGGCCGCGCATACCGCTGTAAGGAGCTTCATACCCGCATCCTGTCAAAACGTGATCCGTCCGCTCAACTGAAACAGCCGAGGACCGTTGCTTTGACCGCTGATCTTGCCAAAGTTGGAACTGGTGATGTTGGTGGGCGGCGCCGAGAAGTTTACGAAATTGAAGGCATTGATCGCATCAGCCTGCAATGCGAGACGAACCCGCTCGATCAGGGGGAACTCGCGTCGCACGCTCAAATCAAGCCCGTAGCTGCCTGGATTATAGATGTTGAAAACCGCTGTTCGAGGCGTGTCGCCGTATGTGTACGCGGCCGGCGAAACAAATGCGTTTTTGTCGAGAAACGCGGGGGGATTCGGGCCCAGCAGATCGCCGCTTCCCCAGCCGCCATTAATGCGCACCGGACCCGAGAAGCCGGTGTTGTAATTCGCGTAGCACGACCCGGCGCTGGGGAGGTTGCACGCCGCGCCGATAGTCCCGATCGGCGCGCCGGAGCGGTAGGTCGCGATTCCCGAAAGCTGCCATCCGCGTGCAATGGCGGCAACCGCCCGGTTGTTGGATCCAAACCGGCGACCCTTGCCAAAAGGCAACTGATAGACGAACAGCAAGTTCAACGAGTGCGCTGGGAGCTGTGTGCGCGCCTTCTCCGGTTTCCAGTTGTACGGTGTGCGGCCGCTGGATGTCTGGCCGCCCACCATATTCGACAGCGTGTCGTCGAAGCCTTTCGCGTACGTGTAATTGAAGTTGAACGTCAACCCCTGGGACAGGCGTTTCGTCGAATGGATTTCCAGCGAATTGTAATTTGAGTTGCCGACATCGCCCCACAGATCATTCACTCCGGAGTACTGGGGAAACGGCCGCAGCATCTGCGCGATCGATCCAATGAACGTAGGATAGGGCAGGCCAATGCCGGGGAGGATGGCGTTGGCTGCGGCCACGTTGGCGGGCGTCGCCTGCTGTTGGAGCAGATTTCCAAGCGCCAGATATCTGGGATCGATCAAGTCCGACCAGACGCCGCGCCCGCCTCCGCCAAGGAAATGCCCGTTGCTGCCGATGTAGGCCGCGCCGAGGATGAGGCTGGAGGTGATGGCCCGATCGATGGAAATGTTCCAATTCTGGTATCGCGGCGGCTTGCCGCCAAGTTCCGGGTCCCCAAAGTTCATCGTCGCCGGGCGCGCGTCCGTTCCGTTGTAATCCGTTCCGTAGGTCAGATCGAAGAAGGGCGGTTTTTGATAAGGCGGGACGCCGTTGTCCCAATAGAACGCGGGAGTGATACCGTTGTCGATGCTGGTGAAGCTTGGGCTGGCTGAGTAGCCGAGCACATCGGTGCCCGTTCGCGCGCCTCCGCGGCCCCCCACAGCCCCGCGCCGCGTGTACATAATGGAGTAGCCGGCGCGAATCACCGTCTTATCATTCACGCTGTAGGCTAGCCCAAGGCGCGGCCCCAGGTTCGTGTAATGCGTGCGCACGTTTGTACTGCAATGGCAGCCGCCGGGAACATCGCCGTAGAATCCGAGCACGCCCAGGCGCCCGCCCGCCGCCGGATTCGGCCGTGTCGGATCAAAATACGATTCGCGATTCAACACCTCTTTATAAGGAAGCCAAATATCGTGCCGCAGCCCCAGGTTCAGGGTCAGCTTAGGCGAAATCTTGAAATTGTCCTGCACCCACCAGGAGTAGTTGCGATATCGGCCGCCGGTTTCCACGACATAGTCCTCGATGACGTTCGCTGAGTTCACCGCGCCCAGCAGATAACTGGCGTAAGCGTTGCCGGTTGTGGTTTGCAGCGTCCCCGCTGAGTTGAATCCGGCAGTCTGGGAATTGCTGAAATTCCACGTAGCCAGGCTGCCGTAGGTGCGGGTGAATTCGTTCGCTTGCAGCCATTGGACCTGGAAACCGACAGTGACGGAATGTTTGCCGTGCGTCCACTGCACGTTGTCTTGCAACGTGAAGGTATTCAATACCTCGGTGAACGCCCGCGAATTCGTGCCTCGCCACCCTGCGGGCGCGTTCGGGCCGCTCCAGGAGATTTCAGGAAACGAAGACGCTGCCTCGCCCGGCGGCAGCCCCTTCAGTCCCGCCTTGGTCGGATAGTCGCCGGCAATGGTTGCATTCGTGATGGGAATATTCAACCGTGAAAAACCGTAGCTGAGCTGGTTGATAAGGTTCGGGGTCGCAACGTAATTATGCCGGAGTTGCGCGGTTGTCGGCACTTCGTCGACAAGCCGCGTATCAGCGTAGGGCAGCGGAAGCGTCTGCCCGCGATACGGAGTGGTCTGGCTGCGATGCCCGTGGCTGAAGAGCACGAATGCGGTGTTCTTGTCGTTGATATTGAAGTCAACCTTATCCGTTGTGCTGTTATCGTGATAACCGACTGGAACGCTCCCCAGATAGTTGTTCAGCAAATTTCCGTTGGTCGGGTTCGGCAGAAACGATTGAAAATAATTCGAAATCGGTGAAATGCGGCTGGCCGGAATGAGATTGCCCGGAAACTCGGCGCGCGTGCAGGGGCCGTGCGAGCAATCGGTCGTTGCCGGATCATAAATCTTCACCGGCAAAGCGCTGAAGTCGCCGTTCCTCTCCGCCAGAGTCGGTATAGATTGAAAGCTCGGCTGCGCGCCCTGAGCGAACCGAAACCCGTCGTAGTTCGCAAAGAAAAAGACGCGATTCTTCTTCACCGGTCCGCCGAGACTGAAGCCGAATTCGTTTTGGTGCTCTACCGAGCGCCTCGCGGCGAAGAATCCGCGCGCGTCCAGTACAGTATTGCGGAAATATTCAAACGCCGCGCCGTGAAATTCGTTCGTGCCGGATTTCAATACGAAATTCGAGACGCCCTGACCGTTGTACATCGCCGCCGCGCCCGCGGTCTCGATCTGAAATTGGTCCACCGCCTCTACAGAAACGCCAAGACCGAGCGTACGCGTTTCACCCTGCGCCACCGGATTGGTCACCGGCAGACCTTCGACATAAACATCCTGAGAGTGGTCCTGCGAGCCAAATACATTTCCGGCCGTGTTGCCCGTGGCGCTGCTGGTCGATACGCCGGGCATGAGTCGCGTGAACGCGGTCGGATCCCGTGGAGCGTTGCCCATCGCCAGCGGCAGCGCATCGTATACTTCGTTACGGATCGTCTGCCCCAGGCTGGCGTCGGAAGTGTTCAGTTCCGGCGGCGCCGCGCTGACGGTAACCTCTGCCGCCGCCGCGCCCACATTGACGGTGAGATTCAGACCCACCGTGCTCAGGGCGTCAACGCGCACATGTTCGCGCGTCAGCGTCTGAAATCCCGCCGCGGCTACCGTCACGGTGTACTCGCCGGCGGGAAGCGGCGACAGGACGTAGTATCCCGCCTCCGTCGTTTCACGGACAGTTTTCACGCCAGTGCCGGCGTTCGTCGCCGTAACGGTTGCGCCCGGCACCACCGCGCCGCTTGAGTCGGTGATTACGCCCTGGATCGCTCCTGTGCCGCCAATCTGCGCGAGCGCAAGGGACGCGCCCGCCACGGCGAGCCCAACAATTCCAAGCAAACGCCCAGCGCACCGCATCTGAAATTCCTCCCTCTCAGCAAGTTCCGCCTCTCCGTTGACCACATCCGGCTATTCGACCGCGAACCACGCCTTCGCGCTTGGACTGTCTGGTTCGCTGCCGCAACTTGCTTGCTGGCAGGCCATATTGTACTCCTTGCGATGGGATCCCGGCAGAGAGATTTTGTTACTTGGACCTGATGCGGCGCAGCAGTGGAAAGTGGGCGAAGACCAAAAAAAAGGCCGCCCACTTCGGGGCGGCTTTTCAACTGCTTGGGGCCTGTAGTTCCGCTCAGTAGTCCATGTCCGGGCCATGGCCGCCGGGACCAGCCGGGGAGGCGGGCTTTTTCTCGGGAATCTCCGCCACCAGCGCTTCCGTGGTCAGCATCAGGGCCGCGATCGAGCTCGCGTTCTGCAACGCCGACCGCGTGACCTTGGCCGGATCGATGACGCCCGACTTGACCAGGTCTTCAAACTGCCCGGTTTGAGCGTTGAAGCCATAGTTCACATCCGAGTTCTGGCGGATCTTCTCGATCACAATAGCGCCCTCAAATCCCGCGTTTCCGGCGATTTGCCGGACAGGCTCTTCGCAGGCGCGCTTGACGATCTCGACGCCGATCTGCTCATCGCCTTCAAGCTTGACATTGTCAAGAGCCTTAGCTGCGCGCAGCAGCGCCACGCCGCCGCCGGGAACGATACCCTCCTCAACAGCTGCGCGGGTGGCATGCAGCGCATCTTCCACGCGAGCCTTCTTTTCCTTCATCTCGGTCTCCGTGGCGGCGCCCACCTTGATCACCGCGACGCCCCCGGCAAGCTTCGCCAGCCGCTCTTGCAGCTTCTCGCGGTCGTAGTCCGAGGTGGTCTCCTCAATCTGAGCCCGCAGCTGCTTGATGCGGCCTTCGATCGCCTTCTGGCTGCCTGCGCCGTCCACGATCGTGGTGTTGTCCTTGTCGACCGTTACGCGCTTGGCGCGACCGAGATCATCCAGCCGCACGCCCTCCAGCTTGATGCCAGTCTCTTCCATGATGGCCTTGCCGCCCGTGAGGATCGCAATGTCCTCCAACATGGCCTTACGGCGATCGCCGAAGCCGGGCGCCTTCACCGCGCAGGCGTTCAAGGTTCCACGCAGCTTGTTCACCACCAAAGTGGCCAGCGCTTCACCTTCAACCTCTTCCGCGATCACGAGCAGCGGCTTGCCGGAACGGGCAATCTGCTCCAGCAGCGGCAGGAGGTCCTTCATGTTGGAAATCTTCTTCTCGTGGATCAGGATGTAGGGATCCTCGAGAACCACCTCCATCCGGTCCGGATCGGTGATGAAGTAGGGCGACAGATAACCGCGATCGAACTGCATGCCGTCCACGGTCTGCAGCTCGGTGCTCATCGTCTTCGATTCCTCGACCGTGATAACCCCGTCCTTGCCCACCTTCTGCATCGCCTCGGCGATCGTGTTGCCGATGGTCGTGTCGCCGTTGGCCGAAATGGTTCCTACCTGGGCGATCATTTCGCCCGAGACCGGCTTGGACGCCTTCTTAATCTCCTCAACCACAACCTCCACGGCGCGCTCAATGCCCCGCTTCAACGCCATGGGATTGGCGCCCGCGGCCACGCTTTTTACGCCCTCGCGGAAGATGGACTGAGCCAGAATGGTCGCGGTCGTAGTTCCATCGCCGGCTACATCGCTGGTCTTGGACGCAACCTCCTTGACCATCTGGGCGCCCATGTTCTCGAGCGGATCTTTTAGTTCAATTTCTTTGGCGACCGTGACGCCGTCCTTCGTGATCGTCGGGCCGCCAAACTTCTTTTCGAGCACAACATTGCGGCCTTTGGGGCCAAGCGTGACTTTCACGGCGTCGGCGAGCTGATTGACGCCGCGCAGAATGGCCTGCCGGGAATTTTCGCTGTAAACAATCTGCTTTGCTGCCATTTCCTCTCAAACCTCCTTGGAATCGGTGAGTCTCTGTTACGCTACCTTCGAAGCCGGCTTCGAGGCGCCTTCCAGAATGCCGAGAACTTCGTCCTCGCGCATAATCAGCAGCTCCTCGCCGTCAATTTTGATCTCGTTTCCCGAATACTTGCCAAAAAGAATGCGGTCGCCGGGCTTCACATCCAGGGGAACGATCTTGCCATCCTCGAGACGCTTACCTTTGCCCACCGAAACCACTTCACCTTCCTGCGGCTTTTCTTTTGCGGTATCGGGCACATACAGCCCGCCAATTTTTTGCTCCTTCTCTTCGAGTCGCCTTACGACGATGCGATCGTATAGCGGTCGGATGTTCATGCTTCAGCCTCCATGTGGAAGATAAGGAATGTGTTCTGAACTCTCGGGCTCCAGGAGGGAACCCCGCTCAATATTATTAGCACACTCCGAGGAGGAGTGACAACAATTTCTTGTAATTTATTTTAAATCAATCACTTAAAGGACTGTCTTAGGAAGTGGCGGTTGCTCCTGGCCTCCGGTCCTCGGGCGCGCCATCGGCATTCAGGCGGCGGGAGGACGTCACGATACAATTGAACAGGTGTCGAGTCCCGTAAAAACTCCGGTGAATGCGCTGTCTGCGCGCCAGTTTTTCGGGCGAAACGGGTTGCTTTCGAAGTGGCAGCCCAATTACGAATTCCGGGCGGGTCAGCTAGAAATGGCTGAAGCGGTGGAGGCGGCGCTGGCGGACCGGCGTCCCCTGATTGTGGAGGCAGGGACGGGTACCGGGAAGACGCTCGCCTATCTTGTGCCTTCGATCCTTTCCGGCGGCCGCGTGGTCATCTCAACGGGAACCAAAAACCTTCAGGAACAGCTCTTTTACAAGGATATTCCCTTTCTGAAGGAGCGCATCTCCACGCCGCTGCGCGTCTGCTACATGAAAGGCCGCTCCAATTACGCCTGCCGTCAAAAAATATACGACGCGGAAAAGGAGCCCATCCTTGAAGGCTTGGAAGAGGTAGCCGATTTCCAGATCATCCGTGAATGGGAACGGATCACGGAGACCGGCGACCGGGCGGAAATCCGGAAATTGCCCGAAGACAGCCCGGCATGGCGCAAGCTGGATGCGCGCCGCGACCGCTGCTCCGGCAAAAAATGCCCGCAATTCGAGCGTTGTTTTCTGACGTTGATGCGCCAGCGGGCGGCTGAGAGCGACATTATCATAGTCAACCATCATTTATTTTTCGCCGACCTCGCCATCCGCGCCGGCAGCGACCAGGCCGAGAGCGTGATTCCGGATTACAGCGCCGTCGTTTTCGACGAGGCTCACGAAATCGAAGACATTGCCGCCGAGTATTTCGGTGTTTCGGTCAGCAACTATCAGCTCGAAGATCTGGCCGCTGATGCGGCGTCCATTGCGCGTCAGAAGGGCTTCTGGTCTCCGGAGTTAGATCGCATTCTGCTCTCGATGACCGATCATGGGCGCCAGTTCTTCGCCTTGTTTGGCGAAGACGAAGGCCGCCGGGGATTTTCGGCGCAGCGCAGTCTTCTTGAAAGGCATGGGGAGCGGTACGAAGATCTTCTGCGCTCTCTGGAGTTGCTGGCGGCGCACCTGGAGCTGATCAAAAATTCCCCGGAACAAGCGATTCCGCTGGTAAGCCGCGCCAAGGAACTGGCGTGTGGGATTGAACAATGGATGGCGGCAACGGACCGGTCGCTCGTCTACTGGGTGGAGCGTCGCGGACGCGGCTGCTTTCTTCAGGCCACGCCCATTGACGTGTCTTCGATCCTCAGGGAGCTTCTGTTCGACGCGGTGGACGCGGTGGTGCTGACGTCAGCCACGCTTGCGGTCGGCGGGACGTTCGAATACATCGAGCGCCGGCTCGGCATCCGCAGCGCGCGGACGCTGATCGTGCCCAGCCATTTCGATTATCAGACCCAGGCGCTTCTGTATGTGCCGCAACATTTGCCGGACCCGCGCGACCCGAAATTTACGGCGGAAGCCGCGACTGAAATTATCAAACTGCTGAACCTGAGCCGCGGCCGCGCTTTCGTCCTGTTCACCAGCTATCAGCAAATGCGGCAAGTGTACGACAGGGTTTCGTTCGCGATAGAGTATGAAACGCTGCTTCAGGGTACTGCGCCGCGGAGCGCATTGCTGGACGAGTTCAAAAATACGCCGAACTGCGTGCTGTTCGCAACAGCATCGTTTTGGCAAGGGGTGGACGTACCCGGCGAGCAGTTGAGTTGCGTGATCATCGACAAACTTCCCTTTGCGGCGCCGGGCGATCCGGTGGTGCAGGCGAGGATTGCGCGAATTCGGGATGATGGCGGCGACCCGTTTTATGAATACCAGGCGCCGCAGGCGGCAATCGCCCTGAAGCAGGGCTTCGGACGGCTGATTCGCAGCCGCTCTGACCGGGGCGTGCTGGCGCTGTTGGATCATCGGATCACGAGACAGCGCTACGGACAACTGTTTTTCGACAGTTTGCCTGACTACGCCTTCACGACGCGCATCACGGACGTGGAGAATTTTTTCAAAAATGTTTGAGGTATCCGTCGAGCACACTTTCGCCGCAGGCCATTCCCTGCGGAATTACCATGGCAAATGCGAAAACGTACATGGACACAACTATCGGGTTGTGGTGACCGTCGCCGGTGAGGAATTGAATGCGACGGGCCTGCTGGTGGATTTCGTTGAGCTGAAAAAGAGACTGCGATCCATATCCGACCGGCTGGATCATCAATACATCAACGATCTCGAGCCGTTTACAGTGGTGAACCCGTCCGCCGAGAACCTGGCGCGGTATTTCTACGACGAGCTGAGCAGCGCGCTACAGGGCGAGCCCGGACAGGCGCCGATCCGCGTGGCGGAAGTGAAGGTCTGGGAAACGGATACGAGTACAGCGACCTACCGGCCCTGAGGCGTCCCGGCGCGCACTTAGAATACCCGACGCCAGGCTAGTCTGTCGGGGCGCATGGTATCATGAAATTTCCCCCATACGAGGTTCCGAAGTGGACAGGCTCACCCGTAAAGAACTGAAGACGGATAAGTTCGCGCTCGAAGTCGAACACACGGTCGACTGGGCGGCCGAACACCGCCAGGAACTGATCCGCTACGGCGCGGCGGCGGCGGCGCTAGCCGCTATTGTCTTGATCGTATACGGATTCATGCAATACAGGAACGGCGTGCGCGAGGATGCGCTTCGCGCCGCGCTTCGGGTGCAGGATGCGGTGGTTGGAGCGGCGCCGAATGATGGCACGCTGTCATTTCCGACCGAACAGGCAAAATATGAAGCGGTCAAGAAGGCGCTTTCCGAGGTTGCCGCCAAATATCCCGGTTCACAGCAGGGCGTCATCGCCGAATATTTTCTCGGAACCAACGCCGCCGACAAGGGGGACATCAAAAGCGCGGAGAAATATTTTCGCGATGTAGCCGATTCCGGCTACAAGGACTACGCATCGCTCGCCAAGCTGGCTCTGGCGCCCATTCTCCAGAGCGAAGGCAAGGCCGCCGAGGGTGAAAAACTTCTGCGGGACGTCATCGATCATCCCACCACGTTCGTGTCGAAAGAAGAAGCGACCATCGTGCTTGCGCGCTATCTCTCTTCGAGCAACCCTGCGGAGGCGCGGAAGCTGCTGGAACCTCTTCGCGCCGACCGCAGCGCGGTGAGCCGCGCGGCGTTGACCGCCCTCGCCGACATCGGCCAGAAGTAGACGCCGCCCATGCTGGCGCGGCTTCGTTTCGACCCGAGCCGCAGCGCCGGTCGCCGCTACCCCGAAATCCCGCACCCGTATCGCAACGAATTCCAGCGCGATCGCGATCGTGTAATTCATTCGCGAGCGTTCCGGCGGCTCGAGAACAAAACCCAGGTGTTCCCCGCGGGATTATCCGATCACTTTCGCAACCGGCTGACGCACACCATCGAAGTTGCGCAGATCGCGCGGACAGTGGCTTCCGCGCTCGACCTTGACGAAGACCTGACGGAGGCGCTGGCGTTGGTGCATGATATCGGCCACCCTCCTTTTGCGCACGCCGGCGAAGAGGAGCTCGATCGCCTGATGCGGGGCTTCGGCGACATTTTTGATCACAATCTTCACGCGCTTCGGATCGTGGAGCATTTTGAGCGCCGCTACGCTCGATTCCCCGGCCTGAATCTCACCTTCGAGGTTCGGGAGGGAATCGTAAAGCACTCGCGCGATATCAGACCGGACGATCCTCCGGAGACGCGGGAGTATCTGCCGGATCTGCGCCCGCCGCTGGAGGCTCAGATCATCGACCTGTGCGACGAGGTCGCGTACAACACGGCGGACCTCGATGACGCCTTTTTCGCGGGCATACTCGATCCAGAGGTCGTGCGGAAATCGGTCCCGCTGTTTGCCGAGCTGCTGGAGGCCGCCGAGATGCAGTTCCCCGGCGCTTCCGAGCGCGTCCGCCTGAGCGAGGTCGTCCGCGCGCTGGTAGACCGGCTTGTGAGCGGGCTGATCGAGGGAACGGCCAGCGCAGCCGCCGGCGTCGGTTCCGTTGAGGCGGTCCGACGCCTCCCGGAGCGCGTGGCGCGATATACGGAAGCGGCGGGGGCCGCGAATGCCCAGCTGAAATCGCTGTTGCGCGCCAATGTCTACCAGTCCGCAATGGTGATCGCGGAGCGGAGGCGATCGATGTCGAAGATCGCCGCGCTGTTCGAATTCCTGCTCGATCATCCGGATGCGCTGCCGGCCAATTATCGTGAGGACAGCGAAGCGAATCCCTTGCACCGCGTTGTCTGCGACTACATTGCGGGTATGACCGACGGCTTTTTCGAGCGCATTTACGCGCAGCACCTGGGCGCTTCCTGAGGGGAGCGACAACGGGTGCGCCGGACGCAATCGCGCGATCCCGATCAGGCAGTATTCTGAAACCGGAACGGAATGCGGAAACAGAAACCACGGAAGTTCGACGCGAAAAAGGAAATTCGCGCCATCGCGCGTGAGCGCGTGGGCGTGGTTCCCGCGTCAAAGGTTATTGTTCCGAAAACGCTGCGCAAGAAGCCTAAGCACAAGCGCTCTCCGGAGGAAGAGAGTGAACAAGCGCTGTAAGGCGGGCCGTCCTGATACGATGGGCGTCAATGGTCCTCTCCGACATCGACATCCGGCGCTATATCGAGCGCGGAAAAATCCGCATCACGCCGGCGCTTCCACCGGAACAATTCGGAAGCTGCTCGGTGGATTTCCGACTCGGCTCGGAATTCAGCGTGTTTGAGCATAGCCGGCATCCATACATCGACTTGCGCGAGAAGATTGGCGTGCAAGAGATCATGCGGTCGGTCACTGTGCCGCCCGGAGAGCCGTTCGTGTTGCAGCCGCATGAATTTGTGCTGGCGATTACGGAGGAGACGCTTGAGCTCGACGACGATGTACTGGGGCGCTTGGAAGGGCGGTCGAGCCTGGGTCGCATCGGCATCATTGTGCACGGCACCGCAGGCTTGTTTGATCCAGGCTGGCGTGGAAAGGCGACGCTCGAGCTGAGCAATCTGGGGCGGATGCCAGTAGCGTTGTACCCGGGAATGCGCATCTGCTCCTTTACGTTCGAGCAAGTCTCGACGCCCGTAGCGATGCCTTATTACCGGAAGCCCGGCAACAAGTACGCCGGCCAGACGGCGCCGCTCGCCAGCAAGCTGGTGGCGGAGGTCCGAGGCGACAAATAGGCCTCAAGCATGAGGCGCGGCCATGCCCAGACTTCACTACAGTTGGTGGCTGGGTCCGGCGGTTATCGCTCTGATCCTCTGGCTGGTCACATCCAGCGTTGCGCGGGGCAGACTGCGGAACATCTATCTTGCCCATTTCCCCGAGAGTCCGCGCGAGAGGCTATTCCTGGCCTCAATTGGATTCTTTGTGACCACGGCGGTGGTGCGGGCGTTGACGTGGGCGATCCACAACGAGATTGGCCCGTTTCACGACATCCAGATGGGCGGCCGACACATTCATCACTTGGTGTGGGGCATCCTGCTGCTTCTGCTGGTCGGCTACGGATGGCTGGCGCAGGTGGGCACGGGAGAGGGGAGGTCGAATCCGTGGATGGGGCGCCTTCTATCGATGGTCTACGGCGTTGGCGCCGCGCTGACGCTCGATGAATTTGCGCTTTGGCTGAACCTGCGCGACGTGTACTGGTCCAGAGAAGGGCGCGAGAGCTATGAGGCGCTTTCGATGTTCGGGGCTGTGTTGATGGCGGGCATCTTCGGACGGAACTTCTTCCGAGGCATCGCCCTGGAATTCACGAAAGCCTTCCGTCGAGAGAGGAAACCGCATCACGTCGGCAAAAAATGAAGCGCCAGAGTAGGACGCCCGCGCCGCCTTCAGTGAAGGCGCCACCCGCTGTCGGGCGGGGGAATTCGGCTTATGAAGCGGCGCACGGCCGGACCGTATCTCCGCATACCGAGTTATCAATGGAATGGATTACGATGATGAGGTATGAACCGATTTACAAAGCTGCTGTTAACGGCTACTAGCGTTTGCGCCTTCTGCTTCGCGGCTGAGTCCACGACAGTCACGCTGAAAAACGCTCAAGGCGAGGACGTCGGGACGGCGACTCTGTCTCCGGCAGGCAAAGGAGTGCAGATCAGGCTGAATTTGAAGAATTTACCGCCGGGCGAGCATGCTATCCACATACACCAGGTCGGAAAGTGCGAACCGCCCGGGTTCCAGTCGGCGGGTCCGCATTTCAACCCCGAGAACAAAAAACACGGGCTCAAGAATCCCGAGGGACCGCACGCCGGGGACATGAACAACTTCAAGGTCGGAAGCGACGGCACTGCAAAGACGACAGTGCGAGATCCAAACGTCACCATGGGCGACGATTCGCACTCGGTGTTCAGCAATGGCGGCACGGCGCTTGTGATTCATGCCAAGCCGGATGATATGAAAAGCGATCCCGCGGGCAACGCCGGGGACAGAATCGCCTGCGGCGTTATCGAAAAGCACTAGCCAGCGGGGCCATTCAGTTGGGGCGCGCCGTGTGGAGGAGCCAGTCCTCATTCAGCTCGACGTGCTTTATGGAGTAGCGGCGAAACGTGTAGATGATGTGGATTTTGCCGTCTGAGGTTTGCAGCGCCGACGGATAGGAGTACTCGCCGGGGTTGGCCTCAAGAATCAGCGGATCGCGCCAGGTCCGGGCCTCATCGGTGGAGAGCGCAATATGCAGAGGGGTCCTGGCGTTGTCCTGGTTGTTGAAGACCAGGATGACATGGCCGTTTGCCAGGCGCCGCATTGAGATGCCGGAGTCAGGGTTTTTCCATTGCGTCGGCGCCGGCTCGCTCCAGGTCTTTCCGCCATCGTGCGATTCTGAAGCCTTGATATAAGGGCGGGAGCGCAGGTAACAGAGCAGCGTTCCGTCGCTGCGCTGAATAAAGGTTGGCTGCTCGCCGCCTTTCATAATTCCGCTCTGCGTCCAGGTCTTTCCGTTGTCGCTGGTCGCAAGAAAGAAGGACCAGTCGATTCCATGGCCGTTCCGTTCATCACTGAGCGGAAGGATCAGCCGTCCGTCGGAGAGCGTTAACGGCAGATTGCGCGGCAGCCAGCCGAGCGTGTCGCGATAGAAAAGCTGGTCCTTGGTCCAGGTCAACCCGCTGTCATCGGAGGTGCGGTAATAGAGCCGGCAGGCGTCCCAGCCAGTCCCGCGCAGCATGGGCTGCTCGCCCTCCATGCGGCCCCAGACCAGCCAGACGCGATTCCGCTGATCCGTGAACAGCACGGCATTGCCGGGCGGATGGCCCCGGCTCTCAACCAGAATCTTGGGCTTCGACCACGCCCGGGCGCCCCTGCTCCGCCGAGAGAGGAACAGCGCCTGATCGTCGGACGATTCGTAACTGCCGCCATACCAGGTGACCAGCAGGTCGCCATTGGGAGCCTCGGTGATAGAGGAGCAATGGTGAACGGGGTAGCCGGGAATGTAATCGAAGATCAACTCCGAGGAGAACTCGATGGCGCCATAAGGCGATATGATCTTCCGCGGCGGAAGGCTTCTGCCGATGGGGACGCCGGTAAGCTGGCCTGGTTCGGACTTGACGGGAGATCCCGAATCGTAGGCGGCAATTGCGGCGCCCAGGTTCTGAATGGCGCCGCGATAGATAAGCCGTCCTGTGTTATCGATCAGAAATGCGGATGGCGTGACGGCCGCGCCGAATCGCCGCGCTGCATTCATTGCAGGGTCGAGATAGACGGGGAAATTAAACCCCTGCGCCTGACACCAGGCGCGTATTTCGGCCGGTTTCTGCTCCGGATCGGAAAATACGCCCACCAGCAGCACGCGCCGGCGCCGGTTGGTTTGATTGATCGCGCGGATGAGCTCGGCGGTCTCGTCGTCGGTCTGGTCGCGCGCGGAAAGAAACAGAACAGCAGTCGCGCGCCGCGCGCCGTAGTTGCCTAGCGTGACCTTCCAACCGCCCGGCGAGAGAAGATCGATGGCGCCAGCCGACTCTCCGGTTTGAAGCTGTCCGGCTGCGTGGACCGAAGCGGCAATCCATAATGCAATCGGAAGTAAAACTGAAAGTTTCATGGGAGCTGTACCTGGACTTCCGTCACCACCGCCGCCCGCATTTTCGCAATGTCCCGGGGAGCGAATATAAATGCCGCCACAAACAGCAGGATGCTTGCGATGACGTAGGCGCAAGCGGCGAACGCCATCGCGGAGCTGAGCCCGAGGCTTCCGGACAGATAGCCGATCAGGACAGGCGCTGTCGCGCCGCCCGCAAGCCAGCCCATCATGTTCATGAATCCGGTCGCGGCGCCGCGCGCTTGGGGCCCGACCACATCGAAAGCGGACGCGAAAATGTTTGCTTCGTAAAAACCTTTGCAGATTCCCCAAAGGATCAGGCTGACAATCAGCCACTCGACTGAGTTCGTGAGCGCGCACCATGCCGCAAAGGGCGCTTCAAAGAGGATAGCGGCGGCCTGCACGACCATACGGCCGCCCGGCATTCGTTTGCGGAGAGCGTCAGCAAGCCAGCCGCCTGCGGGCGAACCCAGCATGCTGGTGAACTGCACATATAAGGTTGCTGTAAGGCCCGCCATGGCCAGACTCATATGAAATTTCTCGTACAGCAGGGTAGGCATCCAGGTGAACAGGACCATGGCCGTGAAGTTTTCGCACATGAACGCGGCCATAAGCAGCAGCATTGTGGGCGCGCCCCAGATCATTTTGAGCACGTTGAGCGCCGGCAGCCGCTCTCGAGAGGCAGACGCTGCGGAATCCCCCGTCAGGTCGGCGGCGTCCGCGGCGCCGCGCGGAGGCTCGATCAGAAACCGGCGCAGCGCCAGCCCGAGCAGGACTCCGGACAAACCGAAGACCACGAAAGACCACCGCCAGCCGTAGCGTTGCCCGATCAGACCGGCGAAGAATCCGCCAGCTATTGTTCCTACATAGACGCTGGTCTGATGCGCGCCCATGGCGCGCGATCGCGTCGCCGAGCCGTGGTAGTCGCTGATCAGCGACATTGACGCCGGAAAGTAGACGCTTTCGCCGAGGCCCTCGGCGGCGCGGAAGAACAACAGATGCGGGAAGTTGCGCGACAGCGCCGTCGCCATGCAGATCAGACTCCAGGTCTCCAGCCCGGCGAGAATGGCGGTTTTTCGACGGACGCGATCGGCCAGGCTGCCCAACAGCGGCGCGCAAAGTCCGTACACCAGCGAGAAAGAGGAGCCGAGCATTCCGAGCTGGAGATTGCTCAGATGGAACTCTTTTGACAGCAGCGGAAAAACAGAAAAGATGGCCTGCCGGTCGGCGTAATTGAAGAATGCGATCCACCACAACATGCCAACCACAAGCCATTTGTAGTTTCTGGCGCGCATACGCATCCGGCTCAGCGCCTCAAAAACGCCCGCGCCGTCAGCGCCGGTTGAAAGATGCGGGAGCGGTCAAGACAGTTGACCTGTCCGGCGATCCACTCGCGCATACGCAAGCCCTCTTCGGATTCCTGAGGAGCGGAGATGAAATCCAGTCTGACGCCAAGTCTTTCTTCGCATGCGCGCGCGAGCACTGGCCATGCCGCTCCGATGTCGGCGGTCACGGGAATGCTTCCTTCGAGCCGCGCAAAACCGGACATTTCCATCCGGAAGGGAATTCCCATTCGCTTGGTCTTCGGCAGGCCCTGATCAACCGCCGTCTGCACGTCGGCGCCGGCGCGCTCGGCTTGCCAGGCGCGCTCGAGGTTCGGATCGAGATCGATGCGGATGAGAGTCTTGTCGCGCAGGCTGTATACCGGCATGCCGTCCCACGCCGCCCAGATGCCATGGCCGGTGTAGGTTTCAAAGGGACCGTCATGGATTTCCTGCGAAAGCGCGATCGCGGATTCGATGATGACGTCCGCCCCGGACAGCATGTCCGCGATGAGACGCGAGCGGCGTGCAATGGAAATGGAATCGCCGATGGCAATACCCACTGCGCCGCCGCCGATCAGTTGAGGGATCGAGACAAGAACCGGGACATTCCGCGCGGCGCCGGCCCCGATCATGGTCATCGGGTCCCCGCCCAGGCCGGCTACGCGCTCAAACGGCAAACCGTGCTGACTGGCCGCGTCGCGAATCTCGCGGGCGATCCGCTCCGTTCGCAGGCCCATCGGCCACGCCATATTGCCCGCGGCCTTAATGACGATATTGCCCTCGCGGCCGCACAGACGGTCGTACAGATCCCAACCCGCGGGAAGCTCCTGCTCGATCACGGCACGCTGATCCGGGGAGAGCAGGGTGAGCTCGAAGACGCCTCCTCGCGGCAGCGCTTCCAGCGGAAGCGGCAGTTCGTCGTCGGACCGGGGACGGATGCGCTTGACGCGATCCAGCGTACCGGCCATCTCGTGCGCGACCACGGCGGAGCTGGTGATGACGCCATCGACCAAGCCCCCATGAATCATGGCGGCGATCAGGGTGGTGACGCCTTCATGGATGTTGGGGCCGCTGCCTGTGATCACAACGACGCGGCCGCCGCGCTGCTTGGCGCGAGCCACGGCGTCCACGGCGGCGTCAATGCGGTCGCGGACTGACGCTGAAAGCGAATTGCGCAATGCGCGAAGGAAGGATTCCGGCGGCCTCAATTGCAAACTCCGGCCGCCACAATTGCGCGCACCCGCTCCAGGTCCTCAGCAGTGTCGACTGAGATCAGGTCCCCGCCGCATTGCGTTTCGACGACCTGGATAGTGATGCCGCTCTCGAGGGCGCGAAGCTGCTCGAGTCCTTCGATGAGTTCGAGGCGCGCCGGAGGCAGCGCGGCGAGCCGCAGCAGGCATTCCCTGGTATAGGCGTAGAGTCCGATGTGTTCGAACACGGCGAAATCTCCGGTCCGCGCCCGCGGATATGGAATCAGCGATCGGGAAAAGTACAACGCGCGGCCGCGCGCGTCGCAGACGACCTTGACCACGCCCGGGTCGTGAAATGCCTCTTCAGAGATGCGTTTCATGACCGTGGAGAGTCCGGCGCCCCCGCTATGTCGAAGCGCCTCGACGCATTCGTCGATCATGCGGGGTTGGATCAGCGGCTCATCGCCCTGAATGTTGACGACGATAGCGGCGTCGCGCTCCCGGGCGACTTCGGCCACGCGATCCGTCCCTGAGGCGTGGTCCATAGCGGTCATAACCGCCTCGCCGCCGAACTGCCGCACGGCGTGGGCGATGCGTTCGTCGTCGGTAGCGACAACCACGTCAGAGAGCGACGTCGCCTTGCACGCAGCTTCGTACACATAACGGATCATGGGCTTGCCCAGAATGTTGGCGAGCGGCTTGCCTTCAAGGCGCGTCGATCTGTACCGCGCCGGAATGACGCCCAGAACCTTCATGCGGCGCGCCTGTCGAACGACCAAACCTGTTCAAGCGCCAATCCTTGTTTGGACGCCCAATCGGAAAACCAGCTGCGAAACTCGCTGATCTGTCTGGAGCGCTCGGGAGAGAGCGGTATGTGCATGGGTCCGTTGGGAATTCCGCGCGCGGCGAGGGCGATGCGAACGGCCCAGGGGATCGGGAACCGGACCACCCATTCGATGATTTCGTCGAGCATCGCCTGAAACCGCGCGGCTTCGTTGGACAGCCCGTCGCGATGGCTGCGATAGACGGCTTTGACCAGCTCTGGCGCGAAGCACGCGATTCCTGAAATGACGCCGTCCCAGCCGGCGCGCAATGCGCTCAGCAGCAGGCTGTCATCGCCGACCAGCAGCGAAAAGTTCGCGGCGGCGCGCGCCTTCGCCAGCGGCGCGAGATTGCTCTTCTGACCGCTGCTATCCTTGATTCCGATCAGGTTGGGCGTGCTCTCGAGCAGTTCGATCGCAGTTCCCACTTCAAGTCTGTTCGTAAATGAGGGCAGATTGTAGAGCAGAAAGCGCTCATCGATGAGGCTGCATACCGTCCGGCAGAACGCCTTCAAATCCTCCTGCTCGTAGCGGAAAAAGTGCGGCATCGGCAGCAGAAGCGCTTCGTTGCCCGTCGCTTGGAGCCGGCGGGCGAGCCGCAACGTGGAATGAATGGAGGAAGCTCCGATGCAGCTCAGGACTTGTGCGCGATCTCGTAAGCGTTTGGCGGCGTGACGCGCCACGCGAACGCGGTCATCGAGCTCGAAGTGCGCGTATTCGCCGGTCGCGCCGCCAATGACGACGCCATCCACGCCGCGCTCGAGGATAAAATCCAGCAGGCGGTCGAAGGCGGCAAGGTCGGGCCGCCCGAAATCATCGATCGGCGTAAGAAGCGCGGCGAAGACGCCGCTGATTTGAGACGTCACGCAATTTCTCCAGAGGCGCGCAAGAGGGTCTCCTGCAACAAAAGCTCGTGATCGTAGGAGTACTTGAGCGGAGAGCCTGAGTTGATGGAGCGCGCCAGTTCTTCGAAATCTTTCGCGAACCGGGGCTCCGGGGGAAAGTTGATTTCCTGGAGCCCCCGGCGGTACGGTCCTTTTGCGGCGCGCAGGTTTACGCGCGCGGTAATGGAAGGCTCCATAGGATCCACCAGGATGCTGCCGTCCGTCCCGATGATTTCGAGGCTGCGATGCACGGCGGGGTCGCGGCTCGAGCTCACGACGATGGCGAGCGCCTTCCGATACTCAAGAACGGCGAGCGTATTATCGTTAACCGAATCGTTGATGCTTGTATCGTGATGGAGCCAGGCGCGAACGGAGGCAGGTCGTCCGAAAAACGCAATGACGCGATCGATCATGTGGCCGCCGAGCTCGAACATCGTGCCGCCGGCAAAACGCGCTTCGACGGCGCGCTGCGCCATATCGCGATCGGAATTGATCGTGGCGCGGATCATGTAGACGTCCCCCAGCCAGCCGTTGCGATACGCCTCCAGCGCGAGCTCAACTCCCGGATGAAATCGCCACAAGTAGCCGAGCTGGAGCCGGCGATCGCGCTCGCGCGCCAGGTTCACCAGATCGCGAAATGGTTCGAGCTGATTGGTTGGCGGCTTTTCGAGGTGCAGATGCTTGCCCGCGCGCAGCGCCAGTGTGCCGAAGGGAACCGCGTCTTTGACTTCCCCTTCGAAGACAATCAGGTCAATCGATTGATCGCCGAGCAGATCGTCCATCGAGGTCCAGCGCAGACCTTCGAGAAACGGCTGTCTCCCGCGGCGGGCTCGCGTCGCTTCATCCGGCTCGCACACGGCGACGACTTCATAGGCGGAGCTGTCGCGCATCGCCTTGAGCTTTCCGGCGAGATGACTGTGCTGGATGCCGAGAATGCCGGTCCGAATGCGGCGTGGCGCGCCTCTGAGGACGGCGGGAGCGAGGGCGGCGCTCAGGAAATTGCGACGACCGATGCTTCTGTCCATACGGAGCGATGGAGCGCGAAGAAAGGCTGACGCTCCCGTCTCTACCATGCCAGCCGCAAGGCGAGTTGCAGAATGCGCGGGTCATAAGCGCTGGTGATGCGCAGGAAATTCGCGCCCGTTACAGACGCGCTCGGCACGTTCAGGTTTGGACGGTTCAGCGCATTGAAGGCTTCGAAGCGCAGGGTGGCGCTCAGGCGCTCGTGAATTACGAATCGCTTGAAGAGGCCGGCGTCGAGCGACGCGAACCCGGGCCCGCGAAACACGTTCCGTCCCAAAACGCCGAAAGTGCCGATGGCGTTGGCCTGGAACGCCGCGGGGTTGAGCCACGCGGCAATCTGCTGCCCGCGAGAGCGATCGCCGGAAATGTACGGATTGCCGACCAAATCGGCGCGCTGGCCGCTGGTGCCGGTCCGCGCGTTATCTACGCCGCTGGTTACGGTAAATACGTAACCCGAATAAGCGGTGAAAATTCCGTTCAGACTCCAGCCGCCAAGCAGTGAATTGACGGCGTGGTTTTGAAACCGGATAGGCAGCTCCCACAGACCGGACGCGTTGAAGACGTGAGTGCGATCGTAATCCGAAGGGCCGCGATCAAAGCGCTGATTGTAAGGATTGGTGCGGCTTTGGCCGGTGGCTTTGGAATTGGACGAGTCGTCGATCGCTTTCGAGAACTGGTAATTGGCCAGGATGGAAAATCCGCGGCTGAACCGCCTTTCCACGGTGAACTGGAGCGCGTGGTAGACGGAATTGCCAACGGGCTCCACAATTGAAGTGGAACCGACGGGTTGAAGGGGCCGCCGCTGATTGGTATTCGCCGTAGTGGCGCCGGGCGTGAAAATTGCGGCGTTCAATTCCCGGACGACGGTGAGCCGGTGGCCTTCCGATGCGGCATAGGAGAGCCGCGCGATCAACCCGGCCGTAATTTCGCGCTCGAGCGAGACGTTCCAGGACTGAACATAGGCGTTGCGATAATCGGGCGCATACAGGTATGGCGATGCGTACGCCGGATAGAGCGCATTGCTCGGCACGTTGGAGTGCGGCGCAGGGAAGGGATTTACGATTCCAGCGTATGGATCGGCGAAGCTGTTTGAAAGCGATCCGAAGGTGGTGAGCACCGTACCGTAGGGCGCCTGGTCAGACTGATTGTTCATCATGATCGTGTTCTGATTGTCGAAGAACACGCCATAGCCCGCTCGCAGCGACGTCTTGCCGTTACCGAAAATGTCCCATGCGAAGCCGACCCGCGGACCGAAGCGGGTCCACACATGATCGACGCCGCCCGCGGGAACGCCTTTGTCGCCCGCGAAAACAACGCCAGCCGGCGCATTCACGAAACGCGTGGATTGCTGGCCGGGATGCCACACAGCGATCTTTCCGTTCAGATCGGTGTAGGGGATGTATGGCTCCCAACGTACGCCAAGGTCCAGCGTGAATCGCGGCTTCACCTTCCAGGAATCCTGCGCGAATGCGGCAACGCGGTTGATGCGGGTGTCGCGGTATTCGCCCGCGCCCTGGGTCAGCGTATAAAAGCGGCCGATTAAGAAATCGGCAAACGCGTCGCCGGTGAACGGCGCAGCGCTGTTGAACTGAAACTGGCCGTTCGAGCGGAAATTGTTGACCACCGTGTCGGCGCCCCGGTTGTATTCGAACCCGAGCGACAACTGGTGCGACGCATGGCTCCAGCGCAGCGTGTCGAGCGCCTGGTATTCATCGCGCTTGAAGGAGTTCGTGTCGCCGGTGTTCAGCGTGCCCCAGTAGCCGTTCACGCCCACGTACCATTGCGGCGTGTTGTCGTTATAAATATTCGAACCCAGGCTGGCGAGGGTCCTCGGCGGATACACAGGGATGTTCAGATTATCCGTCCGCGTGAAGGCGAACGTCACTTCGTTGAGCAGAGTCGGGCCGAAAATGTGCGTGTCGGTCGCCGCGATGCTGCGGTTCAACCAGGTGTGAGCCGTGGCGTTCTCCAGATAGTTCGTGGGATTCAAATAGCCGGGCGCTGAAGCGTGAGAATTCCAGAAACGGCCTGAAATCCGGTTTTTCGAAGTGAACTGGTGATCAATGCGGGCGAGCACCTGGTGATCGTCGTCGTTGTTCGGCGGCGCGACAAAGATGGTATTGCCGGAGGCGGGAAGCGGGATCACCTTCAGAATTTCCTGGCTGATGGGGCTGAATTGCGAGGACGGAATGATGTTGCCGGGATATGGCGCGCCGGTAGTGGGGTCGATCAGTCTCTTGCTCAAGGCCGAGAAGTCTCCGGCGCGCTGCGCCGCGGTCGGAACCACGATCGCGCTGGCCACGGGCGCCCGCCGTTCGAGCGTGCCCTGATAGGAGAAGAAGAAGAAGGTCTTATTATGGCCGTCATAAATTTTCGGAATGTACACCGGGCCGCCGAGCGTTGCGCCGAACTGATTGCGCTTGAGGCCGTCGTCCTTCTTTTTGCCGTTGACGATCGGCGAGAAGAAGTTGGCGGCGTTGAGCGCGTTGTTGCGGACGAATTCGAAAGCGCTGCCGTGCAGCTCGTTGGAGCCTGACTTCGTCACAGCGTTTACGACGCCCCCCGCCTGCCGGCCGAATTCAGCGCTGAAGTTGTTGGTCTGCACACTGAACTCTTGCAGAGCGTCGGGATTCGGCATCGGGCTGGGCGCGTTGCTGTAATGATCGTTGTTCGTCGCGCCGTCCAAGATGTAATTGGTGGCGTTGGACCGGGCTCCGTTCACGGAAACGGGCGTGACGCCGGGATACGTAGTGGAGGAAGTGACGTCCGCGCGGGGATCGGCGACGACGCCCGCAACCAGCCGCATCAACTGCGTCGGATTGCGCCCGTTCAGGGGGAGCTCCTCGATGCGTTTCTGGTCGACGACAGTCTTGATGGTCTGCGTGGTTGTGTCGACGATGATCGGTTGGCCGGTGACGGTCACCGTTTCGGATGCGGTTCCGACGTCGAGCGTGACGTCGACGCGCAAAACCTCATTGACCTGGACGCGGATGTTCCTCGCTTCAAAACGTTTGAAGCCGCTCGAGGAGACCTGAAGGTCGTAGACGCCGACCGGGATCGCCCGAGCGGTGTACGCCCCGGCGCTGTCCGAAGTGAATTCAAAGCGCGCCTGGGTGGCGGTGTTGATCGCGACAACCTGTGCGTTGGGAACGACAGCCCCCGTGCTGTCTTTCACAACGCCGGTAATGGAACCGGTAATGTCCTGCGACAGCGAAACTGCCGCGGCGAAGATCAGAATCGAGCAACAGCAGATTGCGCGTTTCTTCATTTATGCATCTCCCCTGAAACATTTGCTTTCATACGCGTTCAGCGGCGGCGCCCGTTACGCCGCACGCCGCGAGCAACGTTTCCTGAACGATCAGGTCGTGCTCCGGCGAATAGGACGGCTTCAGCCCGTCACGAATGATACGGCCCATTTCCGTGAAATCAGGCCCGTAGGCGGGGCCCGGCGGTTCCGGCGGCTCCAGAATCTGCTCGCCGCTCCGATACGGCCCGGCCGCATCCTTTAAATCGACAGCCAGGCGCAGCGGAGCAAAGGGCTGCACGATCGCTTTGCCGTTTGTTCCGCAAATCTCAAGCGAGCGATAGCGATTGCCGTGCGGCTGGAAGCCGGCCATGTAGATTTCGGCAATGGCGCGGTCGTATTCGAGGATCGCCAGCGTATTGTCGGCCAGCGCGTCATTGGTCGCCGAGTGATGTCGAAGGAAGCTCGAAACGCGCGCCGGCTTGCCGAACAGATCCACGGCGCGGTCGATCAGATGACAGCCCTCGCCGAACATGATTCCCCCGCGAAACTTCGCCAGTTGACTGCGCTCGCCCGGCGAGAGCGGCTTGTCGATGCTGGCCCGCATGGCGTAGAGCTGTCCCAGCCAGCCCTTGCGCGCCGCGTCGATCGCCATCTGCATCGCCGGATGATATCGCCACTGATAGCCGATCTGGACGACGCGCCGGCGCCGGACGGCCTCCTCGAACAGAGCGCGCAGACGCGCCAGATCCGCGCCGGGCGGCTTGTCGAGATGTACGTATTTCCCGGCGGCAACGCATTTTTCGGCGTAATCGAGATTGCGTTCAATGCGCGTTTCTATGGCGACGAGTTCGATGGATTCGTCGCCCAACACTTCGTCGAGCGAGAGCCTTCGAACGTCGGGAAAGAGTTCACGCAGATCGGGCTCTTCCGTATCGGGCCGGCACACGCCGGCCAGTTCGAATCCTGGCAAGCGCCGCAGCGCGCGGATCTTGCTCACGGCGTGGCCGTGTGCAGTCCCAACCACGGCGGCGCGCACCGGCGCGGCCCCAAATCCCCGTACGGCCGCGCCGCCCATCGCAACACAACACCAATCTCGCCTGGTCAACACCGCCCCGGGCCTCACGCGGACTTCATCATTTCGTCCCAGGTCACCTCCCGGCGAAGATCGATGGCCATGCGGCCCAGAATCGCCGTGAGAGTGCTCTCCGCGCCGCGGACTCCGACGTTTTCCGGCTTGTTTTCCACGATCCGCTGCACGAAGGCGGCCAGGGAGTCGATCGTGATATCGTGAGGCGATTTCTCTGTGACTGGCCCGTCGCCGAGATTGTAGGTCCAATATTCGCGCGCCGTTTCGATGACGCCTTTGGCGCCAATAAACCGTTCGTTGTTTGCGCGGTAGAAGCGCGGCGTCATCTGCGAGCCGAGCAGGGTGGCCTGAACGCCGCCGGGGTAATCATAGGTGACATTCAGATGGTCCATGAGATCGCCGCGTTTCTCCACCGTACGTCCTCCCGTTCCGGACGCCTTCAGCGGATGAGCGCCGAGGAACCAGTTGAGCACGTCGATATTGTGGCAGTAGGTTTCTACGATCACGTCGCCGAAGGTGTCCCGCCACAGCTTCCATTGCTTCATCTTCTCGGCTTCGCTGTTGCGAGGCGGAAGCGGCGCCTCATCGCCGGCGAAGGCGTATTTCAGAAACTGCGCGTGCGCCTCGCGGATGCCGCCGATCGCGCCCGAGTCGAGCATTCGCTTCGCGTTCAGGTACACGGTGCCGTAGCGCTGTTGAAAGCCGAAGGTAATGTTGATTTTCCGGTCCGCGCCGTCGGCGATGCGAATCACGCGCTTACAGTCGGCGACAGTGACGCCGGCGGGCTTCTCGATGTAAATATGCTTGCCGGATTGGACTGCCGCTTCGAAGTGTTCCGGATGGAGGAACACGGGAGTGGCGATAATCACAGCGTCAATGTTGCTGTTCAGCGCCTCGCGATAGTCCTTATGCTGCGCCGCGTCCGGCGCAAATGAAGCCTTGGCCTTGGCGAGCTGTTCGTCGCTGATATCGCACACCGCGGTGATGCGGGCGCGCGGATTCTTGGAAATGATGCGGCCGTCATAAGAGCCGCGGCTTCCCGCGCCGATGATTCCGATCCGGACCGCGGAATTCTGCGCTGTGCCGCGTACGGCCTGAAGAGGAATGGCGGCGGCGGCGCGTACGAGATTGCGTCGGGAAATGTGGGACAATGGCGTTCTCCTTAGCGCGATTGGATCTGGATCATGGCGGCTGGCTGTTCCGATGCGCCGCTGATTTCGAGTGCGCCCGGCCCGGTCGCAAAAATGGCGTCCTTTTCGCCAGCGTGGCATGCGACCGCGCCGCTCCTGGCGAGAATGGCGCCCTTCCACACGAACAGCGCCTGCTCTGCGCCGTCGGCGATCGAGGTTTTGAGCGACTCGCCTTTGACGAGCGTTCGGCGCGCGACCAACACGCGCTGCGCTCCGATTTGCGAATCGATGAATACTCCGTTGCGGTCCGCGAACCGGATGAATTTCACGGCGCCGGGCGTAATAACGCCTTTGGGCGGCGCGGCGCCGGGCCGGGAGGAATCCCGCGCGCCTGTATACAGAATGAGATCCGGCGGCGTCTGCGTGCTGATCATCACGGTGTCCGCGGCGGTCGTAATTGTCCCGTGTATCTGGCCGGCCGGTACAAATGCAGAAACGCCCGCAGGCATCGGCGTCCGCGTTCCGCCCTGCCGGAGATCCGCCGCGCCGCCTAGTACCAGGATCGTGTCGTCGGACCCTTCGTGCACGTGCTGCGCGAATTCGGCGCCCGCCTGCGACAGCGAGTAGTTCAGCGTCAGCCGCTTCGCCCCAACCTCTGGGCTCACGATTCGCATGGAGGTGACGCTCCCCATGTGGAACGGCTTGGCGTCTGCGAACCGGATGAGACGAAGCGATACCCGTTCGCCGCCCCAAACGGCCAGGCACAGCGCTGAGACAAGAACGGCGCGACGGAGCGGCATCGAAACGAACCCCTTGCGGGAATGTAACCCGAGTGATTGGTTTTTGTCAACGGATTTTCTGTTTTCTGAAACGTCGTTTCAAGTTTTAACCACGCGATGATATGATGGCATGGCGTGCTCCGGCGTACCTTGCTCCAGTTGCCCGCGGCGGCAGCCCTCGCGCAACGCAAAGCTGCGGGGTTCAAGTTGTCGGTTCGCGTTGAGCCGATATTTCCCGGCCTAAGGCTCGCCGAGCAGCTGCAGCGCGTCGCCGAGGCAGGCTATCAGGGCTTTGAGTTCGGCGACTGGCGCGCGGCGGATGCGGCAGAGATTACGCGCCTGAAAAACCGGCTCGGACTGGAGTGCGTTTGCCTGGTCGGCAACCGGAGCGTGAATCCCAAGGGCATGGGGCTCTGCGATCCAGCCGAGCGCGGTGGGTTTCTGCAAGAGATCGCCGCTTCCATCGAGGCGGCGAAACGCTTCGAGAGTGCGCGGCTCGTGGTCCTGACAGGCAACCGGGCGCCGCATCTTAGCCGCGAGGCGCAGAGGGCCAGCATTGTCGAGGGGCTGAAGCGCGCTGCGGCGATGGCGGCGCCGGCAGGCATCCAGCTCATCGTGGAAGTGCTGAACACGCGGGCGAAGGTCGAGCCGCTCAATCCCCGCGAGAACCACGCAAACTACTACCTGAACTCGACGCGCGAGGCCTTTCAGCTCCTGCGCGCGGCAGACAGTCCGAATGTCAAGGTTCTGTTCGATATCTATCACGTGCAGATCATGGAGGGGAATCTGATCGACACGATCCGGACCAACATCTCCTCGATCGGCCACTTTCATGTCGGCGACGTTCCCGGACGCCATGAGCCCGGCACTGGAGAAATAAACTATCGAAACGTTTTTCGCGCTATTCGCGACGCGGGATTCCGGGATTTCGTGGCGATGGAGTATGTGCCGCTAAAGGACGCTATGACAACCCTCAGGGAGACGAAGGCGATCGCAGAAGCGCAGGACGCGGGCGGCTGAACGCGTCAGGAATCTTCCGCGGCGTTCCGGTAGAAGCCCACGGCGCGGGCCGAAGCGATGCGAACCGCAGCCTGGAAGCGCGGCTGCAACTGACCGGTCACGTAAGCCGCACGCCGGGCGCAGGGACGCCATAGACGGACTCGAGGATTTCGCGGCCGCCCGCCGCAAGCAACTCGGCTGCGAGATCTTCGCCGGTGCGCACGGCATCAGCGGCCGCGCCCTGGCGCCTGCCGCGCAGGAGGCGCGATCCATCTGGAAGCGCAATGACGGCGCAAAGGTCAAGACGCCCGCCAGCAATGCGCCCATAGGCTCCGATCGGCGCTTGGCAGCCGCCGCCGAGAGCGCGCAACAGCGCGCGTTCCGCCATGACGGCGGCGCGGGTGGCTGGATCATCAAGCCGGGCTACGAGACGGGCGACGGCGCCGTCGCCAGCCCGCGTTTCGATGGCGAGGGCGCCCTGGCCGACAGCCGGGCAGATGACATCCTCAGAAAGCAGCTCCGCAATCCGGTGCGTCCAGCCGAGCCGCCGCAGCCCCGCGGCTGCGAGCACGACCGCGTCAAACTGCCCTTCGTCGAGCTTGCGCAAGCGCGTGTCGAGATTGCCGCGAATTGTTTCGATCACCAGATCAGGCCGTCTGGCGCGAAGCTGTGCAGCGCGCCGCAGCGCGCTGGTCCCTACTTTCGCGCCCGCCGGGAGATCCGCCAAGGTTCTGCCGACCATTGCGTCACGGACATCCTCGCGCGGTGGAATCGCCGCAAGCGCCAGTCCGGCCGGCATTTCCGTCGGAAGGTCCTTTAAGCTGTGCACGGCGACGTCGATCGCGCCGGCCAGCAGCGCGTCTTCAATTTCCTTGGTAAACAAGCCTTTGCCGCCGATTTTGGCGAGCGGCGCATGGGTGATCTGATCTCCTGTCGTGCGGATGATTTCGACCCGGCAGGTCTCGCCAAGCGCGGTCAGCTGCGCCTCCACCCAGCGAGCCTGCCATAGCGCCAGCTGCGACCCGCGGGATCCGATGACAATCATCCATGGTCCCCGAGCCGGAATACCCGGCGGATCACGCTGACGAAGTGATGACCATCCGGCTCGATGGCTTGCCTTCGGAGCTCCGAGATTGGACCATGCGCGATCTTGTTCACAATACCGCGGGTAAGCGATTCGATGGCTTCTTCCTGCTCGGGCGTGAGCTGGCCGAGCCTGGCGCGGACCCGCTGGATTTCAGCGATGCGCAGCTGATCGAGCTGTTCCTGGAGGCTGACGATGGTAGGGGCGATCTCCCGCGCTTTAAGCCGCGCCATCATACGCTCCACCTCTTCGGAGATGATCTGTTCGGCCTGTTCAGCGATCTTTGCGCGGTTCTCGACGTTGCGGTTCACCACTTGCTGGAGGTCATCGACGTCATACAGGAACACGTTGTCCAGTTCGTTCACGGCCGGGTCGATGTTGCGCGGCACAGCGATATCGATGAGGAACATCGGGCGGTTCCTGCGAGCCTCAATCACCCTGCGCATCTGGTCCTTGCTCAGGATGTACTGGGGCGCTCCGCTCGATGCGATCACGATATCCATCTCCGGCAGCGCCGAGATGAAGCTTTGATACGGAACTATGCGGCCGCCGAACACCTCCGCCATTTCGGCGGCGCGCTCCTCGGTTCGGTTCGTGACTGCGATCAGCGCCACTCCGGAGCGGTGCAGGTGACGGGCGGAGAGCTCCGACATCTTCCCAGCGCCAATGAGCAAGACCTTTTTGTCGGCAAGCGCCCCGAAAATCTCGCGAGCCAACTCAACCGCTGCATAACTGACGGAGACGGCGCTCTGGCCGATATCGGTTTCCGACCGTACGCGTTTGGCGACGTTAAAGGCGCGCGAGACCAGCAGGTCGAGGAAACCGTTAATCGCGCCCTTCTCCTTCGCGGTCGCGTAGGCGGCTTTGAGCTGGCCAAGAATTTGGGGTTCGCCCACCACCATGGAATCCAGACTGGATGCCACCCGGAACAAGTGGCGGATGGCGTCCTGGCCGGAGTGGTGGTACAGGTACGGGGCGATCCAATCGCGGCTTACTTGACGGGCGGAGGCGAGAAAATCTTCCACTGAAAGCTCCGCATCGGCGTCTTCAGCAGCGGTCACGGCGACCTCGACGCGGTTGCAGGTGGAGAGAATCATTCCCTCGATCAGACCCGGGCGTGCGCGCAGATCCTCCAAAGCGGCGCCCAGAGAAGCTTCCGAAAAAGCCAACCGCTCGCGAACCTCGACCGGCGCTGTTTTATGGTTTACGCCTGTGATGACGAACTTCATCGAAGCAGGTCGGGCCGCAAGCCCACGTGGGCGGCCCAGGTGAGCGCGGAGAAGGCGACCACGCTCAGCGCCATCAGGGCCGCTTTGCGGCCGCGCCATCCCGCTGTCAGCCGGAGAAAAATCATAATCAGGTAAAAACCCCATGTGACGAACGAGATGACGATCTGTTCACGAGCCACCCATCGAGTTCCAAACTCGATAAACGCCCACGCACTGCCCACGATCACCCCCAGCGTTATGAACACAAAGCCAAAACCCATCGCGTTGGTGATGACGTTGTCCAGCGTCGCCAGCGGGGGGAGTCGCTCAAAGAGCCGGCTGGATGTCTTGCGCTTGAGTTGGCGTTCCCGAACCAGGTAAAACAGAGAGGCGATCGCAGTCAGCGCCAGCCCGGCGTATCCCAGCAGCACAAGCAGCACGTGCAGCAGGAGCCATGCGTTACGCACGCGAGTATCGCTCCACCCCGCAACGGGGAATTCCATCGCGCCGACCTGCGCCATCACGAAAACCAGCGGATACACGCAAACGCTCAGTGACGCGAACTGATAACGCCAGTAAACGAACAAGTAACCGGCCGCAATCAGAAACGCGCACAGTGAAATCGATTCGTTGAAATTGTGAACCGGGATCGCGCCGGCAGCGACGCCAAGTTCGACGATTGCGACGGCGTGGATGACGACGCCGACGCAAAACGCGCCGAGTGAGGCGGACGACAATAACGGTTTTTTTCGCAGCGCCATCAGGATGGCGTGCAGGAGGCCAACCGAATACAGCGCTGTGGCGACGCGCAGCCAGAGAATGCTCATTGTAGGCATTGCGGGACGGTCACCTTCTGTATCCAAGTATACGGCGCTGGCGCTTGCGCCCCCGGGGGCGAGCGCGGTAACAGCCTGTGAGTACCATCATCGATATGGATCGATTTTTGAATGGCAAATTTGCGATTGTAACCGGCGGCTCGCGGGGCATCGGCCGCGCGATTACGGAGATGTTGCTCGACGCCGGCGCCTCGGTGGCGATCTGCGGGCGGGATGCGGAACGCATTGACCGCACGCTCGCTGAGCTGCGCCCTCGCGGCAGCGTTATCGGCGCCGTCGCGGATGTAGGCAAGCCGGATGATGTTGCACGCCTGTTTCGAATCGTGGAAGAGAAGTTCGGCGCGCTGGACGTACTGATAAATAACGCCGGCGTCGGCGTATTCGCGAAGGTCGCGGATCTCACAGTACAACAGTGGCGACAAACTCTCGATACCAATCTCTCGGGAGTCTTTTACTGCTCTCACGCGGCGATGCCCATGTTCCAGCGCCGCGGTGGGGGTTACATTGTGAACATCAGTTCACTTGCCGGCAAGCATGCGTTCGCGGGCGGAGCGGCTTACAACGCCTCGAAATTTGGTCTGAACGGATTTTCAGAGGCGATGATGCTCGATCATCGTTACGACAATGTCCGCGTGAGCTACATCATGCCGGGCAGCGTAAACACGGAGTTCGGAAGCGGCGGCGAGGGTGCATGGAAAATTGCTCCCGAGGATGTCGCCGATATCGTAAGAATGATCCTTCGTACGCCCGAAAGAACGCTGATCAGCCGCGTGGAAGTGCGCCCCGCGAAGCCGAAACAGTAATCGGCGCCAGAACTTACGAATGCCCGGCGTATTGGTACGAAGTTTGCTCTGACTTAAAGCGGAAGGCGGTCAAATAAATGGTGCGGCTCAACACGAAGTTAGACCCGAACAAAACGGGTCGGGATGCCGAAGCCCTCGACAGCAACCTGAGAAAACTCATTGTGGGGCAGGACGAGGCGATCGAGCAGATTGTCAATATCTATCAGATGCATTTGACCGGGATGAATGCGCCCGGGCGTCCGATCGGCACGTTCCTGTTTCTTGGGCCGACCGGGACGGGCAAGACCCGCATCGTGGAAGCCACGGCAGAATGCCTGGTGAAAAATCCGCGAGCGGTCATAAAGATCGATTGCGGCGAATTTCAGCATAGTCATGAGATTGCGAAGCTGATTGGCTCTCCTCCTGGCTATCTGGGACATCGTGAGACGCACCCGCTGCTGAGCCAGGAAGTTCTCAATCAGTACCACACCGACAAGTGCAAGCTCAGTTTCGTTTTATTCGACGAGATCGAGAAGGCGAGCGACGCCCTCTGGAACCTGCTGCTGGGAATCCTCGACAAAGCCACTTTGACGCTCGGCGATAACCGTAAGGTGGACTTTTCGCGCGCCATGATTTTCATGACGAGCAACGTGGGCGCAGCGGAGATGAGCGCCATTTTGAATCCCAGAATGGGATTCTGTTCACCGCACCGTTCCGAAGTGGAATCGGGAGCTGTCGGCGAGAGGACCACAAAGAAAATCGCCAATAGCGGCGTGGAGGCAGCCCGCCGGAAGTTCCCGCCTGAATTTGTCAACCGCGCGGACAAGATTGTCGTCTTTAAACCGTTAGGGCAGGAGCAGCTCCGGCGAGTGCTGGACATAGAGCTGAATATGGTTCAGCAGCGCATTTTCGACTCCGCCGGCGTGAATGCATTTGTCTTTACGGCGACCGACGCCGCGAAAGACTTCCTTTTAAGAGAAGGGACGGATGTCAAGTACGGGGCGCGTCCACTGAAGCGGGCCATCGAGAAACTGCTTGTTCACCCCATGTCAAATCTGATCGCTACGGAACAGGTCCGCGGCGGCGACATGCTCAAAGTGGACTATGATTCCACGGACAACGCCCTGGTGTTCCTGAAGGAGGCGGAGGGCGTTCCCGCCCATTATATGCAGCAGATGACGTCCGCTTCTCTGAATGCGCTCGCAGGCGCTGTTGGCGCGGCGCTGCCTGAGGAGAGCAGCCGCAGCGCAGCGCGGGGGCGCGGCAAGAACAGCTAGTTCCTGGCGAAGCCCGCAGATGAGCCCATATTAAGAGGAGTTCATCTGCGGCTGGAACTACAGCGCAGCCAGAACCTCGTTGTACAGATATTTAGCGCCTTCCACTCCATCCCAGGGACCCTCTTCGTACTCGAGCGCGAAGATTCCCATATAGCCGGCGGCCGTCATGATTTTCACGCAGCGCTGTACGTCGGGATTTTTCCATCGGTTCCAATACTTGGCGTGAACATTGGTATGGGCATAGGGCGCGAGGTCAGCGAGGCCGTGATACAGCAAGTACTCGTGCTCCCAGTTACAGAAGTCCGGGGAGGCTTCGCACCACGGGGAATTGACCTCCTCAATAACAATTCGGATATTCATGGGGTTGGCCGTCAGTCCCCAGTGGTTTTCCAGCGTGACTTTCACGCCGACTTTCCCGCCGTAATCCGCCATCTCCTTGAACGATTCGATGCAGCAGCCTAAGTACTTGGCCAGTTCATCGTTCTTCGGATAATCGGCCGTCGCGACGGGACCGGGCGCGATCCGCGGACCGCCGCTGTTCACCCGCATGGATTTAGCGCCAAGCAGCGCGGCTGCATCCAGCCATTTCTTCGCGACGGCGATGCCCGCCTTGCGCCTGTCGACGTCCGGTTCACTGATATCGCGCGGCGCATTATTGGAAATGTGATGACATTTGACGCCGGTGTCCGCCATGACCGCCGCCAGTTTCTCGAGCCACCGCCTTCCGGATGCGCTGGATGGATCAAATTCTTCGATCATACGCGTCTGTCCGTTGAAGGTGACCGCAGTTTTCACATACATGCTGTCGTCCGTCGCATCGCCGAACAGACCGGAAAACAAATCCATGTGATACACACCCGGAAATGTGTCCTTGGTGAAGCGCGGGAAATCCAACATCGTAATTTCCCCGTACTTCTTTTTCATGGCAACCGATTGGGGACTCGACCGGTTTGAGCGCGTCTTGAAAATGTGCCGGATCGGCCAGGTGTTCGACGCGATGCGCGCGAGCTTTTCCTGCTGAGTGAGTTGCCGGCTGGCGGGACCTCCGGTTAATGCGGCGCCGCCGGCGATTCCAGCGCCGGCGGTTCTCAAAAATCCGCGGCGGCTCGAGTTTGATTGAGGCATATCGTCCCGGATTGTAGCACCCCTCCGGTCGCAGGTCTCTGACCGCCGACAACTCGCAAACGTCACCGGCAGCGTTTCGCACAGCTCGTCTTGAAGGACAAATTGGACCGCGGCCGCTGGGGATTTTTCCGAATCAGAACGGGCCGCTTCTTTAGCGCAGTCGTCAAAAATTTCGTGCGCCCGGCGCGATTCGAACACGCGACCTTCTGGTTCGTAGCCAGACGCTCTATCCAACTGAGCTACGGGCGCAAAAGGGTGCTTTCCTTCATTTAAGCACAGCTCGCGCCTGTTTTCAGAAGCGGCGGGATCGCGGCGGCGTTGCTTGCGAAATCTCGGGCTTGTGGATTCACAGACGCGCGGCGCGCCACGCCGTAAACCCTGCTAACACTCGCACTGTTTCGATCAGCAGCGGGAAATCGAGCGGTTTGGGCAGGCACGGGATGCCGTCGTCCGGAGCGCGATCCGAGAATCCGGACATGTATAGAACAGGCAAATCCGGGCGGATTTGACGCATTCGGTACGCCAGCTCGCAACCGGATATCTGCGGCATGACGATATCAGTAATTAACAGCCTTACCCGAGCGCTGTCGCGCTCGAAAACGTCCAGCGCTTCGGCCGCCGATGAGGCCACGATTGCCGGAATTCCGCTCTTTTCCAGATGCAGCCTGATCACCGTTCGGATGGCGGGTTCGTCGTCGACGATCAACACAAATCGGTTGGCGAACTGATCAGGATTCATCGTCTACTCCGACCCGGAACCTGGTGGACTGAGTTCCACAGACTCGATGATGTTTCGTCCGGGCAGACGCTCGAAAAACTCCCGAACGCGAATCTGAGTGTAAGTGACGCCATGCAGCGGAATTTCTCGCCAGGGCCGGGAAAACGCTGGCTTGGCGAGGCGTCTACGTGCCGGCAGATGGCTGAAAGCCTGACAAGCTATAGAAATCATTGTTTTATTGAACTGCGGGGCTTCTTACAGTCGCCCGCGCAATTTCTGGAGCCCGTTCTGTCTTGGCGCCCCAACGGAGTGCAGCGATAACTTTTGAAGACGCTGTGGTTGTGAGCCGGCAAGACACCCCGAGGGCGCCTGCGCTAGATTACAGCCGACCGCCGCACGCGTAAGCCGTTACGAAATTTTTCTTGCCTTATTCGGCGCTTTACTATAAGTTGCCGTTAAGTTGCGGTCAATGTTTCAAAGTGAGCTGATGCGACGTACGAGAATCCTGGCGATCGGCGCCCTTTCTACGGCGCTGTTGTTGGGACAGGAGTTCCGAGCCACATTGCGGGGCCGAATCTCGGATCCGAGCGGCGCGGCGGTACCCGGAGCGCGTGTCGAAGTCAAGTCCGCCGGTCAGGGAGCCACGTCCACCGCCATTTCAGGAGATGGCGGCGAGTATGAAGTGCCGTTTTTGCAGCCGGGCTCCTATGTGGTCACTGTGGAAAAGCCTGGCTTTTCCAAATTGGTTCGTGAAGGCATTCAGCTCGGGGTCGCTGAGAGAGCCGTTGTGGATTTTACGCTTACGGTCGGCGACGTCAACCAGAGCGTTACGGTGAACGCCGACACGCCGCTGCTTGAAGCCTCCACGGCCGACCGGGGATTAAGCCTGGAGCCCAAGCGCGTGCTGGAAACGCCGCTCCAGGGCCGGAACATCTTCGCGCAGGCCTGGTCGGCGCCGGGCGTGGCCGTGACAGCGTCGGTTACGAGGCTGCGTCCGTTCGATATCGCCGGTTCAAGCAGCATGGCCATCAGTGGGGGACGGCCGAGTATGAACGAGGTGCTGATTGACGGGGTGTCGAATCTGGCGCGAGCCAGCTCTGTGGCCTATGTCCCCACGGCCGAAGCGGCTCAAGAATTCCGGGTCCAGACCTCGGCGTATGACGCGCAGTATGGCTGGACCACCGGCGGCATCGTCAACATCATTACAAAAAGCGGTACGAATGATTTTCACGGGTCGCTTTTCGAATACTTGCAGAACACGCACCTCAACGCTAACACGTTCAATAACAATCGCCTCGGACAGCCGCGCCAGTCGTCTCACATCAATACGTTCGGCGGCGACCTCGGCGGGCGCATCATTCGCGACAAGCTGTTCTTCACGTTCACATATGAGAACATCCGCCAGGTGATTCCTGACCCATTCGTCACTTCCGTACCGACAGCGGCTCAGCGCGCGGGGGACTTCTCGACAACCTACTATGGAACCAACTCGGCGGGCGCGCCGCTGATGACCGTGATCTACAACCCTTTCACTACGCGCGCCGCCCCGGACGGGACGCTGGTGCGGGATCCATTCCCGGGCAATAAGATACCCGCTTCGCTGTTCAATCCGGTCGCCGTCAAGGTGTTATCCCTCATCCCGCAGGGCAATGCTCCCGGTAATCCAGTAACGGGCTTGAACAACCTGGTCTCGAACGGCTCGACTCGCAAGTTCACCGATTTCTTCCCCGAGTACACCGGTCGCGCCGACTACAACATTAGCGATCAGACTCGGATGTTTGTGCGTTATTCACGCAACGCGCTGGCAGAAGAAAGAGGGTTTCACTATTCCACCGTTTCTTCGGTCAATATCGCAGAAACCAGCGGCAACACGCCTTTCAAGCGCGAAAACCACAGCGCAACCATTCAGTTGACCCATTTGTTAAGCCCGCAGACTGTCTTGGACCTGCGAGCGGGGCTGGCGCGGTTTTTGGGACAGAGCGGCAGTTCGATCGGGGCGAACTATAACCTCGCCGACTTGGGGTTTTCGCCGACCTATGTGGCGCAGGCGAAAGCCTGGTTCCCCCGCTTCAACTGGAGCGGCTATGAAGGCGCTGGCGCCGCCCCCAGCCAATTCGATCCAATCGCTCAGACGAACTCCTTTCAGGGCTCGCTCTCATTTCTGCGCGGCCGGCACACCATAAAAGGGGGCGGCGAGTTTCGCCTGCAACGGGCATACCGCACCAACCCGGGTTATTGGGCGGGCCAATTTACATTCGATCCGCAATTCACCGGCGAGAATCCGCTGGCCGTGTCTCCCAGTTCCGGCAATTCCATCGCATCGTTTCTGCTGGGAACTCCGCAGTCCGGCAATATCGATGTCAACACTTCACCCGCGCTCCAACAGCGGCTTTGGTCTCTGTATGTGACCGACGATTTCGTTCTGACATCCAACTTGAAGCTCAACTTTGGTTTGAGGTGGGACTACCTGGGGCCGCTCACGGATCGTTTCAACGCTCTTGCCCGCGGTTTCGATACCCGCGCTGCAAGCCCGCTGCAAGTTCCGGGGCTGACGCTGACGGGAGGCCTGCTGTTCGCCGGCGTGGCGGGACAGGACCGTGGCATCTATAAACGGGACTGGAATAATTTCGGCCCGCGCGTCGGACTCGCCTACCGGTTTGAGTCCCATACCGTCTTGCGTGGCGGTTATGGGCTGCTGTATGCACAGACATTTGACGATCCCGGACCAGCGCCGGGCTTCAGCCAGAGCACTGCGATGGTAACGTCGATCCAGGCAGGCGTTCCACAAAATCTGTTGTCAAACCCGTTTCCGGACGGGGTTCTGCGTCCGGTGGGCAGCTCGCTTGGGCTCTCCACGGCGCTCGGCCAGTCGTTCCAATTTGGCGACCCGGACCGGCCCATTCCCTATACCCATCAGTTCTCTGTGGATTTACAGCGCGAGTTGCCGTTTCAGATGCTTGTCTCGGTCGGATATGTCGGCAGCCGCGTGAGAAATCTTCAGGTATCGAAGCAAATCAATGAAATCTCGGCGCAATCGCTCGCTCTCGGTTCATCGATTCTCACGCAAAGCGTCCCGAATCCGTTCGCGGGGCTCATTCCAGGAACATCCCTGAACGGGGCCACCGTGCAGCGGCAGCAGTTACTGCGACCCTATCCCCAATTTTTGAGCATCAACGAGCTTTTTATACCCGTCGGTCAATCCAGCTACAACGCGCTACAGGCGCTCATTTACAAACGCCTCTCCGCAGGTTTGAACTTCAGCTTCGCTTACACGTATTCGAAGACCATGGACATGACCAACTACCGGAATCCTCAGGATACGCAGCTGGAGAAGGCGGTAGCGGTCTGGGATATGCCGAACAGCTTCCAAATCAATGGGCTCTACGAATTGCCGTTCGGGGCCGGAAAGCCGCTCGGCGCCGGCGCTCCCCGCCTTGTCCGGCAATTCATCAGCGGCTGGGAGGTGAGCGCGATTTCCCGAATTCAGTCCGGGATGCCTTTGAACCTTCTGAACGCCCCGAATACGGTTCCGACCGGCGTCAGCCCGGTTTACAGAGATCAGGACCTGACCCGCTGGTTTAACACTTGCACCCTGTTAGCGAACGGAACCACGCGGGGCTGTCTGCCCGGCGAGCAACCGGCCTGGACCGTCCGTCCTGCCTTCACGCTAGAGACCTGGTCCACACGCATCACTTCCGTTCGAAATCCGCCAATCCGCAATCTGGATCTCTCCGTCATGAAGCACACGCGCTTCCGTGAACATTATGACGTCCTGTTCCGATGCGATTTTTTAAATGCGACCAATACGCCGCAATTCTTCAACGGACCCGTACTGGACGTCAATAGTGGAAACTTCGGGCGGATCTCGGGCGCGATGGATCAATCCAACTTGCCGCGGTTCATCCAATTGTCGCTGAAGCTTCTGTTTTAAAGAATCGAGGAGCTTGCCGCGCCGACCGTCGGCGGCGGCATACGGCGGCGCCGGAGCCGTTCGGTACAATCAGGATTCGGCCTGGGATGTCCGTCCGCTGAAATGAAAGCCCTCGTTAAAAAGTACGCCGAACCCGGACTGTGGCTGGACGATGTGCCGGAACCGCGCATCGGCATTAACGACGTGCTCATCCGCGTCAAGCGCGCTTCGATTTGCGGAACGGACCTGCACATCTACAATTGGGACGACTGGGCGAAGCGGACCATTCCCGTGCCGATGGTGATCGGCCACGAATTCGTCGGTGAAATTGTCGAGGTGGGAGCCAACGTCTCCGACTTTTTCCCCGGCCAGATTGTCAGCGGCGAAGGGCACGTGGTCTGCGGACGGTGCCGCAACTGCCTGGCCGGACGCCGGCATCTGTGCGCGCATACCAGCGGCGTTGGCGTAAACCGCCCTGGAGCGTTCGCCGAATATATTTCAGTCCCGATGAACAACGTGTGGGTGCACTGGCCGCACGTGGATCTCGATATCGCCTCAATTTTCGATCCCTTCGGCAACGCGGTGCACACCGCCTTATCATTCCCCGTTCTCGGGGAAGATGTGCTGATCACTGGCGCCGGTCCGATCGGACTCATGGCGGCGGCGGTTGTCCGGCATGCCGGCGCGCGGTTTGTGGTCATCACCGACGTGAACCCCTTCCGGCTGGAACTGGCGAAGAAAATGTGGGTCACCCGGGCCGTCGACCCGCGGCATACGACGCTTGCCGACGTGCAAAAAGATCTCGGCATGAAGGAGGGATTCGACGTGGGCCTGGAAATGTCTGGCAGCCCCGCCGCGCTCCGGGACATGATCGCCAATATGAGTCATGGCGGCAGAATCGCATTGTTGGGAATTCCTGCGGAGCCGATTGCGGTCGACTGGACCACGGTCATTTTCAGCATGCTTACGATCAAAGGCATTTACGGCCGCGAGATGTATGAGACCTGGTACAAAATGACCGTCATGCTGCAAGCCGGCCTCGACATCAGCCCGGTTATAACCCACCGGCTTCCATACTCGGAATATCAGCGCGCGTTCGATATCATGCATCAGGGCGAGGCCGGGAAAATCATTCTTAACTGGGATGTCTAGCGAATCCATGAGACGGATCATTGTGGCGGCGCTTGCGGCCGGATTGTTGTCAGCGGCGGATTTTCCCTCCGCCGAAATTTCGAATGGAGTGGTCACGGCGAAGTTTTATCTGCCGGACGCCGAGAAAGGCTATTATCGCGGCACACGGTTTGATTGGGCCGGAGTCATCTACAGCCTGCGCACGCAGGGGCACGAGTTTTTCGGACAATGGTTCCCGAAGTACGACCCCAAGCTGCACGACGCGATTATGGGGCCGGTGGAGGAGTTCAGAACCAACGAATCCGGGCTCGGATATGACGAAGCGCAGCCCGGCGAGGGCTTCATTCGGATTGGGGTGGGCGTCGTCCGGCGGCCGGACGCCGGTCCGTATCAGCTTTTCAAAACGTACGAGATTGTCGATCCGGGCGAGCGAAATGTGCGGAATGGTCCGGACTGGATCGAGTTCATCCACGTATTGTCCGGGCCGAACGGATACGCCTACCGCTACGCCAAGACGGTCCGTTTAACCAGGAACAAAGCGGAGATGACGATTGAGCACTCGCTTCGGAACACTGGCAAAAAGCCGATTCAGACCTCCGTATACGACCATAACTTCTTCGTGATGGACAACCAGCCGACCGGACCGGAAGCCAGCGTCAAGTTTCCCTTTCAGCTTAAAGTCCTGCGGCAGTTTCAAACCCCGCTGGCTGAGGTGCGCGGCAATGAGATCATTTATTTAAAGGAGTTGCAAACCGGTCAGAGCGTGGCCGGCGAGCTGGGCGGATTCGGACCAACGCCGGCTGATTACGACATCCGCATGGAGCACCGCGGCGCCGGCGCTGCGGTGCGGATTACCGGAGACCATCCTCTTTCGAGAATTTACTACTGGTCGATTCGGACGACGTTTTGCCCAGAGCCGTACATTGACCTCCGCGTCGATCCGGGACGCGAGACGCACTGGAAGTATACCTACCAGTTCTTCTCGCTGAAGTAGTCACTCTTCAATTGTGATGGCGGGGCCTTTGTGAGTCTCCCGGGCGCGCTCCGCCTCGTCGATGAGACGGTGCGCGAGTTCGGCGAATACAGCGGCGTGAGGGTCGTCCAGATCGCGCGTGGCCACGGGCTTACCGGAATCGCCGCCGATCCGGACCTCCGGATCGAGCGGCGCGGCGCCCAGGAAATTCACGTTCATCATGTCCGCCGTGCGCTTTCCACCGCCTGAGCTGAAGACGTCAATACGCTCGTTGCAGTGTGGACAAATGAGGTAGCTCATGTTTTCGATGATGCCCAGGACCGGCACGCGAACCTGATTGAACATATTCACGGCCTTGCGGGCGTCTTCGAGCGATACATCCGAGGGCGTTGTCACAACCACAGCGCCAGTGAGCGGCGCTGTCTGGATGAGCGATAGTTGGACGTCTCCCGTTCCAGGCGGAAGATCGATGAGAAGGTAATCGAGGAGCCCCCAATCCACCCTTCGCAGAAACTGCTGGATGACCTGGTGGAGCATCGGACCGCGCCACACTAAGGGCTTGTCGCCCGGATTCAAAAAGCCCATCGACATGAGGACCACGCCGAACTTGTGGAGCGGCTGTATGCGGTCGCCGACGGCTCGCGGGGTTGCTCGCAGTCCCATCATCAGCGGCACATTGGGCCCGTATACGTCCGCATCCATCAGACCCGTGGAGTAGCCGAGCTTGGATAACGCGATGGCCAGGTTGACTGCCACCGTGGTCTTTCCGACGCCGCCTTTGCCCGACCCGATCGCGATCAGATTCTGGACGCCAGGTATTGGATCCCTAGGCGGCAATTCGCCTTGCGGATGAGGGCCCATACTGCCAGAGTAACACCCGCATGGCGGGCGGCCTTCAGCGCCGCGACATAATCTCGTCCCAGCGCGCGCCGGCGACTCGTTTGATCCGCGGAATGTCGGGCTCCAGGATGTAGCGCGCTCGCGCGAGTTGAACCGCAGCCGCTTCAAGACGGTTCAAATATGCGGCGCGATTCTCATAGCGCTCCTCAATCGACAAACGCGGATCGCCGCTCTTGAGCCGCTCGGATTTGGTCCGCGCGAACGGAATGAACGACCCGGCCATGTCATACAATGCCTCCGGCGCGCCGATTTTGGGATTGCGCAGATTCCAACCCGTGTAGGTGGCAAGCGGCACGGAGAGCTCCGGCGCACGGACCCCGGCAGTTTCATTGCCGTCGCGATCCACTTGCGGAACCAGCGTCGGGAAGGGATGCCCGATCTTGGGCGGCTCAAAACTTACGATTCCTGCGGTCGCGAATTGAGGGCCAAAATCGAGGCGATAGGCGTGGTAGTTGGCAGCCGGGACCCGCACGCCGCTGATTTTTGGAAACATGACGGCGGAGACGGCGACGAGCTGGTCCCGGTCGATTCGCGGATACCGGGAATCTGGCGGCGCGATGCCATCCTTGAGCCAGGCTTGCATTGCAACCAGCAATCCGCGCATGATCCAGCGATAGTCCGCCGGGTTGGTGAGATTCTGCGTATATTGCCGCGAAGGCCGCGCGCCCGGCCCGTGCTGCGTGCCGGCGAGGAAGTAAATGCGCGTATCAGGGGCGGGCGGCGCATCCCGTTTCCCGTCGGCGCTGGTATGGATCAGCGACGCCGCACGCCCCCAATATTCGTAAGACCCGTTGGTGTAGAAGATTTTGGGAACAACATGAGCCGCCCGGGCGCGATCGAGCAGGCCCGCTGTCACGCCGCTTTCCGGATCCGTCTCCGGAAGATCCGTGAACGGGAAAATATCCGTCGGATAAAACCAGTTCATGAACTGGTGCGCGTCGCGCGAGGGTTGCGCGAAGCGGTGGTTGAAGCTGCCGCGCCCCGCGCCGGCTACATGCGCCCAGACGCCGTCGAATACCTGGCGATTCTTTTCATCCGCGTTGAAGCCATAGTACAGAAATGTGCGCAGAAAGCGGCCGCTCTGCGAGGTTCCGAAGCCCAGCGCGCGCTTGATGTACCGATGCTCGCTGCTGAGCGGCGTATCCGGCCCGCCATATTTCAGGAACGAAACGAAATCGCGGATGGCGGCGGGACCGAGCCCCACGACGGCGGGATCCTTGGCGCGGTAGACGATTTCGTACATCCGGCCTGGTTGGAAACCCTTCGTCATGGTCGCATGTCCAGAGTCCTCGAAGCGCCATTCAGAGCGGGGAATTCGGCGCGCGGTTGAATCCTGGCTGTCGCGCACCGTCATGAACGCAGCAGGGTCGTTCAGATCGGCGGGCGCGTATGGAATATGATTGCGGTCCGCAAGGGGCATCGTGGTTGTATATTCCAGCGGAACAAAGTCCGCTCGGACCAGCCCCATAATCGGGTTTGCGCCGTTGTGGGCGACCGGCGCATACAGCCGCAGCCGGTTCGGCTCCGGGGGCACGTCGAACTGCCACCCAAGCCAGACGACCGTGTATCCGCGATCAAGCAGGAAATGATCGCCCACCTCGCCTACGCCGGCGTTAGCGAAATCGAACATCCGGAAAGCTCCGCCATTGCCACGATTGACGATCTCCACCAGCGCAGTTCCGTTGCCCAGCTTCGGATCACGCGGCTTGTACATCACCAGGTCCGCGCTGAACTCGACCAGCCCGGCATTGTTGCGAGGCGCCAGATCGATGTCCGTAATGATGCGGTCGGCGGCATTCTTCGGATCGACGGCGAAATGGACCCTCGCGCGGATTCGCTCGTAGGGACCGGCAGCGCCGGCAGGGACGCCATTGAGCACGTCTTGGCGTTCCAGGATGTCGATGTGGGTGACGCCGGCCGATACGGCAGTGGGAAGTCCCGCCGCGATCAGGAGGGCTGCGAGTCGCATAGCAATATCCTACGCGAGCGTGAGGCTCGCTTGCGCTTTCAGCGTGAAATCAGCGAATTCGCCGCGCCGGTATTTCGGGAAAGCGGCCGCCGCGATCATCGCAGCATTGTCGGTGCTGAGCGCGCGGCTGGGGAACAGCACCGGATAAGGGAGTTTTGCGGACCTGGCCGCGCTCCTGAGCCCCGCGTTGCACGCCACGCCGCCGGAAATGATCAGAGCCCGGGCGCCAATCTCCTCGGCCGATACAACGGCGCGGCGCAGCAATTCGTCGATGACTGTGCGCTGAAATGATGCCAGCAGGTCCAGCGTTGCGGGCGGCGTCACCTCCAGCCACTCCTGTGTGGATGGCCGCGGATTGCGCTGCAATAAATCGCGCCTCGCCGCCAACTCATCCGCCATGTCGCGGGCTTCAAACCAGCGCAGCACCGCGGTCTTCAATCCGCTGAAGCTGAAATCCAGAGCGTTGCCTTTCATTCTTGCAAGACTGAACCGCACCTTGTCCGGATCGCCGTACGGCGCCAGCCGGTCGATCACAGGGCCTCCGGGATATCCGAATCCGAGCAGTTTGGCGACTTTGTCGAAGGCTTCTCCCGCGGCGTCGTCGCGCGTTTTGCCGAGCAGCCGGTACTTGGATTCGGCGGACACTTCAAACAGATGAGTATGTCCGCCGCTTACGATCAGCGCCAGCGCCGGGTATTCGATCGTCTCACCGCGCTGTGCGGCTTCAAGCATTACAGCGTAAATATGCCCTTCGATGTGATTCACTGCTATCAGCGGCTTTCCAGCGACCATGCAGATCGACTTGGCGTAGGTGACGCCCACCAGCAGCGAGCCGACAAGTCCGGGCCCTTGGGTGACGGCGACCGCTTCCATGTCGTTTATCGAGGCCGCCGCCAAGGCAAGCGCGCTCCTCACGGTGGGAACGATGGCCCGCAAATGTTCACGGGAGGCGAGCTCAGGTACAACCCCGCCGTATTTTCCGTGCGTGCCGAGCTGCGAGGCGACAACGGAAGACAGAACGCGGTTCTCGTCCTCGACCACAGCGGCGGCGGTTTCGTCGCAGGATGACTCGATTCCAAGAATTTTCAAGTTCTAACAACAGTGTACGGCTCCACGAGTTGCCACGTGGCGCAGGCCTGGATTACGATGAAACTGCGGGGTGGAGCAGTCTGGTAGCTCGTTGGGCTCATAACCCAAAGGTCGGTGGTTCAAATCCACCCCCCGCAACCAAGTCTCTTTCCGGGCTCTACGCCAAAAACGGGGGCAGGACCCGATCCCATCTCAGTTAACCACATAAGACCGTGACTCGGAGTCTGTAGTTTTCGAAGTTGCGGAAGCCGTACGCCTGTCTACTGATCAGTTCCATCTTGTAGTGGAATCCTTCGGTGATGCCGTTGTTGCGGGTGAAGCGCCACATGGCGGCGATCTCTTCCCGCCAGGCGT
>DASRCT010000014.1:0-79522 GCA_035652975.1 Bryobacteraceae bacterium | reverse complement strand
CGGTCGCGGTCAAGTTTGCGCACTGTTCTGACGAATTCGCGAAATGCGGTCAGGAGCGACTCAAGCGTGAGGTCATCCTTCTGGGACCGCGACGCGGGCGTGCCCAGTTCGGGGACTACTGGCGCCCGGGGCCGGGCGTTTTCCGGAAAGTCGATCTGGTCGTCGTACTCGTTGCCGAACTCCCACATCCAGATGGCCGTCGAGCGGCGATAGCGGCTCACTATCTCGCTCGTGTACTCGCGCAGGAAGCGGTGCGTCCGGCTCCGGCGGTCTCCCCAAGCGCTCAAAGGCTCATGCATTAAGTCGGGAACCGTGGACCAGTTCCAGAAAAGGCTGGGGACCAGGCCGATGCCAGTTTGCTCGGCCGCGTTAATTACGGAATCGAGCAGTCGAAAGTACGCGCTCTTATCCCGAAAGTAGAGTTCATTATCCACCGGCCAAAATCCGTTGGCGGCGAATCGCACAAACGGTATGCCGCGTTGCCGCAGCCGCCTGAAATCCTCGTGAAAACCGCCGTCATCGGGATTTTTGAGGAGGCGATAGAAGACGTCGAAGTAGTTGACGCCGATGCCCCGGTATGCTCGGCCGTTTTTCAGGAGAACGCCATTTTTTACGGTCAGGCCCGGCGACGCCTGCGATGCGGCGGCGGACGCCATCGCGGCGGCCATTATCACGCACATGCAGATCTTGCGGCGCGCGCCGATGCGGTAGATTGTAGCATTGCAACAGGAGTTCATGACCGCAGCGATTGACCGGCGGGCATTTTTGAAGAGGATGGCTGGCGGCGCTTTGGCGCCGCCGCAGCGTTGGAATGTTCTGTTCGTTTTGATGGATGACCTCGGATGGAGCGACCTGGCGCCATACGGCAACGCGTTCATCGACACGCCCAATCTAACGCGATTCGCATCCGAAAGCGTTCGCTTTACCAACGCGTACGCCGCCTGCCCGGTGTGCTCGCCGACGCGGGCCAGCATTCTCACGGGTCAATACCCGGCGCGGTTGCATCTCACTGACTGGATCCCTGGACGAGAGCCGTGGCCGTGGTCGAAATTGCGGCGCCCCGAGTTCAATCAATATCTCCCGCTTGAATACAAGACGCTTGCGGAAGTCCTGCGACCCGCTGGTTACCGCAGCGCCGCGATCGGAAAGTGGCATTTGGGCGGCGCCGGACATCTGCCCACAGATCGCGGCTTCGATTTGAACATCGGAGGAAGCGCGGCTGGCCATCCGCCAACCTATTTCGGACCTCTCGAGCTGCCGAACCTGCAGCTTGCGCCCGGCGAGTTCCTGACGGAGCGTCTGACGAATGAGGGCATTCGCTTTATGGAGGCGAACCGCTCCCAGCCGTTTTTTCTGTACCAAGCGCACTTCACCGTGCACTTGCCTTTGGCCGCGCGCAAGCAGTTGATTGCGAAATACGAACGGCGCAACACCGGCGACGTGAATCCCGTTTATTGCGCGATGGTGGAAAGCGCCGACGATTCGATGGGCCAGCTTCTGCGCGCGCTCGACCGGCTCGGGCTGGCGGAGCGCACCATCGTGGTGTTTTTCTCTGATAACGGCGGGGTTCGTATGCAGAATCGCCAGTTGCGGCCGATTACGAACAACCACCCGCTTCGTGCGGGGAAAGGGCATCTCTATGAAGGCGGCATCCGCGAGCCGCTGATGATCCGCTGGCCGCAAGTGACGCGGCCGGGGGCGGTGATCGACGACCCCGTCAGCAGCGTGGATTTCTTTGTGACCTTGTCCAACGCGGCTGGAATCTCCGCTCCTTTAACCGATGGGATCGATCTCCAGCCGGTTCTGCGCGGGGCGAAGGCGGCCGAGCGCCCGCTGTTTTGGCACTATCCGCACTATAGCGATCAGGGCGGCAGACCGTCTGGCGCGGTACGGCTCGGAGACTGGAAGCTCATCGAGTTTTATGAGGACGGCCGTCTGGAGCTGTTTCACTTGCGCGATGATCCTGGGGAGACCAGAAATCTGGTGCGCCGCGAGCCCGGGCGCACGCGCCGGCTGGCCGCGATGTTGAAAGAGTGGCGAAATTCGGTGAATGCCGCGATGCCGCTCAGCAACCCCGATTATGACCCGGCGCGGTCCGGCGAGGGGTTATCGGGATACGAGGATCCCACTCCGCCGGTCTGACGCTACGGCAATTCGCGTACGGCTATATTCCGGAAGCGGTGGAGTCCGCCGGGAATCCAGCGGTTCCCGCCATGCACCTGGAGCGCAATCATCCCGTCCAGGGCGCCGCCGGGCAGATGATTTTGCGTATCCCTCCAGTCCGTGATCCTGGCGCCGTTCAGCCATACCTGTATATGCGGAACGTCGCCCTCAATACGAGCCACAAGATGGTTCCACTGGTTTGGTTTCCAGACCGGGCGCCAGTTGGGGATATAGCCCTTCACGTCCTTCAGGCCCTCTCCGTAAATTCCGCCAATCGCGCCGCCATCCAGATAATCGAGCAGGATCTGATAGGCTTCGCCCTTCTCGTTGGAGCGCAGGAACAGACCGCTGTCACAGCCGTAGTCCGGGTTGATGTCGAGCGACACCTCGAAATTGCGGTACTTGCGATCGGTGAGCAGAATGCCTCCATTGCCCGGGCGGTCCTGGGATCCGGTGATCATCCCATTCGCGGCGCGCCATGCTTGGGTGCTGCCATGGTGGTTGACCTGGCTGATATGCCAGCCGGCGAGGTCCGTTCCATTGAAGATCGGGCGAAACGCGGAATCGCCGGGCAAGAGCTCAAACCGGTGCGCGACCGGTTGCGCCGCCGCCCGCTGCCTCTGAACGAGTTCCGCCTCGAGCGCATCCAATGCGTCCAGCGCCGGTTGCAGGTTCAAGTCGTTTTCAATCTCCAAGGGGACCTGCACGGAGCGCCAGCGGGCGAAGTGGATGTTGTTGTGCGCGAGCGTGAGCGCATGTACGCGGTGCGCCTGCGCCCACATCGGAGTTTTGAAGGCCGCCAGATTCACGCCGGACCGTAAATCCTGGGCGGTGAAGGCGCCCGTCTCCTCGCCGTCGATACGGAGCGAATACGTGCCTTCGCTGAGCCCGGTCACTTTCAGCATTTCGCGATTCATCGCTTCCATAAAGTCGGAGGAGCGCACGACGAGACCCATGACCGGTTCGTCGGCATCAATCGCCATGGGCAAGGCGCGATCCGTTTCCGTCCAGGAAAGAACCGGTCCAAAACGAACGTCGGCAAGGACGGCGTTTGCCGCCTCCCACTTTTGCGCGGCTCGATCGATGGTTACGCTTGTCACGACGGCTGGCGCGCCCCAGGCCTTTAATAGCGACTCGGCCATGATCAGATGACCCGGCGCCGCCGGGTGCACGCGGTCCGGAATAATTTTCTTGGCCAGCTCCGGGTCGGCCGTATTCGCGCGCCGCAGCATGTTCACAACGGGGTTGTTCAGATCCGCAGTGAGCAACTGCTCGGAGGCTGCGAGCTCCTTCACAAATTGTGAATACCGCAGCAGCACGGCGTTGTAGCCGCCGTCGAAAGTGGGCGGCCGGGTGACGTCGTCATACGGCGAAGGCTGAATCACCGTAATGCGGACTCCCGGCAGATCCGCCTTCAGGCGCCTGATCATCTGGCGGTAGCCGTTAGAGTAAATGTCGAAAATCTGCTGGTCGAAGGCGCGGTAGCGGCCGTCGTTCATGCCGAGCATGATGGTGACCACGGTGGGGCGGTGCGCGACAACATCGCGCGCCAGCCGGAGGCTGACGCCGCCCCCGCCCCCGCCAGTGACCCGGTCGCCGCCCCAGCCGGAGTGAATGAAAGCAATCCGCCGATCCGGAAAGCGGGTAAGCGCATAGGTCTCGACAAAGGTTGTATAGAGCCTCTGGTCTGTGATGCTATCGCCATAAAACACCACCCGGTCGCCATCTCTGAGCTGGAACGCGTCCTGCGCGGGAAGCAAAGCGGCGAGTGCCAGCAGGGGCGCAGCGGCTCTGTGCATTGTTTTCATGGTTCGGGCTCCAGAAGGTCCATGCTACTCCAATTTTGCAGTATTCTGAAAAAAACGACGCCAGACATATGGCCTGCGCGACGCTGCGAAACGGGAAGCGGAATGGCGGAATTGGCCGCGGCGGCGCGGGTCCGCAATGCGCGATTTGACAGTGACTGCAACTCACCTGGAATCGACCCTGCTGTTTGAAACGCCCGAAGAGATTTACTACCGCGTGTTCAAGGCGTTAAAACCGCGGACGACGCCCCCAAAATTCAAAGTCCGTTTTTTAAAATTTGCGAATGCTAATTCTTTCATTCGTTGGAAGAATGATTGTATTGAGGTGAAAATCACGGATATTCTCGACGGCGCGCCTGCTCCCGTGATTGAAGCCCTGGCCTATATTCTTCTGAGCAAGCTGTTCTCCAAGCCGGCGCCGCCAGAGTACGCGCACCGCTATCGCCGTTACCTCAACCGGCGCGATGTGCGAAACCGCGTGCACCTGGTGCGGCGGGAGCGCGGGCGCAAACTGGTGCGGAGCGCCAAAGGCCGCCACTACGATCTGGAACAGATCTTCGAGGAGTTAAATTTCAAATATTTTTATGGCCTCATGTCCCGTCCCGCCTTGGGGTGGAGCTTAAAGCCGTCAAAGGCGACGCTTGGCCACTACGATCCTTCGCACCATACGATCGTGCTGAGCAGTCTGCTGGACAGCGCCAGCGTTCCCCGGCTTGCCGTGGAATATGTGCTGTTCCACGAAATGCTGCACCTGCGGCATCCCGCTGAGCATTGCGGAGCGCGGAGGCGCGTGCACACTCCAGAGTTCAAGGAAGCCGAGAAACAGTTTGAACGTCTCGGCGAGGCCAGAGCGCTTCTGAAACTTCTGTAGCCGCGGCTCAGGCCAGAGGGGCGGATGCCGGGCGGAAATGCCGAACCTGGTCTGAAATCTGATCCAATGCTTCGAGCAGCCCGCGGACGTTGACTGTGCCGATTCCGGCTGAGCTCAGGGCCAGTCTCGCGTACGCCAGCATCAAGGCCAGCTCGAACAGCACTTTCTGCCGCACGAGCAAGGCGATGAAATCCGCGCGGTCATGCTCCGAATATACGGCCACTTGCTTTCCCGTCGCGTAGAGGCGTTCAAAATCGCGGGATATCGCCGCCAGGTAGGCGCGGAAAACCTTTCTGCGGCGGACGCGCAACTTCCGGGATACGGAGGGATGATACCCCGGCTGTGAAGCGAGGAACCTGTAGTCCGCCTCCGAAAGCAAACGCTCCATGGGCCGGTACCGGCTGATGGAGAAGGAATCGATGAATTCGGGCTGGATGGGGCCGACGCGGGACTGCTTTGCCAACCGCGCGATTAAGACTGCGAAAATACCGGTCGCGATCAGACCGACTAACAGGATGAGAAACTGGCTCTGCATTTGGCGTACCCCTCCCTGCCGTATTCTGTGACAGAATACCGAAGATTTGGGAAAAGTGCAATTCCCATTCTTAGTATTTAACACGGGGCGGGAACAAACCTAGCAAAATCTTTTGGCTATTTCCTCGCGCGCACAAGGCTGGCGTTGATGGATTCAAGCTGGCGCAGCAGTCGGCTCTCATCCGCCGGATCCCAGTGACGGCTGACCGTAAGGGCCGATTCCTCGCCTGAGCGCGTCAAAACGAGGTTCCAGAAGACGAGGCAGGCGAAAGCGATCAGGAACTCGACAGCGCTCAACCAGCGATACGCATCGGGTCCCAGCATATTGCCGGCAAACTGGGTGATGCCCAGACCCAGGAAATAGACCGAGTATCCGCCCAGGTATGACAACGTATTGCGGTTCAACGGCAAGGGAAACCACATCAGGAATCCGATCATCAGCGCGATAAAGGCGAGGATGAGCGACGTTACGACGCGTGAGACCAGAAAAAAAGCTTCGACGGCGGGATGCTTGCCGGGACCGCTTTGATGGTTGAGGACGGCCAGCAGTATGGTGATGAGCACGGCTAAGGCGAAGGCGATTTTCATAAAATCACGCCCTGCAGCGCCGACCCCGGGGTATTTTCGGAACAGCAGCGCAAATAGCTCAAAAACCACGAGCATTTGCATCACCCACCCCACTGTTTCGATGCAGGCAAATGTCACGAAGTAGGCATACGAATCACGGTCAAGAAACGGAACAATACACGGCGCTGCAAGGATATACAACAGATAGGCCGTAAAATACCGATAGCGCCCGGCGAGGCGTTGGCGCCACAGACGCCATATCAGAGCGCCCGCGGCGATCGGGACGGCTATGACCAGCGCCCGCTCGAGACCGCTCAGTAAGATGGGCATTCGTCAGGTCTCTTCCCGATTCTAGCACCGGCCGGGCTTGAGCCTGACGAAAATGCGCGCATCTAGCGGAGGTTTGGGCACTCGCCACAAGTCGGCCAGGGCAGATGCGGCGAGCCGATTCCGGTCACCGCGGCGGCCTGGAGAGCCAGGAACACTACAAAGAAAAGTCGCTTCATCATGGGGAAAAACTCCTCTTATTGAATTTGAAATCGCTGTACGTTGCCTAGCATACTGGCAGTTGCAGCCGGTCAAGGCTGTTGCCGATAAGTTTTCGCAAATCAGAACAAGCTGGGAAAAGTGCCCGACGGCCTCAATTTCATGCGGCAGACGTCTTGTTTTGTGGTTTACTGTTTAGTGAGGTCTCCAGAGACTCTATGAAGAGCCTGAGAAGCCGCGCGGGGTTGGAACGTGGCGCCGCATCGGATCTTTGGCGCAATACGCTTTCTCAAATACCGGCCGTTTTTGGACGGCTGGTGTATCTGGCCTCACTGCGCGATCCAAATACCGGACGGTTCGAGCATGCCGGTCTGGCGCTGGTGTTTGGGGAAGCCGAAGCGGACCGCGCGCTGCGCTCCAGTCATGCCCAGACGTTTTCCGAATGGCTGTGTTTTAATCTGGAGCAACAAAAAGCCGATCTTGACCTCTATCTTTCGGCGCTGCTGGACAACAAGCGCATGATCATTGAGACCTGGTCGCGGCTGACGCCGTACCGCAACCTGATTCCTTCGTCGGCCACCAAGGCGGAGGTGGATCTATACCTCGCCGATTTCGAAGCGCTGCTTGCGCTGCTCAGGAACGAATACGGCGTCGCCGACCCGGATCAAGCAGCATAGCGACTCCGGTGACCTGGCCCACGACGTCGATTTCATCCGGGTACGAGTACACTTCCGGGCTGCACTGCGAAGCCGGGTGGGATTGCACAATCAGGTGATCGCCCGAAAGGCTGCACCAGCCGCAGGAATATCCGGAGCGGTGCTCGAGAAAGTAGATGGGGCGCTCAAATTCGGTGGTCCATCCGCCGGTCGCGATTTTGCGGCGCCCCTCGTCAATGAGAATCAGCGAGCCGGGCTGGAGGATTGGATACATCGACCAGTCCTCTGTTCCGATAAACGCATAACGCCGCCCTTTCACATCCAGGCCGTTCAGCAGCATCAACGGGAGCTTGCCCCAGCGCTGGATCATTCGGCTCAGAAAGGTGGTGCGCTTCAGGTCGATGCCCGGATCGAGAGCAAGGGGAAGAAGCGCCTCGCCGCGCTGTTCCGGTTCGAATCCGATGGCGTGCGTGCGCTCGATTTCGACGACGTTGGCATCCGCTCCGATCGCGCCGAGATCAATGCCGTACCATTCGAGAACTTCACCGATGTCCAGACGGTAAATGGCGCACAGCGAGTACAGCCGATAGACGGAGGGAACCGTTCCCTTGTTCTCGATATCGGCCAAACGGCTCAAGGCGATCGCAAATTCATCGTTTTTGTGCCGCGCCGCGATCTTCAAGCTCGCCTCTTCGACGTCGCGATACCGCAAATTCAGACGTTCGCGCGCGCGCTTGAGCTTCTGGCCGGCATCTTCCGTCATAATGTCTTTGCCCGGCAGGTCCGACCGGCCCGATATCGGATTAGCCATGAAGTGAACGCCCTTCAACGCGCTTTGATCGCATTATATCGACCGGCGTTCCGAGCGGCAACAAGCGATGAGCGATTTTGTTCTGATTTCAGAACACGGACTTCGCGCGGAGGGAAATTTGAGAATAATCGTCGGGATTACGGGCGCTAGCGGCTCGGTCTACGGATGGCGACTCCTCGAAAAATTGCGCGCAAATGCATCCGTGGAAATCCATCTCGTGCTCAGCCGCGCCGGCGAACGGACGGCGTTTCTTGAGATGGGAAAAACCGCCGCTGATTTTAAGCAATTTGCGCACCACTGGTACCCTGTGGAGGACATTGGGTGCGCCATCGCCAGCGGTTCTCAACCCATGGACGGCATGGTGGTTGCGCCCTGCTCCATCCACTCCATGTCCGCCATCGCGGCAGGCATCACCTCCAACCTCCTGGTGCGGGCTGCCGACGTGACGTTGAAGGAACGGAGAAAGCTCATTCTGATGGTCCGCGAATCGCCGCTGCATTGCGGTCATTTGCGGACCATGACAGCCCTGGCGGAGATGGGCGCCATCATCGCTCCGCCGGTCCCGGCTTTTTACAACAAGCCGCAGACCGTCGAAGACATTGTGGACCACAGCGTGGACCGCGTTCTCGATCTGCTGGGGGCGCCGGATCCAAACGCGCGCCGCTGGAGCGGCCGGTAGCATGCGGAAAGGCCGGTCTGCGCCGCGCCTCAACGGGCCTCTCGAATGTTTGCGGAGTCCGGGCAGGCGCACAGTATGAAAAAACGTTCTCCGAAAATCGCGTTTCAGGGTGAGCCCGGCGCATTCAGCCAGCAGGCGATCCGCCAGTTGCTCGGCGACGCGGTTGAGCCGCTTCCCTGCCAGCGCTTCGATGAAGTGTTCCAGGCGCTCGACCAGGGCCGCGCCGAAGGCGCCGTCATCCCCATCGAAAACACCCTGCATGGATCCGTGCACGAAAACTATGACCACCTTCTGAATTTCGACTTCAGCATTACGGCCGAGACCAATGTCCGCATTGTCCACAACCTGATTGCGCCTCCGGGCGTCCCATTCAGTCGCATCCGGCGCGTGTTTTCCCATCCGGTCGCCCTCAACCAGTGTCTTCGGTTTTTCGCCCGGCATCCGCGCATCGAGCGCGTACCGTACTACGACACGGCTGGCAGCGTGAAGATGGTCATGGCCGAAAGGCTGTCTGACGCGGGCGCGATCGCCTCGGCGCTGGCTGGCGATATCTACGGCGGCCGGATCCTCAGACGCTCGATCGAAGACGACCGGCGTAATTACACGCGGTTTTTTTTGCTGGAGAAAACCGGCGCCAGGAAAAAACTGAAGCTTGCGACGCCGTCCTCGCGCGAGTATAAGACCTCGCTCGTATTCACGACCCGCAATGTGCCCGGCGCGCTGTTCCGCGCAATCAGCGCCTTCGCGCTGCGCGATCTGAATCTGACCAAGATCGAATCGCGGCCCTTGCGCGGCAGTCCGTGGGAGTATTTGTTTTATGTCGACCTGGTCGGGCGGGTTGATGATGGCAAGGTCCGGAACGCTCTCTCGCATCTGGAAGAGATCGCAGATTTTATGCGCGTGCTCGGGTCCTACATCCGGGCCTGATCGCAATTTTTCAATGGGACCCGGCCTCGGGCGGCCATTTCTCCAGGCCCGGGGGCGGCCGGAACACGTCCGTGCTGAAAATTTCAAACGGTTGTTCCGGGCGCGCTATACGGAGCACGAGCGCTACCTGAAACCGGGGGCCCTGAAAATAGGCGACGCGGAGCGTATGAACTCCATGCGAGAGATAGACGGCCTGCTCACGTTCCTCAGGCGGGTGCTGGCCATCGTTGTCAATCACCAGTTGGCCGTCGACATACAGCCTGGAGCCGTCGTCTGACAGTAGAGCGAATCTGTACACCCCGGCGGTTTCGATCCAGAACCTCCCGCTATAATCGATGGCGAACCACTCGAATCGTTTCGTCACGCCGGGGAACCCCCCTTTGAAATCCTGTGGCGGTACGTTTAGCGAATCGGTGTAGATCGTTCCCATCGGTTTCAGCCGTGCGAAGTCCGGCAGTCGTTTCGTATTTTTGTGGATTTTATAGATCTTGCCGGTCAGGCCGGACGGGATCACCACGGTTGTGCCAAACGTGGGAAGGTGCGTCTCCGCGCGCTGCCCGGCCGCCTGCAGGCAGGCTGCGAGCGCCACCAGACTTGCCCTGAGGGGGATGCCGGAGCTATGCGGTAGGAACACGTTCAGGTGTCGCCGGCGACTGCTTGCGCTCTGAACCGGGCGCCGGTTTTTCAACATGGCCGCCGAACTGGAAGCGCATGGCCGACAGGACCTTGTCGGCGAACTCAGCGCCGCCGCGCGAACTGAACCGGTCGTAGAGCGCCGCGCTTAACACCGGCGCGGGAACGGCCTCGTCGATGGCGGCAGCAAGCGTCCAGCGGCCCTCGCCCGAATCGGAGACGCGTCCGCTGAACTCGGAAAGCTCAGGGCTTTCGAGCAGCGCTGTCGCGATCAGGTCGAGAAGCCAGGACTGAATCACGCTGCCGCGCCGCCAGACTTCAGCCACGTCGGCGAGATTAAACTCGAACTGGTAAAATTCGGGGTTCCGCAACGGCGTCGTCTCGGCGTCGACCTCGTGCTTTCCCAATCCCACGTTGGCGTGCCGCAGGATGTTGAGTCCTTCGGCGAGCGCAGCCATCATTCCGTACTCAATTCCGTTGTGCACCATCTTCACGAAGTGCCCGGCGCCGTTCGGCCCACAGTGAAGGTACCCGTACTCCGCCGTCCCGCCGGCTTTTTCGCGCCCTGGAGTCCGCGGCGCCGCCTCGACGCCGGGAGCGAGCGCTCGGAAAATCGGATCCAAGCGCTGCACCGCTTCCTTGTCTCCGCCGATCATCAAGGAATATCCGCGCTTCAGCCCCCACACGCCGCCGCTTGTGCCGACGTCCACGTAATGGATCTGTTTCGGTCTGAGAGCGGCTGCGCGGCGGATATCGTCATGATAGTGAGAGTTGCCGCCGTCAATGATGATATCGCCGGGCGCAAGGCGCGGCGTCAGCGCCTCAATCTGCCCGTTGACCAGAGCGGCAGGAATCATAAGCCACACCGGTCGGGGCTGTTGCAGCCTCAGGACCAGATCTTCAAGGGATCCGGCGCCGACAGCTCCTTCTTTGACCAGAGCGTTCACAGCGCTCGGGTTTACGTCATATACGACACACTCATGCCCGGCCCGCATGATACGCCGAACCATATTGGAGCCCATCCGGCCCAAGCCGATCATTCCAAGTTGCATTCCGAACCTGCCTTCATTGGTGGGATGCATTTTGCGGCTACTTTTCTTCATCGCCGTCTACGAGTGTTCCGTAAGATAATCGAACCAGAGAGGAACTTTTGATCGCCCGCACGCGTACCACCGAGGGGGGGTTATGACCAGCGTCCGGAATATCGCTCTTGCATTGACGGCCGTAGCCGTCACGGCCTCAGCCCAGGTGGACCCGACCTTGTTGGGTCTTGTAATGCCCGACGCCAAAGTCATTTCCGGCATTCGCGTCGACTCCGCCAAGGGCTCCCAATTCGGGCAGTACGTGCTGGCTCATATGCAGAGCGATGATGCGGGTCTGCAAACATTCATTTCCAATACAGGTTTTGATCCTCGCCGCGACCTGAACGAAATTCTCGTGGCGACGTCCGGCACGTCTGATGCTCCCTCGCCGCTCATCCTGGGAAAAGGCGTATTTAATCCTTCGCAGATTCTCACTGCCGCGCGAAATCAAGGCGCCACGCCGAGCAGCTATAAAGGTTTCGATCTCCTGAGCCGCCAAGGCACAAAATCGACCGATACGATTGCGTTGAATGCCAGTTTCGCACTGATCGGTCCGGCCGACCAGGTCAGGGCGGCCATCGACCGGCTCGGCGCTCAGCCGGCGCTCGACCCCGCGGTGATTGCGAAGGTGCAGACCACGGCAGCCGCTAATGATGCATGGTTTGTCTCCACCGGTCCGATCACGAACTTCTTCACCGGAAAGTTGAGCGATTCTGCCCTGGGCCCGGCAATGCAAGGCAATCTGTTTCAAGCGATTCAGCAGGCCAGCGGCGGCCTGAAGTTCGGCCAAAGCGGCGGCGTGCTCATCACGGGAGAGGCGGTCACGCGTTCTCCCCAGGATGCAACTGCGCTGGCCGATGTGATCCGCTTCATCGCCGGGTTGATCCAGATGAATGCAGGCGCTGATCCGCAGGCGCAGCAGGCGGCCGCCGTTTTGAAAGATCTGCAAGTAACGCCTGTTGGGAGCACGACGAAATTGTCGCTTTCCCTCTCGGAGGCATTTTTGGAGCAGATGTTCCTGTCTGGTGCGAATAAGAGCGCCAAGCGCGCCAGAGGGCGGCGGGCGGCGTTGGACCGCTAGCAGATTCGATTACCGCCGCATCGACTGCAAGTACGCGATTACACCGTCACGCACGTCCTGCTCGGCTGCTTCTGTGAACACTGAGGTTTTTGGTTCATAACCGCCCTCTGCGAAGGCTTCTTTCGTGGGCAGATATCCGATCCACCCGTTCGTGTAGCCGAAGTAGAACGTGTGCGCAAAGGGCGACCGGTCCCGCACGGCCGTTGCGATCTCGCAGAACATTTCGACAGGCGCTGACCAGATCGCCGTATCGCCGATCTTCAGAAACCGGACGGGTAGCCGCACCAGTTGCGTTCCATTTTCAGTACGCGAATAGGACCGGAGTTCGGCAGGCCAGTCGAGATCCGGCCTCCGCGGCGTCTCAATGATCTTCTCCGATGTCTGTAGCGTGATATCGCCCGAAGCGGGCCCGAGCCGTTTCAACCCTGCCAGTATGCGCTCGCCTAACAGCGCTCTGAACTGCGACAGGTGGCCGCTGCGCGCATTGGGGTAGCCGCTATAGATTGGCGCCAGGTTGCCAGCGGCGCCGTTGACATACAGCACCGGAGCTCCTACCTTCTCCTCGACATACGCGGCAGCCACTCCCGGCGCGTCTCCGCTGATTTCGAGATTTGCGCCGCTCATGACCGTTCCGTGCATGGCGTAGTTTGCTATGATTGCGATGGGCGAGCCGTCCGCGCGCTCCACTCTCAGGAGACCGATCTGCCGGTCCGCTGGACCATCGGGGTTGAGCCCGAGCGATACTTTGCCGTCCACGTCCTTCGCTCGCCGGTTGATGTTGGCGAACGCGACGCCCGTGCCGACCGTAATCCGCGCCGGCTCGAGCTTCGCTTTCGCTTCCTTGATGCCCTCAAGCGCCGCATTTTCAACGAATGCGGCGTAGTCGCGATTCCACTCATGATCCGAGCGCCCCAGCAGCGTCTTATAAATCCCCGGCGGTCCGACTTCGGGCGTCGCGTGCGAATGATTCACGCTCCACCAGAAATTCAGCGCCGGCGCGCCTGTCTCGGCGCTGACCCGCTCCGCCACGTGCTGGTAAACGCTCGGAGAGAACAGGCAAAGATCGCTGGCGATGAGGTAAAACTGCGTCGCGCCGTCGTCGAGAGCTAGCACGCGGTGGTAGATGTGATCAAGAACGCCCTTGGATTGCCTTGCGGCGTACCCCATCAGCCACTGCGAGTCGCTCGGGGTGATATCCACCTTCGCAGCGCCTGCTCTGAGCGTGGCCGCGCACAACGGGAGCGCCGCCGGTAATAGGGCGCAGAGGAGAATTCTTTTCACGTTCGCTCCTAGAAAATAAGTTTGAGCGCAACCTGTACATCGCGCGGCTCGCCAGCCGAAAGAATCTGTCCGGCTGTCGCAGCCTGAATGTTGGTAACTGGATTCCCGAAGGCAGGCGTGTTTGTCGCATTGAAAAACTCGCCGCGGAACTGCAAGCGCAGGCGCTCGCGAATCGGAAAATTCCGCATCAGAACGGCATCCCAGTTAAAAAAGCCCGGACCGTAGAGGATGTTGCGCCCACTGTTTCCGTACGTGTACAGCGCCGGTACTGCGAACGCCGACACATCGAACCAGCGGCGGATGGTGGGATCTGAAAGAGCGCCCGATGCCAGACGATTTGGCCGCAGGCTCGTTCCCGTATTGGCCTGGTCGGTTGAGATCGATGGCGTGAACGGCAATCCGGACTGTACTGTGAAGATGCTGCCGATCTCCCATCCGCCCGCCAGCCATGACACCCAGCGGTTCTGCGCCTGCGCGAACGGAACCTGATAGTTGAAGCTGGTGACCCAGCGATGTTTCACATCGTAGTCGGAAACGCCCTTCTCGCCGTTGTTGTTGTTGGGATCCTGCGAGGAAAAGCCCTGCACATCGCTGCTGAGATTGTCGATCGACTTGGCGAACGCGTACGAACTCAGGAACGACAGTCCATGCCAGAAGCGAACCTCTGCTTTCACCTGCAGCGCGTTGTAGGAAGAGTACCCGCTGTTTTCGACATACGTGCCGGAAGCGAACACCGGCCACAACCGCCGGTCCTGAATCGGGCCCGGACCCGGCGGCGGAACGTTGATCGGCCGCGAGAACTCGATCTTCGTGCCCTTGCTCCCCACCCAGCCGGCCTCGAGCGACAGAGCTCCGATGACTTTCTGAAGCGTCAGGTTCCACTGCTGGAAGTAAGGATCGGCCATGTGTGGGTCAATCTGGAAGAATGACAGCGGCACAAGATTCAACCCTTGCTGAACCGGAGCGAACATATTCGCCAGCGTCTTTGTCGGGACCGGCTGCGTGTTGAAATTCGACAGCTCGTCGGCGAGGAAGGGTGGATTGACGATGCCCGTGCTCTCCGACCGGTTGCCCTGGATCAGGCCATAGAAAATCCCGTAGCCCGCGCGCACCACGAACTCATGGCCCATACGCCAGGCTATTCCGAACCTCGGCGCAAAATTGTTGTTATCCAAATAACGCAGTGAGGGCCCGAGCCCGACCTTGCTCGATGGCACGATGTACTGCGCAAACAGCGGGTACAGGAACTCGCCCACTTGCTGTCCCTTGTAGTTGATATAGCCCTGGTCATCGCTCGCAACGACGATGCGCCGCAGCACCGGATCAGTCGATGCCATCTGGTTGTGAAGCACCTCGGGGGGATGATTCAATTCGTAACGCAGGCCCAGGTTCAGGGTCAGATTCGGCCGGATCTTCCAGTCGTCCTGTATGAACAGGTGCTCGTTCCGCATCGGCGCGATGCCGAACTCGTTTCGCGGAAACGTTCTCTGTCCCTGGTACGGCAGGCCGAGCAGAAAATCCGCGAACGAATTGCCGGTGTATGTGCCATTAAACGTGAACTGGCCGCGCGACCGGGCGGCATTCACCGTGGCCGTATTGTAGTTGCGAGCCAGTCCTCCGAACTTGAATCCGTGCGCGCCGCGGATCAGCGTGACGATATCATCCAGCTCATATTTGTTGTCCCGGAAAATGATCGGCACAAACGCATTGCCATTGAAGCCGAGATATCCGCTGATCGTCAGGCCCGGAAATCCGGGAAACGCGCCGCTCTGCTCCACGAACCCGCCGATTCCGGACATCACTGTATAATTCGTACCGAGTCCTTGCGCGGCATTGTTCTCGCGAGTCCGAACGTACGTCAGCCGCACCTCGTTCAGCGTCGCCGGCCCGAACGTATGCGTTTCGCTCAAGGCAGCAAGCTGACGCCTCACCTGCTGAGTGACCCCGCCGTTAGCCGGAAACTGACCCGGCGTATAATTCAACACCTGGTTGAACGAATACGAGGTCGTAAGCGCATCCGACATCGAAAAGCGGTGATCCACGCGGATGTCGAACTTGTCGACCGTGTTTTGCAGCGTCGGCGCGAAATTGAACGTCCCGGCCGGCGTGTTCGGCGCCGGATAGAACGGCAGAAAGAAGGTCGCCTGCGGCGATAGGCGGTTTGCAGGAATGATGTTGCCCTCGAATGGCTGTCCCGTCAACGGATCCTTGATCGGCTTGCCCAGCCCGGAAAAATCGCCATTCCGCTGCGCCAGCGTCGGGACCAGGTTCGTGTAGGTTTGCGCGCGCCGCACTCGCGTCCCCTCATAATCGCCGAAGATGAAGGTCTTGTCCTTGCCGTGATAAACATGCGGAATGTAGACCGGTCCGCCCAGCGTGAATCCGAACTGGTTCTGCTTCACCGGCGGCCGCACACCGGTCGTGTTGAAGAAATTCCGCGCGTCAAGCGCCTGGTTGCGCAGGAACTCGTATACCGTACCATGGACCTGGTTCGTGCCCGAGCGCAGCGAGGCGTTGATTACCGCCGTTCCCTGTCCGTATTCGGCGGAGAACGAATTTGACTGCACCGAAAACTCCTGGATCGCATCCACGGACGGCACGATCGAGGCCACATCGAAATATTGGCTCGAGACGTTCGCGCCGTCGATCATGAACACGGTCTTGCTTACGCGCGATCCGTTGACGCTCAGCGACGGCGCCTGCATCGACGAATTGACGCCGCGGCTGATCGCGCCCGGCGCCAGCGTCGCAAGCTGCGTGAAGTCGCGGCCGTTCAGCGGCAGGTCGACGATCTTCTGCGAGGTAATCACCTGTTGCACCGTCGCGGTCTCGCTCGCAAGCATCGGCGCTTCCGCGCTGACGGTCACGCTTTCCCGCACTTCGCCCACGGTCAATGCGACGTCGACGCGCGCAACCTGCGCCACGTCGATCTTCATCGCCGGCCGGGTAACCGTGCGGAACCCGGTCTTTCTCACCGACAGCTCGTAATTACCCGGATTCAGGCTGGGCAGCGTGTAATACCCTTGATTGTTCGTGACCGTTTCCGTTCGAATGTCCGTATCAACATTGCGAGCGGTCACCGTCGCCTCCGGAACCGCTGCGCCGTTCGGATCCGTAATCATGCCGGTGATCTGCGCGGTCTGGCCAAAAGCGCTCGCGCACAACAGCAGGAGCGCGCCCGAAAGCACCCAATATCTCGGTACGAACAGCATATTGCCTCCACTTGACGTCTACTCGCCGTTTCTTCAGGAGCGCACAACAGACGCCCTGGTTGCGGCTAAAGCTCGCCGGGTTGCTGCTTCATTGTGAGCCGCGGCTCTCGGTCTGCGCGGTCTTCAGGAACTCAAGCAGGCCCGCCATTTGCTTCACCGTGATCTGCTTTTCAAGGTCGCCGGGCATCGCGGACAGGTTGGTTGCGTACATTGTCTTGATATCGCGACGCTGAATTACGTCCTCCTTGCCGTCCTCGTGTTTCAAGGTGATTGTCGATGGCGTCTGCGGCCCGATCACTCCGTCATAATTGCCGCCGTAGACTGTCTCGACTACGTACGACTCATAACCTTGCGCAATCGACTTACTCGGAATGAGAATATCCGTGAGAAGCGCCTGCTTCGGCTGGTTGCGAACCGTGCCGAGATCGGGACCGACATCATGCCCCACGCCGTTAAAGCGGTGACATTTCGAGCAGACCGTTTCAAAGACGCGCTTTCCGTCCTGCAAATCGCCCTTCATATCGAGCGCCGCCAAGTATTTCTTCACCACGGCTTCGCGATCCTTTGGCGTCTGCTCGAGAATAGGCCGCGCTTCGGCGCGGACGGCCGGGTCGGGATTCATGATAAATCGATTCTTTTGACGAAAGGACAACATCCAGGGCTGCACGTCGCCGTTTTTCAACGCAGCCAGCAGCAGCTTCTGCCGCGAAGCGTCGGCGACCAGGGCGTCAGCCGCCACGCTCCGTCCCGCCGGCGTGAAGTCGCGCCAGTGCTCGAGCAGGTATTTCGCTGGCGGCTCGCCGGGCAGGCGTCCATATGCGCGGATCGCCGCCACCTGAACCGGTTCGGGCTGATGCGGATCCATGAGCGACTGGAACAGCTGTGCTCGCGATTCCGCGTTGGCGAGCGCCAGCAGCCCGATTGAATCGGCCCGCAGGTCCGGATTGGCCTGAGGATTCTTTGCCGTTTTCGCCGCTCTGGACAGCGCCGCTGCTGCCGACGCGGACGCCGGCAATCCGGCTGATTCGAGATTCTCGAGCGCCGCATGCCGCACCGCCGCGTCGCCTGATTCGAACAGCGCCAGCAGCGACTCGCGGCTACGCTGTGACAACTGGGCGTGCTTCATCCGCGCGCCCTGATTCAATCCCTCGAGAAGCGCCGCGCGCCAGGCGGCTGCGCCCTCGCCCTCTGCTGCAGCCGCCTTCGCCAGCAGGCGTTCGATCTCGGCCGGTTTTTGCCGCGCGGCAATGATCGCGCCGATGTTCCGATACAGCGCCACGCGCCCCGGCGAATCAGATCCACCCGCCGCAACGGCTTTCTCGAACAGCCGCGGAGCATCGTTTGAATCCGCGCTCAATGCCGCCAGTTGCGTCCATTTGTCTTCCACATCCTGAAACAAAATGCGATCTCGCGCCTCTTGCGATGCCGGCGTCCGTACGCCTCCCAGCGTCAACACTAGCTGAAAGCGGACGCGAGCGGACGGATCGTTCGCCATGCCCAACAGCTTCGTTACCAGCCGCGGGTCGGATCGCAATCGCTTTTCGGCCAGCACGATCGCGTTTTCCCGCACGCCCGGCTCAGCATCGTCCAGCGCCGCTTCGATCAGTGCGCTGTCCAGCTTGCCGAGCCCTTCCAGCGTCCACAGCGCGTGAACCCGTCCCTGGGGGGACGCTGTGCGCCGGAACATTTCCGCAATCGCCGGCGCGACGTCGACGGCGTGGCGATCCACCAGCAGCCGCTGCGCTGTCCGGCGATGCCAGATCACCGGATGCTCCAGCTCTTTCACCAGCTCGGCATTCGACGCGTTGCCCAAGCGAACGGGCGACGGCCTCAGGGGAACGCCCTCCGGAATGATGCGATAGATGCGCCCGAACTCCACGCCTTTGTATAGATCCGGCGAGTTATACATGTCGCTCGACATCCACTCCGGATGCTCGATCACCATGCGGTAGTAGTCGAGCAGGTACATCGCTCCATCCGGCCCGATGTACATGTTCACCGGGCGGAACCACGCGTCCGTCGACGCCAAAAACTCCGAACCGTTCTGCGCGCGTTTGGCGCGGTATAAGGAGCCGTTCTCAGACAGCAGGTCCTGATGCACAATGTTGTGAACCGGCTCGGACGTGAATGTCGAGCCGCGGTAGTAACAGATTCCGCATGCCGAGGTGAACTCGCCCACCCCGCTCAGCATCTCGAAACGCGGATGCTCGGTGATCGCGAACACCTTGGCGGCGGGGCCGTGATCCGAAATATCTTCGACCGCGTTGCCGATCGGAAGATCCGGGTTGCGGTTGAGATATCGGGCGGGAATGGCCTCCATCCGCACGTGATTCGAATTGCTGACCAGAAAGTGCCGGCCGTAATCGTCGAAGCTCTGCCCGAACTGCGATGAGCTCGACAGCGCTTCCAACCCGCCTGTGTCCGGACGGAACCGGATGTTGTGGCCGGGGCGGCGCAGCGCGGGACCTCCCTCCCGATCGGCATATTGCACATCCGAGCCCGGATCGGCGAATTGCTTGAACACCACGGCGGTCGGCGGATGCTCATGCGCGAGGTAGATCCAGTTGTCCAGTCCATACACCAAACCATTGGCGGTGTGCTGTGGATTGGCGAACGGAAATCCGGTCAGAATTTTCCTCTTAACATCCGCTTTGCCGTCGCCGTTGGTATCTTCGAAGTACCAGATGTCGGGAGGGTCCGCGACCAGGACGCCCCGCTTCCAGCGCATCACGCTTGTGGGCATCACCAGTTCGTCGGCGAACACGAAAGCCGTGTCCGGATAGCCATCGCCGTTGGCGTCGCGCAGCAAGCGGACCCGCCCCACGTGGCCCTTCACGTTCAGCGGATATGCCCGGTCCTCGACGACGTAGACGTCGCCGTTCTCATCGATGTCCATGGACACTGGAGAGGATATATTTGGCTCCGCTGCGAACAGTTCGATGCGGTATCCGGGAGCGATCGTAAAAGTCTTCAGCGCGTCCTTTGGCGCATATGGCGGCCCGGAGCGTCTGCCGCAAGCTGAGCAGAGGAGGAGAAAAGAAACGATGACTATAGCTTTCATGGTCGCGCCGCCCTATAACGCAGGCCCGCCGGCCGTCTGATTCGGGACGATTCTAAGCACCCGGGCCTCGCTTTGTCAACCACAAAGAATCTTTGTTACAACGAAACTCGGGCGCTGGCATATGATGGAGACTGTGCGCAGGCAACGTCCCTTTACGCGGGCCGTCCCGGCTATGGCGTTGATCGCCGCGCTTCTCGCGAGGGCGGGGAACGCCGGTTCGCTGCGTATTCCCCGTACCTGGGAATCCGCCGCCGTTGCGTCGTTCGAAACGCCGCTAGCCAATCCTCGTTATTCGCCGCGCCACATTTCGGAAGCGGAATACTACAGACTCCCCACACGAGTTATCTACAAAAGCTATCCCGTTTACCATCCCGACCGCGAGCCGCCTGGCTACCGAGCGTGGCTGTCACAGCAGGAGCCAGCCGTCATCGATTTCAATCCAGAGCGCCTTCACACGCGCGAAGACTGGATCCGGGCCGGCGAAATCGTCTTTAATGCGCCCGTCTCCTATGTTCCCGTCTTTTTTAGCGCCGACGACGTGCGCAACCCGGCGTTCTACAAGGCCAGCGGAATGCCTGTGGCGCGCGACGGGACCGTGCCGTTCGCGCGCTGGGTCATTCGCCGCAAGGGTCAGGTTGAGCTGGGCTCTATGGGGTGCAACACCTGTCATGTGCGCGTCCTGCCTGACGGGACTGTGGTCCCCGGTGGGCAAGGCAATAATCCCGGCGACCGCGAAGGCGCAATGCTGCTGCGACGAAGCCTGGGGGCGGTTCCTGCCGACACGCTTCTTGCGCGGCTCCGCCTGTTCGCCCGCCAGTTCGAACTGCCATGGCTTCCTGACGATCCAAACCGCCGCACAGAAACGATGAGCCTGGACGAGTTCATTGCCGCCGGCCAAAACATACCCGCGGGAGTTACGGCGCGCTCCAATACGAGCATGTTACTGCCGCCGCAGATCCCCGATATCATCGGCGTCGCAGAACGGCGGTATTTGGATCACACCGGACTCGTCCGCCACCGGGGAATCGGAGACTTGATGCGCTACGCCACGCTGGTCCAGGACATGCTGCCGCTCGATCGCTACGGCGATCTGCCGCCGCTTGGCGACATCGAACGTGCAACGCGGTACAGCGACGAACAACTCTTCGCGCTTGCTCAATATCTCTATTCTCTCCAGCCGCCGCCCAATCCAAACCGCTTTGACGCCCTCGCCGCGCGCGGCCGAAAAGTCTTCATGTCGCAAGGATGCGCCCAATGCCACACCCCGCCGCTGTATACGAACAACAAGCTGATCCCTGTGGACGGTTTTCAGGTTCCCCCTGCCGATCGCGCGCGATTCGATATCCTGGACGTCCGCGTAGGTACGGATCCGCGCTACGCTCTGGCCACGCATAAAGGAACCGGCTACTACAAGGTCCCTTCTCTCAAAGGCGTGTGGTATCGCGGACCGTTCGAACACAATGGGTCCATCGCAACGCTCGAAGACTGGTTCGACTCCGCCCGCCTGCATCCCGATTACGCGCCCACGGGATACCGCGGCTTCGATGGAAAGAACAGGTCGGTGCGCGGCCATGAGTTCGGGTTGAATCTGCCGCCGGCCGATAAAACCGCGCTGATCGCATTTTTAAAGACTCTATGAATATCTGCGTTCATCCGCGTTCCTGTGCGGCTATCAACAAATGATCAAGGCATGGTGGCTCCCGGCAGCGATCTCGCAGCACGCGGTCGCGTACGACGCCCAGTTCCTGCGTACGCTGGCTGCTGCCACTGTCATCTTTATCGCCGTCCAGATTGCCCTCATCGCGATCGTGTGGCGATACCGCGCCAACTCTGCCGGCGTGCGCCGCGTCGGCGCGCGGAAGACGAACATCGAGGCGATCTGGACGGCGGCCACCGCCGTCCTCTTTCTCGGCCTGCTCGCCCTCGGGGGGCGTATCTGGGCCGCTGTGCAATTCACGCCCGCGCCGCCGGATGCAGAACTGATCGAAGTTCTCGCCAAGCAATTCGCCTGGACCTTCCGCTATGCCGGTCCGGATGGCAGGTTCGGCCGGATCGATTTCATGCTGGTCAATGACGCGGCCGGCAATCCGTTCGGACTGGATCCGGAAGATCCGGACGGCAAGGACGACATTGTGAGCGCAACGTTGCGAGTGCCTGCTGGGCGTCCTGTCCAGCTCATGCTGAACTCCATGGACGTGATCCACAGCTTTTTTGTCCGCGAGCTGCGGCTCAAACAGGACGTCGTGCCCGGAATGCGCATTCCCTTGCACTTCACCGCCACCCGCCCCGGCGTCTACGAGATCCCGTGCGCGGAACTGTGCGGCTTGGGCCATTCTCAAATGCGATCGACCATGATTGTGCTCACGCCCGCCGAATACGATGCGTGGAAGCGAGGTCAGCCGCAGTAGTGCGCCGCTATCTGTTTACTACGGATCATAAGATCGTCGGCCTGCAATATTTCTGGCTCTCGCTCATTGCCGTGGTCATCGGAATAGCGCTTTCCACGCTGATGCGCTTCCACCTGACATGGCCCGCCGCCCAGATGCCGCTGCTCGGAACCATGAAGCCGGAGACCTATCTGTCTGTAATGACCATGCACGGCTCGCTCATGGTGTTTTTTGTTTTGTCGGTCGCGCCGCAAAGCGCCTTCGGCACCTACATTTTGCCGCTCCAGATTGGCGCCCGCCAAATGGCGCATCCTCTGCTCAGCGCAATTTCGTTTTGGCTCACGGCGCTCGCATTCCTCGGCATGCTCGCCGCTTTCTTTGTTCCCGGCGGAGCGCCTCTGGCGGGCTGGACCGCTTACCCTCCCCTTAGCGCGGTGGGCGCCCCATCGGGTCCTGGCGAAGGCGCCGGGCAGACGCTGTGGATCCTGAGCATCGCGATCTTCTCGGTCGCCGCCACGCTCAGCGCCATCAGCTTTATCGCCACGATTCTCGACGGACGCGCCCCGGGACTCCGCATGAGAGACCTGCCGCTCACGTGCTGGAACTGGTTTGTTACCGCGATCCTTAGCCTGCTCGGCTTCCCCGTGCTCATGGCCGCGAGCCTTCTGCTGCTGCTCGACCGCGTCGCCGGCGCCAGCTTCTTCGTTCCCGGCGGCCTCGTCGTCAGTGAACACGCGATTCCGCACACGGGCGGCTCTCCCCTGCTGTGGCAGCACCTGTTCTGGTTCTTCGGACACCCGGAAGTCTACATCGCCATCCTGCCCGGAATGGGGCTGATCTCAGAGGTCATCTCGACCTTCTCTCACAGGCCCATCTTCGGCCGGCGCGCCATGATCATCGCCACCTTCGCCATCGCATTCCTCGGATTGCTGGTGTGGGGGCACCATATGTTCACCAGCGGGATGAGCCCCTACTCGTCCATCGCCTTCTCTGCGCTCTCGATGACGATCGCCGTGCCATCGGCGGTGAAGACGTTCAACTGGCTCGGCACGCTCTGGGGCGGCCGCATCGAGCTTACCGCTGCCATGCTGTTTGCGCTAGGCTTCGTTTCCGTATTTGTCGCCGGTGGGCTCAGCGGCATTTTTCTCGCCCAGCCGGCGCTCGATTTATACTTGCACGACACGTACTTCGTGGTGGCGCACTTTCACCTGATCATGGGAGTTGCCGCGATCTTTGGCATCTTCTCCGCCGTCTTTTACTGGGCGCCGCGAATGTTCGGCCGCATGTTGGACGAGCGTCTCGGCAAGATTCATTTTTTTGCGACTTTCGCCGGAGTCTATGCAATCTTTGTACCGATGCATCTGGCCGGCATAGCCGGCAATCCCCGCCGCTATGCAGATTTCACGAGCTTCGATTTTCTGGCGCCGCTCGTTCCGCTGCACTCCTGGATCACGCTCGCGGCAGGATTTACCGCCGCCGTGCAAATCATCTTCTTCGTGAACCTGTTGTGGAGCATTCGCCGCGGCGCGCCTGCGCCCGCGAATCCATGGTCCGCCCAAACGCGCGAATGGGACTCGACCGCGCCGGTGGCCGAACCGCCCAGAACGGCAACCACCGGCGTTGCCGCCCTCCTTGCCGCGATTACAATGCTGTTTTCTGCATTGTCTAGCGCCTATATCGTCCGAAGAGGCCTCTCCACGGGCTGGACTCCGCTGTCGATAACGCCGGCCCTGGCATGGAGCAGCGCGGCGCTTCTGACGCTCTCCGCGGGCGCGCTCGCCTGGCGTCGACAGAGCATACTGGCGCCCGGGTTGGGCGCAGCGGCGGCCGCGCTCATCGTAGCCCTGTGGATGCGCGGATCTGCTGCATCTGGCACGGAACTTGGCTTTCTGAACGTGTTCCTCGGCGCCTTTTTGACGTGTTTGCTATCCGGCCTTGCCGCGCTCATTCTGCGCCGTCAGTCGCGCGGAATCGCAATCTACTGGCGATATCTGGCCGGGATGTGGATCTGGCTGGTGCTGCTTTTTCGAGTTTGGTCATGATTTTCGCCCTACTTCAATGCGTCATGTGCTTCCGCACGGCCTCAGCTCAGCAGGCCGGGCGTGCTCACGTATTAAACGAAGGTATTTTTCTTCTCGGCATTCCAACGCTCTGCATCCTTGCCGGCTTCACCTGGCTTGCCTACCGACGCCGCTAATCTTATGTCTACGTCCTCTAGCCAAACGGCAGTTTTTAAGATTTCCCGTCGTGGATTTCTCTCGATGGCATGCGCCGCCGCTGCCCGCGCCGCCTCCGAGCCGCTGATCGACATTCACCAGCACACGAACTATCACGACCGCACCGACGAGCAGCTCGTTAACCATCAGCGGGTCATGGGGGCCGCCCTTACCGTCCTCCTGCCAGCCGGATCCAGGTACGGCCTCGCCGCGAACTGCGGCGGCAACGATACGGTCGTCGCGCTGGCGAAACGTTACCCGAAAAACTACGTTTACTTCGCCAACGAGTTGCCGGATATCCCGGAAACGAAGAGGGTGCTCGAAAAGTATCTCAATTCCGGCGCGATCGGAATTGGCGAGCAGAAGTTCCATGTGGAATGCGACTCGCCGGCGATGCAGCTCATTTATGACATCGCCAAGGCGCATGACGTGCCGGTGCTGATGCACTTCCAGCACGATGCCTACAACATGGGAATCGAGCGCTTCTACAGGATGGCTGAGAAATATCCGACGGTGACCTTTATTGGTCACGCCCAGACTTTCTGGGGGAATATTGATAAAAATCACGTCCAGAATATCATGTATCCCAAAGGTCCTGTGACTCCCGGCGGCATCACAGATCGGCTGTTATCTGATTATCCGAACGTCTATGGCGACCTCTCCGCCGGCTCTGGCCTGAATGCGCTGACCCGCGATGAGGATCACGCTCGCGACTTTCTCAAGCGCCATCAAAACAAGCTCATGTTCGGCAGTGACTGCGAAGACGCCGCCGGCACGGGCGCGAAGTGCATTGGCGCGAGCCAGATCGCCGCAATTCGCCGGCTCGCCCCGGACGGCGCAGCTATTCGTAAAATCCTCCACGACAACGCCAGGAGAGTGCTCAAGCTGCCCTCGTGAAACCGTGCCCGCGTTCGCCCGGGCTCGCCTGGTCTTTATAGGCCGCCGCGCAGGTACGCGATGATATCCGCGATGTCCTTCTTGCTGAAATCCTTTTCGAATCCCTCTGGCATCAGCGAGACTGACGATGCCCGGATATCGGCGATGTCCTTGCGCAAAATCGTCTGATCGCCCTCTTCCTCGCCGCCGCGCAGCGTAATTGATCCCGGCGTCTCGTTTGCGATCACGCCGTCGTACATTCGTCCGTCCTTTGTTGTAACCACGTAATTTACGAATCGCGGCTCGATCGCATAGCTTGGATTCAGAATCGATGTGAGTAATTCTTCCTTAGTCTTATTATTAATGCCTGACAGATCCGGACCCACGCGCCCGCCCTGCCGTCTCGGCATATGACACCGCGCGCACTTATCTTCGAACAGCTTCTTGCCGTGCGCGACGTCGCCAGGTAGATTGATGGCATCGTGATAGCTTGCGACAACCTTTGCTCGATCGCTGTTCGAGCTTTCGAGCAGCGCCTTGGCCTTGTTCGCGATGGCCGCGTCCGGATTTTCGTATAAATGCGAGCGCGCCGCCGCATCCAGCGCGGCCGGCTCCACCTCGCCATCTTCAATCGCCTTGAGCAGCATCGGGATGCGGTTCTGCTGCGCCAGCATGGCTTCCACCGCGCGCTGCCGCGCCGGCGGGCTGTAGCTTCGCCAGTACTCGAGGATCGTCTTTCCTGCGGCCGGCTCATCAAACGCCGCTAACGCTTCGACAGCCGCCGCCTCCACATCAGGCGACGGGTGCGTCTCCAGGACTTTCGTCAATGTGGGGCGCACCGCGTCGAAATGTCCGCCGCGCAGAGCGCGCACCGCAAGCACGCGTTTGGCTTGCGGCAGTCCGGGATTTAGAGCATCCGACTCCGCTCTCCGCACCAGCGCTTCCAGCTCGAAATAGCGCGATGCCTCCCACGCAGCCTTCTGTATCGCATCGTTGTTCGATGTCAGCAGCGTAGCGAGCGTCTGTTCAACTCCTGGCGCCCGGAGATTCCTGGCCTTCGCAAGTTTTAGTCCGCGCGCCAGTCCTGCCAGCTCCTGATCGGGCGCCCGCAGTTTCGGCAGAGCCGCAAACCATCGCGCCAGCTCATTCCGATCGTGCCGCGCCCCGATCAGCGCCGATAGCTCCACCAGCATCTCCGGCGCCGTCCACGATTCGCCCTTTGCCAGCAGCATGTGATAAAACGGCGAAGCGGAATCCGCCACCGACGTCAGGATCGCCGTTCGGAACCATGCGTCCGCCGAATGCTGATGCGCAAGCTGCGCCAAGGTTATCAACGCGCGCTGGTCGTTCAGCTCGCCCAAGGTTAACGACGCTTGAAATTGCACCTGCTGATCCGGATTGCGGGCCATCGCAAGCACGGCGTTGGCGAGCGATTTGGACTTCGCCAACATCGGTTCACTCAGCTTGAGCGCATTTTTGCGTACGCGCCAGTCGGGGTCCTTCAGCGCGGCTTCCACGTCCGCCGGCGCCAGAGCCCCGAACGAATTCAACAGCCATAGAGCGCGCACGCGCCCCTCCGGCGCCGGTCCGCTAGCGGCCATTTGTTTCAGGTCAGGGATCACCGAACGGTCCTGCCGCTCGAGAAGCAGCCGCTCGGCGGTCGCACGATGCCATCCATTCGCATTCGCCAGCAGCTTCACCAGTTCGCTCGAACTTGCGCTTCCCAACCGGGGCTTCAGGTCGCCTTTGCGCGCCGGATGGTTCGGCGCGATGCGGTAAATCCGCCCCATCGTGTCTCCGTTGTAGAAATTGATTTTCCGCCGGATCTCCTCTGGTATCGACTCCGGAGTTTCAATCACCTGTCGGTAGATGTCGGTGACATAGAGATTTCCGTCGGGCGCATTCGCGAAGTTGCATGGACGGAACCAAACGTCCGTCGACGCGAGGAACTCCACGCCATCCCTGGCGCGATGCGCCGCGAACGTAGGACCGTCCTTCCGGATCAGATCCTGGTGCACCAGGTTGCCGCTCACGTCCCCTGTGAACACGCTGCCCACATATTGTTTCGGGAAGTTGTCGCCATCGTAGATCGTGCCGCCCGACGCCGCCGTGAACCAGCCGCCCACCTGCTCCGTGATGTTCAGCTTGTTTTCGTTATAGCGCTGCTGGCGCAGTTTCGTTCGTTCTTTTCGCCACTCCTGCGGTCCCGTCAGCGGATACATGCGCGCCGAAGGCCGTCCGTGATCCGAGATATCCTGCACTTCCGACCGCACCTCGAGCAGCGGCGCCCGCGCCACGTATTTCATGGGGATCACGACGTGCCGGATATGCGTCGTATTCTGCGTAATGAAACGTTCGCCGAAATCGTCGATCGTCGATCCGAATTGCGCCGCGCCGGCCGCCGCTTCCGCCTTGCCGCTGATCGGGTCGAACCGGAAATCAGCGCCTCGGACCAGCACGGGCGGCATCTCCGGATGATCGGGTGAGGTGATGCGGCCGTCATTGCCCGAATTGGAGCAGTACACCCAATTGTCCGGACCGAGCCGCGGGTTTGTAATCCGCGACTCCTGGTTTGACTTCGCAAAGCCTGTGTACAACACCCTCCGGATGTCCGCTTTGCCGTCGCCGTCCGTATCCTTCATAAAGAGAATGTCCGGGGCGCTGGTTACAATCAGTCCGCCCTTCCACGGCATCAGCCCGCTGGTCGCCAGCACGTGATCGGCGAAAATCGTGGCGCGGTCGATTTTGCCGTCGCCGTTGACGTCCTCGAGCAGTCGTATTCTGGAGCGCGCAGGTTTCCCCGGCGGGGGATCTTCCGGATAGTCCAGCATCTCCGCCACATAGATCTTGCCGTTCTCGTCGAAGGCGATGTCCACGGGGCTCATCACTTCCGGTTCGGCCGCAAACAGCTCCGCGTGAAAATCGTCGCTGAACCGGATCGCCTTGAGCGATTCCTCCGGACTTAGCGCCTTCTCTTCCGGATTTTTCTTTGAGCAAGAAAAAATAAATATCAGTGAGGCAAAAAAACAGGCGGTTCGACGCATGTACTTATGCGGAATTATAGCAACAGCGCCGGGCCATGATATCCTGCCGGCGATGCGCATACGCACTCTGATCATGTTAGCGGCGGCGTTTCTCGCGGGCGCCGCCGCCGGACTCACGGCGGCTCCCGCGGCGCGCCAGTTGGCCAAACAGTTTCTCAACGAGAAGGGCGAGGAGCCGCCGGGCTACACGCACGTCGTCGCCTCTGCTCCGGGCAAGATGATTTTTCTTTCCGGCGCGGGCGGCGCAGGGGCTGACGGCAAGCTGCCCTCGGATTTTCTGGCGCAGGCCCGGAACACTTTTGAGCGCCTCCACAAGCGCCTCGCGCTGGCGGGCGCTGACTTCAAAGACGTCGTCAAGATTAACTATTACATTACCGACCTGGCCAATACCTCCGCGCTGCGGGAAATCCGCGCGCGATATCTCGATATGGAACATCCTCCCGCCTCGACGCTGGTGCAAACCGGGCTTGCCCCAGGTCTCTTGCTCGAAGTCGAGCTTGTCGCCATGGTTCCGCAGTAGGCGCAGGATAATGGTCTTCAGACATGGCAGAAGCGCTTCAACAATGGCTTACTGAATTCGTCCACGAACATGCCGGCGCTGCCGGAACCGTTCACCTGTTCGAAAACGGCGGTCTGAAACTTGCCGCTGCGGTCAACATCCCGCCCGCCGTCCGCCAGGCGGTCGAGTGGGTCCCGAACGGCAAAGGCATGGCCGGCCTCGCGCTGCAGCGCAAAGAGCCCGTTCAGACGTGTAACTTGCAGGAAGACCGCTCCGGCGCGGTGAAGCCGGGAGCAAAGGCCGTCGATGCTCAAGCCGCCATCGCGCTGCCGATCCTGAATGCAAAGGGCGATGTCCGGGCCGTAGTCGGAATCGCCTTCCACGATGAACGCCAATTCACGCCAGCCGACATTCAAGCTTTAACCGACTCCGCTTCCAAGCTTCCACACGTCGCCGAACCAGGTCCGTAAGCAGGCATCGCCGGCGAGCAAGCGGATGCGCCATTGTTAGGCGGCCGGCAACTGCTGCGCTGCAGCGCCTTGGCCGCATTCGCCGTCTGGCTGCCCGTCCGGCCGCCGACTTTCTGCTCTCTTCAGGGCCGGGTTCCGCAACATCGCCCCACAACAAACTTCATACAGCCGCCGTTCTTCGCGGCCGCGCGCGCTCGGCTGGAATGGGAATCCGGCGTTCCTCTCGCTGCCCGCCTCTCTGCGCTCCCGTCAGCGCCGCCAGCTTCTGACTGATCTCGGCCGTCGCCGCCATCAGCGCCCGGCTTGCAGCCGGGACGTGCTGTTCGTGAAACCGCACGTACGGTCCCGCGATGCTGATCGCCGCCACCGGGCGCTCCCGCTGGTCGAGGATTGGCGCCGCCACGCAATACCCTCCCAGCATGCACTCCTGCGCGTCGACTGCATAACCGCGCTCCCGCGTGCGCTCCAGCTCCGACTTCATTGCGCTCAAGGACGTGATCGTGTTCTCGGTGAGCTTCGGCAGCCCGTAGATCCGCAGAAGCTGCCGCGCCTCGGCAAACGGCAGATAGGCGAGATGCGCCTTCCCTAGCGCTGTGCAATGTAAGTGATCGCTGCCGCCGATCGTCTCCGCCAGCCGGAACCGCTCCGGACTTTCTTTCACATCGATGTAACGGATCTTGCCCTCCATGATGACGCCCAGGTTCACGGTCTCGCGAAACCGCTCGCGCAACGACTCCATGTAAGGACTGGAAATCGCGATCAAGTCCGTGTTGCGCAGCTTGGCATTTCCTAAGTCGAGCAGCTTGGACCCCAACTCATAGAGTTTGTTCGTCTTCACAACGTAGCCGTGCTCGGCGAGGGTGTACAACAGGCGGAAGGTTGTATTCATGCTCTGGTTGAGCTGCTGCGCAATCTCTTTCAGACTGAGGTGCGACTTTTCGGCGTGCAAAAACACCTCGAGCACATCCAGCGCCCGGCCGACCACCTCGATGTAATAAACGTCTTCCCTTTCCCTAGACGTGGCCATTAAATTGAGTCTAACCTAGTATGCGCCGGACGTCGGCAAGCGCAAGGCGAAAATCGGCCGCCGTAATGAGTTTCACCGTATCCCAACCATCTGCGCGAGTCCATTCCGGTGCTCTTTGAAGTTTGTATATGTCAAACTCGCTTCACCATTGACAAATAAAAGGGGCCGCACTAGAATTTGCGTAACGCTGCGTTGAAGGGAGGCGCTGGTGATGCGATTCAGCATGGCTGTCCTGGTTGTCTGCCCAGGCTGCATTGCCGTATCAAGTCGCGGTCAAAATATCACGGGATCGATTGTCGGGCAGGTCAGCGACGCGTCGGGATCCGCGGTTCCCGGCGCCAGTGTGACGGTTCGCAACGAAGGAACCGGCGCCGCCGTCGAGGCCGTTGTGGATCAGAGCGGCTCGTACTCGGTCCCGAATCTATTCGCCGGCGTGTACTCGATCACGGTCCGAAAACCGGGGTTCGAGACGGTTGATCTGCGCAATATTCAGTTGCTCGCATCCCAGACTGTCCGCCAGGACGTGACGTTGAGAGTCGGAGAAGTCCGGCAAACTGTTGAGGTGACCGCCGCTGCGCCGCTTATTCACACGGATACGCAGACGATCGGCAGCACGCTCGTCACCCGCCAATTGAGCGATCTCCCGCTTGCCACGCGCGCCATCGACAGCCTTATCCAACTCGCGCCGGGCGTGTCCACCTCCGGAAACAACCCCCGCATCTCAGGAAGCTCTTACTGGGGCGGCAATAATTTCACGCTAAATGGCGTGAGCGTCAACGATATCGGCAACGGCGGCGCTGCGTACACCTCCGGCGTCCCCAATCTCGGTCTCGCGAACATGCCGGCGCCCGATTCGCTTCAGGAGTTCAAGGTCGATAGCGGCAACCAGAACGCGGAGTATCGCGACGTTGCCACTATCACCATGGTCACCAAGCAGGGGACGAACAGCTTCCACGGCCTCGCCTACGAGTACCTCGAAAATAATGCGCTGAACGCAAACCCGTTCCTGTTGAATGCTACCAGCCAGCCGCGGCCCACTTACAAATTGAATCAGTTTGGCGGCGACCTTGGAGGCTCGATGATCAGGAATCGTCTGTTCTTCTATGGCGCCTATCGCGGAGTTCGGCAGAAGACGTCCAGCGCCGCAAGTCTGGTGCTCCCGTCGATGGCCATGCGGAATGGAGATTTCTCAGCACTGTGCAGCGTATTTTCCGCCGGCATTTGCGTCAAAGGCACGCAGCTTTATAATCCGCAGAACGGCCAGCCGTTTCTGAATAATCAGATCCCTTCCAGCATGATCGCTCCGCAAGCCAAAACGCTCCTTGCTTATCTGCCGGCGCCAACAAATCCGGATTCGCCCGGACTGCCGAACGGCCTGCCTGACTATATCGTCGCGAAAACGAATGACGTGGGAATCAACGGCGTCGATTACCGTATGGATGGCATGATCTCACCGCGCGACTCTGTATATGGCGTGTTCCACTGGTCCAAGGGCTCTCCCTGGTATCTCGCTAGCGCCAGCTACCCGCCAAACTATGGCAATAATCCCGATTACGGCTTCACGGACTTCGCAATCAGCGCAACTGAGACCCACCTGTTCGGGCCGGCCGCCGTCAATGAGCTGCGGGCGGCCTGGGTGGTTCACGCCAGCGTTCGTACGGGACAGAACACCGATTTCAAGCCGTGGTCGCTGTTTCCGCAATTGCCGGTCAGCGACAACGGCGGACTGCCAACGATGTCCATGACAGGTTACACCGGCATGTTTTATGACTACGGCAAAGGCTACCCGTTTCCTGAGTATGACATCGAAATCGTCGATAACTTTACCAAAGTACTTGGCCGCCATACCTTCAAGCTCGGAGCGGACGAGACTGGATATAAGAACTACATTCGCCAGGGCGGCCCCGCGCTGTCCGCCTCCCTGGGCAACCCCCTTGGAACATTCACCTTCAACGGCGCCTGGACCGGGAACAAAGGTTGGCCGAATGAACCAAACTCGCAAGGGAACGCTTTTGCAGACTTCCTGCTAGGCGATGCTATTTCCACGAATTTTGCCGGACCGTTAACTGAAATCGTCACGTACTCGCGGGACTGGGAGTTTTATGCCCAGGATACTTTCCAGGCTAACCCGAAGCTGACTCTGAACTATGGCGTCCGTTACATGTATCAGTCTCCGTGGCGCGTCCGGGATAACCGGGTAAGCTATCTCGATCTGAAGAACAATAGGCTGGCTTTGCCTCAGGACTTGGACACGGTGACAACTCCTCCGCTGGCTGTGCCCGCGCTGATGACCGCCTATCCGTATGAGACTACCAAAAATGCAGGCTGGCCGACTGATTACTATATAAAAGACACGAACAATTGGGGGCCCCGGTTTGGGTTCGCCTATCGGCCGTTTTCCGGCAACAAGACCGTCGTACGCGGAGGCTGGGGCATTTATTACAGCTTCATTCCCGGCTTTATTGGACAGCATGAGAACATCTTTAATCCACCTTGGCGCTCTGGTTCCAGCTTTAATTCGCAGTTGCCCGGCAAGCCTACTGCGCCATTTCTGCCTGACCTGACATTCAACAATCCATTCCCATCGGCGGCGCAGAGCGGGCCGCCCGCCAATCCTCTGGTCTATATGACCCAGCGGAACATTGTGAATCCGTTCGTGCAGCAATGGAGCTTCACCATCGAGCAACAGTTCGGCGACAGCTGGGCGGCCCGCCTATCGTACGTGGGCGCTCAGACCAAGCATCAGCTCTACTATGCCGGGGATATTAACCGCCCAGGAGTTCAGCAGCCGAACGTACCACTGCAACAGCAACGGCCGTATCAACCTTGGGGCCAAATTAACGATACCCATACCGACGGCAAGGTGAACTTTAATCAGTTCCAGGTGGAGTTGAACCGGCGGTTCTCGGCGGGCTTCCTGTTGCAGGCTCAATATTCGTTTACGCACAGCCGGGATAACACGCCGCTGGTCGGCGGAGTGCAGAACGTGCAGAACTACAACGCCGACTACGGCAATACTGACGGCGTGCCGTATCATGTCCTGACGGTCAACTATCTGTACGAAATTCCCGTCGGACGCGGGCGGAAAGTCGATATCGGCAACCGCGTCGGAGACGCGTTCATCGGCGGCTGGTCGGTTTCGGGCATCACCGTCTATAGAAGCGGTGCGCCGTTCTCGGTGAACTTCTCAGTGCCGTCCAGCATCATCGGCTGGTGGGGAGGCCGGGCGGACGCAGTCGCAGGCGCCGACGTCTATGCTGGTAGGCAGTCCGGGCACGACATTGTGAGCGGCGTACAGTGGTTCAATCCCGCCGCGTTCGCGCCGCCCGCGCCGTGGCAGTGGGGCAACTCGCAGCGCAACAGCGTTTTCGGACCGGGCTTCTGGAACTACGATATCGGCCTGCAAAAGACGTTCAGGATTACTGAGCAGCAGCGGCTGCAATTCCGCTGTGATGGCCTGGATGCCTTCAATCATTTCAATCTGGGCAATCCAAACGCGACTATCCCCGATACGCGCGACGGCGGCCTTCCGATTCCTACAGCGGGGAAGATCACGACCGGAAGCGGCAGCCGGATCATTCAGCTCGGGTTGAAGTATATGTTCTGAAAACGGTGTGCTGATTGGAATGCCGAAGCCCGCCATGGCCGGGAGGAGGTCCTGTCAATCCGTCGCGCGCTGGCGGGTTTTCGACGAGCGCGAGAAAGCCAGGCTGGTTACGGCGTTCGAAGCAGGTCGGAGGCGGCTACAGCCGAACCGCTCGGGTGTGCGGTCATGTTCTTTGAGTGCCGGGAGCCGAACGAAGCGATTTCACCGAACTTGCCAGCCAGGCGCTCGCGCCCGAGCGCGTCGTGCGCGTGCAGGCGTTTTCGATGAAATCGTGCCGGCAGGGCCCGACGATCTCGACAATTTCGCTTCCGCGATGTCGGCGGCAGCCGAGAACGCAGCGAAGCTGTGTCCGGCTGGCGCCAAAGAACATGGTGAAATGTAAATCGAATATGAAATTTTTCGTGAATGCTGGTGCGATTGTTGCTGTACTCTTGATGGCCGGCTGCAGCGGCAATCCGAAGCCGCAATCAGAGAGTCCGGCGTCCAAAGTCGAGGTTCCCAATGCTGGCAGTATCTCAGGAAAAGTGAACTTTCGCGGCGAGCCTCCAGTGATGAAAACGATCGATATGTCGGCGACGCCGGCCTGCGCCCAACAACACGCCGCGCCGCAGAAGTCCGAAGAATTGGTGGTGAACGGAAACCACACCCTCAAGTTTGTATTCGTGTGGCTGAAGTCTGGCGTTCCGGAACGCAATTGGCCAGCGCCATCCGCGCCGGCCGTTCTTGACCAGATCGGCTGCATGTATGAGCCGCACGTGATTGGCGTCATGGTGAACCAGGAGGTTAGATTTGGAAACAGCGACCCGACCAACCACAATATTCACCCGCTGCCGCGGTTGAACGCCGAATGGAACGAATCCGAGGCTCCGAAAACCTCAAACCTGGTGAAGCGGTTCGGCAAGCAGGAAGTCATGGTGCCAGTAAAATGCAACATACATCCCTGGATGCGGGCCTATATTGGCGTAGTGAGTCATCCATTCTTTGCGGTCACAGGCGACGATGGGTCCTTCACCCTCAAAGGAGTTCCTCCGGGAACGTACACTGTCGAAGCATGGCAGGAACGCCTGGGGCGGAAGGAAGTAGAAGTAACGATCGGCCCGAAGGAAGACAAGACGGTCGATTTCGATTTTACGCCGCAATCCTGAGGCAACGGGATGCAGAAGCAGATGCTGGCGATCATCCGCAAAGTCCCGCGTGGGCGTGTGACGACGTACGGCGCGGTGGCCAGAGCGGCCGGGTATGAAGGCGCGGCGCGGCAGGTGGCCTGGGCCTTGCATGGATGCTCGCCCGACGTTCCCTGGCATCGCGTTGTCGGCGCGAATGGGCGAATTCTGCTGCGCGGTCATCCGGCTCTGGAGCAACGGCTGCGGCTCGAACAGGAGGGGGTTGTGTTCAAGGGCGGTCGCGTGGATATGAAGCGATACGAGCATCGCTTCCAGTAGCGGCTATCGTCAGCAACAATCTATTTCACCCGAGTCAACTGCTAGACTGGCACTTTACAGCTATGTCGGATTATTCCATCGGCGTGGATCTCGGCGGCACCAATCTGCGCGCTGCGGCGGTCGGCAGAAACGGCTCCGCGCTCGACAAAATCGAGGGCAGCACAAAATTATCGGCCGGGCGGGATGCCGTGATCTCTGATATCGTGAACTCTATCATCGCGCTGCGCGATCGTATTTCGGACAAGCATCTCGCGGGCGTCGGCATCGGAGTGCCGGGATTTATTGAAATCGAAAAGGGCCTCATTGTCGGATCCAACAACCTCCCGGAGTTTGAAGGGTTTCCTGTGCGTGATGAAATCGAGCGCAGGCTGGGAACTCACGTGATTCTGGAGAATGACGCCAACGCCGCTGCGCTTGGCGAGAAATGGATCGGCGCGGGCCGCGATGTCGACGACCTGGTGCTGATGACGCTTGGCACGGGCATTGGCGGCGGTATTATTTCGCGCGGCAAGATCGTACACGGATACCTCGGCATGGCTGGCGAGTTGGGCCATATAACAGTGATCCCAAACGGGAACCCTTGCGGCTGCGGAAATACAGGCTGCCTGGAAAAGCACGCGTCGGCTACTGCGGTCGCAGCGATGGGACGCATGTTAGGCCTGGGAGATGCGATCACTTCGGAGGGCGTGTACCAGCTCGCCGTCAGGGGAAATGAGAGAGCGCGGATGATCTTTGACAGTATGGGGTCGGCGCTGGGGATCGCGCTTGCGACCATGATCAACATCTTTAACTTTCCGCTATTCCTGCTAAGCGGCGGCGTGCTGGCTGCATGGGACGTGTTTGCGCCAGCAATGATGCGAGAGGTGGACCGCCGCTCGTTCACGTTCCGCCACGCCAAGACTCGCATCGAAAGAGCGATTCTCGGCAAGGACGCCGGGTTGTTCGGCGCCGCTTACCTGCCGCTCATGCGAGACTCTGCAAGGAGTTGAAGGCTCCGTTCATGTACTGGCTCGGCATCGATATCGGGACGGGTGGAAGCCGTGCGCTGCTGATCGACAAAAACGGCCAGGTGAAGCACGCATTTACGGCGCCCCATGAAGAAATGCGCATGCAGCGGCCGCTCTGGGCAGAGCAGCGCCCTGAGAACTGGTGGGAGGCGGCTCAGGCCGCCATTCGCGGAGTGTTGGCGGCGGCGGGCGCGGCGGGCGCGGATGTGATCGGAGTCGGGCTTTCTGGCCAGATGCACGGACTTACCTTACTGGATGCGGAGAACCGCGTGATCCGGCCGGCGCTGATCTGGTGCGACCAGCGGAGCCAGGCTCAAGTAGATTGGATCAATGGGAGGGTCGGGCGGCAGGCGGTGCTCGATGCCATTGCCAACCCCGTTCTCACTGGCTTCACCTTGCCAAAATTGCTGTGGGTTCGCGATAACGAGCCGCACCTTTATGAGCGCATCCGGCGCATTCTGCTGCCCAAGGACTACGTCCGCTTGCAGCTCACGGGCGAATATGCCAGCGACGTTTCCGACGCCTCCGGAACCGCCCTGTTCGATGTGGTGCGCCGGCAATGGTCGAGAGATCTGGCGTCTGCGTTGGGCGTTGACAGCGCGATCCTGCCGCAGGTGTATGAGTCGCCTGAAATCACCGGGCGCGTGTCCCAGAAGGCGGCTGCGGCGACGGGACTCGCTGCGGGTACGCCCGTTGTGGGCGGGGCGGGAGATCAGGCGGCGAGCGCGGTAGGCAACGGTATCGTCGAGCCAGGGGTGGTGTCGTGCACGCTCGGCACGTCGGGCGTTGTGTTCGCGCATACCGAGAAGCCCGCGTACGATCCCGACGGGCGTGTGCACACGTTCTGCCACGCCGTACCGGGAGCGTGGCACGTCATGGGAGTCACCCAGGGCGCCGGGCTGAGCCTGCAATGGTTTCGAAACCAGCTCGCGCCCGATGCCACGTACGATGAGCTGGTTGCGGAGGCGGCATCGAGCGTTTGCTGTGCGCAAGGACTGTTCTGGCTGCCATATTTGATGGGAGAGCGCACGCCGCATCTCGATGCATGCGCGCGAGGCGGATGGGTTGGAATCACGGCTAAGCACACGCGCGCCGACTTGATCCGCGCGCTCCTTGAAGGCGTATCGTTCAGCCAGAAAGATTGTCTGGACATCATCGAGCAGATGGGCGTGCCAGTCCACTCCGTGCGACTGTCGGGCGGCGGCGCCCGCAGCCCCTTCTGGCGGCAAATGCTGGCTGATGTCTTCGCAAAGCCTGCCGTGACGCTTGCCACGCAGGAGGGATCCGCCTACGGCGCGGCTCTGCTGGCAGCGGTCGGAACGGGCGAATACGCGACCGTGCCTGAGGCGTGCCGCGCTGTCATTCGCGAAACGGAACGCCTTGAATCGCGCTCCTATGAGTCACAACTATACGCTCGCGGGCATCAAGTGTATCAAGCCCTATATCCATGCCTGAAGCCGGTCTACGGCCTCATCCAGAGCTGCGCCTAGAGGTGAACAGCCCGCTGTTGTAGCGGAACTTGGGCCGGGCGGCGCGGCGGTCCGGCCGGCATGCTGATATACATCGCTTGAGCGGGGCTGGAAATTTGACCGGCGCGATGGGAGTGTTGTACGGCGCGCCGAGACCCGCACAAGCCGATGGCAGTGAACGGGGCGTCTACAATGGAAGAAGAGTCCGTCCAACGCTCAGTTCCGCTCAATGAACGATTTCCGAATCCGACAGGAAGCGCTCGCCGACGCGCTCGCAACCCGCATCCTGGTGCTCGACGGCGCGATGGGCACAATGATCCAGCAGCGGCATCTGACCGCGGATGACTTCGGCGGCGCTGCGCTCGAAGGCTGCAACGAGAACCTCGTTGCCACGCGCCCCGATGTGATCCTTGATATTCACCGGGAGTACTTCGCCGCCGGCGCGGACATGGTGGAAACGAATACCTTCGGCGGAACGCCGCTGGTGTTGGGAGAATACGGGCTCCAGGCTTGCGCAAGACATCTGAACGCCGCGGCGGCCCGTCTGGCGCGTCAGGCTGCCGCGGAATTTTCCACTCCACAACGTCCTCGCTTCGTCGCCGGCTCCATGGGCCCCACCACGAAGGCGATCACCGTCACTGGCGGCGTCACGTTCACCGAGTTGATCGAACACTTTGCCGTGCAGGCTCGCGGTCTGATTGAAGGCGGCGTCGATGTGCTGCTAGTCGAGACCTCGCAGGATACCCGGAATGTCAAGGCCGCCCTGCTTGCCATTCGCAAGGTCCAGGACGAGCTTGGCCTCAATGTTCCCGTCATCGTATCGGGCACCATCGAGCCCATGGGCACAATGCTCGCCGGGCAAACGGCCGATGCGCTGTACGCATCCATCTCCCACGCAGATCTGCTCGCTGTCGGTCTGAACTGCGCGACCGGTCCGGAGTTCATGACGGACCACATCCGCACCCTGCACGAGATGGCCTCGACGCGCATTTCCTGTTACCCGAACGCCGGCTTGCCGAACGAAGAGGGCGCCTATCTTGAAACGCCGGAATCTCTGGCGTCGCAGCTGGAAAAGTTCGTCGATCACGGCTGGCTGAATATCGTCGGCGGCTGCTGCGGCACCACGCCTGCGCATATCCGCGCGATCGCGCAAATGGTCGACGGCAAAAAGCCTCGCCAGCTCCGCCCTCCAGCGGCGCGGACCTATTTCTCCGGCATCGAACTGGTCGAAGCCGACGAATCGAACCGGCCGCTCATCGTCGGCGAACGCACGAACGTCATCGGCTCGCGATTATTCAAGCAGATGATCGCCCAGGAGAAGTGGGAGGAAGCCACAGAGATTGCGCGCTGGCAGGTCCGCAACGGCGCGCATATCGTGGATGTCTGTCTGCAGTCCAGCGAGCGCGACGAACTCAAAGATATCCCGCCGTTCTACGAAAAGCTGATCCGCAAGATTAAAGCGCCGATCATGATCGATACCACCGATCCGAGGGCGATCGAGCTGGCGCTGACGTACTGCCAGGGCAAGAGCATCATCAACTCGATCAACCTTGAGGACGGGGAGGAGAAGTTTGAACGCGTTTGTCCGCTGGCGAGAGCGTACGGTGCGGCGCTGATCGTGGGCGCGATCGACGAGGATAAAGTCCAGGCGCAGGCCTTTACGCGCGAGCGCAAGCTTGCGATCGCTGAGCGCTCGGTCAAGCTGCTGACCGAGAAATACGGAATTCCGGCAACGGATATCATCATCGATCCATTGGTATTTCCGTGCGCAACGGGAGACGAGAACTACATTGGAGGCGCGGTCGAAACCATCGAGGCCGTGCGGCTGATCAAGGAACGCATTCCGCTGGTCAAGACCGTCCTTGGCATATCCAACATTTCCTTCGGACTGCCCGCAGCAGCGCGGGAAGTCGTCAATTCCGTCTTTCTGTACTATGCCACCAAAGCCGGGCTGGATCTGGCGATCGTCAACGCGGAAAAACTGGAGCGTTTTGCCTCGATCCCTGAACAGGAGCGGCGCCTCGCTGAAAATCTGCTGTTCAACGCGCCGCCTCCCGAATCGGAAGATCTGCGATCAGCGCCCGATGATTGGCGGCTGCAATCGCGCGAGCAGAAAATCGCCATCAATCAGTTCCACATTGCGGCTATTACGGAGCATTTCCGCAAATCCGCGAAGAAGACCAAAAAAAGCGCCGAAGACCTGCCGCTCGACCAGCGCCTGGCGAACTACATCATCGAAGGCACGAAGGATGGGCTGGTTCCGGATCTGGATCTGAAGCTGAGAGAGGCCGCTCCGCTTGATATCATCAACGGTCCACTAATGGCCGGCATGGCCGAGGTTGGGCGGCTTTTTAATAACAATGAGCTGATTGTTGCCGAGGTTCTCCAATCCGCTGAGGCCATGAAGGCCGCCGTCAACTACCTGGAACGCTTCATGGAAAAGACGGAAACATCGTCGCGCGGCAAGGTGATTCTCGCGACGGTTAAAGGCGACGTGCATGACATCGGCAAGAACCTCGTCGAAATCATTCTCAGCAACAACGGTTATGAGGTAGTGAACCTGGGCATCAAAGTCCCGCCGGAGCAGCTCATTCGCGCCTACGAAGAGCACAAGCCCGACGCCATCGGCCTTTCTGGTCTGCTGGTGAAAAGTGCGCAGCAGATGGTGCTGACCGCGGAGGACTTCCGCAACCATGGGCTCAGGATCCCGCTGCTGGTGGGCGGCGCGGCGCTCTCAGAAAAGTTCACCAAGCTCAAAATCGCGCCTGCCTATTCGGCGCCGACCTTTTATGCCAAGGACGCGATGACCGGATTGCGCATTTTGAACCAGATCATGGATCCGGCGACGCGCGACAAAACGCTAACGTCCGCGATCTACACCGAGGCGGGCTCCGGATTTGAAGGGCGTGAGACTGGGCCGGCGCCGGTGACCGAAGCGCGAAGTCCCAAGGTTCGCACAAAGATCCCGATTCCGGAAGCGCCCTACCTGGACCGCAGAGTGCGCACTGTACCGCACTTAAACGAAATCTGGAGCTACGTCAATCCGTTCATGCTCTATGGTCGCCATCTCGGCTTCAAAGGCAACTTCGAGAAGCGGTTAGCCGAACGTGACCCGAAGGCGCTTGATCTGTTTCACAAAGTGGAGGATGTGAAGCAGTGGGCGTCCACCTTCCTGAGAGTTCGCGCCGTCTGGCAGTTCTTCGAAGCTGAGCGCGACGGCAACTCGATCCATGTCTTCGCGCCTGGCGCATCAGAGCCGCTCCACACATGGCGCTTCGGCCGTCAGCCCAAGTCCGACGGCCTGTGTCTGAGCGACTATGTCCTCGATGCTGAGAACGGCCGTCGCGATCATATCGCCGTCTTCGTCGTCACCGCCGGGCTCGGCGTCCGCGAGAAGGCGGAGGAGGCGAAAAGGGCCGGTGAATTTTTCAAAGCGCATGCAATCCAGGCGCTGGCGCTCGAAACGGCTGAGGCGTGCGCCGAGTGGCTGCACCGGCGCATTCGAGAGGATTGGGGCTTTCCCGATCCGCCCTCCATGAGCATGCAGGAGCGTTTCACATCCCGCTACCGCGGCAAGCGCTACAGCTTCGGCTATCCCGCATGTCCGAATCTCGAGGATCAGCAAGGCATCTGGAAACTGCTGCGTCCTGAAGAGATCGGCGTCCAGCTTACGGAGGGATTCATGATGGATCCGGAGGCGAGCGTAAGCGCTCTCGTGTTTCACCATCCCGACTGCGTGTACTTTACCGCCGCCGATGCCGGCGAAGCCGCAGCGGACGTGTCGTGAATCGGACCCGTGGACGACCCGCCGGCGAACCGGGAATCCGGATCCGAATAGCGTGAAAATGACGTGCGCGGCTGCCGGCGAAAGGGAAGCCCGCACGGCGGGCGAGCGGAATTGACCCACCCGCGCGCCCAGCCCGCGGCTCTGGCTCCAGTGGGCCGGCGCTACCACAGATGATAGTAACCGTCGCGCCGCGCAAGGCTGACAGGGATGCCAAACAACCCGCGCAGTCTGGCCTCGGTCAGCAGCTCCCGTTTCGGCCCATCGGCGATGACGCGCCCTTCGCGCAGCAGAACGACCCGCTCGATCTCCGGGATGATGTCAGAAAGGTGATGGGTCACGAGAATGATGCCGATTCCCGACGCGGCCAGTTGCCGCAGGATCTCTCGCAATTCATGTTGCGCAAACAGATCGAGGCTGGTCGTAGGCTCGTCGAGCAGCAGCGCCTTGGGGTTATGAACCAGCGCGCGGGCGATCAGCGTACGGCGGGCTTCACCCGACGACATTTCCGTCACCAGTCGGTCAGCAAGGTGATCCGCTTCTAGGCGCGCCAGCGCTCCATTCGCCCTCTCGATCATCTCTGTTGTCACATGCTGATGCGGCCACACGCCGATGCTTGAGAAGAATCCGGAGAGGACGACTTCGCGGCCTGTGATCTCGCGGGCGCATTCCGCCATGAGGTCGTTGGATACGATCCCGAGCGCCGACCGCAGTTCGAAAATATTCCACCGATCCTTACCGAGCAGCGTAAGCGAGGAGCCCGGCCGCGCAAGCGGATACAATTCGCGCGTAATCGCTTTTATCAGAGTGGATTTGCCGCAGCCGTTGGGCCCCAGAATGGCTACATGCTCGCCCACGCCGATCCGCAGATCCATCTCGTGCAACGCAATTTTCGTACCGCGCATGACAGAGACGCGGCGCATTTCAAGAAGACATGGGGTCATCTCTGGCGACAGACGATCGCGTACCGGCAACTCAATGCGTCATCGCATATACCACGTAATTCACTCCGATCCGGATCGCCAGGCTTGAAAATTTCTCCGGATATTGTGGGTCGTCCGCCCATTCCCAGGCGTCTCCGAGATCGGAGTTGAATGAGGCGGCGATCATGATCCGCCCCTTGTCGTCGTAAATGCCGAGCCAGTGCGCGCCGATGCCGTTATTCTTATATCCCAGCCGCAAATGGGCCGCGCCTGGCACCTGAAACCGGTCATCCAGATCGTACACCGTGTGAAAAATTGGATCATTGTCCGGAATTTCGATGAGCGGGCGGTCTGGAAACACTCGCTTCATCGATTCTTCAAACACCTGCCACTCAACGCTTCCATGGAAGTCGTCAGCCATGAAAAATCCGCCGCGCAGGCAATAGTCCCGCAGCTCTCTCGCTTGCTGATCCGTAATGCCCCATTCGCCGACTTGAACCGCATACAGCCAGGGCCAATCATAAGCCTCTCCTTCGTCGAGATTGATCGGCTGTTCGACCGAGCGTACGTGAATTCGCGTCAGACGGCGCAGCGCCAGCGAGAAGTGACGGTCGGCGCGCGGGTAATCCTGCGTCCACAGCGAAAGCCCCTTGCGCCAGTCGCCGTCGAACCGCCCGCGGTAGCCGTCGTTCCAGCCCGGCGGGAACATGAGCCGCGCGAAGGCCCACTCCGTCTTTTCCTGCCAGTCGGGCGGCGTGACGAACTCCGTGTACTCGACCCCCGGGTACTGATGAAAAGGCTTCTGGAACGCGCAAAGCCCGCCCAGGGATGTAAATCCCCATGCCAGAAGCCATGCGGCGTTGCGATAGCGCATACCCGATCTTTCCAGAGAATAGCACCCGGACGAGCCGCAGATGAAAGGAGAGAAAAAACCGCCCCGGCGCGGCGAAAAACGCCGGGGCGGCTGAGATCAGAAGTAGAATTTCAAGGCAACCTGGAGATTGCGCTCGCCCTGCGCGCTGCTCAGCTCGCCGAAATTCGGCGACGTAACGCTCCGGTTGGGTGCATTGAAGGTTGGAGTATTGCTGAGGTTGTAGGCCTCGCCGCGCAGTTCGAAATATTTCGACTCGCTGATTGGGAATTTCTTCCCGAGCGACATATCAAACCGCGACAGTCCGGGACCGCGAACTACTCCGACGCCCGAATTTCCGAACGTATTGCTCTTGGGCTGCGCGAATGCCGTGATATCGAGCCACTTCTTGCCAATGCCAACTACCTCCGGATTGTGCGGCGTTCCCACAACATCCGCACGGGCGCCGCGGGACAACGTTCCCGAGACATCAGCGGCTTGAATGGTCAGCGGGAACCCGGTGTGCAGCGTCAGGATGCCGCCCAACTGCCAGCCGCCCAGCAGAGCGTCCACCGCGCGGTTCCAGTTGGCGCCCATCATCTTGCCCTTTCCGAATGGCAGTTCATAGAAGAAGGAGCCTACGAACATGTGCTTGGCATCGAAGTAGGTCGGCCCCCACTCCGCTCTTTGGTTATACAGGTTTTGCCAATACGCCGACTGGTTAGCCGACTGGCCGCTCTCGCCGTAATACCCGATCGCATCCGACATGCCGTGCGACCACGTGTAGGCAAGGCTGTATTCGAGCCCAACGCTGTAGCGCTTCCGCAGTTGCGCCTGAAGAGCATCGTACCTCTGATTGCCAACCGACGCGGTTCCCGAAATTTGCGTGATCTTGCTCACGAGATCTGGGTTGCCGGCGAGGAACGGGCTCGGCAGCACTTGACCGTTCACCAGACGCCTCTGGAAATACGGCATCGGTACAACGAGGTGGGTTCCATGTTGCCCTACGTAGCCGACCGTCAATACCGTGTTGGCAGGCAACTGATACTCCGTGGTGAAATTCCACTGCTGGACGTTCGATGGACGCACAAACGGATCCCACAGGCGGATGTTTGCGCCGATATATGGATCTTTCGGGTTCAATCCGGAAAGACCCTGATCCAGAGTAGTGCCCGGCAAGGTGAATGTTGGCGCGTCGAACCGGCTCTCGAATTCGGAGTTGAACGGTGGGTTCAACGGCAGGCGGAGGTTCGTTCCCGTCCCTTCCATAAAAGACGAGATCGTGTATGCGCCCCGGAATACCATCTTTTTACCCAGAATGCCGGGCGTGTATGCAAATCCAATACGCGGCTGGAAGTCCTTCTTGAACGGCTCATAGAGCGCGCGGCTGTTGCCGTCCTTGCCCGCGAGCATCAGTTGTCCGGTGAACATTCCGAAGTTGCTCTGCCGATCCAGCACTTCGACCAGCGGCGTGTGATACTCCCACCGCAAGCCGAGATTGAGGGTCAAGCTGTCGGTAGCGCGCCAGTCATCCTGGAAATAGATGCCGTAAATCGTTTTGCGGTGACCCCACGTGCCTGTGCTGAGACCGCGGCCGAGGTCGTTCGGCAGCCCCAGCAGGAAATCGGCTTCGCCAACGAACTTGCCGCTCGGGCTGAGAGCGTTCTGCGCGGTAAACTGGCCGTTGAAATTAATAAACCCTGTACGGCCGTTGTTTCCCGCATAGAACGTATTCATCTGCTGCCGCAGGATCTGACCGCCGGTTTTCATCATGTGCCGGCCCTTGATGATCGTCAGATTATCCGCCCAGTGATACGTCGTATTGGCGAATAACTGCTGAACCCCGATGTTTGCGCTTCCGAATGCGCTGGCCCACGCGAACCCTTGCAGCGATAAAAGACCGGAACCCGCATTCTTGATACCGATTTTTTGAGCAACGTCGCCCAGTCCTTTATCTTCGCCTCCGTTATCGAGCATGATGTTGTTTACGCCGAACCGCGCCTCATTGACGACGGCTGGACTGAAGGTCCGGGTCCAGTTGATGACGCCGTTCTGAAAGGGCGCAATGTTGAACGTGTTATAGAACAAGGGGAAGGTGTGCACAGTCGGCGTATCCTGGCGTCCGTTGGAGTACCGGCCCGAGAAATCATCCTTGTCGTCGATCTTCCAATCCAGCTTGAAGTCGCCCTGATCCGACTTGATATAACTCGGAGCCGCGTCGATCTGGTTGAGCCGGACCCGGTTGTTGATGGGCAACGGATACAGGGACGTATCCGAGAAGAGCGCCTTCGCAACCGGGTTGATCAGGCTTTGCGGAATTTGGTTGTTTGGAAATGGCGCGCGATTCCCTTGCGCGTCCACCGAGAACGGATTGTACAGTTGCAACGGCGCGGTTAAGCTAAGGTCCGCCCTGTCCTGCGCGCTCAGGGTCAGGAGACGCGAAAAGTCGCCCTGGCGAAATTCCGTCGGAAATACAGAAATAAAGGAGGGAATCGCAGGGTTAGCGCGGCGAAATCCCTGATAATCGGCAAAAAAGAACAGCTTGTCCTTGCGGATGGGACCGCCGAAAGTTCCGCCGAACTGGTTCCACCGCAGCGGAACGCGCGCGAGCCCTTGATAGTTCCGCCCCCAGTTGTTGGCATTTAAAATGTCGTTGCGGAAAAACTCGAACACGTTGCCATGGAACTCGTTCGTTCCGGATTTAATCACCACGTTGATAATACCGCCCTCAAAGTTTCCGAACTCCGCTGAGGCGTTGTTCGTGATCATCTTGAATTCGGCGATCGCGTCCAGATTGGGTTGATAAGAGGTCAAATTGTCCGAAACTTGGTTGTTATCCACGCCGTCCAGAAGAAAGTTATTCGCCTCCTTCCGGTTTCCATTTACGTAGGGTCTGCCGCCGCCCGTCGTGCGCTGGCCGTTGTTGAAGCTGTTCGGGTCTGTCGCCGTGACCCCAGGCGCAAGCAGCGTCAGAGCCACCACGTTTCTGCTGATCAGCGGCGTGTTAACAATCGTGTGCGGCGTGATTACCGAGCCAACCTGCGTCGTTTCGGTCTGCAGCATTGGAGCTTCGCTGGTGACGCTGATGCTTTCGCTCACCGCTCCCACCTGCATTTGCGCGTCGATACGCGCTCGTTGGTTCACTTCAAGAGTAATCCGGGGTTGCACGTACGTTTTGAACCCGGAGGCTTCAACTCTTAATTCGTAATTGCCGATGGGAATACGCGGGAAGGCGTAGATACCGTCCTCATTCGTCTTCGTGGGCCATTCTGTGCCTCTGTCCAGATCTTTCGCTGTGACATTCGCCCCGACGATTGCCGCTCCGGACGGGTCCGTAACGCGACCGGTAATGCCGGCGCTGACCTCCTGCGCAAAGATTGGGACCGAACTGAATGCCAGTACGGCCCAAACACAAAACACGTTTCTGTTCATTAGGACTCCCCTTGGCGAGAGATGATGAGTCGATTCTCACCGTTATCGTGAAGAAAGTCAAGCGTCAGCATCGCCCAACGCCATGAACACAACGCTGCTGCGACGTTCCGTGTGAGATTATATGCCCGAACGGCTAACCAATGGAAACTCCCGGAGTCATCCCGGAAGACGGCTGCCGCAAGCCGCTCCACGCCGGCTGGCGAGAGTCACGCCAGCCCTGAGCGACGGGTCCGTCACTGCGAGAGATCAATCACCGCATAGGTCCCCATCTCCGGAATCGTAAACTCCGTCGCTCCCCCCTTCACCACCGCATCCGCCACCGCCGCCCGAGGATCGCCGGACGCGAACAGCTTCTGTGATCTGTATTCGCCCAGCACCCGAACGCGCAGTCCCAACACCTTGCGGTTGCTGTAATTCAATAAATGCACCCGGGCGTTCGCTCGATCCCCCAACAGCCGCGCAATGACCACTTCGCTGCCATAAATCCGCAGCAGCCGCTTCTCGTCGCCAATGCGCGCGCGAATCTTCTGAGCAAGCGCCGCGGGATTGGCGGCGTCTTCCTTGGGATACTCCTTTGAGCCGATCCGGACGTTCACGTCCAGCTTCGGCGCCGGCGCGCGCACAATCACGTACAGGAGATTTCTTCGGCTGAGCAGATTCATCAACTCGCCCGTCTCGTCGGAGCCGTCATCGATCACCCCGATATTGGCCTGCGGCGGCAGCGCGCGCTCCGGGATGCGCCGCAGAAACTCGAGCATTTGGGAAAATTCGCCGGCCCCGGCGGCGTCCGTATGAATCCGCGCGTTTGCGCCATAGGCGAATGCTTCGGCGGCCGCGAGCCCCGCTGCCGTTGACGGCGCGTCGTAGTAATAACGCGCTTCAGGATGGCGCAGAATCCTCCAGCCGTTCGCGTCAATCCACGGGCTCCGCGTCGCCGCCGCTTCGTTCATCCGGTACTCGACCCGCGGGACCGCAAGCGTCACCGCGCCGCTTCTATCGGCGTCGCTGGTCGAAAGCGCGGGCAGCAGCGCCGCCAAAAACAGCAGCATCATATCTCGATATCCGTAACGTGAATTTGCGCCATATCGTAGACGCCGAGCCCCAGCTTGCCGGCGTACTCGATGTGACCAGGCTCGCGAATATAGCGATTCACCTTGGGATCGAGACTGCGGCGGTAGTTAATGTGGTCCATCGAGCGGTCAAAAACCGATAATGCCCCCTCCGCCTTGCGTTTTGCCTCGATAAAATCCAGCTCCAGATGGTCGATCGCGACCGGGTCCGTGCCGAACATCATCTGCTTCGGATAAAACCGGAACCGCCGGTCCTGGGAAAACGGCCCGCCGTGCCATACCCCGCGCAGCCCGTCCATCACTTGCAGCACCGTCTTTGAGCGCAGCGGCTCCGTTGACGCAAGCGTGCCGATGAACGTGAGCGTATTGGTCTTCTCGCGAAAGTGAGACCGCGCAACATTCGAAAAGTTGCCATAGGCGATATTCTTCAGGCAGCCCGTGACGCCAGCCGCCCCGTGGTCCTTCATGTTCGGAATGTTGATGATCTTTGTAAAACGCTCCGTCACCAGCCGCACCATGTTCGACCGCGTGTCGTCTTCGCCGAAAAAGTCCACTTCAACATAGGTCTTCGGATCATAGCCGAGCAGCGACCCTCGCGGCGTTTCAACCGCAAGAATGTTCACGCCTTCGGGCACATACCGCTCATAGTGCACGCTGGTGAGCTGGTCCAGAAAACGCTCGTAAATGTAAATGTTGTTCGGCGCAATGCCCAGCGCCGTCAGATTTGCGACCACGCGGCCGACAATCTCTGGCGTGGACATGATATTCGGCGCGCCGGAGCAGTTCACCTTGATCCCTACGACGTCCTTCGCATCAAAGAAGCGGCCCCAGGCGTCGCGCTCTGTCTTTTCGCCCGTAAGCGAACACATTCCCCGCGACATCATCTCGCGCAGCGCCGCCTCATTCACCCGCTCTGTCGTTTCATCGATCGAGTCTGCGGCATGAAGCCGGACCACCTTGCCCGGGTACGGTCCGGGCATGCCGGGATGCTGCGACGGCTTGAATTGCGTCACTACCTTGTAGGCTGGGGCCCTGTCCATTGCGGCGCGCGCGGTAGTCGCGGCAGCCATTTGAAGAAAAGTACGCCGGCGCATGAAAAACGTTCAGTATCCTTCCTTCTTGTCCACAACATTCAGCAACGGCAGGCCCGCTGCAAACCTCCGCACATTCTCTTTGATCAAATTGTCGATGCGCTCCTCCAGCTTGTCGGATCCGCCCGCCGTGTGCGGCGTGATCACCACGTTCGGAAATTTCCAGAGCGGGTGTCCCTTCGGCAGAGGTTCCGGATCCGTGACGTCGACGCCCGCGCCGGCTAGCCGGCCTTCGTCCAGCGCCTTCACCAACCCGTCCATGCTGTAGATCTTTCCCCGCGACACGGCAATGAAGTACGAACCCTTTTTCATCAACTCAAATTCTTTGGGGCCCATCATGCCTTCCGATTTCTTCGTGTGCGGCGCAGAGACGAATACCACATCGGCCTCTGGCAGTACGGAATCCAGCATGTCCGGGTGTACGTAGCGCTGAACGATGTTCGAGGGCGGATAGTCGCGCACGTCCACGCCGATCACTTTCATGCCGAATCCATTCGCCCGCTGCGCGATCTGGCTGCCTATCCCGCCCACGCCAATAATGACGGCCGTCTTGCCGTTCAGCTCAAACATTCCCGAGCGTCCCGGCGGCCATTCCTCTTCATGCTGTTTCGGAATCGTGACATTCAGCCGTCGGGTGAGCGCCAGCAGAAAAGCGAAGGCGTGATCCGCAATCTGCGGACCGTAGACATTCTTTGCGTTCGTCACGACGACGTCGCTGTCAATCAACTCCGGAAACAGAGCTTTTTCGACGCCGGCGCTCATCACATGCACCCATTTCAGCTTTTTTGCGCGCCGGAAGTTTTCCGGCGATACGCCGCCGATGATGGCGTCGGCATCCTCGATTTCGCGGGCAATGTCGGGTCCGCGGACCTTCAGGATGCGCACGCCTGGCGTGGACGCTTGAATCTGTTGGATCAGCGAATCCGAAAGCGCGGGCGCCAGAATCTTCTTCGTGTCGGCGAACCCGAGCGAGCACAAGCAGGCCAGGATGGCAGCAAGTCTTTTCATAACAGGTCCAGCGATTCAGGCTATCAAAACGCAGGACTGAACTGGGAGACCAGCGCCTGCCGCCCAGGGCGCGGCGCTCGCTCCCGGCGCGCGGCTCAGCCCTCGTGTGGCCGAGCCGCACGCAGCCGCGGCAAAGCCGCGGCAATCAGAAGATGAACTTCGCCGCCAACTGCACCAGCCGCGGAAAGTTCTGCTGCCCCAGCGGAATCATGCCAAACCGCGAGCTCGTGAAGCTGGTATCCGGACCTCCGTAAATCGGCGTGTTCGTGATGTTGAAGGATTCGGCGCGGATCTGCGCCGAGTACCGCTCGCCGAACCGCAGCGTCTTCTCGATCGCCAGGTTCAATTGCGGCTCCGCCGGATTGCGGATGTCGGGGAATCGATCCGGCACGACCCGGAGCGTATAGGAGGGACGCGTCGCATAGCAGCTTTTGTCGTTATTGAACCAGTGGTTGAACGGGTTCGGATCAGAACCGGTGTAATGCCAGTTGCCGCACTTGTTGATTAGGTCCGGCCAGCCGGTCGGGTATCCGGAGTAGTACGTGTAGATCCAGGTGAACCGCCAGTCATTCGCGAGCGTCCTCGCCAGCGGGCTCTGCGCGTTCAAAAACCTCTTCCCCGTTCCGATCGGCAGGTCCCACACGCCTGAGAACGCAATATTCTGCGGTTTGTCCTGGTAATCGATTTCATGAATCAGCGGCTCATTGATGTTCCAGTCGTTGAGCCGGTGATTCTCTTCGAACGCCTTCGCGAAGGTGTACGACAGCACGAACGTCATCGCGCCCGCGTTCTTGCTCGAGAAGGCGCGTTTCTCGATCTTTACCTGAAGCGCGTCATATTGGTACCGCCCCTTCGGCAGCGTGTAGGATTGTACGCCCGTAAACAGCGGAAACCACCGCATGAGCTGGTATGCCGTAACCGTCGGATTGTTCCCAAGCCCGGTGCTGGCCGGCAGAATTCCCTGGAACGGATTCGGCAGATTGCGGTTCAGATAGTTGGGATCGGCTTGACCTTTGAGGAAATCGGAATAGGGCACGTTTCCCATCTGGAAGGTGTAAACCTGCTTCGATTCGCGGTTGCCGCTGTAGGAGACCTCCGCGACAATGCCGCCCGGAAGCTCCCGCTCAAATCCGAACGACATCTGAACGGACCGCGGCATAGGGACCTTGCGACTGTCAAAACCAATGCTGCTGCCCACGTTCGTCAACAGGCCAAGCGACGACCCGGCTACCGGCAACAGACCGTTCGGGTAGGGATTCTCGAGCGAGTATGGTCCGGTAGAACAGTTCACGCTGCCGCTTGAGCACGCTGACGGATACTTGCCGTCAAGCGTCGGAATGTAATAGGTGTTCTGAGTGAACCCGGTCGTGGTGTTGTCCTGCGTCTGCGAACGGTAGAACAGTCCGGCGCCCGCGCGCAGTACGGTCTTGGGCGCGAATTGCCACGCGACGCCGATCCGCGGCGCGATATTGGTCCAGTCGATGTCATAGGGCCGCCGGGGCTGGCCATCTTTGCCCGCGAACAGCAGACCGCCATACAGCGCCTTCGGAGGATCCGGATACTTGTATGGCGCCGTGGGATTGGCGGCGTCGTATTCCGCCTTGATCCGGCTCCAATTGGCCAGCACCCGGTCGCTGAGCGGATTCACTGTGCCGGCCGCGAATCCGGCGTTCAGCCGGTTGTAGCGCTCAATCCAGGGAACCTGAATGTCGTACCGCAGACCCAGATTGAGCGTCAGCCTGGGAGTGAGCTTCCAGTCGTCCTGTACGTACATCGCATAATACGGCCGCGTACGGTAGAACGTATCCCGGTACTCGACATAGCTGTTGCTGAGGTCGGTGCTCGGAAGACCGAGCAGCAGGCTTGCGATCGGGCTGCCGTCGCTGAAGCCCTGGTTGGGACCGCCCATGGTCTGCTGCGTCCAGTAACGCGAAAACTGGAACGTGCCGTTTCCCAGGCCCGTGTCCCCGATCGGGCGCATCGTGTACATGTACTCGAAGCCGAAATGGAGGCTGTGCTTGTTCTTCGTCCAGGTGATGCTCGGCGCAAAATCCCACTGGTTGTATGAATTCCAGTTGATGCTGTTATCCAGCACCTGCGTGAAGTTGTCGACGGTGATGCGAGGCGCAAGACTGAGCGCCGCGGTCGGCGATTTCACCATGCGGGTCATGCCCAGGTCCTTCGCCGTGAAATCGAAGCTGCGCGTGCGCGGAAACATGGACGTGAAGCGGCCAAACGAGCCGCGAACGTCCAGCACGGCGCTGGGGCTCAGAATGCGAGTCCAGTCGGCGATGTAGGTCTGCTGCGTGCGCTGAGAGTAAATGTCGCCGTACTCGGCCGGTTGCGGGAACCCGCTCTGGTTGCGGAATTCGCTGCCGTGCTGATAGGTGAACATGGCGTAGAACCGGTCGTTCTGGCCGAACACATGATCCCAGCGCGCCATCGGCTGGTTGTACCGGTAGCGCCCGACATTGCCGGTCGCAAAAAAGTTCTGGCTGAGCGCGTTCGGATTCGGACCGTTCGGCTTCGGGTACAGGCTGAGAATCTTTACGCCGATCGGGTTGATGCGGCTCGGCGGAATGACGTTGCCCGGGAATGGATCCCGGTAATAGATTGCGCGGCTGCAGGGCTCATTCGGCGCGCCGCAGTCATGCGTCGTCAGCGGATCGTAGATCTTGTAGCCGAAGTCGGTGAAGTGCTGGCCGTCGCGCAGGTCCATGGGGACCGTGTTGCTGATGATTCCGAAGGGAACCACTTCACGCCAGCTCTCCTGGCTGTAAAAGATGAAGTCTTTGTCCTTGCGGATGGGACCTCCCACCACGCCCCCGAACTGATGCTGGTTATGCTTGCCGCGGCCTTGACCGGCCTGGTTGTTCTGCGTCGTATTCGCGTCCAGCACCGAATTGCGGAAATACTCGAACACGTCCCCATGCCATTCATTCGTTCCCGATTTCAGCGTGGTGTTGACGATGCCGCCCGTAAAACGCCCGAACTGCGCGTCGTAGGTGTTGGTCATCACCTTGAATTCCTGCACCGCTTCGACATTGGGCGCGAGCTGCCAGTTTCCGTCCTTGTCGCTGATGGGCGCGCCGTTTAAAAGGAACTGGCTCTCGCCCTCGCGGCCGCCGTTGATCCGGTATTTATTATTCACATCCCAGCCGCGCGTCCCGGAAAATCCCTGCGCGCCGAACTGTTCCTGCGTGAAGATCACACCGGGCGTGAGCGCCATCAGCATGTACGTCTGCCGTCCGTTGAGCGGATACTCCTGCGTCTTCAGCGGATCGAAATTCAGGCCGCGCGACGCCGTGGCGGTTTCGATCGTTTCCTCAGCGCCCACGACGGTCACTTCCTGCGTGAGTTCGCCGACTTCGAGCTTCACCTTCAACTCGCGTTTGTCCGCGGTGCGAAGCTCAAATTTTTCATTTCTGTAGGATTTGAATCCCGGGCATGTCACTTCGATGGTGTATACGCCCGGATTGAGATACGGAATGGTGTAGAACCCCTCCGCGGTAGTCTTCACCTCTGTCGCCTGGTTGTTGTCCACCCGGATGGCCTTCACCGTGGCGTTCGGAATCGCCGCGCCGGAAGCATCCGTGACCTGTCCGATGATCGTGGCGCGAAAGTCCTGACCGGACGCAAGCGTCCAGATCAGAAGTGTTGAAGCCAGGACGCCTAAATGGCCTCTCATGTGAAACTCCCCCTGATTTGTTGTTTATTTCAAACGGAATATCCCCGCTTATTGCGCAGAAGGGCTCAATCTACGTTTGTTAAGCCCCTCTTCCGGACAACATAATACGCCCGTTGCGCCTGCGCAAACGGATAACGGGGCGCTGAAATCGGGAGACTAGCGAGCGGCGATCGTGGAAGATCAGCTGCCCTGCGTAGCGGCTGCGGTAAGATTTGTGCCGACTTTCGTAAATATCGTTCGGATGGCGGGAGCGATTTCTTGGGGGAATAACGCCGCCGCCGCCACCGCGACGAATCCGGCAAGGAGCGCGTATTCAATCAGGTCCTGCCCGGACCGGTCTCTCCGCAGCCGCCCGAGGGCGCGGAGCGTATTCAGCAGCAGCGTCATGAGGGCTCCTTTCGCGACTGCGTCTATGTTGACCGACGCCTAGCCCTGAGACAAGCCGTCAGTTGCCGTAGCAGCCCTCGCAAAATACCTTAGCGTCCCGCCGCTCCATACCCGGCCGCGCAACGCGCTTGCAAACGCCCGCCCGCATGCGATGTGATGTTCCCATGCTCCTGCGCCTCGCTCCCGTGCTCTGCGCCGCTGCGACCGCCTTTGCCGCCGGCCCTTCTATGTTCCTCTACGTCGGCACATACACCGGCCCGAACAGCAAGGGAATTTACGTCTTTCGCTTTGATCCCGGAACCGGACGCGTCACGCCCATCGGACTTGCCGCCGAGACGCCCAGCCCTTCCTTCCTCGCGGCGCATCCGAACAAGCGCTACCTGTATGCCGTCAACGAGGTCAACAATTTTGAAGGCCGCCGCGAAGGGTCCGTCGCTGCATTCGCCATCGATGCCAGCGGCAGGCTCACCGCGATCCATCGAGTGTCCTCGCGCGGCAGCGGACCATGCCATCTGTCTCTCGACCGCGCCGGAAAGTTGCTCGCCGTCGCCAACTACGGCTCGGGCAGCGAAGCGGCGTTCCCCGTCAACAGCGACGGCTCGCTCGGCGAAGCCACATGGTTCCTGCAGCACCAGGGATCGAGCGCCGATCCAAAACGCCAACGGGGTCCTCACGCTCACTGTGCGGTGTTTTCCCCGGACGACCGCTTTCTCGCCGTGGCGGATCTTGGACTCGACAAAATCCTCATCTCAAGGGTTGGCCCGAAGGGGAAATGGCAGCCCAACGATCCTCCATACGGCGCGGTGAAACCCGGTTCAGGTCCGCGCCATTTCGTATTTCACCCCAGCGGTCGCTGGGCGTATGTCATCAACGAAATGGCCTCCACCATCACCGCCTTCGACTGGAATACCAAGGACGGCGTTCTGAAGGAGATCGCGACGGTTTCGACGCTGCCGTCCGATTTCAAAGGCGAAAATACGACGGCCGAGATTGAGGTGCACCCGAACGGCCGGTTCGTGTACGGCTCCAATCGGGGTCATGACAGCATCGCCGTTTTCACCGTGGAGCCGAAAACCGGCGCGCTTAGGCCGGTCGAGTACGTTTCAACCTCCGGTCGCACGCCGCGCGGCTTCAAAATCGATCCCAGCGGCAAGTATCTCGTGGCCGGCAATCAGGACTCCAACAACTTCGTCGTTTTCGCCATCGACGGCAAAACGGGCCGCCTGCGGTCGACGGGGCAGAGGTTCGAGGTCGGCTCTCCCGTGTCGTTTGTGTTCGTGCCCGCGCAGTAGCCAGTCCTCAACCTGCGCGCAGCCAGTCGCCAGGACATCGGATTTGGCTGCTTCCACCGCAACAGAAAGGCAGACAAGGCTGCGAGCGCAAACAGCGGCGCCATGTTCGGTTCAGGCAGGACTTGAATTTGCACATCGTCGCTCGCCGCCTGCAACTGGCCTCCCGGTTCGCTGACGATGCCCATCAGCGTTCCGCGAGAGTGAAAATACCAGGAATCGTTCTCCAAATTTCCGGACAGATGGCCGTTCACCCTGGCAAAGCCTGATAGCGTAAGTGGAACTCCGTAAGTGAACGGCACGTAGCAGTTGAACGGGTTTTGCCAATCCTTGGGCCAGTCCAAATAGCACGGCGCTGACGCGAACGCCCCGAGTCCGCCGGCGTCGCCATATTTGACGCCCCAGCTGGAGTCGTAATGGGAGCCATAGTACGAGTCCCCTGAGTACCACAGATACGCCGATCCGCTGCCTCCAGTCACCACCATCGAAACGGAAAATGACTCATAGTCGAACAGGCTGATCGAAGTCTTGTACGGAGAGTTGTTGCTGTTATTAACGTAAAAGGCCGCGTCGAGATAGACGCTCCAGTATTGCGGCGAGCCTGCTGCATGAACCTCCGCATGATATCCGTAAGTCCCTTCTCGTCCGGCGCAGGAAGTGCTGACGATTGTTCCATTCTGATCGGTCACAGTGCATGTGATCGTGGCCGCATATAGCGGAGCGCAGGCGAGGAATGTGACGATTGGACCACCGCGCCGTGAATTCATCGCAACCCTCGAGTCACAGACGCTAATGGGCGAAACGATGTTACACCGGCAAAGGTCGAGCGATTTGGCGGCTGGATGCTAATCGTCTGCTGCGCGCCGCCTGCTTGTGCATGCCGGTCAGAGAGCGTGCGCGCTCTCCAGGACGCTCTCGCTCGGCTTCGGAATGCCCTGCGACAGGGTAAGCGGAACAGTCGTCGGCGTTCCGAAATCCCCTGACATCCGCTTTAACTGACCGCAGGCGGCATACACATCCCGTCCGCGCGGCTTGCGCACGAAGCATGGAACGCTCCGGCGCACAATCGACTGAAATGCCGCCACGCGCTCGCAGGACGGCGTCTCGTAGGGAATACCCGGACCTGGATTCAGCGCGATCAGGTTCACCTTGCAGTTCAGATTCGCCAGCATTTTCGCCACACGCCGCGCATCCGCATCCGTATCGTTGACCCCTTTGAGCAGCACATACTCGAAGGTCAGCTTCTCCCACGGCCGCAGCGGATATCCTTTGCACGCCTCCAGGAGATCCCGAAGGTGATACTTGCGCGTGATCGGCATCAGTTCGCGCCGCTGTTCCTCCGTCGACGCGTTGAGCGAAATGGCGAGCTTTGGCCGTACCGCCGCGCGTCCCAGCTCCTCGATTTTCGGAATGATGCCAGCCGTCGACAACGTGATTCGCCGCTCGGAAAAGGCCATCCCCGCTTTATCGGTCAGGATCCGCGTCGCTTTCAGCACGTTCGCCAGGTTCAGCAATGGTTCGCCCTGACCCATCAGCACGATGTTCAACCGGCCGGCGTCCGCCGACAGCCGGTTCGCCTCGATGACAAAAATCACCTGGCCCACGATCTCGCCAGCGGTCAGATTGCGCTCGAGCCCCATGAGGGCGGTTAAGCAGAAGCGGCAATTTACCGGACATCCGACTTGGCTCGAGATGCACAGCGTGTGCCGGCCGCGCTCCGGCATCAGCACGGTCTCAACCGTACGCCCATCCTCCAGACGCAGCAGGTATCGCCGCGTGCCGTCCACCGAGTCATAGCGGGCCTCTTCGGCCGGCCACCCCACGCAATATGCGGCGGAAAGGCGCTCCTTAAGAGACTTGGGAAGCGTGCTGACGCGCGCCACCGCCGGCACGCGCCTCCGATACAGCGCCTCGTATAATTGCTGCGCCCGGTAGCTCGGTTGGTCTGGACCGAGCGCCTCGCGCAAGTCAATAAGTTCCATTCCTACAAGAGCTTGCGCCACAGCTCCATTCTATCAGCCGGACCTCGCGCCCGCCTGATCCGCTATCATGGATGCTTGATGTTGGCAGCCGCCTTTGGAGGCCTTGGCGTCGCGTGCGCGGCGCTGGCATACGGCGTTCGGTCCCCTAGATCGAGCTGGATCGCCCCCTCCGTGTATCGCGGCTGCCGCGACCGGCGCTCGATCGCGCTGACGTTTGACGATGGCCCCAGCGAGTCAACGCCGCGCGTCGTCGAGATCCTCGAGCGCTATCGAGTTCCGGCTACATTCTTCCTCTGCGGGGCAAACGTTCTTCGCCTTCCGTCCATCGCCCGGAGTCTGAGCAGCGCCGGCCACCAAATCGGCAATCACACATACTCCCATGCGGCGCTGCAGTTCCGTTCGCCGGATGCCATTTACCGTGAGCTCGTGGACGCGCAACGGGTCATCGAAGACGAATGCGGCGTCACGCCCCGTTTCTTTCGGGCGCCCTTCGGGATACGCTGGTTTGGATTGCGCAGCGCTCAGCGCAGGCTCGGATTGACCGGCGTCATGTGGTCCGTAATCGGCCTGGACTGGAAATGGCCCGGCCGCCGCGTCGCGCGCCGGCTGTTGAATCGCTCCAGCCCCGGCGCAATCATCTGCCTCCACGACGGCCGCGGCGTCCGGCCTGATCCGGACATCTCCGCAACCGTCGAGGCTCTCGAGCGGGCGATTCCCCAGTGGATCGATCGAGGATTTCAATTCGAAACGGTGACTCAAATTCTATGCAAGACGAGCTGACCAAACGGGTGATCGCCGTGATGGCCGCCACGCAACACATTCCCGAAGACAAGATTGATGTCGAAAAGTCATTCCAGGAGCTCGGCATCGATTCTCTCGACGGCATCAATATCCTGTTCGCGCTGGAAAATGAATTCGACATCAACATACCGGACGACGCCGCCAAAGAAATCAAGACGGTGCGCGATATGATCGAGGGAGTGCGGAAGCTGGTCGAATGGAAGGCTGAAGCCGGATCCACCGCGAGCGCCTGAATGCCTCGCCGGGTCGCCGTCACCGGGGTGGGCGTCGTTTGCGCCATTGGCCTGAACCCCTCGGAAGTGTGGCAATCGCTCTGCACAGGACGGTCCGGGATCGGACCGCTGCAGTCGGTCCCGCCCGGAACGGTCCGTTTCCCCAACGGCGCTGAGGTTCTGTGCTTTAAATCGGAAAACTACTTCGATCCCAAAGACGCCGGCTTTCTGGACCGGTTTGCGCAATACGGCGTCGTCGCCGCGCGTCAGGCCATCGAGGACGCCTGCATCGAGTGGACCCCTGAGCTGAAGCGCTCCACCGCCATCGTCACCGGATCCTGCCTGGGCGGCAAGGCTACTGAAGACGAAGGCTACTTTCAGCTTTACGGACAGAAGAACAGCCGCTTTAATCCGCTCACCATCCCGCGCGCCATGGCGAACGCCGCCGCCAGCCGCATCTCTCTCGAATTCGGATTGACCGGACCGGTTTACACCATCAGCACCGCGTGTTCCTCGTCGAACCATGCGCTCGGCAATGCCTTCTGGCTCGTCCGTCATGGTCAGGTGGATGTCGCCATCGCCGGAGGCAGCGAAGCAGTCTTCACTCCGGGCGTGCTGCACGCATGGGAGGCGATGCGCGTGGTTTCGCCCGATACGTGTCGACCGTTTTCCAAAGATCGGCGAGGTTTGATTCTCGGCGACGCCGGGGCCATGCTGGTGCTGGAGAATCTGGAAGCGGCCCGGGCGCGCGGCGCGCGCATCTATGCCGAGGTGGTCGGATTTGGCATGTCTTCCGATGCGCACCACATTACGCAGCCCTCGGCTGATGGCGCCGCCGTCGCAATGCGCGCTGCGCTCGCTGATGCCGGCCTGTTTCCCGAAAACATCGGCTACATCAATGCGCATGGCACCGGCACGCCGGCCAACGATTCCACCGAGACGGCCGCCATTCGCGCCGTGTTCGGTTCGCATGCGAACAAATTGCTTGTAAGCTCGACGAAGTCAATGCATGGCCACACGCTCGGCGCCGCGGGAGCGCTGGAAGCAGTCGCCACCGTGCTCGCGCTCGCGAACGGCCTCATCCCCCCCACCATCAATTTCACCGAGCCCGATCCCGGTTGTGATCTCGACGTCGTCCCCAACGTCGCCCGCCCGGCCGCTATCGAATACGCGCTCTCCAATTCCTTCGCCTTCGGCGGCCTCAACGCTGTGCTGGCCTTCCGGCGACCCGACCGGTAGCAAACGGCGGCCGGCCGCTGCGATACTCATCCTATGCTTCATTCGCCCACCCGCCGCGCGTTTATCGGCGCCGCCGCAACGGCGCTTGCCGGCCCGGCCTCCGCCGCCCTTTCAGACCGGCCCAACGTGGTCGTAATCGTCATGGACGACCTCGGCTGCCACGATCTCGGCTACCTCGGCGCAAGCGATCTGGCAACCCCGAATATCGACGCCCTCGCCGGGTCGGGCATGATCTTTCGCAACTGGTACTCCAACGCGCCCGTGTGCGCGCCCGCCCGAGCGTCCATTCTCAGCGGCCGCTTTCCTGCCCGCGCAGGCGTGCCCAACAACGGATCGGCCTTACCCAGGCAGGTTCCCACCATCGCCTCCGTTCTCAAAGAGGCCGGATACCGCACCGGCGCGATCGGAAAGTGGCACCTTGGCTCAACCGACGATACTTGCCCAAACGCGCACGGCTTCGACTATTTCTACGGATTCCATAGCGGCTGCGTGGACTACTATTCACACCGCTATTATTGGGGCGAACCGCGCACGGTCAACTACCATGACCTTTGGCGGAACCGGACCGAAATCTTTGAAGACGGCCAGTATCTCACCGAGCGCATTGCCGCCGAAGCCGCGCAGTTCCTTCTCGAGAAAAGAGACCAGCCCTTTTTCGCATACGTCGCCTTCAACGCGCCGCACTACCCCATGCATGCCCCTGAGAAATACCGATCCCGGTTTGCATCGCTCGCTCCCGAGCGCCAGACCTATGCGGCGATGATCGCGGCTGCCGACGACGGCGTCGGCCGCCTCCTTCGCGCGCTAGAGCAGTCCGGGCAGCGCGAAAACACGCTCCTGTTCTTCGTCGGCGACAACGGAGCGACAACGGAAAAGCGCGCTGGTTTGAGTCAGCGCTACGCGACCGCGGGTGACAATGCGCCATTCAAGGGATTCAAGTTCAGCCTGTTTGACGGGGGCATGCACGTGCCGGGATTCGTTTCCTGGCCCGCCCGCATCCGCGGCGGCGCCGTTACCTCCGAACTGGCGATGTCGATGGATATTCTTCCGACGATCTGCCGCGCCGCGGGCGCCGCCCGCCCCTCTGGCGTTGACGGACTCGACCTCCTCGATGTGCTCACGGAGGGCGCAAAGTCGCCGCATGCGGCTCTGTACTGGTCGCAAGGCGGGCAGCTCGCGATCCGGCGCGGCCCGTGGAAGCTGGTCGAGAACGGCCGCCTGTACGACCGCACTCCAGAAGGCAACCAGCCGCTTGCCGGCGACGACGCCATCTGGCTGTCCCATCTGGTGGACGACCCCGGCGAATCGCGCAACCTGCGGCACGCAAACGCTCGGTTGGTGGATGAACTCCTGACGGAACTTCATCAATGGCAGCGTAGTCTCCACGAACCCGTGTCAGAGCCGGGACGGTGAGAGCGGAGAAGCTTCGGGTAACCGTAAGCTTCCCCGATTCAGCGGTGATCTCCGGCCGCTCTCGCGCGTCTTTATCCTCGTGCGCATTGGCGCGCACGCCGAGCCTCCTGAGCCTTCGGCGTGCGCGCATTTTTTTCCGCCGCTCTTCCGAGCTTCTTGAGCAAATCCACGACTTCGCGCCTCTCGGCCGGCGACAGCGCTTCAGCCACCCGCTCCATCGCTTCCGCATGCGCGGCAAACGCGCACCGGATCAGCTTCCTTCCCGCCGGCGTCAGATGCACCATCCTGGCGCGGCGGTCCTCTTCGTCGGCCCGGCGCTCCACCAGCCGCTTCGCCTCCAGCCTGTCGATGGCAATGCTGATCGATCCGCTGGTCAGCCGGATCCGCTCGCCGATGGCGTTCACCGCCGCCGGCCCCTTATGCAGCAAAAATTCGAGAATGGCGAAGTCGGTCAGCCCGATGCCGAGAGACTTGATATCGGCCGTCGCGTATTCGCGCATGGCGTCGTAGGCCTTCCATAGAACCAGCCACAAATGTACGCCGCTTTCCGGGCGCGCGCGGCGGCCTTCGAAGCCTTGCATCGTTTCCGCTTCGCCGTGCATCAATTATCTTGACGTAAAGATAACGACGCTGGTTTCCCGAAGGAGCATCGAAATATGCCTCAGAGTGATTCTGCGGTTTCGCATGAGCGCCGCAATCCGGCTCGCGCGCTGAACATCACATTGTGGGTTCTGCAAATTGGGACCGCCGCCATGTTCCTGTTCGCCGCATTCCCCAAACTGGCGGGCGATCCGAAAATGGTGACATTGTTTGGGTCCCTCGGTCTGGGCCAGTGGTTCCGCTATTTGACCGGCAGTCTGGAAGCGCTGGGCGCGGCGCTGTTGCTTGCGCCGGGACTGGCCGCATTCGGCGCCGTGATTCTCATTGCAGTCATGGTCGGCGCCGTGTTCACGCACCTGTTTGTAATAGGTGGAAATCCGGCAATGGCTATTGTCCTGCTGATCTCCTCCGCAGTGATCGCATGGGGACGCCGCGAACAGATCCGCCGCGTCCAGAAAGGCAAGTCAGCACATGAATAACTGGAAAACACGAACTGTGGCCCGGATTGCGCCCAGCCTGAAGGTGACGGAAGGCGGCGGAGTCACGGTAAGACGCACGTTTCCCGCCGCTGGCCTGGACTTCGTTGATCCGTTCCTGCTGCTCGACCGTATGGGGCCGTGGGACATCGCGCCCGGTCAGGCGGCCGGTTTCCCGGATCATCCCCACCGCGGCTTCGAAACCGTAACCTACATGCTCGAAGGGCAGATCGAACACAAGGACTCCTTCGGCCATCATGGCGTGATCGGACCGGGCGATGTACAGTGGATGACCGCCGGATCGGGCCTCGTGCATTCGGAAATGCCCGGCTCGGAAATCATTCGCCGAGGCGGCCGGCTGCATGGATTTCAGATCTGGGTCAACCTGCCCAAGCGCGATAAAATGATCGCGCCCCGCTACCAGGAACTGAAGGCGTCCGAAATCCCTGTGGTTGAAAGCGGCGGCGTGAAGGCCCGGATTGTGGCCGGTTCGGCCTTTGGCCGGACAGGCGCCGTTACTACGCATACGCCCATCAGCTGCCTTCACCTGACGCTTGCGCCAGGCGCTTCGCATGTTCATGACCTTCCCGCCGCCCAAAACGCCATTGTGTATGTGATCAGCGGCGAAGCCCGCTTCGAAGGCCATTCCGAAACCGCCGGAGAGGCGAAAGCTGTCATCTTCGCTCATGACGGCGATCGGATCCGGTTTTCGAATGCCTCGAATCAGCCCCTCGACGTGCTGCTGCTCGCCGGCGAACCGCTGAATGAACCGGTGGCGCGCTATGGCCCGTTCGTAATGAACACGCGCGAAGAGGTCTATCAGGCGTTCGAGGACTACCGCGCCGGCAAAATGGGAACAATCGCCTGAGCGGGCGGCGGCGCCGGACGCACTCCGCCGCCGCCTAAACGCTCTTCGGCTCCGGATGCACCCACGGGCTGCGATACGGGCGGGCCAGAAGCCGGTTGGCCTCGTCGTCGCCGATCACTTCCTGCTTTACCGGATCCCACGCCAGCGTGCGGCCGGTCTGCAGCGCAAGATTGGCGAGAATGCAGCTGGTCGTTGAGATATAGCCTTGTTCGATATCCGCCACAGGCTTGCTCCGGGAGTCTATGGCTGCAAGAAAGTTGCGCATGTGCACGCGGATCGCCGGCGCGACGTGCCGTTCCAGGTCCTTCTCGGTGCGGTCTTCCGGATACTGCTCAAACTCGTACTTCACGTCCCGGTGGATCGGCGCAACGCCCTTTTCGGTCGACGTGAAATCGTAGCTGTAGACGCTCGCCTTCAGCGTGCCTTTTTCGCCATAGAAGGTCGCGCCCCATTGGTATTTCGGGTCGGGCGGCTCTCCCCAGGTGCGGTGCTGCCACACGATCTTGACGTCATCGTAGTCAAACACCGCCGTTTGCGTATCGGTGATGTTCGCCTTGCTGTTCTTCTGCACCAGGATGCCGCCCTCTGAGGAGATCCGCTTGGGCCACCCCAGGTCCATCATCCACCGCACCATGTCGAACATGTGAATGCACATATCGCCGACGATGCCATTGCCGTATTCCATGAATGCGCGCCAGCGCCGCGGGTGCACTAGCGCATTGTACGGCCGCATGGGGGCCGGCCCGGTCCACATCTCGTAATCGAGATAGTCGGGCGGCGCGGTGTCAGGCGGGTTCTCGGTGGCGCGCATGTGGTAATAGCAGTAGATTTCGACAAAGCCGATGCGGCCGAGCTTGCCTTCGCGGATGATGTTGTCGCGGGCTTCGATCAGGTGCGGCGTGCTGCGGCGCTGCGTGCCTACCTGGACCACCCGGTTGTATTTACGCGCCGCCGCCAGCATGGCCTGGCCCTCGCGCACATCCACGCTGATCGGCTTTTGAACGTATACGTCGGCGCCGGACTGCACCGCGGCGATCATCGCCAGCGCGTGCCAGTGATCGGGAGTCGCGACCTCGACAATATCCAGGTCCTTCTCCTTGAGCATTTCGCGGTAATCGGTGTAGGTGCGCGGCTTCTTGCGGGACTTTTGACGCGAGGCCACGATTTCGGCGGCCTCGGCGAGCATGCGTCTGTCCACGTCGCACAGCGATACGACTTCGACGGGGGCCACTTGAATCAGCCGCAGAATGTCGGCCTTGCCGTACCATCCTGAACCAATCAGGCCAACGCGGCGCACCTTTTGCTGATCAAATGATTGCGCCAGTCCGGTCGACATGCCGGCCAGCGCGGCGCCTGCGGCGCCAAGGAATTCGCGGCGGTTCATGCTGTGCAGTATACCTGCCCGCCGCCTCGCCTGTGCGGTTAGGCGCCCGCAGCGACGTATTGATCCCGCGCGCCCGCCTCCGCCGCCCGCTCGCGCGGCCCGGCCTCCCAGGGCACCGGCCAGGCGCGGAGGCAAGTGCTGCATCGATAGTAGCCTTTGACGGGGCGATAGACCTTCTGGTGCGCCCAACGGCACCACCATTTCGAGACGAACTCAATCATTGCGGGCTCCTTCTTCGCTCATTCTGAGCAATGGCCCGCCGGAACAATATCCATCAGCCGTACTGTGGAGTCATGGTACGGCGTGCAACCGGAGGGTTATGCCCGCGCTTCGGCGATCATCTTCATGCCGTGGCGCGTGCGCAGCGTGATCAGCGCCCGGTGCGCTACCGGATGTCCGGGCGCCAGGCGGAAACGCCATTTCTGGCCGATCGTCGCAAGCAGAAGGACCCCCTCCAGCCACGCGAAGTGCTCGCCAATGCACACCCGCGCGCCTCCGCCAAAAGGGAAATAGCTGAATTTCGGCCGCCGCGCTTTCTCTTCCTCCCGCCATCGCTCAGGGTCGAAGCGCTCCGGCTCGGGGAACCACCGGGCGTCGCGATGAACGACAAACGGACTCAGCAGCACGATGGCGCCCGGCGCCAGTTCGTATCCCTCCAGATCGTATTCGCAAACCACCATGCGCCCGATTCCCCATGCCGGCGGATACAGCCGCATCGACTCGGCGAATACCATTTCGGTATAGGGCAAGCGGGTGAAATCGCCGGGGGCGGGCCGCCGGCCCGCCAGCACGGAGTCGATCTCAGCGTGAAACTTGGCTTCCGCCTCCGGGTGCTGCGAGAGCAGAAACCAGGTCCAGGTGAGCGCGTTGGCCGTGGTCTCGTGGCCTGCGAGAAACAGCGTCAGCGCCTCGTCGCGAACCTGCTGGTCCGACATGCCGCCGCGGGCCTCCTCATCTTGCGCCATCAGCAGCATCGAGAGCAGATCGCCATAGTCCCGGCCGCTTGCGCGGCGCTCGCCGATGATCCGGTATATGGTCCGGTCCAGCCGCTCTTTGGCGCGCTCAAAGCGGCGCACCGAAGGCGTGCGCAGTCTTTCCAGCAGCTCCGAGAACGGCATCATGACGGTCTCAAACAGCGACAGGATGTCCGTCAGCGCCTGACCGATTTCGTTCGCTTCGGACTCGATGTCCGCATTGAAGAGCGTCTTGGCCACGATCGCCAGCGTGAGGCGCATCATCTCCTGGTCGATCGCCAGCGTTTCCCCGCTGCGCCACCGCCTTCTGGCCCGTTCGCCCAGGGCGATCATCGTTTCCGCATACCCGGCCAGCCGCTGCCTGTGGAATGCAGGTTGAACCAACCGCCGCTGACGGGTGTGCATCGCTCCTTCGCTGGTGAGCAGGCCCTCGCCCAGCAGAATTTTCGCCCGTTGCAGCATGCGGCTTTTGATGAAGCAGCGCTGCCGCGTGACCAGCACATCTCGGATGTATTCAGGGTGGCTGAGCAGGAACACATCTTGTGAGCCCAGCTTGAAGTAAACGATGTCGCCGAACTGCCGGGCGGTTTGGAGAAGAAATGTCGGGGCGTCCCTTCTGAACTGCGGATATTGGCCGATAACAGGGGGATTTCGGGGGCCTGGAGGTCGGATGCCGGCGGCAAGCATGAACGAGCCTTTCAGAGACGCGGTAGTATTCTACTGCAACGGGGCCAACCCCGGTCATCACTACCGGCCAGGAGGAAAAATGAGCTGTCTGCGAACTTGTCGGCACTTGGGTTTCGCCGTGTGCGCGCTGGCATCCGCGATCGCGACCCCCGCACGGGCAACCGTAATTACGTTTTCACCTTTAGCCGGACCGACCGACGCTCCGTACGCTGGTCACAGCGAGGCCGGGTTTACGGTAACTCCGACGGCCGGCAGCGTGTTCCAGGCGCTGATTTACGGAAACCCGATTCCCAGCATTTACGACGGTCCTGTCGGACAACCATCCGCTGCGGCGATTCAGGTGACCCAGGGCGGCGCGCAGTTCACCTTCAACTCGGTGGATTACTCGAGCAATAACGGCGACGCCCGATATTCGATTCAGGGATTCAACGGCGCGTCGATGGCCTACAACGATACCGGCGTGTTGGCCGGGACCTTTGCCCCGTTTACGTTCAGCACCCTCGCGGGCGCCCACACAGCCGTGGCGATCGACCGGCTGGTCATCACGATCAGCCCGGGAGCGGGCGTCACGTCCGTGAACCTCGACAATATCAACGTCGGATCGGGCGTGCCGGAGCCCCTGACGTTTGCAATGCTGGGCGCAGGTCTGTGCGGCGTGTTCGCGTTCAGGCGGCTGCGGGGACCATCCCGTTGAGAGGGTTCAGGGGACCTCGCGCCGGAGCGTGACGAGCGCCTGCGCCTCGGCGGAGCGTCCTTGGCCCACTGGGCCCACCCCCTCGGCGGTCTTGAACTTCAGTGATACGCAATCGAGGTCGATTTGCAGCGCCGCCGCGACTTTCTCGCGAATCGGCGCGCGGTAATCCTTCAGCTTGGGGCGCTCGATGATCACGGTCGAATCGACGTTGACCACAACATAGCCGCGGGAGCGGACCAGATCCAGCGCGTGCGCGAGAAAACGCAGCGAATCCGCGTTCTTCCACTCCGGATCCGAGTCGGGAAAGTGCATCCCGATATCGCCGAGCGCGGCTGCGCCCAACAGCGCATCGGTGATGGCGTGCAGAAGCACATCGGCGTCCGAATGGCCGTCGAGTCCGAACTCGCAGGGGATGACGACGCCGCCGATAATGAGTGGACGCCCGGGAGCAATGCGATGAACGTCCCAGCCGAGACCGCTTCTGTACTCCAAGCTCAACCGCGCACCTGACCGGCCATCTCCTCGGCGTGAAACAGCCGGGCAAGGTCCATGTCGCTGGGCCGTGTGATTTTTATGTTGCGGTCCGTGCCTTGGACCACGCTCACCTCGACCTGTTCCAGGCGTTCCACCAGGCTGGATTCGTCCGTGCCGACAAACCCGTCCTCACGGGCCTTGTTGAAGGCCTGTTTCAGCAGATCGAAGCGGAAGACTTGCGGGGTCTGCGTGAGGATCAGGTGTTCGCGCGGGAGGGTGGCGCGCACTTTATTTTTGTGGACGCGCTTGACCGTGTCCACCGGTACAATGCCGACGATGGCCGCGCCGGTTTCGCGCGCCACGCGGATGACTTCTTCGATGCGCTCGCGATCGATGAACGGGCGAACGGCGTCGTGCACGGCGACCAGGTCCGTATCGGGGCCGAGCGAGGCCAGCGCGTTTTCAACCGACTGCTGGCGCGAATCGCCGCCCTCCACCAGCCGCACCGGCTTTTCAAAACGCCCGGCGGCAAGGAGTCCGTCCACCCAGTCGATGTCCTCAGGGCGCAGCGCCACGACAATTTCGGTCACCGAGGGACAGGATGCGAACTTGCGGATAGTATGCAGCAGGATGGGCGAGCCGTCGAGCAGCATGAACTGCTTGCGGCTGGTTCCCGTCTTCTCCGGCTGGACCTTCGCCATGCGCGTGCCCAAGCCGGCGGCGGGGAGGATGACAGACACTTTCATTTTAGCCGTGAGCTGAAACCCCATTATCTCCCGCTAGGACGCCGGCTGGTGAGTGCTTCCCACCGCCTCTTTCGGATGAGCGCGGTCAGGGTGCGGCCCGCCCTTGGGCGCAACGTCGTAGACCTGATGGATGCGATCGTCGAACCGGCCGAAGATCATCTTCCCGGCGGTGGTCTGGAGCACGCTGGTGACGGCGATGTCGATGGTCTTGGAAATGGCGCGCTTGGCGTTGTCCACCACCACCATGGTGCCGTCGTCCAGATAGGCGACGCCCTGATTGTACTCCTTGCCTTCCTTCAGGATGAACACGCGCATGGTTTCGCCCGGAAGCACGATCGGCTTCAGCGCGTTGGCCAGCTCATTGATATTGAGCACCTCGACGCCGTGCAATTGGGCCACTTTGTTCAAATTGAAATCGTTGGTGACGATCTTGCAGTCGTACATCTTGGCGAGCTCGATCAGCTTCATGTCGACTTCGCGGACGCCCGGAAAGTCGTCCTCGACGATCTGCACGTTCAGGTGCGCCATTTTCTGGATGCGCTGCAAAATATCGAGCCCGCGCCGTCCGCGGTTGCGCTTCAGGGAATCAGCGGAATCGGCGACCAGTTGAAGCTCGCGCAGAACGAACTGGGGGATGACGATGGTTCCGTCGAGGAAACCTGTGTCGGCGATATCGGCGATGCGACCGTCGATGATGACGCTGGTATCGAGGATTTTAAAGCTCTGCTTGGGCGTCTTCTCGCCGCCGAACAGTCCTCCAAACGCAGCGAGGTTCAGCATATCGCCCTTCTGGGCGCCAACGACCAGACCGACGTAGGTCATGACCGCCAGCAGCAGCACTTCGATGAAGGGTACGGTGCTTCGGTGTTCCGGCAACGCCTGCGTCAGGACCAGCGCGATCAGGTAGGCGCCGAACATTCCCAGCACGGATCCGAACGCGGCGCCGATGAGCCGCTTCAGGCTGACCTGGCGGATGCGCATTTCGAAAAAAACGATGGCGCAGCCGAAGGCTGCTCCGGCTGCGCCCGCGATAGGAGGAATCAGTTCAAAGGGCCGCAGGTAGTAGCCCGCGATTCCCAAGATGAGGATAAAGATCGCTCTGATGATGAGAAAGTCGTTCATGAGACCACCCTCCGCAAGCGGGGTGCGCCTTGACGTAATGCATCAGCGAAGCAAGTATAACATTGCCTGCCGAAACCAAGTTTTGACAACGGAAGGAAAAATCGTTTGCGAGGAAGAATGTTTCAATTCGCCGTCGACACGGTTCAAAGCGGGCCGGGCGGCGATTCCCGGCGACGGCCCGAGAGGGAGGCGGGCGGGATCTGAAGGCGGTCCCGCAGGGCCGGCGCTATAACGCTTTCGCGAGCTCCTCGGCGAATGCGCTTTGGGGACCCTGCGCGCGCTTGCGGGCGCTGTTTCTGGACGCGCGACGGTCCCGGCTGCCGGCGCGATCGGTCGGTTGTTGCTGCGCGGGGGCGTTCTTGGCGCCCTTGGGTTTCGGCGGCTGGGCCTGGTTGGCGCGCAGCAGGCGATCCTCGAGCGGCGCGCGATCGAAGCGGCGGATGATGGAGTTCATCTCCTCCTGATTCGGCGCGTCGATAAAAGCGAAGCCTTTCGACTCTTGGGTCTCTGGATTACGAATTACCTTTACGTTGTCGGCCACGAGGTTTTCTGCGGTCAGCCACGACTTGATGTCGTCAGCCGTTACCCACAGGGGAAGATTCCCGAGAAAGACGGTAAAACTCATTCTGAAGCGAATTCAACTCCGTTTGGATTTTTTGAGGGATTTGCTTCGGAGGCGCTGTCCATGGAAGCACTCTCATGGTAGCACACGGCATGTGGGCGGTAAATAGCCAGGCCTATCGTAAGTTTCCAGGACACAGCGCATTACTGGACCTGCTCCTCCGCGTTTCGGCGCGCGGAGGCGGGTGCGATAATCCATGCTGATGCTCGCCCCGCTTGAATTGTCAACCGCCGTTGTTCTGGCGCTTGCCGCACAGGCGGCGCTCGCCGCGACCTCTGCGCCCACGTTCCGGCTGCCGGATGTCGCCGAACCGAAACAAGAATCCCTTGACATCACCATCGTACCGGACAGCGCCGAATTTCACGGCGAAGCGCGCTTGGAAATCGTGCTGAAAACGGCCGTGTCCGTGCTCTGGTTGAACGCAAAAGACCTTTCGATTCGTCAGGTTGCGGTGCAGCGCGCGGGCCGGGCAAAAAAAGTGGCGACAGTTGTGAACGGGGAGTTTCTCGGGCTCCAATTCGAGGCGCCTGCGGCTCCGGGCGCGCTCGAGGCGAGGATTCAGTATTCCGCGCGGCTCGACGACAAAACGAACTCCGGCTTGCACCGCAAGAAATCGGGCGGCGACTGGTACGCCTACACCACCTTTACGCCCATTGAGGCGCGGCGCGCCTTTCCGTGCTTTGACGAGCCTCGTTACAAAACGAACTGGCGCGTGACGCTGCATGTGCCGCGCGCGGACATGGCTTTGGCCAACAGCCCGGCGATTGAAGAAGCGAATGAGCCGGGGGCGATGAAGAAGGTTGTATTCGCCGAGACGCCGCCGTTAGCGCCATCGGTGGTGGCGTTCGCGGTCGGTCCGTTTGAGACGATCGAGGCCGGGGTCGCCGGTGCGACACGAACTCCGGTGCGGGTGATCGCGCCGCGGGGGCGGGGCAGGGAAGCCGCGGCGGCGCGAACCGCAACCGCCGGCATTCTCGACAGTCTGGAGTCGTACGTCGGGAGGCCCTATCCCTGGGCCAAACTGGATCATCTGGCCGTGCCGGACATGGCCTTCGGCGCCGTCGAGAATCCGGGTTTGATTATGTATCGGGAGCGCGTATTGCTCGCCGCGCCGGAGCGCGACACGGCCGAACGGCGGCGCATAATGCGCGCCACAATGGCGCACGAGCTGGCGCACCAGTGGTTCGGGAACCTGGTGACCCCGGTCTGGTGGGACGATGTGTGGCTCAGCGAGGGGATAGCGACGTGGCTGGGAGGTAACGTCGCCGATCTCGAACTGCCGGAATTCGAGCGGGGCGTCGCGGCGGCTGCGCGCCGGCACCGTATGCTGATGATGGATTCGACTGCCCGGGCGCGGCCTGTTCGCCTGGAGATGAATTCCAGGGAGGACATGCAGGGGGTGTACAGCCCGGTGGTGTATGAGAAAGCCGCCGCGATTCTCTCCATGCTGGAGGAGTGGATCGGGCGGGCGCCGTTCCGCGCTGCGATGCGGCGGTACGTTGCCGCGCACGCGAACGGAAACGCCGCCGTGGCGGATTTCGCGGCCGCGATCCGGACCACCACCGGGCAGGATCCCTCGCCCGTGCTCCGCAGTTTTCTCGACCGCCCGCACGCGCCGCAGTTGCGCGCCTCCGTACGCTGCGGAAGCGGCGCGGGGTCGCTGGTCATCGAACAGACCGGCCCTGCCTGGACCGTACCCGTTTGCTGGCATGACTCCGCTGGCGGACGCTCCTGCGTCGTGGTGGACCGCGAACGCAGCGTTCAGGCTCTGGACGGGTGTCCGGTATGGCTATGGCCCAACGCCGCCGGGGTTGGATACTACCGCTCCGCGCCCGATCCCAGGACGCTCGAGGCGGTGGTCGAGAAAGGCTATTCCGAGCTGAGCGCCGCCGAGCGGGTGGCGCTGGCGGGAGATCTGGTAGCCGCAACCGTGAACGGCTCGGAGAGCGCGGGCGACATCCTGCGGCTGCTCCCGGCGATTGCGCGCGACCCGGCGCCGGCGGTGGGAATCCACACCGGCGCGATACTGCTGGAGCTGGCGCTGGCGGTTCCGGATGCGGACCGGGGCGCCTACCGGGAGTGGTTAAAGCAGCATTTCGGGATCGCGCCGATCGCGCCGGAGCAGGCGCAGAGCCTCGAGCAGTTTCTACACAACAGCCGGTAGCAGCCTCCGGCTGGGGTTATTCCAGTTCGGCGGCGAGCTTTGCCAGCCAGGCTTCCACATTCTGTTTCGGAATATTGAGAATGCGCCGGACGGTTTTCGCTTGAGGATATCCGCCGACTTCGTCCTGACTGTCGATGAAGCGGCCCTCGCGCCTTTGAAAGTCCCGTACGATCCGCTGGTCCACTTCGTCCCGATCCTTGGGCCGCGCGCCCGCATGCGCGATGACCCAGGCCACTGTATCTTTGGCGGGCATGGCCTTCAGTCCCGCCGGCCACACAGGCTTGTCGGGGAGCAGGTTGATTTCGCCGGCAATCATCGGCGCCGGTTTGCCGTCGCGATCGAGAGAGAGATTATCTTCGAGGAATACGTCTCCCTTGCGTGAAACGGCGGCGAGCGTGGGTGGAGTATTGGGACCGCGGATAACAACATTGCCGACCACAGCTACGCGCGCGTTCTGGGGAGTCACATTCCTGCCCTCCCATTCCGCCGGAACCCAGTTGACTTCGATGGCGTAGCGTCCCGGATTGTAGATCACATTGTTCACGATCACCCCGGTTGTAAAAGCTTTGAAATACGGATTGCGGTCATCGTTCTGGGCGTAAAGGTTGCCGATGATGGCGATGTTCCGGCAGTAGTCGTGAACCAGCGTGCCTTTTGAATGAGGCCCCTTGGAGTGGCTGGAATTCCTGAGCCCCTCGGCGATGATGTTGTTGCTGAAAGTGACATTGCGAGTGGTTCCCTCAGGACCGTTGTAGCGCGGGCCCGAGGCCGAAAGGTTCTCATCTACAGCCCAGGACATCGAACAGTGGTCGACGACGATGTTGTAGCACTGCGGTCCCTTGGTGGTGACCTCCGGCTCCCACCCGCTCCGCTTGGGCTGGCCCGCATCGCCCATTCGCACGCGGATGTGCTGGAGCAAGACGTCGTGGGTGGTGATGTCGATGCCAGCGCGGATGAGGGTGATGCCCGGCGATGGCGCGGTCTGCCCCGCGATGGTGATGAAGGGCTCAGAGATGACCAGCGGCTTCATGTTCAAATCGATGACGCCGGCGACCTCGAAAACAACGATTCGAGGCCCTTTGGCGTCGATTGCAGCGCGCAGCGAGCCAGGGCCCTCGCCGTTCAGATTGGTGACGCGCAAAATCTGCCCGCCGCGTCCTGCCGGAGTCTCGACGCCGAAGCCCTGCGCGCCGGGAAACACCGGCTGGCTTGCGGCAAGGGGGAGGGTCAGCGCGCTGAAAAGAAGGGCTCCTGCTGAATGCATGGCTATATTCCTTCTAACTGGCATGTAGGTTTCCTCGCCTGGACGGCCTCAAAACTCCAAACGCAGGGCCGTGCGAAAGCCGCGCGGGCCGGCCGGATCGAGGGGGCTGCCCGCCCCCGAGACATTGGAATTGCCGCCGACGCCGTTAATTACGCCATTGGAGCCGGTCTGGTTGATGGTCATCGAAGGATCGTTGTAGTTGGGATGATTGAGCATATTCACCGCCGTCATTTCCCACCGGAGCGTCACCCGTTCCGCGATCCGGAACAGCTTGTACACCCCCGCGTCCCACACGTTCGAGTTTGGCCCGATGATCACGCCGCGGGCCGAGGTCCCGAAATAGGGTCCGGGCGGAGCGAAGGCGGCCAGATCGAACCAGCGATAGATGCTCCGCTGGTCGGGGGGAAGATTGCCGTCGCGCAGTATGTCGGGGCGGATGGTCACGTTCGGCGGCGACGCGTTCGTGGTGTAGGCAGTGCCTGTGGGATCGGGTCCGGTCCACAGCGGCGTCAGGAAACGCCCGGAGCGGTAGGAGTAGACCAGCGCGATGCTCCACCCTCCGGCCACCGCATCCAGGGGACGGGAAGCGCCCGCGAGAAACCGTTTTCCCCGACCGAGGGGAAGCTCCCAGTACACATTGCCATTCAGCCGGTGGGTGGGAATATCGACCCAGACGGTGCGCTCGCGCGCGCGATTGTAGGCGTTCTCGATGCTTTCGCCGCGCTCCACATCGCCGATATCGCGCGCTAGCGTATAGCTGAGCTGATACGTCAAACCGACTTGAGAACGGCGCTTGATTTCCGCGGTAAAGGCGTTGTACTGATGCCCCGCGCCATTGGTGAGGTACATGATCGCCGGATATTGGGGAAACATGCGCGGCTTGCTGATGAACGCGCCGGGACCAGGGAGCGGCTGGTTGATGTTATAGGCGTATTCCCCCTTGCGCGTGTTGGTTCCAATAAAAGACAGGCGCAGGGCGTTTCCGCCAAATGCGCGTTCGATGGTAGCGCTGTATTGCATGCTGTAAGGAATCACCAGATGCGGATTGCGAGCCTGGGGCAGCGAGACCGTGGAAGGACCGGCTACAGCGCTCGAAGTAAACACTCGCGGCAGGATGACCTCGGGGTTCGTGGTGGAGTTGGTTTGCGCGGGTTCGTTGATGACGAACGGCACGCCGCCGCTTGATGCAGAGGTGGGCACAATGTCGTAGTAGATGCCATAGCCCGCGCGGAAAACGGTATTGGGCCCGAAGGGACGCCAAGCCAGGCCGATGCGCGGGGCGAAATTATTCTTGTCGGTGAAGGCCAAAAGCGAAGGAAGCCCGACCGAACTCGCGCCCACGACGCCCACGTAGTTAGCCGGCATCAGCTTGCTCACCTTGCTCAGACTGTCGTCCGGAACGACGATCTTTCCGGATGCGATATCGAAGATGGAGTTATAGCCGGACAGATTGCGCGCAGGCGGATGCAGCTCATAGCGAAGGCCGATATCGAGCGTCAGCGCCGGGGTTATTTTGAATGTGTCGGCGACGAAGAAATCGTATCCCTGGCGCAATTCTTCCTGCAATACCGCCGGAAACGCTCGCGCGTAGGTGGTGGGTATGCCCAGCAGAAAGTCCGCGTAGGGGTGGCCCGTGAAGCGATTGGAGAAGGTCAGGCTGCCGAACAAGGCCGTGTTCTGCTGGAGGTCGGCATAGTAGACGCGGTTGATTATGGCGCCGAACTTGACGCTGTGGCGGCCGCGGTACCAGCTCAACTGCTCCTGGATCTGGTTGAACTTGTTCTTGAAGCCGGGATGCCGCCAGACCTGCTGGGTGAGCGGTTGCAGGCCGATGCCGCTCCAGTTCACATTCAGCATCCCCGCAACGGGTGGAAGATCCGGAGCCAGTCCCACCAGTCCCAACTCCTTGACATTGGTGAGGCCATCCTGGGCGCCATTGCGGGGCTGGTCATTGTAGGCAATGCCCCAGCGAATCTCGTTCACCACGCTGGCGGCCAGCACGTAGGTGAATGAAACATTGGCGCCCTGATTTTCACGCTGGTTGCGGATTGTGCCGATGGTGGGCAGGTTGTCGTCCCAGGGGCGGGTGTATTGCTTGGCCCAGGTAAATCTGCCGAACAGGAAGGCGCGCTCGGAGAAGCGGTGGTCGAGACGGGTTGTCCAGTACGTCGAAGGATCGTAGGGGCGCCCTAACACAGCGTTGAAGTTCTGGGAAGTGAGAACATTCGGATCGCCGGTATTGGGCAGCGGATAGAATTTGTCCTGGATTTTTTGCGACACAGGATTGATCTGCGACAGCGGGATCATTTTGCCCGGGAACGGCGCGCTTCCGTTCAGCGGATCTCTGATGGCGGCTGCTTCGCGCGAGAAATCCCCTGTGCGCCAGGGGGTGGGCGGTACGGTGGGATTGATGACATCTCTCAGTTGACCGCCGCGGCCTTCCTCAAGGGAGAAGAAAAAGAAGGTCCGGTTCTTGCCGTTGTAGAGCTTGGGAATATAGACAGGTCCGCCGATGGTGAACCCCGGGTTGTGGACCACGCTGCCGCTGGAGGAGGTTGCAAACGGATTGCGGGATTGGAAGCCGGGACTCGAGTAGTAGTCGAAGGCAGCGCCGTGCAGTTCATTCGTTCCCGACTTGGAGATAACCGTGACCTGGCCGAGGGAGCCGAACTCGGCCGAGTTATTGCCCATATCGACTCGCACTTCCTGGAAGCTCTCGACGTAGTTGACGAGAGGGGTGATCTGCGTGCCATCGCGGCCGTTGCTGATCGTAATGCCGTCCACGGAAGCGTCGGACTGGTTGTTGCGGCTTCCTGAAAAACGCCGCGTCGCGGTTCCGCTGGCCGCCTGGACAATGCCCGGGTTCTGTCCGACAAAGGTCCATAACGATCGCGTGTTGAGCGGCAGATTCTTGATCTGACTCGCCAGCTTGGTATCGCTGATGCGCGCGCTCTCGGTTTCAATCGGAGCCGTGGTTGCGCTGACCTCCACAGCCGTGGAGACGCCGCTCAGGCTGAGTTGTACATCAACGCGCCGCTGTTCATTCGCTGTCAGCAGAATATCCTTGATCTGCGTGCGGCTGAACCCCGGCATTTCAACGCTGAGCGTGTACTCGCCCTGTAACAACTGGCCGAGGGTGTAGTAGCCGAGCTCATTGGAACGAGTTTTGTACTGATAGTTGCTGCTGATCAGCGTGGCCGTCACCTGTGCGCCGGAAACCGCCGCGCCCTGGGGATCGGTAATCATACCGGTCATTGTGGCGAACGTGGTCTGACCAGCCGCGGTGATAACCAGACAGAGGCCGACCGCAATCAAGGAAGCAGTCTTCATGGTCCCTCCCGACATTTGAGTTCCAGCCCATAGCTTGGCGGCGCTTATGGCCGCAACGGAATCACAGCATCCGGCCCGCTGCCTTTCGGCGTAGCAATGATTCGCTCGATCCGGCGATTGGCGGTCGACAAGTACGCGACTTTGTCCTGATCCTGAATGCCGGTAAAGGCCCGCCGGCCGTCGCGAGTCAAGGCGAGGGATAGCGGGCGCCCGCTCAAGGGGACGGCCGCAACCTGTCGGCCTGAGCGGAGGTCCGCAAAACCGACGGCAGGCTCGAACTGCAAGTTATAAATCAGCGTTTTTCCGTCGGGAGTCAAGGCGATGCGGGCCGGTCCTTTTCCGGTGGGTATTTCGCCGATGACCCGCTTGGAGCGAGTATCAATGATCGCAATCCGGTTCGCGTCCGTGCAGGCGATGTACAAGCGGTCTCCGCCTGCTGACAGCGCGCCGCCTTGGGGTCTGGCGCCGGTAGGTATCAACGTCCAAGCGCCGGTTTGCAACTCGATCGCGGCTACCTGATTCGAATCCGTATTGCTGACGAAGGCGATCTTAGCGTCCGGCGTGAGGATGACCATGTGGGGGCTTTTGCCGTGCACCTCATAGCTGCGAATCAGCTTCTGCGCGGACACATCGACCAGCGCCAGCCCGAATGGTCGTTCCGTTGTCGCAAGCAGGCGCTGCTGATCCGGGAAAAGGGCCAGCCCGTGCGGCCGGTGAAAGCGGCCCAGGCTGATCTCGCCGATCTTTTTCATTGCGCTCACGTCCAGGACCGAAATCGAGTTCGCGCCCGGCCTGTCCTCGGTCATCCACAGGACGCCGTTGTCGCTGATATACAAATAGCGGCCGTCGGCGGAGAGAACCGCTTCGTGCGGAAAGCTCCCCACTTTTACCTGGGCGAGCTGACTGCCGTCCTCGCTAAAGAATCCGACCGCGCCCGCGATCTTTTCGACGACGGCGATATACGGATCGCGAGCTGGCGCTGGCGACGCCAGCAGACTCGCCAACGCCAGGCGAAGCGTCAAAGGCGGCATGCTGCGGTCTCCAGATCCAGCGCGGCGTCTTGCGGCGCGGCCCGCTCCAGAGCGCGTCTGGAGTGATCGAGCCAGCGTTCGATGCGCGCCCGCATCTGGCGGGCGGCCTCGTCGGGTCCGTTGCCAATGGCGTCGATAATCTCCTGATGATCTTCGGCCAGCGCCGCATAATCGGTGGGCAAGGCCTCGAGGTGATCGCACAGAACGTAAGCGAACGGCGCTGCGGCGATGGCCTCGGCGGCCTGGATGAGGAACGAGTTGCCGCTCAATCTGTAAATCTCATGATGAAATTCATAGTCGGCAAGGCAGAAGGCCGCCAGATCGTTCGCTTGCGCGGCGCATCGCATGGCTTCCACCGGCCGAGAGAGCCGGTTCCGGGCGTTGTCCGACCACGCCTTCGATACGGCAGCCGCGGCGGCCGGCTCAAGAAGCATGCGCACCGCAAACAAACGCGCGACGTCTTCCAGGGTGTACCGGCTCACGTTGGTGGAGCGGTTCAACAGCTTCGTCACCAGCCCCTGGTTGTGCAGGTCCTGGAGCGCCGCGTTGACGGTTGCCTGCGAGACTCCCAATTGCTTGGACAACTGCGCTTCGAGGAGTCGCTGCCCGGGTCTGAGCCGCCCGGAGAGTATCTCTCTCAGGATCGCCCTGCGGACCTGCTCGATCTTGCTCAAGGATTCCAATTTCATCGAGATAAGATCAGCCGCCTTACATTTGGGGGAACTGGCCGTAACCTGATATTGATAACTGATTATCAGTAGCGGCTCGGATAAATGCAACGGTTATTTTCCGGCCAGCGAGGCGGTTGTTTACAGTTGCTGACAACTGAAGGCCGGGCAGGCCTCAGCTAAGCAACGCCGCGATAGTAGGCGATGAGGTCGAGCTTTGGCGGGACGTGACCCATGCTGCGCAAAAATCCGGCTACCTGGCCGCGATGGTGCGTGCCGTGGTTCACCACGTGGAGCACGATGCCGAAAAGCGGATTTGTCCAAGTGCGCCCGGTCAGATCCTGGTAGGTCAGCTCGTGCATGCACTGGTCATCGGTGAGCTGCGCCGCCCAGTCCGCCCATCCCTGGTGCAGCGCGGGCCATTCGGAACGGAGTCGCGCCAGGTCATGATACTCCGCACCGGGCATTTGGCCCGGCCCTTCGCCATGGACGCGGCCCAGCCAGATGCGGTCTGCGCCGAATATGTGGGCAAGCGTACCGATTACGTTTCTGTCGGCAGTGCCAAAATCGCGCGTCAATTCCTCGGCGGTCAACTGGGAGGCGGCCGTGATGAGCCGCGCGCTGGCCCACGCCGAATAGGCCAGGCAAGATCGCAGGAGATCGGCTGAAGTTCGCACTTGTTTCAATCTTAGGCGAGATTCAGGCGTTCAGCCACACGGTTACACCACGTGCGGGATCCTCGCGCCGGCATCTCACCGACAGCGACGATGCGACAAAGAGCGGCGAGAGGCGGCCCGCTGGGGCTGCGCCGCGCAAAGGAGAGACCAGGATGCGAGCGACGTGCTGGATGGGAAAGCGCGATGTGCGCGTTGAGACAGTTCCGGACCCGAAAATCCTGAACCGGCGAGACGCGATTGTGAGGGTCACGTCGACGGCGATCTGCGGCTCCGATCTGCACCTGTACAACGGCTTTGTGCCCACGATGGAGAGCGGCGACATCCTCGGGCATGAATTTATGGGCGAGGTGGTGGAGGTGGGGCCGGGCGTGAAGAACCTTCAAAAGGGAGAGCGCGTTGTGGTTCCTTTTCCGATCGCCTGCGGAGGGTGCTTCGGATGCCAGAAGGGATTGTATTCGGTGTGCGAGAACTCGAATCCGAACGCATGGATGGCTGAGCGGCTTTGGGGACACTCAACGGCGGGCATTTTCGGCTATTCGCATCTGACCGGCGGATACGCAGGCGGGCAGGCGGAATTGGTGCGCGTGCCGTTTGCCGACGTCGGACCGATCAAGGTTCCCGAAGGCCTGGCCGACGAACAGGCGCTGTTCCTGTCAGACATTTTCCCGACCGCTTACAT
>DASRCT010000013.1:0-34019 GCA_035652975.1 Bryobacteraceae bacterium | reverse complement strand
CCGACCGCACGTCGCGCAGAACACCGCCCGTTCCGGTGGCAGTGCCATCGACGCTCGAACCAGCCGACACGAGAGCTATGCCGTGAGCCAGAGCAAGCGGCCGTTGATTGAGAAGGCATTCGGGTGGATGAAGCAGACTGGTGGCATACGGAAAACCAAACTGCGGGGTCTGGCGAAAGTCGCGTGGCAATTCCTGATGACCGCGGCTGCCTTCAATTTGTGGCGACTCCCGCGGTTGGCAAGGGCCGAGGTGTAGCCGGACGCCGAAAAACGGCGTTTTTCAACACCGCTCCGCGGTGATCCCGAAGAGATCCCCCCACAAACGAGTCCCCTGAACGCAAATTACTGCCATTACCAAGCACGAATGGCGTTCATCGCGCCTGGCGAGAGCCCTATTTCAACAAGTTCTTAGGGCTGGCGCTGCTCGGAATCGCAGCCGGCTGCCTGATTTCGATGCCCCTGGCCGGCTGGCTGGTATCGCGCTGGGGCAGCCGTCCGGTTACTGCGTGCTCATCATTGTGTTTCGGCGCGGCGCTCGCGCTGCCTGCGTTCGCAACGTCGCAGGCGACGCTCAGCGCAGCGCTGCTGGTTATGGGTCTGGCTGCGGGGGCGATGGATGTGTCGATGAATTCGCACGCCATCGCGGTCGAACGAATCTGGGGGCGGCCGCTGGTATCGGGCTTTCACGCTTTTTTCAGCATTGGCGGGATCGCCGGCGCGGCCCTGGGCGGCGTTGTTGCGGCGGCGCGAATCGCGCCGCGCGCACACTTTCTGATTGGCGCGATCGCGGCCGAAGCGATCACGCTGGCGACGGCGCCGGGCCTATTGCCGGGCAGCGTAGATGCGGTTGGGCCCGACCACCGGAAATTGCGGATATCGAGGGGGCTGATCGGGCTGGCGGCCCTTGCGTTCTCCTTCTTTCTCGTCGAAGGGGCGATGGCTGACTGGAGCGCCCTGTATCTGGGCAGCGCGACTGGCGCGGGGGCGGGAACGTCAGCGGCTGGTTACGCAGTATTTTCCGCTGCGATGACGATTGGACGGCTGAGCGGCGATGTCCTCAGGCGGCGATTCGGACCCGCGCTGCTCATCCGCGGCGGGAGCGCTGTCGCTTCCGCTGGCATGGCAATCGCGCTGGCGCTTCCGCACCCTGCGCCGGCGATTTTCGGCTTCCTGCTGGTGGGCGCGGGATGTTCGATCGTAGTCCCGATTGTATTCGCGGCCGCGGGCGCCCTCGGGAGGCCTGCGTCCGGCGCGGCGCTCGCCTTTGTGACGATGAGCGGATACGCTGGTCTGTTTGCCGGACCGCCGTCGATCGGGTTCGCGGCCCAATGGACATCGCTCCGGGCAGCTTTGGGGATTGTGCTTGCGCTGGCGGCATCGGGTTTCTGGTTGGCCTCGAGCGCGCGCGTCGAAAACGAAAGATACCCGCTCTCACGGTGACTGGGGGCGCGAGTTGCGTTCACTTTCGCTGGACTTTCTCTTGACCGGACGCGCGTGAAACAGAAATAATTCAGTGTCTCTGCAATTTCAGTTTGATGACAAGAGAGAGGGACGCTTTTCTCTCTCTTGCGACGTTACGCACATGTCCCAAGTGGCTCAGGCTCTCGCGCTCGACTCCATGCCCGACCCGACGTTCTCCGACTGGGACGCTGCTTCCGTCCTTCGTCACGCTGCCCATGAATTGCGGCAGCCTCTGAGCACGATGGAGTCCATCGCATATTATCTCGAATTGATCCTGCCCGACGCCGACGAACGAGGGCGGCAGCATCTGGAGAAGCTGCGGCAGCTCGTGGAACAATCGAACTGGATCGTGACGAACGCGATCGATGTCGTTCGGAACGCTCCTGCAACACCGGAGTTTGTAGACATCGCCGTGCTGTTGTGCGATGTGGCTGACGAAATGAATGCGCCTCTGCTCGAGATGCGGATCCCGGACAGCCTGCCGATGGTCCGCCTGGATCCTGAGCAGGGGCGCCGCCTGGTACAAAATCTGATCACGTTTCTCAGGCAAAGCGCGGATCAGCGCTACCCGATGACCGTCTGCGGAAGTTACAACCGAGATGTGGTGTCGATTGAGGCATCGGTGCGCCGCCCCGGGAAGCGCGACGCGGAGGCGCACGCTCCAGATCTCCCCGCAGGCTCAGGTTTGAGCCTTGCGAGCATCCGCCGCATTGTGGAAGCGAACGGCGGCGGCGTGGACGTGTACACCGGCGACGATCACGCGATCACCGTCAGGCTGCGGTTGCAATCATAATTCCCGCGCGCTGCGCAGTTTCTGTTTCAACGCCAGCCACTCCTGCCGGATTTCCGGAAGCCGGGACAGCGCGGCGAGCTGTTCCAGGTGCTCTTTCAGAGGGCGAGCCGGCGTGCCCCAGAAGACCTGTCCACCGCGGATAATCTTGGAGGTCAGCACGCCGGCGCCAGAGCCGAGTATGGCGCGCGACTGAATTCGGGCCTTATCGCCGATGCCGACCTGCCCGCCGATGACGGCATAGTCCTCGATGACGACGCCGCCGGCGAGTCCCGTCTGGGCCGCAATGACGACGTGGCGCCCGATTGAGCAATTGTGACCGACGTGGACCATATTGTCGAGCTTGGTTCCGTCGCCGATGCGGGTGACGCCGAGCGCCGCGCGATCCACACAGCAATTGGCGCCGATCTCCACGTCGTCGCCGATCTCCACGCGACCGACTTGCGGGAAATTTTCGTAAGCGCCCTCGCGCAGGATGAATCCGAATCCGTCGGCGCCGATCACGGCGCCCGCGTGCACGACAGTTCGAGAGCCGATGGAGACGTCGTCATAAATCGTGACGTTCGGGTGAATGACAGCATGCTCGCCGATCCGGACGTTGTCTCCAATGACCGTGTTCGCGCCTATCGAGGCGCCTTCGCCGATGACGGTATCGCTTCCGATTACCGCGGTTGGATGAACGCCCGCCGGAGGGCGCTTCTTGGGATGCAGACGATGAATAACAGCGGCGATGGATGCGCGAGGCTGGCTGGAGCGGATGATGGTGCGGCGCCCGGCGTTTTCGAAATCCAGCGGGACAATCAGGCAGCCAGCGGAGCTGCGCCGCGCCGCGGCCGCAGCTTTTCGCCCGGCGACGAAGGCAATCTCGTCGGCCTGCGCGCTGTCCAGATCCGCCACCTTCCGGATGTCGCGGTCGCCTTGGCCTTCCCACTGCGCATTGAGCAGCGCAGCAATCTCTCGAACCAGCATTTCACCTCCGGTCGATATCATACAAATTTATGCCCATCGATCCGACTGCGCTGGTGGCAGATACAGCGCGCGTACATCCGGACGCAATAATCGGCGCGAACGTCGTCATCGGCGATTTCTGCGTTATCGAGCAGGATGTTTCCATCGGCGCGGGGTGCCGGCTGGAGCCCTACGTGTACATCAAGCGCTGGACGACGCTTGGCGAACGGAACTCGATTTCCGCGGGAACCGTGCTTGGAACCGATCCCTTCGACAAGAGCTTTTCCGGCGCGCGGAGTTATTTACGAATCGGCAACGGCAACACCATCCGCGAACATTACACGATTTCCCGCGGCACGGCGCCGGAATCGGCGACTGAAGTCGGCGATGAGAATTACATCATGGGATCCGGGCACATTGCGCACAATTGCAAGATTGGCAACCGCACGGTCATTGCGAGCTGCGCGCTCATCGCGGGTTATGTCGAAGTCGAGGATCAGGCCTTTATTTCGGGTGGGGTCGTGGTGCACCAGTTTTCGAAAATCGGAACTCTGGCCATGATCGGCGGAAATACGCGCGTCAACAGCGATGTTCCTCCGTATTTCCTGTACTCGGATTTCAATGTCGCGGCGAAGGGCTTAAACCTGGTCGGGCTGAAACGCGCAGGGCTGTCGGCGGAGGAAATTTCTGCGCTCAAGACCGCTTACCGGCTGCTCTATCGATCGGGGCTGAAGCTGGAGGAGGCGTTGTCGCGGATCGAGACGGAGATTGCAACGGCCCAGGCGCGACATCTTGTCGAATTCATCCGCTCGAGCAAGCGCGGGATTTGCAGGGAATGATCAACGATTGACGTCGATGACGACGCGTCCGCGGATCTGGCCCTGAAGAATCTGCTGGCCCAGCTCAGGGACGCGGCTAAGCGGCTCGATCTGCATGATCGAATCGAGCAGCGTCAAATCGAGATCACGGGAAAGGCGCGCCCAGACGGCGCGGCGCTGCGCATTGGGCACGCGAACCGAGTCGATGCCGAGAATATTCACGCCGCGGAGGATGAAGGGAAAGACGGTGGCGCTGAACGCGGCGCCGCCGGCCAAGCCGCAGGAAGCGATGCTGGCGTGGGTTGCCATGGAGCGCAACAGGCCGGCCAGCGTATCGCCCCCGACTGAATCGATGGCGCCGCCCCAACGTTCGGACTCAAGCGGCCGCTTTGCCGGGGCGCTGAGGACAGAGCGGTCGATGATTTCGCTCGCGCCGAGCCGCCGCAAGTAGTCGTGGAGATCCGGGCGACCGGTTGACGCGACGACCTTGTAGCCGAGTTTCGACAAAATGGCGACTGCGACGCTGCCCACGCCGCCGCCCGCTCCGGTAACGGCGACCTCGCGCCCGGAAGGCTTCATCCCGTGATGCTCAAGCGCCATCACCGATTGCATAGCGGTAAATCCGGCGGTTCCAACGCCCATGGCTTGCGCGGGGGTCATGTTGGGCGGAATGGGAACGACCCACTCCGCCTTCATGCGCGCATACTGGGCGTAGCCGCCCCAATGGAATTCGGAAGTGCCGCAACCTGTGACGACGACGGCGTCGCCGGGCTTGAATTCGGGAGCGGAAGACTCCTCAACGGTTCCCGCCAAATCGACGCCGGGAACCATCGGGAAGGCGCGGATCACGCCCGGACGCCCGGTCACCGCCAGGCCGTCTTTGTAATTGAGGCTCGAATAGGCAACCCGGATCAATACATCGCCTTCGGGAAGCGCGGAGCGATTCACGTCTTGAATCGAGGCCCTGAACTGGCCGTCGTTCTGAGTTGCCACAAGCGCCCTGAACGTGGTTTCCGGCATCTGTGGATGAATGTACCAGAGTTACCATATTGTTCGGATGGCCCTGGTCCCGCCCTACATCGAAGCGCTGAAGCCCTATGAGCCTGGACGCAGCATCGAAGAGATTCAGCGCCAGTACGGCGTGACGCGAGTTGCGAAGCTCGCTTCCAACGAGAATCCGCTGGGGCCATCGCCGCTGGCGATGGAGGCGATCCAGCGACAGATCGGCAGCCTGAATCTGTACCCGAATGGCGGACTGGATCTGCGGCGGGTCCTGGCCGACTGGTTTGAACTGAAGGTGGACAACGTGATCGTCGGCAGCGGGTCGGAAGGGATCATGGCGAACATCATCCGCACGTTTCTGACGGACGAGGATGAGGTTCTGACGACCGAAGCGGCATTCCTCGGCTTTCAGGTGCTTGCCAAGTCGCGCGGCGTCAAATACCGGACCGCGCCGTACCGCCAGTGGCGCTATGATCTGGCTGCTCTGGCTTCGCAGATCAACGAGCGAACCAAGATTATCTATCTGGCGAATCCGAACAATCCGACAGGAACGATTTTCACCAAGCATGAGTTTGATGAGTTCTACCGGCATACGCCGGAGCGCGTCCTGATCATTCTGGACGAAGCCTACTTCGAGTACGCCAAGGATAACCCGAGATATCCGGATTCGATGCACTATCGCTACGACAACGTGATTACGTTGCGTACGTTCTCCAAGGTGTACGGACTTGCCGGGGTTCGAATCGGCTATGGTTTCGCGCACGAGGAGCTGATTCGAAATCTGCTGAAAGTGAAGCTTCCGTTTGAGCCCAGCACGCTGGCGCAGGCGGCAGGGATTGCGGCCCTGAACGACAAGGAGTTTCTGCACAGATCGCTGGAGCTGAATGCGCGCGGGCTTCAATTTATCACCCGCGCGCTCGAGGAATTGGATCTGCATCCCGTTCCCTCGGATGCGAATTTCGTGATGGCGCCGTTTGCCGACGGCGATCAGGCGGCGCGCGTCACGGAAGAACTGTTGCGGCGGGGCGTCATTGTGCGCCCGTTGACAGCTTTCGGATTGCCGCACTGCATCCGGATCTCGACCGGCGCGGACGAGGAAAACCAGATGTTCGTGGACGCGATGAGAGAAATCTGCGCGCAGGAGGAGATATGCAAGAAGTAGCAGAACATCCGCGAGCAGCGCAGCGCGACTTTCTTCCGCTGCACGGTACGGATTTCGTGGAATTTTACGTCGGCAACGCGAAGCAGGCGGCGTATTATTACCGCGCCGCGTTCGGGTTCACGCTGACGGCGTACAGCGGCCCGGAAACGGGCGTGCGCGACCGCGCCTCGTATGTGGTCGAGCAGGGCAAGATCCGATTTGTTCTCACCACGCCGCTGGATCCCGAGCACGCGATCGCGACGCACATTGCGCTGCACGGCGACGGCGTGCACGACATTGCGCTTGCGGTGGACGACGCCGAGTCGGCTTACCGGGAAACCACGCAGCGCGGGGCGCAGGGCATCCGACCGCCCTGTGCGCTGAAAGATCAGTTCGGCGAGGTCAGGATCGCTTCCATCGCCACCTACGGCGAGACGATTCATTCCTTTGTCGAGCGGCGCAATTACCAGGGCCCGTTTCTTCCCGGCTATCGGGCCGTCGCGGGGCCGGATATTGTATCGCGCCCGGCCGGCCTCAAGTATATCGACCACATGGTCGGCAACGTCGGCTGGGGCGAAATGAACAAATGGGTCGAGTTTTACGAGCGGGTCATGGGCTTTCGCCTGTACCAGCACTTTGATGATAAAGACATCTCTACGGAGTACTCGGCGCTGATGTCCAAGGTCATGGCCAACGGCGACGGGCGCGTAAAGTTTCCGATCAACGAACCTGCCGAAGGCCGGCGGAAATCGCAAATCGAAGAATATCTGGAGTACTACAAGGGACCGGGGGTACAGCACGTCGCCCTGGCTACGGATGACATCATCGACAGCGTCTCCCGGTTGCGGAACCAGGGCGTGGAGTTCCTTCGCGTTCCGTCGACATACTATGACGCGCTTCAGGAGCGGGTGGGGAGGATCGATGAGCCGCTTGATCAACTCGCCGATCTCGGCATCCTGGTGGACCGCGACGACGAAGGATACATGCTGCAAATCTTCACCAAGCCTGTGGAGGATCGCCCGACGCTGTTTTTCGAGCTGATCCAGCGCAAAGGCAGCCGCAGCTTCGGAAAGGGCAACTTCAAGGCGTTGTTCGAGGCGATTGAGCGCGAGCAGGCGCTGCGCGGCAATCTGTAAACAGAGCATGTCCAAGGCCAAGTTGCCGAAGAAGAATAAGCAGCGGCTCCCTCGGAAGCTCAAAAAGGAGCGGAAGAAAGCCGCCGTCCGTTTGTAGCGGCGCGCCGCGGCGGCGCCGCCAGTAAACAGACCACTGTGAGGCCTGCGCGGTCTGGCTCGCAAGGCCGGGCGGTTGCTTTCAGTATGCTACCATTGCACCGATGCGCGACAAGGGCGTCTTCACGTCCCTGCTGATTCTGGTCGCGATCAATATTCTGAATTTTTACGACCGCCACCTCAACGGCGCGCTGGCAGAGCCGATGCGCAAGGAGTTTCAGCTTACCGATGCGCAGCTCGGGCTGCTGGGCAGCATTTTCATCTGGCTGTATGCGATCGTCGGGATTCCGCTGGGCCGGGTTGCGGACCGATGGAGCCGGAAATTGCTGCTCAGCGGCGGCATGCTGATCTGGAGCGCGCTCACCGCATGCGCGGGTCTGGCGAGCAGTTATTCCATGTTGGTGGTCTCTCGGCTGGGTCTGGCTGTGGGCGAGGCGGTGGTGGCCCCTGCGGCCACGAGCTGGATCGGCGATCTGTTCTCCGCGGCGCAGCGTTCGCGCGCGCTGGCGCTGTTCATGACCGGCGTTCCCATTGGCGGGGCGCTGAGTTATTTATTCAGCGGCCCGGTGGCGCAGGCGTACGGCTGGCGCATGGCGATGGCGCTGGGCGCCGCTCCGGCCATTGTGTTGATGCCGGCGCTGCTCTCCCTCGCTGAGCCGCGGCGCGGCGCGGCGGACACGGTTCCGGACGCGTCCGGGGCGGCTTCGATGTGGTCCGTTTTGCGCATCCCGACCCTGTGGTGGATCATTGCTTCGGGGGCGCTGCTGAATTTCAACATGTACGCCGTGGGCACGTTTCTGCCGGCGTTCATGAGCCGGATCCATCATGCGTCGCTGGCCGAGTCGGGCGTCATCACGGGGTTCGTCTATCTGGCGGGCGGCGTCTCCGGCGGATTGGCGGCGGGCGCGTGGGGAGACCGCATCGCGCGCCGCCGCAAGGAAGGCCGGCTGGTTTCGGCCGCGATGATCGCGCTGGCCGCAGCGCCGTTCGCCTTCGCCGGCATCGTGCTTCCGCATGGCTCGCTGGGCGGGGCGATCGCGCTGCTGACGATCGCATACGCATGTTTGAACAGCTATTACGGACTGGTCTACGCGTCCATACAGGATATTGTTGCGCCCGGGCAGCGCGGCACAGCGATGGCCGTCTACTTCATGCTCATGTACCTGTGCGGGGCTTCCTTTGGTCCGTATCTCACCGGCGCGTTGAGCGACTTTCTTGCGCGGCGGGCGGCGCTCGCGTCCGGGTCCGCGCAGATCACCGAAGGGCTGAAGGCGACCGGTTTGCAGCAGGCTATGCTGATTATCCCGGCGTTGTCGATCTGCCTGGCGGCCGTCCTATGGGGCGGGTCCAGAACCATTGGGCGGGATATTGCGCGGCGGGAGGAGCACGCCGCCAAAGCTGTAGCCTGAGCATTCCGGGCAAAGCCGCGGCGCTCTACCACCATCCTTCCAACGGCAGCCATGCGCGCGACCGATAGTCGCCGAAGGTCAGCGCGAAGAGAATCGCCATCCAGAACAGGCCGGCGCCGCACACCAGCTTGGTAAGGGCGCTGGCGCCTTTGATATGCATGAAAAACGCTGCGACCAGCGACATTTTGACCACGGCGATGGTCATCGCAACCACGATATTCCACTCCCCGAGATCAATCTCCGCAACCCAGGTGGTTACGAACGTCAGAATGATCAGCGCGATCCACACTAGGACGTAGGTGCGCACCGGCGTGATGTGATGATGAGGTTCGGGGTTCATGCTCTCTGTCCTATCAGGTATAACAGCGGGAACAAAAAGATCCAGATGATGTCGACAAAATGCCAGTACAGTCCGATCATATCGACGGGCGTGTTCCACTTGGCGGTAAAGCGTCCGCGCCACGCCATCACGAGCAGGGTGGCCAATAATCCCTCGCCAACGACCATGTGCATGGCGTGCATTCCCGTCATCATGAAATAGAGGAAAAAGAAGATGGCGGCGTGGCGCTCGTATTTGGCTTCTTCGTAATGGAAGTTGAACCCGGGCACGAGGTGCTCCACCCATTTATGGTGATACTCGTAGGCTTTGACCCCGAGGAACACGAGGCCGAGCAGCATGGTGAGAATCAGGAACAGGACAATCATGTTCCTCATGCCCAACCTGGCGGCGCGAACAGCCATGACCATCGTGAAGCTGCTGCAGATCAGAACGGCGGTGTTGATCGCGCCGACCACGACGTCCATGTATTTGCTGGTGCTCGCGAAGGCGTCGTGATACAGCGAGCGGAAGATTGCGTATGCGGCGAACATGCCGCTGAAGAACATGATCTCCGTGACCAGAAACGTCCACATTCCGATGGTGGACGTTTCCACCTGCTGGTCGGGCGTTTCGAAGTGGTGGCGAAGCTCCGGACCGTGAATTTCCTCCAGGTTTGTGTCAACGGCCAACTTCCACCTCCGGCTGCCAAGGCTTGTGATACTGATACGCTTCCCACGTCACTACCGGCGTCTGCGGGAAGTTATCCCATGGCGGCGGCGAGGGAACCGTCCATTCCAGTCCGACGGCGCCCCATGGATTGGCGGACGCTCTCTTTCCGTATTTGAGCGACCAGAGCATATAGATCAGCGGAATGAGGTAGCCGAGCCCGAGGATGGAGGCGCCGGCGCTCGACAGCACGTTCAGCACCTGGAACTCGGGCGCATAGGCGTGATAGCGACGGGGCATGCCCTGGTATCCGACGATGAACTGCGGGAAGAAGGTGAGGTTGAATCCGGCGAATACAACCAGGGCTGCGAACTTCGCCCATCCCTCCGGATACATTCTTCCGCTGATCTTCGGCCACCAGAAATGCAGTCCGCCAAGATACGCCATCACCATTCCGCCCACCATGACGTAATGAAAGTGCGCGACCACGAAGTAGGTATCGGTGACATGCACATCCAGGCCCAGCGTGGCGAGGAACAGGCCGGTCAATCCGCCGATGGTGAAGAGTCCGATGAAGCCGAAGGCATACAGCATGGGCGTATCCCAGGAGATCGAGCCGCGGTACATGGTTGCGGTCCAGTTGAACACCTTGATTGCGGAGGGGACCGCAACGGCGAAGCTGAGCAGCGAGAAATACATGCCGGCGTACAGGGATTGCCCGGTCACGAACATGTGATGGCCCCACACCAGGAACCCGATGACGGCGATGGCGATGCTGGCGAACGCGACGAAGCCGTATCCGAAGATGCGCTTCCGCGAGAATGCCGTCACCAGTTCGCTGATCACGCCCATTCCCGGCAGGATCATGATGTAGACGGCGGGATGCGAGTAGAACCAGAACAGATGCTGGAACAGGATGGGGTCGCCGCCGATCGAAGGATCGAAAATGCCCACGTGCGCGATTCGCTCCGCCGCGAGCAGCAGCAGCGTGATCGCCAGGACCGGCGTGCCGAGAATCTGGATGAGCGAGGTTGCGTAGTTAGACCAAACGAACAGAGGCAGGCGGCTCCACGTCATCCCCGGCGCCCGCATTTTGTGGATGGTGGCGATGAAATTCAATCCGGTGAGGATGGACGAGAAGCCGGCGATAAACACGCCCAGAGCTGTCGCCATGACATAGGTGTTGGAGTACGTGCTGCTGAAGGGGGGATAGAAGGTCCAGCCCGTGTCCACTCCGCCGGAAACCACGGCGCCCAGAGTGAAAATCGCGCCGACGATATACAGGTACCAGCTCAGTAGATTGATGCGGGGGAACGCGAGGTCCTTGGCCCCCACCATAATCGGGATCAGGAAGTTTCCAAGGACCGCGGGAATCGACGGGATCAGGAAGAAGAAGATCATGATGATCCCGTGCATCGTGAAGAACTTGTTATAGGTATCGTCCGACACGAGATCGCCGCGCGGCGTCAGCAACTCCAGACGGATCAGGGTTGCGAACAGACCTCCGACGAAAAACATCGCCGTGATCGAGACCAGATAGAGGATCGCGATCCGTTTATGGTCGGTGGTCAGCAGCCACGATTTCCAGCTGTAGTCGATATTTAAGTAGTTCAGCTCCTGTTGCGTGCGCGGACGTTCGACAGTAGTGCTCATCGATTTCTCTCCGGCGAGGTGCGGGGCGGCTGGGGCCGCTCCGTAATGGGCGTTGGTCCGATCGGAGCCGGCGCAGTGGCGCCGGCATTGGAGTTTTCCGGAGTTCCGGGCCCTCCGAAACGCCCGCCGCCGTATGTCTGGCCCGTATCAGCGGCGCCGATGGGCGGCCGCGGCGGTCCCGTAAGACTCTTGATGTATGCAATCAATTGCATCATGCCTTCTTCGGAAATTTGTCCCTGGAAGGTGGGCATGATATCCGGCTTGAAGCCGGCGACGATTTTGGCGTTGGGATCCAAGACCGACTCGCGTATGTAGGCGTCGTCGGCGATAACAGTTCTGCCATCGTCAAGTTTCACCGGGCTGCCGTACACATTACGGAGCACGGGACAGCGACCTTGCTGGTCCAGAAGATGACAAGTGCTGCACCCGAGCTGCTGGAACAGCTTTTCGCCTTGCGAAGCCATGGATCCAGTTCCACCGCTGGCCAGCCAGTTTTCGTACTCGGCCGGATCCATGACAGTCACCCATCCGACCATGCCGGAGTGCTGGGTGCCGCAATACTCGGCGCAGAACAGATGGTACCGTCCAGGCTTTGTGGCCGTAAAGGAGATGCTGTTGAAATAACCCGGCACGACGTCGCGTTTGATTCGGAGCTCCGGGATGAAAAAGCTGTGGATTACATCCTCAGAGGCCATGGTCAGCTTGATGGGGCGCCCGGCGGGCACGTGGAGCTCATTAATCTCCTGCTGACCTTCCGGATACTGCACCTTCCACATCCACTGCTTGCCAACGACGTAAACATCGAGGGCATTCGGCGGCGAGGTGTAGGCGTCGAAGTACAGCTTCACGCCCCATCCGAACATCACCAGCATAACCAGGAACGGCAGCACCGACCATGCCGTCTCCAGTTTCCACGATCCATGAATATAGGGCGGGATCTCGTCCGGGCTCCGGCGGCGGTATTTCATGGCGAACCAGAAGACCGTGACGAAGATCCCGGCGGTCATGATGATCGAGACGACGCACAGGAATATGAAGAGGTAGTCGATGTTGGCCGCGTGTTTGGACGCGACCTCGGGCCATAAGGAAAAATGCGGCTCCATCTAAGCCTTGCGCGCTCCTTTCCGCTCGCGCCGCAATGAAACGAACAGGAACATGCCGAGTAACACAGCCGTAGCCGCTCCGCCGATGCGAAGGGCGTTGAATATTACGAAACTGTACTTGCCGCGGGTCGGGTCGTAATGGTAGCAGAACAGCAGAATCTGATCCACGGGCGTGCCGATCTTTCGATTGGAGGAGTCGACCAACCCCAACCGCAGATCGTGCTTTTCGTAATTGATTCCGTAGAAGTAGCGGGACACGCGGCCATCCGGCGTAAGGAGGATGATGCCGCTCGCATGGGCCCACTGCTGGAGCGCCGGGTCCCACTGGTAATGAAATCCGACGGCCTCGGTTAAGGCTTTGATTTCGGGCGGATGGCCGGTGAGAAAATGCCATCCGGCGGCGGCGCCGTCGCGGCCATACTTTTCTATATACGACTGCTTTTTGCGCGCCGCCATCAGCGGAGTCTCGCGCGGATCAAAGCTGACGCTGATCACCTGGAAATCTTTGCCGAGGTCGAGCGAGATCTGGCGCATACTGCTGAGAAGTCCGTTCAGCACCAGGTTGCACAGCATTGGGCACTGATAGTACACGGGCGTCAGAATGACCGGTTTGCCGTTGAAGAAGTCGCGCAGCCGCACGGTATTGCCGAATTCATCGACGAACGTCAGATCCAGCGGAACCTGCGCGTTCAGCTTCTGATCGATTCCAACGCCCCGCAGGGCGGGAGGGCGGCCGAAGGGCTGGGCGCAGGCGGACAACGAGAGCGCCGCGAAAAACCAAGCCGCCGCGCTACTTCTTGGCACCGGGGCCTCCCATCTTCTCAAACAATGTCGCGGCATTGGGAAGCTTGGGCTGCGCTTCCTGGACCGCCTTGCCGGCGGCATTCAGCTCCCTCGGCTCGGGCCCGGGTCCGGGTCCGCGGCCAGCTTCGGCGGCGGCGATCTCCGCCGCTGAGCGCGCCGGCAAGCCGCGCTGCGCCACCTGGTTGATGGCCTCATAAATCGGAATGTGAACCGTTCCGGCGTTCTTGTCCACCCAGCCGTAGGTGTTGAGAATGTCGTCTTCGTGTTGGCGTAGAGTGCGCAACTCCACCGCCGGGTGCTCCTGAAGCCGGGGCTCGGGCGGATATTGCCGCCCCTCCTGCATTGGGTTGAACGTATGCTCAGCGGCGGTCTGCACCTTGAGAGCATTGAACAGACCCCATACGACGATGCAGACGAGCGCGACGCCGAGCGCGACGCCGACGCCGGTCCAGATCACCTCGCGGACGCTGGCGTCCTGGACTTCGTAAAGGGTATTCGGATTTCGTTCCCGATCGGCCTCTTCGTGCGCCATCTTTAAAGCCCTGAAACCATTGTCCTCGGCTCGCCGAGAACCCGCGGATCTTTGAGCGGGATCAGCGGGCGCTGCTTGAGCCGCCAGATGTACATGAAAATCCACAGGCCGCCGATTGCGGCCGGCGCCGCCAGATCCATCCAGCTCATCGTAAATACCATCTTGTGCAGCTTCTTGAATTCGTCCTGGTAAAAAGCCGGCTCCACGATCCAGTACACGTCAATCCAGCGGATGACGATCATATAGACGGCCACCGCGGCCAGCAGCCCCGGCGTCTTTTTCACCCAACGCGACAACATGATCAAAAACGGCACAAAGAAATGAAACACCAGCAAAATCACCGCAATTACGCCCCATCCGCCGGAGAATCGCCGGATATACCAGGGGATTTCCTCGGGCAAGTTGCCCGACCAGATGATAATCCACTGCGAGATGGCGAGATAGGCCCAAAGAATTGTGAACGCGAACAGCAGGTTGCCGAGGTCGTGAAAATGCTGAATCGTCAGAATCCGCGTGAACGGCGGGCGCTTTGACAGCAGGAACAGGATGACGATGATCCAGGCGAAGGCCTGCAGGTATTCGTCGGCTATGAACATGGCGCCGTAGATGGTCGAATACCAGTGCGGCTCGAGCGACATCATCAGATCAAAACACGCAAACGTGCTGGCCAGAACGAAAATCACGAGCCCTGGAGCGCTAATCTGTCGCATGCGGATCATCAGCCCGGGATCGCCGGTCACATCCTGTTCGTTGGATTTCTGCACCAGCTTCCAGGCATAAAATAACCAGATCGCCCAATACACGGCCTGGCGAATCAGGAAAAATGGAACGTTCAGATAGCCCGATTTGAGCTGTATGTTTTTGTCGGCGGCGCGAATCTCCGGCCAGGTCCACAAATACAGCGTTCCCATGCCCGCCAGGATGGGAAGGATCAAGAGCATCAGCAATGGAAAGGTCCGTGCGCCAGCCTCGAGCAGGCGCCGCGTGACCACGCCCCATTTGCCGCCGACCACATGGTTCATGAGGAGAACGCCCAGACAGCCCATGGCCATCCCCAGCCAGAACATGTAAGCGTACAGATACGAGCGCAGAAACTGATCCCGGTCGACGAAAACGCCGATCAGGCAAAGGACGGCTCCCACGACGCCGACAAAGAGCGCAATGCGCTGGAGGCGATCCAGGGTGGGTCCGAGCATCATCTCGTCGCCAGGCGCGGTCATCGGGTCCTCGCTTTCGTATCGAATCCCTGATGGGGCGGGGGCGTTGCCGGGCGTTCAGCCCCCTCCGCTTGTTCACGCTGCTCCACGGGCGTAGGGGGCTGTTTCTCCGGCGGGAGATCCAGATAGGCGCGGCGGTCCTGCGGTATCTGGTTCGCCGTCAAACCCTGGCTGTATTGCAAGACTCGGATATAGGCAATGATGCGCCACCGGTCATCCACCGGGACGCGGGAGGCGTAGCTTGGCATGGCGCCAAAGCCGTTGGTCACGACATCGAAGAAGTGGCCCACGGGCGCGGTTTTGAGCCGATCGATGTGATAGGAGGGCGGCCGCAGATAGCCTCGCTTGGGAATCATCCCCTCTCCATCGCCAAGGCGGCCGTGGCAGGGCGAGCAGAAAATATCGAAGCGCTCCTGGCCGCGGAGCAGATCGGCGCGCGTCATCGGAAAAGGAAACACCTCCACGTCTTTGCCATTCACCTTGCCCGTATAGCGGGCGGCGTCGAGACGCAAATGGCCGCGCGCGACGGTGTCTTCGATCAGCGGCCGCGCCGAACGGCCGTCGCCGAAGAAGTCCGTCGCAGCCAGCGGTTTGTACCGCGGCGCGTTGTGCATATCCTGCCGGCACCCCACGGCAGCGAGAGCAATGGGAACCAACAGAAGCGACAATGTGCGTTCATCCGCCCTCATTCGAGCCCTATTTTTCAACTTCCGACACCTCCACCGGCCCCAGATCCTGCAAGAATTGCCGGGTGCGATCCAGGTGGAACCGCGGATCGCGCGCTTCGATGCACAGGAAGAAGCGGTCCTGGGAAGCGAGCGAAAATCGCGGGACATTGAAGACCGGATGGTACGGCTCCGGAAGTCCGTTCAGGCCAATCACGACTCCGAAGACAGCCGCAAAGGACGCCAGCAAAACGGTCATTTCAAATGTCGGCACGATATAGGCCGTCCAACTGTACAGCGGGCGGCCAGCCACGTTGAGCGGGTAGGCGATCACGGTGATCCACCACATCAGCAGATATCCGCCCAGCGCGCCGGCAATGCCGCCGGCCAGAATCATCGGCGAGGCCAACGTCCATCTGGAGCCGAGCGCTTCCGCCAGCCCGTCCACGGGGAATGGCGTATACGCGTCCATCCGACGGTAACCCTCGGCGTAGGCCCGCTGCGTCGCGCTGAGCAGAGCTTCCGGCGATTCAAACTCGGCCATTAAACCGTACAGGCCGAAACGATCATCGTACCTAATGTGCATGCGCCACCTTCCGGTGTACCTCCTCGCGCTCTTCAAAGATCGAGATCGCGGGCAGCGTGCGAATGAACAAGACCATCAACAACAGGAAGAAGCCGATGGTTCCGAGCAGCGTCATGATGTCCCATTTGGTCGGGTAGTACATTCCCCAGGATGACGGCAAGAAATCACGATGCAAGCTGGTGATCACGATGACGAAGCGCTCCAGCCACATGCCGGTTTGCACGACCAGCGACAGAATCCAGACGGCCGTGACATTGAGGCGGATGCTGCGAATCCAAAGCAGTTGCGGCAGGAAGATGTTGCAGGTCAGCAGCAGCCAGTAGGTGATGGCGTACGGTCCGAACATGCGGTTCAGGTACATGAAGCGCTCATAGGTGTTGCCGCTGTAGTAGGAGATGAAGGCCTCCATCGAGTACCCATAGGCGACGATCAGTCCGGTGCCCAGCATCAGTTTGGCGCAGGCTTCGATGTGGCGCATGGTCACCAGGTCTTCCATATGGAACCATTTCCGGAACGGGATGATCAGCGTAAGCACCATCGCAAAGCCGGAATAAATCGCGCCGGCGACGAAGTATGGCGGGAAGATGGTGGTGTGCCAGCCGGGGAGCATGCTGACGGCGAAGTCGAAGCTCACCGTGGTGTGGACGGACAGAACCAGCGGCGTCGCCAGACCGCCCAGACACAAATACGCCATCTGATAGCGCTGCCAGTGCCGGGCTGAGTTGCGCCACCCGAACGACAGGATTGCGTAGATCTTCTGGGCCCAGGGCTTAATGGCGCGGTCGCGCATGGACGCCAGGTCGGGAATCAGCCCCGTGTACCAAAACAACAGCGAGACGGTCGCATAGGTGGAGACGGCGAAAACGTCCCATACCAGCGGGCTCCTCGGCTGCGGCCAAACCCACATCGAAGCAGGGTAAGGGAGCAGCCAGTAGGCAAGCCAAGGGCGGCCGAGGTGCAGGATTGGAAACATGCCCGCTTGCGCGACGGCGAACAGCGTCATGGCTTCGGCAAAGCGGTTGATCGAGGTTCGCCAGTCCTGCTTGAGCAGCAGCAGGATGGCGGAAATCAGGGTGCCGGCGTGGCCGATGCCGATCCACCACACGAAGTTGACGATGGCGAATCCCCACGCAACGGGTATGTTGATGCCCCACACCCCGACGCCCTGGATGAACAGCCAGGCCACGGCGACCATAAACATGTTCACCAGCGCGAAGGCGCCCACAAACACAGCGGCGAGCTGCCACGGCGTGCGCTTCAGCGGGAGAAAAACGATGTTGCTGATTTTCGCCGTTACGGTGTCGTAGTTGTGCCCGGGTCCGAGCACCTCCTCGGGTCCCGGATCGATGGTCGGGGGAAGCGGGGTCAATTCCGTTAACGTTTTGCTGTGCTTCTCTTCAGCCAAGCGTTTATACCCTTTCGAGCTCGGGATTTCGGTTCCTCACGCGCGCCAGATAGGTGGTGCGCGGCCGCGTGTTCAAATCTTCCAGCAGGCTGTAGTTCCTCGGCTGCGCCTTCATCTTGGCGACGCGGCTGTTCGGATCATTGATGTCTCCGAAGATCAGCGCGTCAGTCGGACAGGCCTGCTCGCACGCCATCTTGATTTCGCCGTCAACGATGCGCCGGTCTTCTTTTTCCGATTCGATCTTGGCCGCCCAAATGCGCTGAATACAGTATGTGCATTTCTCCATGACCCCGCGGCTGCGCACGGTGACATCCGGATTGCGCAAGCCGTACAGGCTGGGCGTGTACCAATCCGAATACAGATAAAAGTTGAAGCGGCGGACTTTGTAGGGGCAGTTGTTGGAGCAGTACCGGGTTCCGACGCAACGGTTGTAAACCATCTGGTTCAGACCATCGCCGCTGTGAACGGTGGCGCCCACGGGACAGACGAGCTCGCAGGGCGCCGTCTCGCACTGCATGCAGAAGACCGGCTGGAAATACAACTCCGGATCTTCAAGACTGCCCCTATAGTAGCGGTCAATGCGGAGCCAGTGCATGGCGCGCCGGCGGTGGACCTGGTCCTTTCCGACAACGGGGACGTTGTTCTCCGCCTGGCACGCGGTCACGCAGGCATGGCAGCCGACGCAGGCGTTGAGATCGACGATCATGCCCCACTTGTAGCCGCTGTAGCTCCACTCGGGAAACAGGGTCTGCTCCGGTCGAACCTCGTCCTCCTGCTGAACCTTGTGGGAATCCTTGTAATCCGGATAGTCGAGGATGCGAAAGGGGTTGCGCTCCTCCATCGTCTGGGTGTCCTGCGTGGTCGCCAGGGTGTATGTACCGCTGATTTTGCGGATCGAAACGCCGCTGGTGGCGATCCAGGGTGAATCGGATGTACGCAGGAGATAGGCGTTGAAACCAACGCCGTTCGCCACGCGGCCGACATGCTGCCGGCCGTATCCGAAATGCACTGTCACGGAGTCGTCTGCATGGCCGGGGAGAATCCACACCGGGCCGGCGACCTTGCGACCGTTGTGATCGATTTCGACGACGTCCTCGGTGTGGAGGCCCAACCGCTGCGCCGTGGCGGGACTGATCCAGACGGCATTGTCCCAGGTCATCTTGGTCTGGGGCTTGGGGAGCTCCTGCATCCACGAGTTGTTGGAATAACGGCCATAACCCACGGCCGGGTCGGGCCGGAATACCAACTCCAGCTGTCCTGGCGGAGGCGGGGCAGGAACTGCGGTGGCTTCAAACGCCGGCGCTCCCGCGGCGGCGGAGGCTGTATTCGGAACGACGCCGTCGTGAAGCGCGCGCTGCCAGAACACGTCGAAGTCGCCCTCCGGCGACCGCGAAGCCCAATAGCGCTTGACAATATCGTGCGGCGTCTGGTCCGCGCCCGTATTCAGCACGGCAAGCAGCTGATGCGGCGAAATCCCGCCGTACAGCGGCATGATGAGCGGCTGAATAATGCTGACCGTACCGTCGTGAGCTCGCACATCGCTCCAGGTCTCGAGGAAGTGCGCCATCGGTATATGCCAGTGGCACAGCACGGAGGTTTCGTTCTGAAATTCACCCAGGTGCGCGCGAAACCTCACCTTTTTGAGCGCGGACTCGAAGTTCAGCTCGGCCGGCGCGTCGTAAACGGGATTCACGTCGATCATGATCAACGCGTCCACCTGGCCGGCGTCGATATCGCTCACGAGCTGTCGCAAAGACGCCAGGTTGTCAACGGGAGACGCATCCACCGGCGCCAGGTAGGTGACCGTTTTGCCCACGTTCCCAAGCGCCGTGTTCATGGCATGAGCCAGGGCATGCACCGCGGCAGGCTGAAACTCTCCGGCGATGACCAGGGACGTTCCGCGATGAGCCTGCAAATCCTTCGCGATCGCCGGCAGCGCGCGCGCCGCGCGCTCGGGAAGATTGCCCGGCGCGGAAACGCCCGACGCCTGGGCGCCGACCGCGGCCGCAAGCTGCGCTGCAAAGGCCGGGACTTCCGATGTGCGGATCCGGATCCGGTGATCCGCCATATTGGCTGTCACGGAGGGCGTGCCTTCAATCTGATAGAGACGATTGGTCGTGTCCTTGGCGGGAACGGACTCGCGGGCGTAGTTGAAATTCGCCTGCCCTTCCGGACGAATCTCGTGCGGGCCCTGCTGTAGCGCTCGTTTTTGCTCGATGGGGGTCTGGCCGACCAGCACCCGGCGCTTGGCCGCAAACGCTCTCGCATAGGACAGCCAGCCCGGTCCGTGAGCCAGAAAATCCGAGTCCAGGGAAACGACCACCTCGGCGTTCTCGAAGTGATATTGCGGGTTGTAGCCGGGAATTCTCATCGCCGGCTCCCACTGATGCCATTTCGCCTGCGGCATGGCCCGCAAAAAATCTTGAATCTGCGCAGCAAGCGTGGGAGAGTTCACGGGGGGCGTCAGCAGGCGAAGGCCGGCCCCCTGGCGTGCGGCATGTTCGGCGCGCACGGTGAGCAGCGCAGCCATGAAATTCATCCAATTGCTGATGTTGCCGTTGCGCAAAACCGATTGCGAGCGGTCTGGGTCGTACAGGTTCAACGTCTCAGCCTGGGTGTGCATATCGATGGCGCCCAGGCTGGATGGATGCTCCGGATTCCCCTCGAGCTTGGTGGGACGTCCTTCATGGCTTTCGGCCAGAACGCCGACCGCGCCTCCCGAAATGGGCCGCGCCGTCGCATAAAACAGCGGCTTCCCCAATACGAGTTCCTCGGGCTGGCGCACGTAGGGAACGATGTTTTCCGCCGGCTGCTTGGTGCACGCAGTGACCCCGGCCAGGGCCAGAGATGCCCCCATAACCTTCAGAAACGTCCGGCGCTGCGCGGGTTCGTTCCAGTCGGGGGTGCGGTCAGGAAATTCGTCCTCAACGAATTTGCGGAATTCTTCCGTATCCGCAAGCTCTTCGAGACTCTTCCAGAACTCCGGCCCCTTGCCGCTTTCGAGACGTTCACGGATTGCCGTTAAATCAATGCTCGATTTGCGGGCGGCGCGGCCATTTGGTCCGCCGCGGCTTCGATCCAAATTGTTATCGCGGCGCGGTGTGAGATGAATTAGCGATGACACGTCCAGCAATCCACAAGCTTTTGTATCTTGTACTCGGCGACCAGCTTTTTTCCCAACTCCATCTGGTCAGGCGGCGGCTCCCAGGCCATGTTGAAAACCTGATCCCGCGGCCGGACCCAACGCTCCGGCTCACGATGACAACTGACGCACCAGTTCATGTACAGAGAGTTCACCTTGTACGTGAGCGGCATCAGGTCAACCCGTCCGTGGCAGGTCGAGCAGCCGATTCCTTTGTTGATATGAATGCTGTGGTTGAAATACACGAAATCCGGAAGGTCGTGAACCCGCGTCCACGCGAGCGATCTGCCCGTCTGATAGCTGGCCCGCACCGGCTCGAGCATCGAGGCGTTGTTCCAGATTTGCGAGTGACAGCTCATGCAGGTCTCCGTCGGCGGCAAGCCCGCGACTGCGGAGGTTTCAACCGACGTGTGGCAATACCGGCAGTCGATCCCGTCGTCAGTGACGTGATGCTTGTGGCTGAAGGGCACCGGCTGATCCGGCGCGACCCCAACGTCGGTGATAAAGTGTCCGCGGTCCAGCCGGTATGCGGTTGCCAGAATGGCTGCGGCGGCTAGTCCGGCTAAGACAATACTTACCTTCGCAAACGAGTTAGCGCTACGAGGGAAGATCTGAGCCATTTATGAAAACAAGTGGTCTGACGTTAAATTGTACAGCAGAATTTCACTCAGAGTGCAAAAAATATTGCAATCGGCAAGTTAGTAATCTAGATTACTTTTAATCCGCCGCTGAGCTTGGTTTGTTCCGCTCAATTACCGCACTTGAATGAACGCCCCGGGTTGGCTGGCATAGCCGTTTGCAGCAACGATGAACACCCGACGGGCGCCGGGGCCAAGGGTAGAGGGGAGCTGGATATTAATTTGATACAAGCCCGTAAAGCCAGGGGCCAAGCCGGCAAACGTCACTGGCGCGGTGAGTCCGCCCACCACGACGGCGATATTTCCGGTAATGGTGGACAACGGGCTGGACGGAGCAGGAACGCCGGCATCCACCGGCGGCGTCACAGCGCCGAGGCCGGTGGCGTAGAGCGAAACGTAGCTGCCCGGGGCGGCAGGATTCGAAATGGAGTTGACGGAGCCGTCGCCGTTGACGGCAAGGACCTGCCCGGCGCCGTTGCTCTGGGCGGTGAACAGTCCGACCGCCGAAGACAAAACGTCCATTGGGACATTGCCGGTGACTCCGCCTGTGGACTGCAATTTCATCTGTGTCGTGGTTCCGGGCTTAACGCTGTAAGGGACCTGCACGTTCACTTGGTAGTACGACGCGTAGAGAATGGGGGCGGGCGCGCCGTCGAACGTGACGGTGGTTCCTGCAAGGCTGGTCGGGAGGTGTGTGGGATCGCCGCTGACGCCCTGCTGGGGGCCCAAGCCGACGCCAAAGATGGCGATCAACTCGCCTGGAGCGACCACGCCGTCTGCCACGCCGCTCGCCGCATTCACGACGGAGGCGGCGTTGAAGTTGGGCTGAGTGACCGGCGTTCCGGTGATATTGAGGGTGAAACCGAGCAGCACGCCGCTGCTGGCATTGCTTCTCGTGTTTTGAACCACGAGCTGCCAGTAGCCGCCGGCGAATTCCCCTCTGGAGTTTGCAAGCGGCTGTTCGCCGCGAAATGGGCCGCGACCAGCCTCCTGGGGGCAGAAATCGCTGAACTTTGAGGGCGCGGCATCGTTAAACGTCGTATTCACGTTTGCGAGTCCGTTGCAGTTATTCGACAACAACACGGTGCGCGTCCCTTGGGCCGAAAACAGCGCCACCACCAAATCGCCCACGTTGGGATATTGAATATTCACCTGAACCGTGACATTGCTGATGGTCAGACCAGCCGGAACGGCAATCTGCGCGACCGTTGCCACGTTGGCGGCGGCGGGCAAAATGATCAGCGGGTGATCGTTATAGGAGTAGCTGACATTGACTGTCTGGGCTCTTGCCGAAATCCCCAGACCGACGGAAAGAATGGCGGCTGCCACGCGGGTCATAGTCGACTCCTTAAACCGGCAAAATAAAAAAGCGGGCGGCAACGAGAGCCGGAAGGCCCTCATTTCGCCCGGAAGGAACTGCATCAAGGAACTCCTGTCAGCGGCTGGCGGTTTTGGCTGGAGTGTATTTTTTTAAGGCCGCATACAAGGGCTGCGCGGCGTCGGGCGCTTTGACTTTACCGGTCAGAATCTCGCGATTCGTCACCTCTCGCCCGTACAGCGCCTGGTTCTCTTTGTCGTCTGGCCGCAGAGTGGAGCCGTTGAGCGTAATCCCGGCGAAGACGCCGCGAGCCCTGGAGTAGGAAAGAATTTCTGCGTGCATCATGGCGTCGGTATTGGCGGAGGCAGACCGTCCGACGGGTCCGGCCATTGCCGCCGCGTCGCCGCCGACCGTAAATTTATCGGCGAGCAACTTATCCATTCCGCGCTGGTTCATGACGATGAACACCACGTCGGTTTCGCCGGCGCCAATCTGCAAACCAAAGCTTCCACCCTCGACGCGGATCACCGCCGGTCCGGTCCATCCGGGCCCGCGCGCTGTGCGGCACACGACGACGCCCTTGCCGTAGTTGCCGCCAACCACGAAGCCCGCCCGCTTCATTCCGGGCACGATTCCGATGCATTGCGCCTTTTCGAGAATTTCCTGGGGCACGCCCTTGTCGGGAGCCGAATTAATCTCTTCAAAGACCGTCGCCGCCTCCTGAATCCGTTTGATCGCGTTGGACCTCTCATCGGCCGCAAATGCCAGCATGCCGGCCGCGGCCAAGGTCACTCCAGCCCGCCATTTCATATCCGTTTGCTCCTGTATCCGGCGAGATCCTCTGAGTTCTAAAACGTTCAGGCCGCGTTCTGAGCAGCGGGCGCCTGAACGGCGGCGCGCGCCGCCGGCTCCGGAAACTTGCGTCCCATTCGCTTGCCGACCGTGCGCCTCGCACGCAGCAATCGAATCCGGACCGCCGTCTCCGTCCAGCCTTGCTGTTGCGCGATTTCCTGCACCTTATAGCCTTCCAGATAATGCCGCTGCAGCACCATACGATCATTGTGCTTGCAGCATTTCAGGATGCGGCGGACATCGATGGCTGCCAGATTAATCTTTGGCGACGTTGACAATTCCGGCAGAGTCTGAAGCAACGGCTCGCGGCGGATGTAGCTTCGGTGGATGTTGAGCGCAATGCTGTTCATCCAGGTGAGCACCATATTGGAATCGCGCAACTGGCCAAGCCGCTCCCACCCCTTGGCCCAGGCGGCCTGCGCGGTTTCCTGCGCCGCATCATAGGAAAGGCCTCGCGATACGAGAAAGCGAACCGTCAGATTAAAGCCCCTCTGGTAGGCGGCTCCGTATTCTTCTCTTGTCATTGATTCTCCACCAGCTCCAAGTAATTTTCCTCACTTTGGCGCGCCGGATCTGAACTGCCCGACGTTTACGGACCGTCCGGTTTATAAATGTCCCATCAGCAGCAGGATGATGATCACCAGCAGAACGACGCCGAAGATCCCGCTCGGGTAGTATCCCCAGCCACGGCTGTAAGGCCACGCTGGCAACGCCCCCAGCAGCAACAGAATGAGCACGATCAGCAGAATGGTTCCCAGCATTTCCTCTCCTCCCTGATAGCTACTGCAATCCGCGCCGGCCTTTGCCGTAGCGGCGTTATTTCTGAATCGCGCCTGGCGAATTCAGGACTGAACGGAAACGGACGCGACGCTCGAATCCGGATCCCTCTTGAATGCGTCAACACAATAGAAACGGCCACGCGGCACGCCTCACTATCCAGGCGGAGGGAAGGCACTTTCGGCGCCATATCCCTCTAAACTCGCGGGATAAGGAATAGTGCGCCGTAAGTTCTTAGGAAGGCTGGACAACGAGCAGCAGGATTGGCGCTGTCGCCAGTGGCAAAACCGTTCGGGCGCGGCAGCGGAAGCGGCGCGCGTGCGGGTAAACGTTGCGGTAACTTGAAAAATTTTCATGGACGCGCGTCGCTGTCTCTGCTTTTCACGGAGCATCTGGCGAGAGCATGATCCAGCCCGGTTGCTGCTCGGGGTTATACTTGAAGCTTAAGGAGTCCGGATGAAGACCTGGGCGAAGTTCGCGCTTCTGGCGGGTGTGATCGTGGGCACACTGGCGTGGCTGGCGGTAGGCGGAATCAACGAGACGAAAACGTATTACAAGACCATCGCAGAACTCCACCAGATGGGACCCCGCGCACTGGACCAGAAGATACGGGTCGGGGGCGATATTCAGGCTGGTTCGATTCAGCGAAGCGGTCGGGAAGTGCTGTTCACGCTGACCCAGGACCGGATGAAGCTCAACGTCGTCTATAGCGGCATCGATCCGCTTCCGGACACGTTTCGCGATGGCGCGCAGGCGCTGGCGGACGGGAGGCTGGGACGCGACGGCATATTTCACGCGAGCAAGATTCAAGCTAAGTGCGCTTCTAAATATGAGGCAAAGCCGGGCCGGCCGGCCGCCGCGCCAGCGATGTAAACATCTGCCGTAATTCGTTTTATGGAAAATCTTGGCGCGCTCGCCCTTGTCCTGGCCTTCTGTTTTGCCCTCTACTCCATCCTTGGGTCTCTGATTGGCAAGTGGAAGCGAAAGCCATTTCTGCTTGCCAGCGCGAGACGCGCCGTGTACACGGTGTGGGCGCTGGTCGCGGTTGCCTCCGGCATTCTGGTTTATTCGCTCATCGCCGGCGATTTTCGGTTGGTGTATGTCGCCTCCCACAGCAATAAATCCATGCCGCTGCACTACAAATTCGCGGCGTGGTGGGGCGGACAGGAGGGATCGCTCCTGTTTTGGTCGTTTCTGCTGGCGACGTATTCGGCGGTCGTAACCTGGACGTGCCGCAACAAATTCCGGGACATGATGCCATACGTCACGGCGGTGCTGATGACCACTGAGGCGTTCTTTTTGATGCTGATCACATTCGTGATCAGCCCGTTCCAGGTGTTCGTGGTGGGCAGGGGAATCCAGGATCTTGGGGATGGCCAGGGTCTGAATCCTCTGCTGCAATACTGGACGATGGTGATACACCCGCCGATGCTGTATCTCGGCTATGTGGGGTTCACCGTGCCTTTCGCGTTTGCGTTCGCCTCGCTGATCACCCGGCAGCCTGGCGAGGCCTGGATTCACACCACGCGCCGCTGGACCATCGTGACCTGGCTGTTCCAGAGCACCGGGATTCTGCTGGGCGCCGGGTGGGCTTATGCAGTGCTCGGCTGGGGCGGCTACTGGGGGTGGGATCCCGTCGAGAACGCGTCGCTTCTGCCGTGGATCACTGCGACAGCTTTTCTGCACTCCGTGATGATGCAGGAAAAGAAGGGCATGATGAAGGTCTGGAACATGGTCCTCATCTCGGCGACCTTTTTCCTGTGCATCTTCGGGACGTTCCTGACCCGATCCGGCGTCGTCAGCTCCGTTCACGCCTTCGCGCAATCGCCGATTGGCAAATACTTCGTCACGTTTCTGGCGATCGGCATCGCTGGCGCGATTTATCTGATTCTCGACCGGCTCGATTACCTCAAGAGCGAATCCCATCTGGAGAGCGTAATTTCCCGCGAATCGAGTTTTCTGTTCAACAACCTGATCCTGCTTGCCAGCTGCTTTGCCGTGTTGTGGGGCACGCTGTTTCCAGTAATTTCTGAAGCGGTGACAGGCGACAAGATCAGCGTGGATCGCCCGTTCTTTGAGCGGGTGAACGTGCCGATCGGGCTGTTTTTGCTGTTCCTCACCGGCGTCGGCCCGCTCATCGCGTGGCGACGCAGTTCGCTGGAGAGTCTAAAGCGCGCGTTTCTGTGGCCAACGGTTGCCGGAGCGGCGCTGATGATTGCGCTGATTGCAGCCGGCATGCGACATCCGTACGCGCTGCTCTCGTTCGGGCTGTGCGCGTTCGTAGCCTGCACGATTATTGCAGAGTTTTATAAGGGCGCCCGCGCGATCAGCGCCAAAAGCGGCGCAAATCTTTTCGCCTCCGCGATCGAACTGACGCACCGCAACACGCGCCGATACGGCGGCTACATCGTCCACATGGGCATTGTGTTCATGTTTATCGGCTTCACCGGTTGGGCGTTCCGGTTGGATGAAACCATCGAGGTTCAGCCCGGCAGCGTGGCCCGCATCGGCCATTACCAGCTCCGGGTCGCCGACATCACCCAGGGCGAAAACGACAACTACATCTGGAACCGGGCGGTGATCGACGTTTCGAAAAACGGCGAGCCCGTCGGCGCGCTCGAACCTGAGAAGCGGCTGTACAAGGCCAGTAAGCAGCCGACCTCGGAAGTTGCGATCCGAAGACGGCTGAATGAAGATCTGTATCTGAATTTTGCGGGAATGTCGAATGACAATAAAAAGGCCGTGATCCAGGCCTACGTGTTCCCGCTGGTGAGCTGGATTTGGATCGGATATTGGGTCCTGCTGTTCGGGACTCTGGTGTGCCTGATTCCGCCGAAGATGCGGCTGCAATACGCCCGCACGCAGGTGGTCGGCATTGCGGGCCGGCATGCGACGGTCGAACAGTAGCGCGCTGGCCGCGGTCGCCGTCGCCGCCCTCAGTCTGGCTCAGACTTCAACTGAATTCATTACGCCTGCGGTCAAACGCGTGGGCGTCCGACTGGCCTGCCTGTGCACGGCCTGCAAGAACACGGTCGCGGACTGTCCCATGCTGCAATGCGAATATTCGCATCCGGCGCGGCAGCGCATTGCGGCGCAGCTTGCTCAGGGCAAGTCGGACGACGAAATCGTCAAGAGTTTTATCGATCAGCAGGGTCTGCAAGCGCTCGCTGTTCCGCCCAACCGCGGCTTTAATTCCCTGGTCTGGATCATGCCCTGGATCGCGGTTGCGGCCGGCTTAGCGCTGGTATGGCTGTTTATCCGCAGGCATTCATCGAAAAGGGCCGCAGCCAGCGGACCTCCGCTCGATCCCGCTGTGGTTGAACGCTATCGCGCGAACATCGAAAAGGATCTCGAAAAGCTCGACTGATGCTTCTTGCCGCTGCCGTCCTGCTCACCGCCGGCGCGATCGCCTATACCCTGTTCGTGCGGGAACGGGACCTGCCGCCGCCGGTGGCGCGCACCGGCTATGAGCATCTGGAGGAGCGGCGCGAGCAGATCTACGAGAATCTGCGGGACTTGCAGTTCGAATACCGAGTCGGGAAGCTCTCGGACGCCGATTACCAGCATACAAAGCAGACGCTGCAAGCTGAGCTCGCCAGCGTGCTTGCGGAAATTGACAGAATCAAGGCTCAAGCCGCCGCGCCGGCGCCGCCGGCGCCCCCGTCCAACACGCAGTGCCCGCATTGCGGCGCGAAGTTCGCAAGAGCGATGAAATTCTGCGGCGAATGCGGAAAGGCGATGTCCGCATGAAAATTGCAGGACTGCTTCCCTTGCTGGCCCTTCCTCTCTTGGCCGTGGACGGCGTGGTGGTCAACGGAACGACAGGCAGGCCGCAGCCGAAGGTGGCGGTCAGTCTTATCCAGCCCAGCCAGCAGGGTATGCAGACCCTGGCGAGCGCGGTCACCGACGCGTCTGGCCATTTCAACATCGACAGAGCCGGCTCCGGCGAGGCGCCGCAGCTCATTCAGGCTGTCTACGAGGGCGTGACCTACACGAAAATGCTTCCGCCGGGTTCGCCGTTGATGGGCGTCCAGGTCGAGATCTACAACGCGACCAGCTCTCCCGGCGTCGTGGAGACGGAACAGCATGCGATCTTTCTCCAACCCGGGTCGAATACGCTTGAGATTGCGGAGAACATTCTGGTCAAAAATGACTCCAAGAGAACGTTCAACGATCCTGCAAGGGGAACGTTGCGTTTCTACCTGCCGCCCGCTGCCAATGGCAAGGTGCGGGTCACGATCAATACGCTCGGGGGGATGCCGATTCAGCGCGCGGCTGAGCCTTCAGGCGACGGCAGCAATATCTACAAGGTTGCATATCCGATCCGGCCCGGCGAGACATTGTTTACCATGATGTACAGCCTGCCGGCATCGCAGCCGCAGACGTTTGCGAGCCGGATTCTGGACAAAGGCGGCGCCGTGCTGGTTGTCCCCAAAGGCGTCACTGTGCAAGGCGACGCTCAGCCGGCGGGCGAGGAGCCGCGTTTCAACGCGCCGAAGTATGCTTTGAAATCCGGCGATTTCAAAATTACGCTGGAAGGCTCGGGCTCGTTTACTGATAATGGCGAAGGGGCGGCGCAGAATGCGGCAAATGCCAGCGATACCGGCCAGCCTCAACTCACGCAAAGCAATCCACGCCTGTACGACAAACTGTATCTGGTCCTCGGACTGGCCGGCGCGATTCTGGCGCTGGGATTCATCCTGCTCTATCGCGCTCGCACGGCAGCGCCGGGGCCGCCGTCCGGCCCCGCGGCCAAAGGCAAGCAGCGCGGATGAGTGCGATTGAGATCCATCAGGTCTGGAAATTCTATGGCGACTATCCCGCTCTCCGCAATATCGATGTCCGGATCCACCGCGGGGATTGCGTCGCGTTGCTCGGCCGGAATGGGGCGGGAAAGACAACGCTGCTGCGCATCATCGCCGGGCTGTCACGGCCGTCGCGGGGCGAGATTCGCGTTGAAGGCGGAGCGGTCCGCGCCCCCGGCGCCAAGCGCCGCATTGGAATTCTCGGCCACGGCATCGCCATCTACGATGAGCTCTCGGCCTACGAAAACCTGCGCCTGTTCGGCGCGATTTATGACGTGCCCGATCCGAAGCGGCGGGCGATGGAATGGCTGGAGCGCACGGGGCTCGATCGCGTCCGCGACGGTCTGGTCCGCGAGTTCTCGCGAGGCATGCGCCAGCGCCTGGCCGTAGCCCGCGCCTTTCTGCATGATCCGGACGTTCTGTTGCTGGACGAGCCTTTCACCGCGCTCGACGACCGGGCCATTGCGGTTCTTCAGAGTCTTTTGAAAAGCGCTCGCGAGCAGGGGCGCACCATCCTGATGTCCACGCACCAGCTCCGCGAAGCCTTGGAACTGGCCACACGGGTTATTCTTATCAACCGTGGCGCAATCGGGTTTGACGGCGACCGCACACAGCAGATGCTGGACGAACCCGCCTGGCTGTACCGGCGGTACGGCGAGGGCGGATGAACTATCTGCGCGCTGTCGCAACCATCGCCGCCAAGGATCTGCGCAGCGAGACGCGCGGCAAGGAAGGCATAAACGCCGCCCTCGCTTTCGCGATGGTGGTTCTTTTGCTGCTGAGTTTCGCCTTCGATCCGAGCGGCGAACAGGCGCGTGAATTTTCCGGCGGGCTGCTGTGGCTGGTGTTCGCGTTCGCCGGCACGCTGATTTTGAACCGGAGCTTCGCGCGCGAACTGGGCAATGATTGCCTGGACGCGCTGCTTGCGGCGCCAATACCCGCCTCGGCGCTGCTGCTCGGCAAGTGCTGCGCAAACTGGGTGATTCTCTGCGCGCTGTATCTCGTGTGCCTGCCCGTCTTCGGCGTTTTCTACACGATCAATGTCGCCGTACAAATTCCTGGCCTGCTGGTTGTCATTGCGCTGGGCGCGTGGGCCATCACGGTGATCGGCGCGATGTTCAGCGCCCTGACCGTCAACCTCCGCCTGCGCGAACTGATGCTGCCCATCCTGGTGTACCCCATGCTGATCCCCGCTCTGCTCGGCGCGATACAATTGACCACCGAGCTGCTGGCCGGCGCTCCGATTGGGGGAGACAATAGAATCTGGTTGAATCTGCTGATCGGTTTCAATGTGATCTTCACCGCTCTTTCGGTGTTTTTCATTGAGACAGTGCTGGTAGGGTGAGACATATGCGGCAAAAGGTCATTTACGTCCTGTGTGGGTGCGGCGCCCTTGTCATTGCGCGAAATTTGTATGTCGTTTTCCTCCAGCTTCCCGACGAGCGGTTGCAGGATTCCATCTGGCGCATTTTTACGTTCCATCTGCCGGCGGCGATCGTCTCGATGACCGGCTTCGCCATCGCGCTCGGCTTCAGCGGGCTGTATCTGTGGAAGCGCGATCTGCGCTTCGACGGCGTCGCCGCGGCGACCACGGAGGTATCGTTTGCGCTCGCCCTGGTGACGCTGGTCACCGGCAGCATTTGGGCGCGAATTATCTGGGGCGTATGGTGGGCGTGGGATCCGCGCCTGACGTCCTATTTCATCTGCCTGCTCATCTATTCCGGATATCTGATGTTCCGCCGCGTCATCGAGGAGCCGGAGACGCGCGCCCGTCTCTCGGCAGTCCTGTCCGCGTTCGGCTTCGTCGACATTATTGTTGTGTGGAAGTCGATCGAATGGTGGAAGACGCTGCATCCCGGCCCGGTCTTGAGCATTCGCACCGGCGGGGGCAGAATTGATCCGGCCTTTGAATCCGCGGCGTGGTGGAACGTCCTGGCGATTGCGCTGCTGGCCGTCGCCTTTGTACTGATCCGCATGAATCAGGAGCAGACGCGGCGTGAACTCGACGCGATGCGCCGTCTGGCGCATGTGATGTGACGCGTGATGATACAATCACCCGCTTGGAGGGATATTCTGACCGTCCGCCGCAGAGTTCTTCTGGCCTTGTTCTTCGTCTTTCCGCTGGCCGGGCAGCAGGCGATCATGAAAGGCAGGGTCACGGACCGCAGCGGCGCTGCGGTGGCCGATCTCAAAGTTACGGTCACGAATCAGGCGACCCGAGTCGAACACGAAATCTTTACGGGCCCGGATGGTTCCTGGTCTCTTCAGTTGGCGCCGGGCCTCTACGCCGTCGGCATCGAGAAGTCGGGACAGGGAGCGTTCGCGGTGCAAGACGTGGAGCTCGACGCTAATTCGACGCACACAGTGAACCTGCGATTCACCCGCGCCGCCGAGAATCGCAATCTGCGTTACATGTTCTACGGCTTTGCGGCCGCATGGATTGTGCTGGCGATATACGTGATTTCGCTCGCGGCGCGAGAACGAGCGCTCAATCGACAACTTGACGGATTGCGGCGGATGATCGAGAGCGAGAAACGCGTATGAATCGAAGGAACTGGATGAAGGCCGCGCTGGGAGGCGCGGCGGCTGCCAAGGGCGCTTTCGGGATGGCCGCTACAGAGACGCCGCCTGCGGCAAAGCCTTCACCCAAGATTAAGGATGTGTCTGTGATCGCCACCGCGCCATCCGGCCTGAGGCTCACGGTCGTGAAGGTGACGACCGATCAGGACGGCCTCTACGGCTATGGCTGCGGGACGTTCACGCAGCGCGCCGAACTGGTCAATGCGGCCGTCGAACGCTACCTGAAGCCGTTCCTCATCGGCAAGCCGGCTGATCGCATTGACGATCTCTGGCAGGCGATGTACAACAGCTCCTACTGGCGCAACGGTCCCGTGCTGAACAACGCGATCAGCGGCGTCGACCAGGCGCTGTGGGACATCAAGGGACGGCAGGCGGGGTTGCCCGTGTATCAGCTTGCAGGCGGCAAGCACCGCGAGGCCGCCGATTGCTACGGCCACGCGGCCGGGCGCGACATCGCCGAGGCGATCGACAATGCGCGATCCTGGATGGCCCGCGGGTTCCGGCACGTACGCATCCAGGTGGGCGTGCCCGGCATGGCCGGATACGGCGCAGGGCGCGCGGACACGAAGCTTCCGGCGCTGCACGCGGGCCCGATGTTCGAGCCAGCCGCATACATGCGGCTGGCCATCAAACTGCTTGAGGAGGCGCGCAAACAGCTCGGCGAGGAAATCGAGCTTCTCCATGACGTCCATGAACGCGTCACGCCCAACCAGGCGGTGCAGTTCGCCAAGGCGGTTGAACCGCTGCGCTTGTTCTTTCTCGAGGACGTGCTCTCACCCGAAGACATCGAGTATTTCCGCATGATCCGGCAGCAGTGCGCGACCCCGCTCGCCATGGGCGAGCTGTTCAACAGCCCGCACGAGTGGACGCCGCTGATCGCCGGCCGGCTGATCGACTACATGCGCATGCACGTCAGCCAGATGGGCGGCTTCACGCCCGCGCGGAAGGTGGCCGCGTTCGGCGAGATCTACGGCGTGAAGACGGCCTGGCATGGCCCCGGCGACGTATCGCCCATCGGCCACGCCGCAAACATCACGCTGGATTTGGCGTGCTACAACTTCGGCATTCAAGAATACTCGCCCTTTGACGATCGTACGCGCGAGGTCTTCGACGGCTGCCCCGTCATGAAGGACGGCTATCTGTACGCCAACGAGAAGCCCGGCTGGGGCATCGAGGTGAATGAAAAGGCCGCGGCGAAATACCCGTACGGTTTCAATGAACGCGGCGAGCGGCAGAAGCTCAACGGCGGATGGGGCGAGGTCCGCCGGCGCGACGGCACGATCATCAAGCAGTAGTCCACGCCCGCGGACGGCCATTTTCATCATCCTGTAACTGGCCGAGGGCGCTGCATGTAACGGGCGTTTACTGGTTTTAGGGCAACAGAACCTTAACAATTTCCCAATCTTCCTGTATTATTCCTCCGGCATGATTACGAAAGTCACTGTCGCAGGAGGCATCTATGCGGAAGACGCTCGCTCGAATTGTCATCGTGTCGTGCGCCGCCACAGCAGTCGCCCAGTTGGATCGCGCCTCGCTGGAAGGCACGATCACGGACCCAAGCGGAGCGGTGGTCCCGAATGCGCGCGTCGAGGTGGTGTCCGCAAGCACCGGTTTTAAACGCCAAGTGATCGCCGGTCCGGACGGGACCTATACTGCGCCTCTACTTCCCGTCGGCACATACACGGTGGTGGTTTCTCATCCCGGTTTTTCCACCACCACTGTCACGGGGGTCAGGCTGGCCGTGGGCGACAAACGCGAGCTTGATATTAAGCTTCCCGTGAGCGCCGTGGAGTCCGCCGTCAAGGTGGAGGCCTCTGCCATTGTCCTCAACGCGACGGATGCGACGATCGGCAACGTCATCACCACGGAACAGATGCGCGAAATTCCGCTGAACGGCCGCCACTGGGCGAGTCTGATGGCGCTGGCGCCCGGCGCCATCAATACGGGTGAAGGCAATCAGCAATCGATACGCTTTGTGGGCCGCGCCCGCGACGACAACAACTGGACCTTCGACGGCCTCGACGCGACCGGCGTGAAGGACCCGCGTCAGGAGTCCGCCCTCCGGCTGGTCATCAGCACGGACAGCATCGCCGAATTTCGAGTGAACTCTACGCTCTACTCGGCCGAATCCGGGAGCGGCGCCGGGGGCCAGGTAA